>JBELHH010000048.1:0-3591 GCA_042091515.1 Flavobacterium sp. | reverse complement strand
TTGGAGTAGGGGATCGATTTCTGATGTTAGAAAACACTTGGTATTCTGTTATTTCTCCCGAAAGTTGCTCCTCGATACTTTGGAGAAGCTGGGAATATAAAGAACAAGCTGCAGAGGCACTAAAATTAACTGCCAACGATATGAAACGACAAAATCTAATCGATTTAATTATCAAAGAACCGCTCGGAGGCGCTCATAATAATAGAGAAAAAACTTTTGAAATTGTTTCAAATATAATTGTTAAGGAATACAAGACTTTAATGAATTTATCACCAAAAGAATTGGTTAAAATTAGGATGAAAAAATATTCAGAAATGGGAGTCTTTAATGCTTAGTCATAACATTTACAAATCATTAACAAAATCCGAAAGTTACTGTTTCGGATTTTTTTGTACTTATTAACAATTTTTTTTACTTTTCAACAGTTAAATTGTTAATGAGTGGTGAACTTTGATCATCACATTTAAATACTTAACGGTTCTATTTTAATTACTTTAGCTTTATGGAAAAACTCAACCCTCAAAAAACCTACTCTAATCAAAAAACTCAAGTAATTTCTTTAGAAAAAGGGAAAATACCACCACAAGCTATCGATCTAGAGGAGGTTGTTCTAGGGGCAATGATGGTTGATAAAAGAGGTGTGGATGAGGTTATTGATATTTTACACCCTGAGGTTTTCTATAAACAAGCTCACCAACAAATATTTGAAGCTATCTTTATGTTATTTAAAGAAGGACTTCCTATTGACTTATTGACCGTATCATCTAAATTAAAAACTCAAAAAAACCTTGAAACAGTAGGAGGTGATTTTTATTTAATTCAATTAACTCAAAAAGTATCCTCTTCTGCACACATTGAGTTTCATGCAAGAATTATTATTCAGAAATTTATTCAACGTAGTCTGATCAAAATTTCGAACGAAATAATTGAAGATTCATACAATGAAAGCACTGATGTATTTGATTTGTTAGATACTGCAGAATCAAAGTTGTATGAAATTACACAGGGAAATATTAAAAAATCTACAATTAGTGCTCAAGATTTAGTAATTGAAGCAAAGAAAAAAATTGAAGAAATTGCCAATAGAGAAGGTTTGTCTGGAATACCTTCAGGCTTTGTTAAAGTAGATAAGTTAACTTCAGGTTGGCAGCCTAGTGATTTAATTATTATAGCTGCCCGCCCCGGAATGGGAAAAACAGCTTTTTCATTATCAATGGCTCGAAATATTTCAGTTTTACACAATATTCCTGTTGCATTTTTTTCACTAGAAATGTCTTCTATTCAGCTTATTACACGTTTAATTTCCTCTGAAACTGGATTGAATTCTGAAAAATTGAGAACAGGTAATTTAGAAAAACACGAGTGGGAGCAATTAAATGTAAAAGTAAAAAGTCTTGAAAAAGCTCCTTTATTTATTGATGATACCCCATCTCTTTCTATATTTGATTTAAGAGCAAAAGCTAGGCGTTTAGCTTCACAGCACAAAATTAAATTGATTATGGTAGATTACCTTCAGCTTATGACTGCAGGTGGAACCCAAAAAGGAGGTAATAGAGAACAAGAGATTTCTACGATATCTAGAAATTTGAAGGCATTAGCTAAAGAATTAAATATTCCAGTAATAGCACTTTCTCAATTATCTCGTGCAGTAGAAACTAGAGGAGGAACTAAAAGACCTTTACTTTCTGATCTAAGGGAATCTGGTGCAATTGAACAAGATGCTGATATTGTTTCGTTTATTTATAGACCCGAATATTATAAAATAGACGAGTGGGATGATGATGAGCATAGTCCAACTGAAGGTCAAGGAGAGTTTATTGTTGCCAAGCATCGTAACGGAGGTTTGGATGAAATAAGATTAAAATTCTTGGGCCACCTCGGTAAATTTGAAGATTTAGATGAATTTAACTTTTCAAACGAATACCAGTCAAGGATGAATGCTGCTGCTAATGATGACACTTTTAAAACAAATCCTTCAGCTTCACCTGATGAAGCATTTGGAAGTTCTATCAACAGCGATTTTTCTGGTAATGACGATGATATACCATTTTAACAATTCTATATTTTTTAAATTAAAAATTAGTTTGTAAATTAATTCTATGAAGAATTTTTTCATTTTCATTTTTGTCGTATTGTTTTATTCAACAGTAACTGCTTCTTATATACTGATACCTATGGATTCGGATAGTCAAGAAGAACATTTAAAAGCATACGGATTAACTTATTGGACTTTACAAAAGCAATTAAAAGTAAAATGGCTTCTCAATTACCGAGGTGGTTCTTTTTTATTACCCGATACAGATGAAATAAAAAAGGAATGTCAAGTAAGAGGAGTTTCTTTTGTGCTTTTGTCCAATTCTAAAACTGAAGAAATTTTAAATTTAATAAGTAGTCCTTCTCAAAATATGGAAGCAGTCATTTTAGAAAAGGCCCCTAGAATTGCTGTTTATTCTCCAAAGGGAAATCAACCATGGGATGACGCAGTTACTATGGTTTTAACCTATGCGGAAATTCCTTATACTACAATCTATGATGAAGAAGTTCTTGGAGATCAGTTAGTGCTTTTTGATTGGTTGCATCTACATCATGAGGATTTCACTGGTCAGTATGGCAAATTTTATCGCGCTTATCGCTCTGCACCATGGTATATCCAAAACAAAAAAGATGCAGAATTGATGGCTTCTAATTTAGGATACGATAAAGTATCTGATCTTAAATTAGACGTGTCACTAAAAATAAGAGATTATGTAGTTGGAGGTGGTTTTATGTTTGCTATGTGTAGCGCTACTGATAGTTTTGACATTGCTTTATCTGCAGAAGGTGTTGATATTTGTGAAACTATGTTTGATGACGATCCTAGCGATCCTGATTACCAAGGTAAAATCAATTATGATAATACTTTTGCATTTAAAAATTTTATCTTAGAGCGAAGTCCAATGGTATACGAGTTTTCATCAATCGACATGACGTCTAAGCGAAAAATAAATAAAGAAACAGATTATTTTACACTTATGGACTATTCTGCAAAGTGGGATCCTATTCCAACTATGTTAATTCAAAATCACACTTCTCTAATTAAAGGTTTTATGGGACAAACTACTGCTTATGAAAGAGATCAAATTAAAGCAAATGTATTGGTAATGGGAGAACAAAAAACGAATGGAGAGGCTCGATATATTCATGGAATAAAAGGTAAAGGTTTTTTTACATTTTATGGAGGGCATGATCCTGAAGACTATCAGCATCGGGTTGGGGATCCAAAAACTGAATTAGAACTCCATCCAAAATCTCCAGGCTATCGTTTAATTTTAAATAATGTACTATTTCCTGCAGCTAAAAAGAAAAAACAAAAAACATGATATTATTCTATAGTTTCATAATAGCTTAAGGGTGGGAGTATTGTAATCTCTACTCTCCTGTTCAACTGTTTGTTTTTATTGGAGTTATTTGATACCCGCGGTTTAGTTTCTCCATAGGAATTAATTAAATAATCATAATTAGGATTATTTTGTAACAATACTTTTAATCTTTGAGCTACCGAATGACATCTTTTATCTGATAAATCTAAATTATAACTTTCTTCACCATCAC
>JBELHH010000047.1:0-3805 GCA_042091515.1 Flavobacterium sp. | reverse complement strand
GATCTAGTGATTCAGGTATAGATAATGATTTATTCATTGACAATTTCCAGATTACAACCGAAACTCTAGGGACAGAAAATAATATTCTAGAAGGATTTACATTGTATCCAACGATTGTAAAAGAAGAACTAAACTTTAGATCTCAAAATAATGTAGAATCTATAGAAATCTTTAATTTATTAGGGCAAAAAGTATTTTCTGGAGCACCAAATACAAACAACTCATCAATCAACTTGTCTAAACTAAGACCAGGGATGTATCTTGTAAAGGTAACTGCTGAAGGAAAAATAGGATCTTACAAGATTATAAAAGAATAAAATATCATAAATTCTACTTATAAAGCAGCATATTTTTTTTCATGATTATATGCTGTTTTTATATTTTTTATTACAATAACCATAATTTTAATATTAAAAATATTTACATCATGAAAAAATTATTTTTTTGCGTATTACTTTTTTCTCAAATCGCCTATGCTCAAATCCCCGGAAAGATGTCTCCAAAGAAAGGTGGCATGCGAGGAATGCCTCCAATGGGAGAAGGGATGCCAGGAATGCAACCAACTGAAGGTTTTACTAGAAATGGATATGTTCCATACAAATGCAAACCAGTGGAAACTTCTTCAAAATCTTCAGGGATACTTTCATTAAATAAACTTGGATCACCTTCGTCATATTATGATTATACCGAAGAGAAACTATATATTGCTCCGGGGGCTGGTGTTAGTGTTTCTGTGGATGACTTTCAGACTATTTACAATGATTTTTTGAGTGGTAAATCTTCGCCTCCAACCGAAGGAGTTTCACAAGTCAATCTATGTACCACAGGGAATAGTCAGTGTAATTATAATTGGGCCAATCAAACAGCTTGTTATAAAATCTATTTAACCGGAGGAGGTTATTTGTCTACATTTTGCATGGGACCAAATCTTGAAAATGGTGATAATAGTAGTAAAGTTACAACCTTTACAAGGGAAAATGTTTGGAACTTTTTGATATGTGGAGGGAATCCAAATTAACTTATATTATAAAATTAAAAATTATTTTCGACAGGTTAAATAAGTATATAAAGTTTTTTAATTACCATTTTACCTTTATAGCACCTTACAAAACGTAAACCATTGGTTTGCGTTTTTTGTTTCCAATGGTTTTTGTAATTTTCCGTTTTTAAATCAATCCATTGAAACACGTTTCATTTTCAATTATAATACCCGTATTCAATCGTCCTCAAGAAATTGAAGAACTCCTAGTAAGTCTTTCAGCTCAAGATATTCAGGAAGATCTTGAAGTTATTGTTATTGAAGATGGTTCTACCACACCATGCAAGGATATTGTTAAAAAATTTGATTCAAAACTTAATATACAATACTATTATAAAGAAAATTCTGGACCAGGCGAGAGTAGGAATTACGGTATGCAAAGAGCCAATGGAAATTATTTTATAATCTTAGATTCTGATGTCATTCTACCACCAAACTATTTAAAAAAAGTTTCTAATCAGCTTTCAACTAATTTTACAGATGCTTTTGGCGGACCAGATGCAGCGCTTGCTAGTTTTACTCTCCTTCAAAAAGCCATTAATTATTCGATGACTTCTTTTTTAACGACAGGAGGCATAAGGGGAAAGAAAACATCTATTGGAAAATTTCAACTTAGAAGTTTTAATATGGGTTTGTCTAAAGATGCTTTTTATCAGACTCAAGGGTTTTCTAATATGCAAGTAGGAGAAGATATTGATCTAACATTTCGTTTGTGGGAGCATAATTTTGAAACTCAGTTAATTGAAACCGCCTTTGTATATCATAAACGTAGAAGTACTCTTGCGCAATTTTTTAAACAGACTTATACCTTTGGGAAAGTTAGGCCTTTACTCAATAAAAAATATCCATCGACAGCGAAACTTGCCTATTGGTTTCCTAGCCTTTTTATTATCGGCTTAGATCTTAGTATTTTTTTGGCAATTTTTGGATACCTAACACTATTTAGTTGTTACTATCTTTATTTTTTAGCCATTCTTATAGATTCAAGTTTCAAAAACGGAATCAGAGTAGGTTTTCTAAGCATGATTACCTCGCTTATTCAGTTTGTTGGCTATGGATTGGGTTTTTTAGAGACGATGTTTATTTCAAAAAAGTAGCTTAGTTTATTGTGTCTAAAATCTTTTTTATAGTTTCAATATCAGATATTGTTTGAGGAGTTTTTCCGAAATAAGAATGGGTATTTCTAACAATCACTTTGGAGGCAGAGGCATGGATTTCTTTGAATCTTACTTTTTTAAAAAGCATACTATTTTGATAATTTATACCACCTCCAGGCATTATGATCAGGTTGTCCTGTGCTATCTTTTGAAGTTTTATCAATAATTCAATCCCATCTTCAGCAATATGTTGTTGACCCGAAGTTAAGATGCGATCAACACCCAGTTCAATTAATTCTAATAGAGATTCTTTTGGTTTTAATACTTCATCAAAAGCTCTATGAAAGGTAAAAGAGAGTGGTCTAGCAAGTTCAATTAACTCTCTTGTTCTTTTGACATCTATAGTGTTATTTTTATGAAGTACACCAGATACTATTCCGGCACAACCTAGGTCTTTACAGAGAACAATATTTTTTTTCATAATATTAAATTCCTCATTGGAATAGGTAAAATTGCCACTTCTAGGTCTAATTAATACATATACAGGGATTTTTATCTTCTGCATGACTATTGTTATCAGTCCATAGGAAGGGCTAATTCCTCCAATAGAAATTTCAGAACATAACTCGATACGGTGTGCTCCTGCTATTTGGGCATTGATAGCAGATTCATACGAGTTGGCACAGATTTCTAACAGCATACTATTCAATAATTATTTCGTCTATAAATGTCCACGCCTTATGTCCAGCTCCTTGTTTTCCTTCAGGAATGATTCCGTAATTAGGAATTTTTAATTTCATTGTTTTTACACTCATATTTTTAAGCTTTAGAGCAGATGTAGCAATAATACTATCTGTTGGCTTAATATTCATAGTCTGCTTGTGCTGTCCCTCATTAATAGAAACTTCAACCTTTTTCGGTGCGTAGATCCACTGTCCATTTCCGTTATAAAATCGAGTAGCAATTGAATTGATTTTGGTAGGTGTATCAAATTCAATTAAAATCTCTATATCTTCTCCTGAAAAACCTAACCATTCTTTATCTCCATAACGTTTATTGTTTCCAGAAATACCGTTAATTAAGGCATTTTTGCCACCAGCATTGTATGCTGGGTGTGGTTCTTTATTTATTAAAATTTTAGCACTAACTCCTTTATGTAAATTAATTTTTTGTTGAAATACAGCTCCCAATGCAGTGTTTTTTGAATTTAAAACGACTGCTTTAATATACATAGATGAATCTACGAAAATTGGAGTTGAATATAATTTTGAAGGAAAAGATTCATCAGTAGCATAGTAAATAGGATAAGAAGAGGAGGTGGTACTTAATTGATAAGCTAAATTACCTTTTGAATTTATTAATTCACCTTTTACAGAATAGATATGGTTAGCATAGTTTACATTTAATTGGTCCAATCTTTTTTGATACTGCTCTAATCTAAGTATGAAATCTTGATAATTTTTATGTTCAGGAGAAGACCATACTACTTCGCTTAAAGCAACCACTCTAGGAAATGCCATATATTCCACCTGTTTTTCAGTTTTCATATACTCTGTCCAAACATTTCCCTGAGCGCCTAATACATATTTGGACTCATCTTCTGTTAACTCCTCTGGTATTGGATTAAAATGATATACTTTTTCTAAAGGTAAAAAACCACCTATAGCAA
>JBELHH010000046.1:0-6814 GCA_042091515.1 Flavobacterium sp. | reverse complement strand
TTTATTTGCTAACTTTAGTGCTTAAACACGCAACGAAATCATACACTAAACCGTTGGCTGTAATTACGGTACGATAAAGGGACATAGTTTACAAAGTTAAAGGAACATCCTTTACACTTTTTTAGGTTGTAATTTGAGATAAAAATCAAACTACTATGCCTTGGAAAGTAACAACAACTATGGAACAAAAAATTGAATTTATTTGTGAATGTAGAACTGGAAAGTATACCATCACAGAATTATGTAGAAACTTTGAAATCTCAAGACCTACTGCCTACAGATTAATTGACCGATTTGAAAAACAGGGATATGAAGGTTTAAAAGAGCAATCTAGAACTCCTAGGAATCATCCTAATCAAACTGAGAGACATATCACTGAAGCTATCCTCAATCTAAAGAAAAAATATTCTCGTTGGGGAGCTAAAAAAATCAGAATTCTATTGTTTAACGATTATCTTGAAAAAGAGAGACCTTCTGTGGTTACCATACATAACATATTAATGAAAAACGGTTTTGTAAACTCTAAAAAAAGAATGAGAAGAGTAAAACCTGTATATCCTATTTTTGATCCAAAAGAGTGTAATGAAGTATGGAGCGCAGACTACAAAGGAAAATTTTTAATGGGAAATAAAATATATTGTCACCCTCTTACTATTGCGGATTCTAAAAGTCGGTTTCTATTCTCGGCTAAAGGGCATTATCATGAAAATTTAAAGTCAGCCAAAGCAGAATTTACAAAAGTATTTAGAAAGTACGGTATTCCTAAACAAATACATACTGATAATGGTAGTCCTTTTGGTTCTGTAAGAGCTATTCAAAGATTTACTCGGCTATCCTACTGGTTTATTGAACTAGGAATTATGCCTGTTTTTTATGATCCTGCACATCCAGAACAAAACGGCAGACATGAAAGAATGCACAGAGACCTGAAAGCTGCATGTGCAAAACCAGCTGCCTATGATTTAAAAGCGTAACAAAGACGTTTAAACCATTTCATCAAAGAATATAACAATATAAGGCCACATGAAGCTTTAGAAATGAAAACACCTGCTTATGTATATGACTTTTCTTGCAAACCTTTTCCAAAAAAAATAACTCATTTTGATTATCAAACAAATCTCAAAATTTTAAAAGTAACTCAAAATGGGGCTATTAGATGGAAATCATATTACTGGGTATATTTAACGGCGGCTTTAAAAGGAAAATATATCGGAATTGAAGAACTTGGAAATGGTATTTGGAAAGTATATTATAGAAGCGCATTTTTAGGATTCTTTAATGAGAAAGAATTAAGAAATAAAGAAAAATCGATAAGGCTGGAAACCAATTTAGTGTAAAGTCTAATCTTTAACTTGTGTAAACCATCTATCTTAACGAACATATGGGAATCATGGAAGTAATTATTCCAGAAAAAATAGGAAATTGTTCAATAGAATTTTCAGTAGCATATGCTTTAGTGTTTAGTTTATTATGTGTGTTGTTTGCTACTTATTGGTTAAAAAGCAGAGAATATGGACCAGTAGAATGGATAATGAAAAGAATAATTGGATAAAAAACTGGCTATTAATTATATTAGATCAATTGAAATTATTCATCCTCATATCTATGAACATTATCTCAAACTAAAAAGTGATTTTAGAAAAATTGATCATCTAGAAAAGTTTAGAATTAACCAATCTAAACCAACATTTAACATTTTTTAATTTTAATGATTCTTAAATAAAATGTTGTTTTAAAGTTAAAACTATTAAAATCTTCAAACTTCCTTAAGAATGACTTAACACTATGTGAATCTTAGCTATTTAACTTTGTTTTTATTATACAGCAATGAAGAAATGAAGACAAACATCGTATTAAAATCAAACACCAATAAACGAATTCACTATAGAGGTATTTATAAGTTTAAAGGTGCTTTTTGGGACTTAATACTATCTATTCGAATTCAGACCTATATCATCTATGGTGTTTTCTTTTCAATTTCTCTGTTTTTGGTGGTTATTGTAGATAAGTTTTCATTACACATCATTACAAATAAGTTTCACAGCTCTTTTTTTGATTTCTTCTTTAAATATTCCACTTTCATTGGAGATGGTGTTATGTTTGGCGTACTTGCATTGTTGTTTTTGTTTGTAAAGCGAAAAATGTTTTTCGCATTTTTAGTTGGTGGGGGATTAACACTTATTGTTACGCATATATTAAAAAAAATTGTGTTTAAAGGAATCGCAAGACCTGTCAAAGCTCTAGGAGAAGAGTCTTTGCATTTGGTAGAAGGTGTTAAAATAGCTTTTTGGAACTCATTCCCTTCGGGTCATACAATTACTGCTTTCGCTATTTTCACAATGCTATCATTGTATTTTACCAAATGTAAATCTCAATACCTCTGGTTTTCTTTAGCAATTATTGCAGGGCTTTCTCGCATATACTTGTCGCAACATTTTTTAATAGATGTATTTGTTGGATCTTTTATTGGAATACTCATTGGGTTTATAAGTATGGCTTTTTTTTACAAACCGAAAAGAGTCCATTAATCGTATGAATTACAAAAAAGCTACTTTATTACTTATTCTTTTAAGTACTTTTCTTAGAGTTTTCTTAGCAAATCAGCTCGAATTTGGAAACGATGAAGTGTATTATTGGTTGTATGCCAAATATCCAGATATAAGTCATTTTGATCATCCGTCATTTGTTGGTTTTTTTATTCAATTTTTTACGCTCGACTTATATTTTGATAGCGAATTGGCTATTCGTCTTGCTTCCATAATACCCGCAAGTATTTCAATGTATGTTGTTTTCTTAATCGGAAAATACCTGAAAAATGATCAAGTTGGATTTATTGCTGTTTTGTTGTACAACATAAGTATTTATGGATTTATTATTGCCGGGGTGTTTGTACTTCCAGATGCACCCTTAGTGGTGTTCTGGTTACTTAGTTTTTATTTTTTGTTACAAAGCTTACCAAAAGGTCCTACTAAAAATTCCAGATTAAAATTATGCATTGCATTCTTTTTTATTGGTTGTGCAATCTATTCAAAATACCAAGCGGTGTTTTTATTACTTGGTGTTGCACTTTATGTTGTATTTGTCAATAGAAATTGGTTAAAGGATTGGAGTTTGTATGTTGCATTACTTTTTCCTGTTTTCTTTATTTCTTTGATTGTCCTTTGGAATTATAACAATGATTTTATCAGTTATACATTTCATAACAATAGAGTATCCCTATTTAGCTTCAAATTCAATAAAAATTCATTTTTAAGAGAATGGCTTGGACAAGTACTCTATAACAACCCGTATATTTATACAATGCTTCTTGTAATGATGAGCCGTTTAATTAGAAAAAAGTTTGCTGTTCAAAAAGAAGTTCTATGGATATTCTTATTTTTCTCGCTGCCCTTAATCTTCACAACTTTATACCTATCCCTTTTTAGAGACACCTTTCCACATTGGTCTGGTTTATCGTACATAACTCTTTTGCCTTTACTTGCACTTTTTATAAATCGACAAAAAAATAGTGTTCGAAACCTAAAAATTGGCTTTGCCGTTTTTGCAATCCTTTGTGTGTTTACTTCTTTTATCATCAATGAAGGTTGGTTTTTACCAAAACAGCAATATGAGAAAAAAGAATTGTACGGAAGAAATGATGTAACCTTGGATATGTATGGATGGGAGAAAGTAGCACTATCAATAGCTGATTTTCTAAAAAAAGAAAAATTAACCCATTTGCCTATTGTTTCCGACAAGTGGTTTCCTGCAGCTCATATCGATTACTATATAGCCCACACTAATCATATGAATGTATATGGAATTGGAGGTTTGAATGCTATTCATAAATATTATTGGATAAACAAAAAGCTTCCAAGCATTGACCATAAAAAGAATCATTTGTATATCACCGACAGTAGAAATTACCGCCACCCTAAGAAAGTCTATTCAAAAAATTACCAGAAGTTTCAATTGCTGAAGACATTTCCAATAAAGAGAAATCATGAAACTGTTAAGTTTGTGTTTTTATACAAGTTGACCAAAAATAAGAATTAGACAAAATGATTGTTTTAAAATTGCCAAGCACAACTAATCTCAAAACTTTAACAGTCATATGAAAAACAAAAAATATACCTTTTATACTTTTCTAGGGATTTTACTAGTTTGTAAATTCGTATACTGGCTGTTTACATTTCCAAATCCTGATGAGGCTTATTACTGGTTATGGGGACGATTTCCTGCCCTTTCTTATCATGATCACCCCGCACTTCAAGCACTGATTCAGGGAATGTTTTACAAAATATTTGGAAAATCACTATTTGTACTAAGATTACCTGTATTTATTTGCCTGATGATTTGCACACTGATTTACTATCGTCTTTTAAAACGTATGAATCAGTCAGTAGACATTCCGTTAGTAATGCTAACTTTTTTCAGTATTCCCCTCTTTTTTATATTCACAAGTTTTGCATGGCACGATTATATGATGATAACCATGATCTTATCTTCAGGTTATTTTTGGCTAAATTATTTAACTGATAAATGGGATGGTAAAAATGGAAAATCTAAAGACATTTTTTTAGCATTTACTTTCTTGGGAATGGCTGCTTTATCTAAATACAATTCAGTGTTTGTAGCATTTGCTATGGCTTCAGTAGTTATCATTAACAAACCATTGCGATCAGTTCTAAAAGATGTTAGAATCTATCTTGGGATAATCCTTTGCCTATTCATTATAGCTCCAATTTTTATTTGGAACATTCAAAACCAATACGGTTCGTTTAAATTTACACTTGGACAAAGAACATTGGATCCATTGTTAAAAGGGAATTTTTTTAGCGGAAATATCGCTGGATTTATTATCGGATCTATCGCATTAATCACTCCTTTCACCTGGTGGTTTCTCATCAGGAATAGGAAATACATTCAGCAAAGCAAGAGGAATGCCTATAGCAGTTACGAGATTGTTTATCGAAAAATTGCCAAGCATCTTTTTTTATGGTCATCTTTAACTTTTTTATGCTTATCTACTTTTTCCAATGTCTTGTATTATTGGAATATCCCTGCTTATATTTTCATTTTGCCGCTTTGGATAGTACTGCTACTGAAAATCAAAAAAGAAAAGCTCAATGCTATTTTAGTTTATTCTGCTATTGTTAATGTGCTGATTGTTATTCATTTTTCTGTTTTACCTTTAAACAGTTTTATTGATGGAGTTGAAGACAAGGATGGTGCACTTTATTATGGTTGGCCATCCATTGGAAATAAAATTGAGACTCTAATCAATGAAAATCCCAAAGAACTTCAAATTCTTACTACTTCTTATAGAACAGCTTCCCTGTTGTCGTTTCAGCTTGACAGATCAGATATTTATTCTTATTCACCTCGATTTGATCAATTTGATTACTGGACCAATAAACTTACTTATGATAAGCAGGACGCAATAATTCTTTCAGATGATTGGCAACCGATAAACGGCGAGCTTAAAGAAGTTGTAGAAAATATAAGCATTGTAGATACGATCCACATTAAGCGATTTGGATTTAAGATTAAGGATTACTACATCTACAAAGCGTCCATACGAGATAAATATTTAAAGATTGCTAACAAAAAATAAACGTTCCCTCTATCCATACGACTAATAATATTCTTCGAATTTTTTCATTTAGCTCAGTGTAATCCCTTAAGATTTCAACAAATTATAAATGATTCAGTTACTATCTATATTGCTATAGGGTTCTTAATTGTAATATGTTTGTCTTTCTTTTTTGGAGTTCCTTTATATAAAAAGATAGTGAATTTAATTTACGGAAAAGAACTCAAGAAACTGGAGGAACTAATAACCGATATGGAAGAATTGAGGAATTAGCAAACGATAAAAACTACTGCCAACAAAGTATATAAAAAATTGCTCAAATTTTCTGAACTCGAAATTTTCAACTACTTTTAAACCAACGAATAAACTTGAAAAATTGCTACTCATTAATTCGCAACTTTTCATATACAAGACCGTTAGCGTGCATTAAAGACAACATCAACAGCATAAACAATCAAAGGAAAATTTAAAATATGAGTTCACAAAAATATTCAGTAAATCAACCATTAATTGAAACTTTGGTTACTTGGGTAAAATCAGGAGAAATTGCTATTCCAGAAATTCAAAGACCATTTGTGTGGAGTTCCACGAAAGTAAGAGATTTGATGGATAGTTTGTATCAAGGTTATCCAATTGGATATATTATCGCTTGGAGAAACCCAAATATTAAGTTAAAAGATGGAAGCTTGTCCGAGGGAAAGAAAATCTTGATTGACGGACAACAAAGAGTTACCGCATTAACTGCTGCAATAATAGGTCAACAAGTTGTAAATAAAGATTACAAAAAAATCAGAATTAAGATTGCATTTAATCCTCTCGAAGAAAAATTTGAAACCCTAACACCTGCAATTGAAAAAGATAGAAAATGGGTTAATGACATATCAACTGTTTTTAATGGAGATTTATTTGATATTGTTGGAAACTATTTAGAACAAAATCCTGATACTGATAAGAAAAAAATACAAACTGTATTTCAAGACTTAATAAATATTCCAAAGAAACAAATTGGACTAATTGAATTAAGTGGCGATTTGGACATTGAAAAAGTAACCGAAATTTTTATCAGAATAAATAGCCAAGGTGTAGAATTGAGCCAAGCCGATTTCGTTATGTCGAAAATTGCAGCAAACGAAATTTATGGAGGAAACTTATTAAGAAAGGCAATAGATTATTTTAGCCATTTGGCTGTTGCCCCAGAATTCTATACTCATATTGCTGATAATGATAAAGAGTTTGTTC
>JBELHH010000045.1:0-7220 GCA_042091515.1 Flavobacterium sp. | reverse complement strand
TTTATATTTTCAATTCAAAACTCAATAATTAAAGTAGTTTTGGATTAATATCCAAGATGTTTTCTAGGTAGTATTTTTGGATAAAGTCGTCCGAAAAAAAAGAAGCTCCTTTTACATCTTCTATGGTTAATATCTCTTTTATGTTTAATTTTTTAAAACTTTGAAGCATGGGTATGGAAACGGGTGCAAAACTGTAATGCCAGGGCTCATGTTTAAATCCTTTTCGAGAATCATCCTGAGTATATACTTCGATAAACCCATAAGATTCTGCATAAACATCCATCCACTCTTTAAATTTACAATAGGGTCCATTGCCATAAAAATGCTCTTCTTCTAAAACACTTTCTGGTTTTGGAAAATTAGCATCAATTAAATCTAGGTCGGTTCCCCAATGATGTCTTGAAGTACCGGGTATGGTTGAATATTCAATTATTTTATCAATTGCTTTTTTTGGAGTCATTCCTTCATTGGTAATTTGCCATTACAGGATTTTTTAGGCTACTGCAATAAGAACAATATACCAACAGGTATTGATGAGGAAAAGGTAGTCGAAATTTCTAAATATAGCCTATACTAAACATATATAATTAGGGATCTGGCTTACATGTTGTCAAATGTTTCTTCAAGCCAGTTAAACCTATCAATCATCCACATTTTTAAGTGATTTACTTCTTCGATGTGCGTCTCAAAATAAATAGGATTTGGCCATACATAATTTCCATATAAATCCCATCTGAGATCATTTTCTTCCTGGGCAAAGCGGAGCTTTTGCTGCTGAGTATCTATTATTTCCAAGAAGTAATCTCTCCTATCATTAAAGAAATTGAATCTATCTTTAACTTGGTTTACAAAGTAGGGATCTTCAAAAAGTCTTATAAAATAGCTATTATATTTTATCCAAAATCCATCTGGATACTGACTATCAGCATAATCAACATTTCCAAATGATAGATCAAAGTCCCATAATGGGCCCATTTTTAATTTATCTCCAGGAACCAAATTAAGATATATGCTAGAATACCCTCTTGCATCTACATTTTTGGCAATTTCATTTATAAGATACCAATCAACGAAACTTTCAACATCGATATAGGATCTGTAACCATTTATAGGATCTTTGAAATTTCCTCCAAAAAGAGTACTCTCAAAATCTTCAATATAGTCAACTATATATTCATATTCAGGACTATTGTATGTCGTCGATGGCTCTTTAATCTGATATAGGAACTTATATGACTTAAGGTAAATATCTTCTTCATCTAGATGGTCAGGAGTATCTATTTCGAGGAGATATCCATCATCACCTAAATTTACCCTACTCTTACTTTCCTCTACCTTCTCAGTAATATTGTAAGTTCCGTTATATGAATTATTTATAAAAACTTCAGCATATCTGCATCTTGGAGTCCAATCAAGATTACTTACGTATCCCATTTCAAAAGCAAGACGTGTTCTTATTAAAGTTTTGTCGCTATAATCAGCAAGGAATATCCACTTTTTTCCTTTAGGCATACCCAAAAATTCGGATTTAGTATCTAGCTTCATTTGATATGGTTTTTTAGGATGGATACCCCAGGTAGAATGTCCTCTACCTCTAATCTTCATCTCACCTTCAAAATCTTGAAAGTTTCTACCACCTATAGCAATCGATTCACCGTTAATGTATTCTTCTTTTGAAATAATTTCACTATTATTTTCTATGTTTAATTCAACTATAGGTATTCCTGTAAACAATATTGCATCTACATCGTATTTTACGGTTTTGCTATCATTTGTAACATCATAGGTGAGTATGTCAGTAAAATTATTTGGAGTTACCCCAGAGGATTGATTTGTAACACCTATTGTAACATCAGAGCCGAAGGAATTAAAGCTAGCAATTAAAGCTTTCATATCAGTTTTGTATGGCAATCTTCCTATAATATTACCAGATATCTCTGTTAGATATATGTTTGTATCAAGTCCAAGGTTATGTTCGCTGAGAAAAGCGAAATTATTTATAATAGGATCACTAACTGGGTTAGGAGTTTCTGTCTTTTTACAACTCTCTATAAGAACTAAAAGAAATATGATTATGTATATATAGTATTTCAAAGTATAGGTTTTTAGGGTGTAAAGGTAATATTATATGTTTTTCTAACTAGATCATGTATATCTTCTGCAGAACATTCGCCATTACTTATATATGGTAACTTTACAATAGGGTGATCTATAAAGAAATCATGGAAAACAGCATCGTTGTTTGATATTGCAAAGATAAAAACAATAAATGGGAGGTGTCATTTATAAATTAGAATTTTATATTTTCAATTCAAAACTCAATAATTAAAGTAGTTTTGGATTAATATCCAATATGTTTTCTAGGTAGTATTTTTGGATAAAATCGTCTGAGAAAAAAGAAGCACCCTCTATATTTTCTGTTGTTAATATATCTTTTAAGTTAAGTTTTTTAAAACTTTGAAGCATAGGTATGGAAACAGGTGCAAAACTGTAATGCCAGGGTTCATGTTTAAATCCTTTTCGAGAATCATTCTGAGTATATACCTCAATAAAACCATAGGATTCAGCATAAATATCCATCCACTCTTTAAATTTACAATAGGGCCCATTACCGTAGAAATGCTCTTCTTCCAAAACACTTTCTGGTTTTGGAAAATTAGCATCAATTAAATCTAAGTCGGTTCCCCAATGATGCCTTGAAGTACCAGGTATGGTTGAGTATTCAATTATTTTTTCAATTGCTTTTTCAGGGGTCATTCCTTCATTGGTAAATCTTATATACTTATTTTCAAATAGTTGTTTTTGTTTTTCAAAACTCCTGTAGGAAGAAACTATTTCAATTTTAATTCCATCTTTCTGAGCGTGTTCTTTCATTTTTTCAAATGCAAAATTTGCATCTTTGTGTATTTTTGAATTACCAATTATGTCCGGATTTCCTTTTCCAATTAATTGATTTCGCGTGAAAGATACTTGTGTATTTATAAATGAACATAAGACTGTTAATAAACAGCATCCAAAAAACAAACAGTACTTTATTGAGAGGTTCTGATTCATTAATAACTATTCTTAAAGTTTAATAATACTGTCTGATACTAATTCATAAGGGTCTTTAAAATACTCAAAAACTTTTGCTGAAAGTCCACCTTTAAGAATTATTTTTTCATTTTTTACTTGAAGCCAACTTCCTTCTCTAATGCCAACTACAGGAACTTTTTGTTGAGTAAGAAATTCTTTAATTCTGGTCTCTCTAGTTTCTCCCATATGTTTACTAGTTGGTTTTGGATCTAAATAATGAGGATTAATATTAAAAGGAAGTACTCCTAAAGTTTTAAAAGAAGGGGGATAAACGATAGGCATATCATTAGTTGTATTCATGGTTAAACCACAAATATTACTTCCGGCGCTGGTTCCTAAATAGGGAAGTCCCTTGATTATTTCTTCCCTTAAAGTTTTCATAAGCTTAAGTGTATAAAGCTGATTAACCAGTACAAAAGTATTTCCGCCTCCTACAAATACCCCTTTTGCACTTTTAAGTGCAGCCTCTGGGTTTTTAAAGCTATGTAAACCGATAATTTTTTTATCAATTTTAGAAAATGCTTCAGAAGCAATAGTTGTATATTGATCATGAGAAATTCCTCCTGGTCTTGCATAGGGTATAAATATAATCTCGTTGGTTTCTTTAAAATGTATCGAAATATCTTTTAATAAATAAGATAAATAAGTGCCGCCGAATATTGTAGAGGTACTAGCAACTATTAAATTTTTCATTGTTGATTTTATTTAATCATTTATGTTACAATCCACAAAATTTGGAATTGGTAAAACCCATTGTGGGGTATTATCATCAAAATTTTCACATAAAAATACGTTCTCTACGTTCCAATTACTTAAATCTTGATTAAATGAACTAGCGTTATTAAACATACTAAACATTTCTTCTACTAAACCAACATCCCAATTGCTAATATCTTGATTAAATAATATAGCATTATAAAATACGTAATTCATATTGTCTACATTACTTACATCCCAATTCCCTAGAGGTTGATTAAAACTAGAAGCATAAGAGAACATGCCTCTCATTGTAGTTCCATTTGATACATTCCAATCTTCTATATTTTGATTAAAATTTGTTGCTCGGGTAAACGTATTAATAAAATCGGAAACATTGCTTACATCCCAATGTGCTAAGGATTGATTAAATGAAGCTGCATTCCAAAACATTGCATACATAGAAATAACATTGCTAACGTCCCAGTTACCAATATTTTGATTAAAAGAAGTTTGGTTATAAAATAAATTACTCATGTTGGTAATTTTTGTGGTCGCTATTTTGGTCACATCACTTCCATTTTGCAACATGCCAGCTAACATTTCTCTATCTACTACGGTGTATAAAACATCATTAATATAGCCTACATCACCTACCTCTGACCATTCTTTTGCTTTTATGGTAATTTCATTACTGTCTAGATAGACAGGATTGTTTAAATCCTCTATAACGTTTACTTGTCTCGTTGCAAAAGTGCTATTATTTGCAGCATCTGAAACGCTATAGGTAATTGTGTACGAATTTATCAAATTAGTATTTACAGAACCTGTTGTTATGATTGAAGTGGTTAAATCTCCATCAATATTATCAATTGCAGTGGCTCCAGCATCTACATATATGGTATTTTGATATATATTGATACTGTTATCCCCAATAATTGATATACTTGGAGGTGTAATGTCGTTTTCTATAAAAATTTGATCATCATCAATACAGGCATAAAACAAGAGAATTGCAAAAAATAATTTTAGTTTCATTTAACTATGATTAAGATGTAAATTTAATAAAGACCATCTAATTTTAGAAAATTTTATGAATTCATTTGGTTCATACCCCAATATTTATATTTTTTTAATTAGTTTATAAATAATATTTATGAAGAATAAAAGTTAAATAAAAAGATAAGCGAAACAAATTATTATATTGCAAGTCTTATGAATAGCAATCTAAAAAAAATAATCTATTACCTGGTAATTTGTTTTTTTATAACTGGTTTTAATGCCCATAAATTTTATGTGAGTACCACAAAAGTGGACTATGTTAAAGAACAAAAATCAATACAGATTATTTCAAAAATATTTGTCGACGATTTAGAACAAGTTTTACAAAAGCGACATAATTCAAAAGTTCAATTAGATCCAAAAAAAGAAACAGATTTAGATCAAAATTATTTATTAAACTATATTTTAAAAAAGCTAAAATTTAAGGTTAATGGAAACGATACTCAGCCTATTTACATTGGAAAAGAATATGATATTGATATTTTAAATATATATTTTGAAATTGAAAATATTGATATGTTGGGATCTCTTGAAATCGAAAATAAAATACTGATCGATTTATTCCCTGAGCAACAAAATATAATTCACTTTTCAAATGAGAAAAACAAGAAAAATTTAATTTTAGATAAAAACCGTCCCAGCGGACTGTTAAACTTTAATTAAAGAAACCAGATTATCCACAATAAAAACTATTTTTAAAAAAAATAAAATAACGAAATTAGAACAATGAAACTATTCAGATTATTGACTTTAGCTGTCCTTTGTTTAACAACTGGATTAAGTCACTCCCAAGAAGAAGAAAAAGAGGAACGTGTTCCAGGACACTACAATAACAATCCTTTCAAACAATTATACGAAGAGTTTTCAACTCCAAATCAATATCGTTCTGCAAGCGGTGCTCCAGGCCCTGCATATTATCAACAGCAAGCGGATTATGTTATGGATATTGAACTAGATGACAAGAATAAAAAGTTAATGGGTTATGAAACCATAACCTATACTAATAATTCTCCTGATGTTTTAGATTATCTATGGGTACAGCTAGATCAAAATATGAGAGCTAGAGATTCCAAAACCCCACTCATTCAATCTAGTGGAGCAGCTCCTGCAGATATGGCTGGAAACTTTGTAAATCAATATATGGGAGAAGGTTTTGATGGAGGTTTCAATATTCAAGAAGTAAGAGATACTAACGGTAAAAATTTAGAGTACACCATTAATCGAACTATGATGCGTATTGAGTTACCAAAAAGTATGAAAACAGGAGATCAATTTGAATTTTCAATTCGTTGGTGGTACAATATTAATGATCATGTAAATAAAAGAGGTCGTAGTGGTTATGAGGAGTTTGAAGATGGAAATCGTGCCTATGTGATTGCACAGTTTTTTCCTCGTATGGCAGTTTATAACGATGTTGAAGGTTGGCAAAATAGTCAATTTTGGGGAAGAGACGAGTTTGCGCTAGTTTTTGGAGATTACGAAGTTAATATTACGGTACCCTCCGATCACATTTTAGATGCAACCGGTGAGCTTCAAAATAGAAAAGAAGTTTTTTCAAAGGAAATGATCAAACGCTATGAACAAGCAAAAAAGTCATACGAAGAACCTGTAGTTATTGTAACGCAAGATGAGGCTGAAGAAGCTTCCAAAGGATTTTTAACCAGTAAAAAAACTTGGAAATTTAAAGCTAAAAATGTTCGTGATTATGCATTTGCTACTTCAAGAAGATTCATTTGGGATATGATGGCCGTTAAATTAGGAAGTAAAGATGTGATGGCTGTTTCTATGTATCCAAAAGAAGGAAATCCACTTTGGGAAGATTGGTCTACAAAAGTAGTTGCTAGTACGCTAATTTCATATTCAAGAATGACTTTTGATTATCCTTATCCTAAAGCTATTTCTGTGCATGCTAAAAACCAAGGAATGGAATATCCAATGATTTGTTGGAATTACGGACGCCCTGATGCAGATGGAACCTACAGTGATCGAGTAAAATACGGTATGTTTGGAGTTGTTATCCATGAAATAGGACATAATTATTTTCCAATGATTATTAATAGTGATGAGCGCCAATGGACTTGGATGGATGAGGGAATTAATACCTTTGTCCAATACGTTGCCGAACAAGATTTTGGCGAAAAATATCCTGAAGCAATAACACCAAATAAAAAATATCCGTCTAGAAGAGGCCCTGCAAAGAATATTGTAAGATATATGTCTGGAGATCAAAGTCAAATTGCTCCAATCATGACAAAAGGATTAAATACCTACAATTTTGGTGCTAACGGATATTCTAAACCCGGAACAGGATTAAACATACTAAGAGAAACTGTTATGGGTCGAGAATTATTTGATTATTCCTTTAAGACTTATGCAAATAGATGGAT
>JBELHH010000044.1:0-7359 GCA_042091515.1 Flavobacterium sp. | reverse complement strand
CAGTCAACAGTTTTCAAGACTGCCGCATTCGACCACTCTGCCATTTCTCCAGTCGCGCTAATATTTATTTGATAGCGGCTGCAAATATAGAAAAAGGTTTTCTTTTTGTAAAAATATTTGTGCCTTTTTTAAATGATTATTTTTAAGCTTATATCTTTTTTTATAATACATTTATAAAAAATATCATATCATATGATTGACTATTTAATACTTATCCTTGTTGGTTTTATTGCTGGTGGAATTAATATCCTAGCAGGGGGTGGTTCTCTACTAACATTACCTATGTTAATTTTTCTTGGCTTACCACCAAATATTGCAAATGGAACTAATAGAATCGCAATTATCATTCAAAATATTTTTGCAGTAAAAGGATTTAAAAGCAAAGGAATAAATACATTTCCTTTTAGTATTTACCTGGCCATTCCTGCTACAATTGGAGCTATTATAGGAGCCATTGCTGGAGTAAAGATAGAAGGAGAACTCTTCAATAAAATTTTAGGAGTTATCATGATGCTTATCGTAGTATATATGGTTTTTAAACCTAAAAAAACAACAAATGAAGTCATAGAGAGAATTACAGGAAAACATTTTTGGCTAAGTATGATTGCCTTTTTTATCATCGGATTGTATGGTGGTTTTATTCAGGCTGGTGTTGGGTTTATAATTTTACTTGCCTTGTCTAGTATTAATCATATATCCTTAGTAAAAAGTAACGCTATTAAAGTATTCGTAGCACTAATTTACTCATTGGCTGCCGTAGCTATTTTCGCGTATAATGATCTTATTAATTGGACATATGGACTCGTTCTTTCTCTGGGAAATGCATCTGGGGGTTGGTTCATGAGTCGATGGTCCGTAAACAAAGGTGATAAATTCGTAAAAAAAGCCTTGATTATTATGGTATTAGCAATGGCAATAAAACTATGGTTTCCTGATTTTTATACTATCTTAGCAACTGAAATTTTAGAACTTTTTTAATGGCTTTTAATTCTTTTGGAAATTTATTAAAACTAACTACTTTTGGAGAGTCTCATGGAATTGCTATTGGTGGAATTATCGATGGTTTTCCGGCTGGATTAAAATTAGATTTAGTAGCCGTTCAAGATGAATTGAACAGAAGAAAGCCAGGACAATCTAAAATTGTAACGCAGCGAAAAGAACCAGATTCAGTAGAATTTCTCTCCGGAATATTTGAAGGAAAAACAACTGGAACCTCGATTGGTTTTATCATCAAAAATACCAATCAAAAATCACACGATTATTCTCATAATACCGATGTTTACAGGCCATCTCACGCAGACTTTACCTACGATAAGAAATTTGGCCTTAGAGATTACCGTGGTGGTGGACGATCTTCTGCTAGAGAAACTGCCAATTGGGTGGTTGCAGGGGCTTTAGCAAAACAATTAATTTCATTTATTTCTATCAATGCCTATACTTCCTCTGTTGGTGAATTATCAATGAATAAAGAATATCATCTATTAGATTTTTCAAAAACAGAAACGAATATTGTTCGATGTCCGGATGAAAAAATGGCTCAACAAATGATTGAAAAAATTAAAGAAATTCGTAAACAAGGTGATACGATAGGAGGAACTATTAGTTGTGTGGTAAAAAATATGCCAATAGGCCTAGGAGAGCCTATTTTTAAAAAGTTACATGCCGAACTGGGAAAAGCAATGCTTTCTCTTAATGCTGTTAAAGGATTTGAATTTGGAAGTGGTTTTGAGGGAACTAAAATGTTAGGTAGCCGTCACAATGATATTTTTAATGCAGATGGATCAACCAAAACAAACCTTTCTGGAGGTATCCAAGGGGGAATCAGTAATGGAATGGATATTTATTTTAGAGTTGCTTTTAAGCCTGTTGCGACAATTATGCAACATCAGGATACTATAAATTCTAAAGGTGAAGAAACAGAAATTATGGGTAAAGGAAGACATGATCCGTGTGTTGTCCCTAGAGCTGTTCCAGTAATTGAAGCGTTAACTGCTCTCGTTTTAGCTGATTTCTGGCTTCTTAACAAAACAAGAAAGAAGTAAGCTTATTTATTAATTTTCTTTTAAATTAGTAGTATTGTCAGTCAATAAACACTACAGATTAAGTAAATGAATGCTAAAATAACACATTATTTGCTGATTATTGTATTCTACAGCACGTTCTCTCAAGCTCAAGAATATCGATATACGAATACTCTTTTCTCATCATCTGACATTTCAGAAAATATTATTTACCATAGTGTAGCCTCAATAAATGCTCCATATACTGTTGAAGACAATACAACAATAGAAAATTTAGAAATGGATATTTTTGTTCCTCAAGGAGATTCAAACACAAAGAGACCTGCAATTATTTTTGCTCATTCTGGAGGGTTTCTTTTAGGAAATAAAAATCATGACGATATGATGGCTTTTTGTGATTCATTATCAAAGAAAGGCTATGTGACAGCAACAATAAATTACCGCTTAGGTTTTAATCTTGTTACCAATGCGAATCTTCATGGAACCAGAGCAGTATACAGGGGAATTCAGGATGGATTGGCAGCAGTGAGATATCTGAGAGCAAATGCCAGCATTTATAATATCGATAATGATAAAATATATTTCATAGGAAGTAGTGCAGGTTCTTTTATTGGGTTGCACAGTATTTATATGGATAGTAATGAAGTACCCTCACAAATTAGTTCTATTAGCTACACAAATGCAACACCGCCTTTTAATCATACAGCGCCAGATTTAGGACCTTTAAATATTGGTGACTACCTTAGTTTTGATGGACGACCTGATGCTGTTGTATCGCTCTGGGGTGGTTTACAAAACACCAATCTTATAAGCTCTAATAATGATACTCCCGTATTTCTCGTTCACGGTAGTAGTGACAGTGTTGTTCCATTTGAAATAGGACCACCTTTCGGATATACTGTATTAAATGAAACGTATGGAAGCAATCAAATTAATATGAAACTTGAAGAGTTAGAGATCGCTAATAAGAAAACTTACTTTGTCTCTGATGGAGAACATGAATTTTATGGTACAGATAATGGAACTTGGAGTAACGGTACTTCTGGTAACGAATATTGGGAAATTGTCTTTGAAAAAATTACATCTTTTTTGTGGGAGCAACACAAACCAATCGCAGATTTTAATTATGAACAAGGTGATGGAATATCAAACAGTCCTGAAACCGTTGATTTTTTTGATCAAAGTTCAGGGGCTATAAGTTGGCTATGGGATTTTGGTGATGGAAACACAAGCACAGAACAAAATCCAAGTCATACATATGAAAATTTAGGGGTCTATGAGGTAAAACTGTATATAGAAAATGATATTCTAAGTTGGGACAAAAAAATAATAGAAATTAATACTTCACTTTCTATAACTGGAAATAAAATAATTGATTTTAACTATTTTCCAAATCCAACCAAAGAAAATGTTTATTTTTCTTTTGAAAATTTTTACTCTTCTATTAAAATTCAACTATATGACATAAAAAGTCAATTGATTAAAGAAACTACTTTTTATAATCAGAAAGATATTACGTTTAAAATGAGAGATATTGCTAATGGATTATACTTGATTAAAATCACTAAAGATCAAAAAACATATATGATAAAAGCATTAAAAAATTGATCCTTTTAAATTCCGTATAAAGGATATAAAATAACAAAACCCAAAAAATTAGTTTTGGGTTTTGTTATTTTATGCTTCACCAGGTGTACCAAAATTCATTGGGATTGGCGGTTGTTCATAATCTTTAATTTCACCATGAGCTTTCTCAAATTTTAAAACGTTATCTGCTAGCGCTTTTGTTAATCTTTTAGCGTGTTGTGGTGTTAAGATTATTCTAGACTTCACCTTTGCTTTGGGAACTCCTGGCATCATTGTAATAAAATCAACAATAAATTCAGAAACTGAATGGTTAATAATCGCTAGATTAGAATATGTTCCTTGAGCAACAGATTCATCTAACTCTATATTAATTTTTCCGTTTTTATTTTGGTCTTCAGCCATGATTATTATAGATTAAAACTTTGTTCGATTTCTTCTTTAGGACCAACAATTAAATGATCATAAGTTCTCATACCAGTACCTGCTGGTATTTTCTTACCTACAATAACATTTTCTTTTAATCCTTCTAAATGATCTACTTTTCCATTAACGGCAGCTTCATTTAATACTTTAGTTGTTTCCTGGAACGAAGCAGCAGAAATAAAGGATTTTGTTTGAAGTGAAGCTCTTGTAATACCCTGAAGTACTTGTTCGGCAGTTGCAGGTTGTGCATCACGAGCAGCAACAAGATTTTTATCATTTCTACGTAATAAAGAATTTTCATCTCTTAATTGACGAGCCGAAATAATTTGACCAGCTTTTAAATTTTCTGAATCTCCAGCATCTTCAATTACTTTCATTCCGTAGGTAGCATCATTTTCTTGAATGAAATCATTCTTATGAATCAATTGATTTTCTAAGAATAGTGTATCTCCAGAATCTATAATTCTTACTTTACGCATCATCTGACGAACAACAACTTCAAAATGTTTATCATTAATCTTTACTCCTTGCAAACGATACACATCTTGTATTTCATTTACTAAGTATTGTTGTACTGCAGAAGGTCCTTTTATTCTTAAAATATCTATCGGAGTAACAGCTCCATCAGATAAAGGCATTCCTGCTTTTATAAAATCATTTTCCTGAACTAAAATTTGATTTGAAAGTTTAATTAAATACTTTCTAATATCTCCTGTTTTAGATTCAACAATAATTTCTCTGTTACCTCTTTTAATTTTTCCAAAAGAAACAACCCCATCTACTTCAGATACAACTGCTGGATTTGATGGATTACGAGCTTCAAATAATTCTGTTACTCTAGGAAGACCTCCTGTAATATCACCTGCTTTACCAGATTTACGAGGGATTTTCACTAAAATCTTACCACTTTGTACAGATTCTCCATTGTCTATCATTAAATGAGCTCCAACTGGTAAACTGTAGGAACGCAATGCATTTCCGTCGTTATCTTCAATAATTAAAGAAGCAATTATTTTCTTATTCTTAGAATCGGTAATCACCTTTTCTTGGAAACCTGTTTGTTCATCGATCTCAACTTGATAGTTAACTCCTTGTTCTAAGTTATCAAACTTAACTGTTCCTGAAAATTCAGAAACTATTACACCGTTAAATGGATCCCACTGACAGATTGTTTGACCTTTCTTAATTGATTTAATTTTTTTATCAAAAATCACTGAACCATAAGGTATGATATTAGAACTGAGATTTATCCCTGTCTTTTTATCGATCACTTTAATTTCTGCAGTTCTTGAGATAACTATATCAACCTCTTTTCCGTCATTATCCTTTCCTTCAACAGTTCTTAAATCTTCTACAACTACTTTACCATCAAACTTTGCTATTAATTTGTTGTCTTCTGAAATATTTCCTGCAACACCCCCAACATGGAATGTTCTAAGTGTTAACTGAGTACCAGGTTCTCCAATAGATTGGGCGGCAATAACTCCAACTGCTTCACCTATTTGTACATTGTTACGAGTCGATAAGCTTTGTCCATAACATTGAGCACAAATTCCTCTTTGGGATTCACATGTTAAGGCAGATCTTACTTGAACTAAATCTAATCCTGAAGCATCTACTAATTTGGCTTTTTGAGGAGTAATAACTTCCCCTGCCCCTACTAATAAATCATAACTTAATGGATGATAAACATCTTGTAAAGAAACTCTTCCTTCAATTCTATCGCTAAGAGATTCTACTATCTCATCATTTTTCTTTAATGGAGTTACATCAAGTCCTCTTAAAGTACCACAATCATGCTCATTAATAATAACATCTTGAGATACATCTACAAGACGACGAGTTAAGTAACCAGCATCCGCTGTTTTTAATGCAGTATCAGCAAGACCTTTACGAGCACCGTGAGTAGAAATAAAGTATTCTAGAATTGATAACCCTTCTTTAAAGTTAGAAAGAATTGGATTCTCGATAATTTCTCCACCACCGGCTGAAGATTTTTTTGGTTTCGCCATTAATCCACGCATTCCTGTTAACTGACGAATCTGCTCTTTCGATCCCCTAGCTCCAGAATCTAACATCATATAAACTGAGTTAAATCCTTGTTGATCTTCACGTAAACGTTTCATCGATAATTCAGTCAATTGATTATTGGTTCTTCCCCAAATATCAATTACTTGATTATAACGTTCTTTTTGGGTTAACATACCCATATTATAATTCATAACAATCCCATCAACTTCATTGTTAGCCTCAGAAATCATAGATTGTTTTTCTTCTGGGATAATGATGTCTCCTAAACTGAAAGATAAACCACCTTGAAAGGCAAATTTGTACCCCATATTTTTAATTTCATCTAAGAATTTTCCTGTAGATGGAATGTCTGTAGCTTTAAGGATACCTCCAATAATTCCTCGTAAAGACTTTTTGGTTAATACCTCGTTGATATAACCAGCTGCTTCTGGAACAACTTCATTAAATAAAACTCTACCAACTGTGGTTTGAATGATTTTCTTTACAGAAACACCTTCTTCATCAATATCAAATGTTTTTACTTTAATACCTGCATTTAACTCAACTTTTTCTTCATTAAATGCTATAGTAACTTCCTCTGGAGAGTAAAAAGTCAATCCTTCTCCTTTTACAGGTACTTCTTTGGTAGATTTTCTTTCTTTAGTCATATAATAAAGCCCTAAAACCATATCTTGAGAAGGTACTGTAATCGGTGCTCCATTGGCAGGGTTTAATATATTGTGAGAAGCTAACATTAATAATTGAGCTTCTAAAATAGCCTCTGGTCCTAATGGAAGGTGAACTGCCATTTGATCTCCATCAAAATCGGCATTAAATGCAGTACATACAAGTGGATGTAACTGAATTGCTTTTCCTTCAATTAATTTAGGTTGAAATGCTTGAATTCCTAAACGGTGTAATGTTGGAGCACGATTTAATAAAACTGGATGCCCTTTAATTACATTTTCTAAAATATCCCAAACAACAGGTTCTTTTCTATCTATAATTTTCTTAGCAGATTTTACTGTTTTTACAATACCTCTTTCTATTAATTTACGAATTACAAAAGGCTTGTACAATTCAGCTGCCATATCTTTTGGGATACCACATTCAGACAATTTTAATTCTGGTCCAACTACAATAACAGATCGGGCAGAATAATCAACACGTTTACCAAGTAAATTTTGACGGAAACGCCCTTGTTTTCCTTTTAAAGAGTCTGATAACGACTTTAAAGGTCTGTTGGATTCTGTTTTTACTGCTGAAGATTTACGTGTATTATCAAATAGTGAATCTACAGATTCTTGTAACATTCGTT
>JBELHH010000043.1:0-7362 GCA_042091515.1 Flavobacterium sp. | reverse complement strand
ATGAATTGCATCTAGATTTGTTTTAGAAGCATCAAAAGAAACATCTATCTTTTTTTTCAACCTATCCCATTCTGCTTTCGATATACCATCTAAATTACTTACAGCTTTTTCAATAGTAGTCTTGCACATTCCGCAATTTCCTCTAACTCCGAAACTAGCGTCAGTATAGGCAATATCTTTTTTTATTTCAGTAATCTCTGATTTTTTTTCATCTTTTTTTGAGTCACTTTTACAACTTGTAAAACCTACAGCAGCAATTACTACTAAATTTAAAATTATTTTTCTCATTTGATTAAAAATTATTATTAGATTGTTTTGGTTACTTCTCCACACTTTAACACGGCATCACCGACACACAAATTTAAGGCTATATCTTCTAAATTAAACCAATTACCACCATTATTATTATCTGCATAGGGTAAAATTAGCTAAAGACTTGCATTAAGACTCGAAAGAAATTCTCTAGGTGGTTACATTTTTAAAATCAAATTAAGTATCTCTAGTCTAGCTTAAAAAATTTGCCCGACCATAAAGGAAAGAGGATAATTAAAAAGAGAATTTTTTCGTCATAATTCTAAGTTTAATTTTATTTGTATTTATATATGTTATTCTATGATTCTTTAATAAGAATTAAGATAAAATTGGTTTACCAAATTGGTTTACCAAATTTACAATTTTATTTGA
This sequence comes from Flavobacterium sp., assembly GCA_042091515.1. GTDB lineage: Bacteria > Bacteroidota > Bacteroidia > Flavobacteriales > Flavobacteriaceae > Polaribacter. The sequence goes on along the minus strand of JBELHH010000043.1, from coordinate 6,678 downwards.
ATTATCAAAATTTTTTTAACTAAATCCATAAAATCAGTTTTTCAACTTGTATCATTGAGGCTTATTAAAGATTCAATAATCAATAGAATTCTTAAATAGATCTAAAATAATAACAAAATGAGTAAAATAATATTTTATATATTTGATTTTTAGCAATTTAAAACCCTTTTCGATTAATCATTCTATTCATGGCCAAATTCAAATATTTTTCTGCTTTTATTGTTCCTTTTCTAGGCTTTTTAACCTTTAATTCTTCTGGACTCCTTGCTTATTTTGGACTTTTTTCATTATATATTTTAGTTCCTATTCTAGAATACTTATTTCCTCCAAATAAGTATAATCTAAATTCAGTAGAAAAAGTATTGGCGAATGAAAGTGTTTTTTACGATTGGGTACTGTATCTTTCCGTACCGTTGCATTTAATTGTTGTTTATCAGTTTTTAATGACAATTTCAGTTGGTGGAATTCCTCTATCAGATATGATTGCATGTGTTTTGATGATGGGAACTATATTAGGGGTAAACGGAATTAACATAGGTCATGAACTTGGTCATAAAACAGATCACAAAGTTAAACAATTATTGGCGCATGTGTTATTACTTACAGCTTTACAAAATCATTTTATAACCTATCATAATTCTGCTCATCACAGAGATGTAGCCACTCCTAATGATCTAACATCCGCAAAAGAGGGGGATATTTTCTATTGGTTTGCAATAAGATCTCAAATAGGAGGTTATTTTAAAACATGGAAGTTAGAATCACAAAATTTACAGAAACAAGGGAAGTCTCAGCTGTATAATCCCATGTTATTTTATGCATTACTATCATTAGTATTCTTATTTGTGATCTTTTTCTTTTTTGGAAGTTATACCATGTTTATTTATTTGATTACCTCGGTTTACGGAATCTCTGTTTTAGAGGCTCAAAACTATTTTTCTCATTATGGATTAAGAAGAAAAAAGAAGGAGAATGGGAGGTATGAGCGTGTAAAACCAGAACATTCTTGGAATTCAGATCATATTATTGGTAGAGTATTATTATTTGAGTTAACAAGGCATTCAGATCATCATCATAGCGGAGCAAAACCGTATCAAATATTAGAATCAAAAGAAAATAGCCCAACATTGCCTTATGGTTACCCAACGATGTTGATGCTCTCTTACTTCCCATTTTTATTTAGGCCAATTATGAAAAAAAGGTTAGAGTATTATCGGAAAAAATGGAACTAATATTTTAAGCGTGATTACTCTTAATATAAAAAGCGAATCTCTGCTATTTTCCTATAAATTTTGGAGTTCTTTTTTGTAAAAAAGCTGCAACACCCTCTGCTAAATCATGGCTTGCAAAAGCAGAAGTTTGCTTTTCTGCCTCATAAGCTATTGTGCTATATAAATCATTATCCATTGCATGAAACATGTCTTGTTTTGTGATTCCAACAGCTAATGTTGGTAATATTGCTAATTTAGAAGCCCATTCTATAGCTGTAGATACTAATTCTTTTTTATCGACTAATTTATTTGTTAAGCCTAATTTTTGACATTCTTCGCCCATTATTTTTTTACCCTCGATTGCAATTTGTAAAGCACGACTATATCCAACTTGTCTTGCCAATAACCAGCTTGCCCCTCCATCTGGTCCTAGCCCTATATTTATAAAAGCATAAAGTAAGGCACTATCATTAGACATTACTCTAAAGTCACATGCCAATGCGATAGATGCACCGACTCCAGCAGCAGTTCCATTAATCGCTGCGATGATTGGTTTTTTAAGGGTACACAAGTTTCGCATTAGAGGACCATAAGTACTGGTTATATAGGCTCTTCCTTCTTCCGGAGTAATCGCTCCGAAAGTATTCATGTCGGCGCCAGAACAAAACCCTTTTCCATTTCCAGTTAATACCATAGCCCGAACGCCATCATCTCTCCTTACTTTAGCGATGGCATTGTTAATTCCTTTAACGAGATCGTCATTTACTGCATTGTATTTTTCAGGACGATTTAGCGTTACGATTGCGATATCTCCTTCTTTTTTATAAAGAACACATTGGTTTTTTTGGTGAGGTAAATCAGAGGGCTTTTCTGTGAGGACAGGATTATTTTTTTTCTTGGGATCTGAGTATGCTTGTGCAATAAATTCAGCAACACATGTTGGTTTATTGTGCCCTTTTAATTCAAATATAAGTTTCATTTTATAACGCAACCCACCTAGAATATCTTCTACAGACAGTAAAGAAACTCGAGCTCTTATTAAAGAACCTGCTGTTGTGGCATTCATAAACCGTACTTTATCTAGACCGTAATTTACTCCCATTCTAACATCCATTAAATGTAATGTCTCATAACAAAATTTAGAGGCTAAAGAAAGAATTAAAAACCCATGAGCAATTGGCTTTTTGTAAGGAGAATACTTTTTTGCCATTTTAGGATTGACATGAATCCATTGATTATCATCGGTGGTTTTGGCAAAAGTATCTATCTGGTGTTGGGTAATAGTTGTCCATTCAGATATCCCCAGTTCTTTATTGATATAATTTTTTAAATCTTGGAGATGTGTTATTTCTGTGCGATATGCTTTTTGTGATTGTAGTTCCATAATCTTAGTATATTTATATGAGCTGTATAATTAATTTATGAAGGCATTGCACCCCCATTGGCATGAAGAGTATGACCTGTTATAAAACCGGCTTCTCTCGATGCTAAAAATAAATAAGCATAACCCATATCTTCAGGGGTTCCAATTCTTTTCACAGGAATCATTTCAATACCTGCTTTTATAATATCCTCAGGCATTGAGTCTGTCATCTCAGATTTAATAAACCCAGGTGCGATTGCATTTACAGTGATGTTATATTTACCAACCTCTCTACATAAGGAGTGTGTAAAACCAACAATTGCGGCTTTGCTAGCAGCATAATTAGTTTGCCCAAAGGCTCCTTGATAGGCATTGATAGATGACGCTGAAATGATTCTTCCATAATTTTCATTTTTCATATGTGGAATTACTGCTTTGGCAGTTATAAACAATGAATCTACATTGACAGCCATTACTTGATCCCATTCTTGACGAGACATTTTTAAAAAAGAACGATCTCTAATAATCCCAGCATTGTTAATTAGTACATCTATTTTTTTGTATTGACTAATAATCTTTTCTACAGCATAATCTACTTCTTTTTGATTGGTAACATCTACTTTTTGATAAAAAATATGTCCTCCATTTGCTTTAACTTTATCTACAGTGGCACTCCCGTCTATGATATCCCACAAGGCTACGATTGCTCCTTCTTTGCAAAACACTTCGCATATTCCTTGACCAATTCCTTTGGACCCTCCAGTAATAATGACAATTTGTCCCTCTAATCTTTTCATATTTACGTGTATTTATCTTGCATAGAGATTTCTCTACGGTTATTTATTTTTGATGATGTCTATCGCTTTTGAAACGTTGGTTACAGGTAATTTACAGGTACCGTTTATACATACATAAATAAATGTATCTCCATCAATATATTTATTTTTAAGTAATGGTAACTCTGATTCTGTCTCTGATGCAGTGATTAATATGTTAGGCAAGTAATTTTTAAATAATTTTTTTGTAAAAGCATTTGCATTTTCTCCTACAACAGCAACTTCATAAAAAGGAGTAGTAAAATTTGTCATTAAATGTAACCAATTGCTATATCCTAATGGGTTCTGAATGATTTTTTGTTTTATATTGTTTAGCATTTGTTCTGAACGTTTAATCATTTTTTGATCAGAAAAATGGTGACCGAGCTTAAACAAACTATTTCCTAAGATAGAATTTGAAGATGAAATAACACCATCAACAATTTCAATTTTACGAGCAATTAGGTTTTCATCTTCACTAGAAGTATAGTAGAACATTCCACTTGTAGTGTTAAAAAAATGTGTGATTGTATAGTCCATTAATTTTTTAGACAGCAATAACCACTTTTTATCTAGTGTTACTTCATATAAAGAAATAAAAGATTCTATGACAGTGGCATAATCTTCTGCATACCCATTAATAGTACTTTTTCCATTTTTAAAACTTCTGTAGAGTCCACCATCACTTTTTAATTGATTGTTGATAAGAAAAGTTGCAATATTGATTGCTTTTTCTAGGTAATCATCATTATCAAATGCTCGATAAGCGTCAATATATCCTTGAAGCATTAAGGCATTCCAAGAAGTTAAGATTTTATCGTCTAAATTGGGCTTATTTCTTTTGTTTCGTGCTTTAGATAATATCGCCTTCCAACGATTGGTCTTCTGTTCTAATTCTTTTATTGTAATATTATTTTTCAGCGCAAATTCAATATCTGATTGATTCTTTATAAGTACATAATGATCTTTTTCCCAAAAACCAATAGCATTCATATTATAATATTCTTTAAATAACTCAAAATCTTTGGGGATAATCGATTTTACTTCTGTGAGTGTCCAACTATAAAATGCCCCTTCTTCTAATTCAGCATTTATATTTTTACTATCAGCATCTAATGAAGAATAAAACGCACCATTATTCGCATTTAATTCTGTTTCGATAAATGCTAAGGTTTCTTTTACGACGTTTTTATATAAATCATTCTTCTCTGTAAGAGATGCTTTTGAATATAGACTAACAAGCTGAGCATTATCATATAACATTTTTTCAAAATGAGGAATATGCCATTGATCATCGACAGAATATCTAGAAAAACCTCCCCCTATTTGATCGTAAATTCCGCCATAGGCCATTTTGGTGAGTGATTTTTTTAGATACTTTTCAATCATTGGATCATGAAATTGATCTTGATATCTTAGTAGGTAATCAAGTGCATTGGGCATAGGAAATTTAGGAGCATTTAGAAACCCTCCATTAATAAGATCTAATTGTTTTTTAGCTTGATTTACTTCAGTGATGATTTCTTCACTTTTAAATACAGGTTCTTTTTTACTATAAGTAATTAATTCTGAGTTTTTAATTCCTTCGGTTATTCTCTGAGCGAAATCTTCTGCTTTTTTTGGATTCTCATCGTATAGTTTAGAGATATCTAATAGTATTTTTCTCCACTGATTTTTTGTAAAGTAAGTTCCGCCAAAAATGGGCCTTCCATCAGGAAGTGTTATACAATTTAATGGCCAGCCTCCTTTTCCAGTCATTAATTGAACAGCATTCATATAAACTTTGTCTACATCGGGTCTTTCTTCTCTATCCACTTTTATATTGATGAAACGATCATTCATAATTTTAGCAATAGAATCATTTTCAAAACTTTCTTCTTCCATTACATGACACCAATGGCATGAGGAGTACCCAATAGATATGACAATGAGTTTATTTTGTTTTTTTGCAAGGGCTAATGTTTCTTTGTTCCAGGCTTTCCAATTCACTGGGTTATAAGCATGCTGAAGAAGATAAGGGCTTGTTTCTGTAATTAAGTCATTCCCTTTTTTCTTATTCTCAAGATTATTTTTTGAACACCCTAAACATAGTAGAATGATTATAAGCTGAAAAATAGTGCAAGTCCGTTTCAATTTAAAAAAATTAAGGATTAAAAATCTTTTAAAAGTAACAAAAAAAGAACAAGAAAATATTTTAGATTCTTTTTAAATAAAAAAGCCGTTTGATAACTGAAATAAAATCAGGATCAAACGACTTGTATAAAATTAAGTGATCAAAAAAGATCGATTAATTTTTTATTAATTTCAGAGTTTTCATTCCAATATCTGTTGTAACTCGGGCAATATAAATGCCATTAGTGATATTTTGAGTAGAAATTGTAACATTATTACTATTATAATTCTTTGAAATAAGTTTTTTCCCTAATAAATTGTATATTTCAATAGAGGTAATCATTGAATTATCTGCTTTAAAATACCAGTTTGTATTTGATGGATTTGGATAGATGCTTATGTCAATGATTTTATTTTCCAATATGCTTGCTGTAGCTGATGTAAGTGCTGTAATATTGTCTACATAGGTTGTTGTTACCGCATTAGTGTTCCAACCATTACCATTCCACATAGGAAAGAAAAGAATTCTTCCATAAATAAATGCTGCAACAGGAGTGTTATCTTTAGGGTTGGCAAAGTCAAAAGTAAGCGTTTCCCATCCGGACCCTGAGTGATAATCATCTGTTGCTGATTCGTCAGCGACTGTTCCCCCAACAGCGTCAACTACTTTGGCCAACATGTGAAAAGCAGAGGTCGAATAGATATCGGCGGTAACAATCTTATTATCTGAAATTAAATGGATATAATCGTCTTGTAAAAACACCTGTCCATTTTGCCATGGAACAGGCGCTGAGGAAGAGGTAACTATTTTTAATACTTCACTGTTTATTCCATTGTTTGCTGGGTCAGAAACAATACTCACTGCTCCTAAACCGTTATCTGCTGCAATTTGAGGAGGGATGCCCTCAAAATCCTCAATGATAACAGCATTACTTGTAGGACAGGCACTACAAGAACCACCACAATCTATGCCTATTTCATCATTGTCTTGTACACCATTTTCACAGGTATCTACTGGTGGCGCATCTGTTAATTTATTTGCATTAAACCTAATATTATCAATATAAATTGTACTATTTTCAGCTCTATCTGGCAATCCTTCTGTCCAATCTACAAAAACAACCATTTGACTAATATTGGTTAGATCTCCATTTGGGTTGATGCCTGAAAGGTCCCA
>JBELHH010000042.1:0-7899 GCA_042091515.1 Flavobacterium sp. | reverse complement strand
AACTGAGTTAATGACTGGTGTAGATTCTACTTTAGAGGTTGATAATGAAACCTTACAATCTGTTTTAATCAGTGAAGACTCAGATGAAATTGGACTCTTTTGCACCAATGAACTTGATAAAATAAAAGTTTGTAATTACTACATTATTACAGTGCCTACACCAGTTGATAAAAACAACAGACCTATTTTAAAACCGCTTATAAAAGCAAGTGAAACTGTTGGTGCAGTATTAAAAGAAGGAGATGTCGTAATTTATGAATCTACGGTGTATCCAGGCTGCACAGAAGAAGATTGTGTTCCTGTACTAGAAAAAGTGTCTGGACTTAAATTTAATAAAGATTTTTATGCAGGCTATTCACCTGAAAGAATTAATCCAGGCGATAAAGAGCATACGGTTGAGAAAATTCTAAAAGTAACTTCAGGGTCTACACCAGAAATAGGTTTGAAAGTTGATAGCTTATACAAATCTGTGATCACAGCTGGAACGCATCTTGCTCCTACTATCAAGGTAGCAGAGGCGGCAAAAGTGATTGAAAATTCCCAAAGAGATATAAATATTGCATTTGTAAATGAACTCGCCAAGATATTTAATTTGATGGATATTAATACGCATGATGTATTGGAGGCAGCTGGGACAAAATGGAATTTTTTGCCTTTTAAGCCAGGACTAGTAGGAGGACATTGCATTGGCGTAGACCCCTATTATTTGGCTCAAAAAGCACAAGAATTTGGGTACAATCCAGAAATTATATTGGCTGGGAGACGCATGAATGATAGTATGGGAGATTATGTGGCTTCCGAAATCGTGAAATGCATGATTAAGAAAAATATACCTGTAAATGGTTCCAAGGTACTTGTTTTAGGAATCACATTTAAAGAAAACTGTCCAGATGTAAGAAACACCAAAGCTATAGATGTTGTTAATGCTCTAAAATCTTATGGAACTAATATTACTATTTATGATCCTTGGGCTAATGAAGAAGAGGTAATGCATGAATATGGAATGATCTCATCAAAAAAAATACCTGGTACTAAATTTGACGCGGTTGTTTTAACAGTTGCACACAATAAATTTATGAATTTAGATTTTTCACTTTTAATGAAAGATAATGCTGTCATTTATGATGTGAAAAATATACTGCCAAATACTTTGGCTGATAGAACACTTTAATTTTACAATATGAAAGAAAAAAAATATTTCTCTCACGAAACAGCTATAATTGATCAAGGTTGTGTAATTGGTGAGAATACTAAAATTTGGCACTTTTCTCATTTAATGTCTAATTGTGTCGTTGGTGAAAATTGTAATATTGGACAAAACGTTGTTATTTCTCCTGATGTAATTTTAGGCAGCAACGTGAAAGTACAAAATAATGTATCTATATATACTGGAGTAGTGTGCGAAGATGATGTTTTTTTAGGACCTTCTATGGTTTTTACAAATGTTATAAACCCTAGAAGTGCAGTGAATCGTAGAAATGATTATATGTCTACACTAGTTAAAAAAGGTGCTAGTATAGGAGCTAATGCAACGATTGTTTGTGGAAATGATATTGGAAAATTTTCATTTATAGGAGCTGGGGCTGTTGTCACTAAAAAAGTACAAGATTATTCACTAGTTGTTGGGAATCCATCTAAACACATTGGATGGGTAAGTGAATATGGCCATCGATTAAAATTTAACGATAACGGAATTGGCATTTGCATAGAAAGTAATCAAGAATACTTATTAAAAAAAAATAGAGTAAAAAAATTAAATAGATGAAAAACTTCGCTCTTATAGGAGCCTCTGGTTACATAGCTCCAAGACATTTAAAAGCAATAAAAGACACTAATAATAATCTAATTGCTGCATTAGATCGATTCGATAGTGTGGGGATTATGGACAGTTACTTCCCAGATGCAGATTTTTTTGTTGAACCCGAACGGTTTGATAGACACATAGAGAAACTCAAGTATGACAAAGGCATTGAATTAGATTATGTAAGTATTTGTACACCAAATTATTTACACGATTCTCATATTAGAATGGCACTTAGAAGAGGAGCTGATGCGATTTGTGAAAAACCATTAGTATTAAATCCATGGAATTTAGATGCACTTCAAAAAATGGAAAAAGAATCAGGGCAGCGTGTTTACAATATTTTACAATTAAGAGTACATCCAAGCATCATTGCTTTAAAAGAAAGAATAGCGAACGGACCAAAAGATAAAATATACGATGTTGATTTAACGTATTTAACATCTCGAGGTAATTGGTATTATACTTCTTGGAAGGGTGATCAAAGCAAATCAGGCGGTATTGCCACAAATATTGGTGTGCATTTTTATGATATGCTTTCATGGATTTTTGGAGATATAAAAGAAAACATTGTGCATGTGCAAACTCATGATAGAGCTTCTGGTTATTTAGAATTTCAAAGAGCTAGAGTTCGTTGGTTTTTATCTATTAATTATGACGTTCTACCAGATGATATAAAAGCCAAAGGGCAAAGAACCTTCAGGTCGATTACTATTGAAGGAGAAGAGTTAGAGTTTTCAGGAGGTTTTACAGATTTACACACAAAAGTTTATCAAGGAGTTTTAGATGGTGAGGGATATGGTTTAGAAGATGCTAGACAAGCAATAGAAATTGTGCATAATATAAGAAATGCAGTACAAGTTGGTCTAAAAGGGGAATATCATCCTTTTGCAATAAAAGAATTAAGTCATCACCCATTCAAAAAGTAAATTTACACAAAACAAGGTGAAAATTAATTTAAATATTTTTAAAGCTGATTTTGTCAGAAATGTATTAACATTAATGACAGGAACAACTATTGCCCAAGCGATACCAATTGCTGTAACACCAATATTGACAAGGATTTACACGCCAGATGATTTTGGAGTATTCGCACTTTTTATTGCAATTACTGCAATTGCAGGTGCAATTGCCAATGGTCAATATGAGCAAGCTATTTTGTTACCTAAAAGTGATGATGATGCAATTAATTTGGTGGTTTTAGGCGTTATAATTGCTACAATATTTAGTTTAGTTTTATTAGTAATTGTTTTGTTTTTCAAAACAGATATTTCAAATTTATCAGGTAATAAAGAAATTGAAAACTGGCTATTTCTTATTCCCCTTTCAACCTTGTTAGTTGGAATTTATAATTCCTTAAATTTCTTCAATATCCGTAAAAAGGAGTTTAAAAATGTTTCAATTTCCTTGGTTAGTCGCTCAATTAGTCTAAGTTTATCTCAAGTGGTAATTGGGTTAATAGCTTTAGGACCAATAGGGTTAATAATTGGACAAATAATATCCTATTTTACAGGAAATATGATGCTTTATAAGACGCTTAAAAAAGCAAAAAAAAATATAGTTATATCAAAAAGGAATTTGAAGAAAGAGGCAATAATTTATAAGAAGTTCCCAATGTTTTCTTTGCCATCAATATTTATAAACGCTATTAATTTAAATATTATTAACTTTTTAATATCTTCTATCTATTCTCTTACCACGCTCGGATTTTATTCTTTGACTCAACGAATAGTTGGGATTCCTGCACGTGTAATAGGTAGTAGTTTTAGCCAGGTGTACTTTCAAAAAGCGTCTCAGGAGTATAATGATCAAGGATCAACGGAAATTATATTTATTAAAACCTTAAAAAAGTTAGTGGTTATTTCTATTCCTATTTTTTTAATATTGTTTTTAGTGGTTGAACCTATTTTTGCATTTGTCTTTGGTGATGAATGGAGGGTCTCGGGAAGCTATGCTAAATTAATTATTCCATTGGCTGCTATCAGATTTATTAGTAGTGCGTTGTCTAATACTTTAGCTGTTCATCAAAAACAACAATATGGACTAATTATCAATTTGTTATTACTAATAACAACAATTTCTATTTTTACATATTCAAAATATAACAATATCGATTTTCTAGATATATTAACTTTATATGCCATAGTTTTATCTATCGAGTACTTGTTGTTTATTATTTTATATTGGAGAATATCTAGATTAACCTAAAATGAAAAATATATTAAAGTTATTTGTGTTTATTCCTTTTATAAAAAGGTTGTATTACAGAAAGTATTATGCAACCGGGTTTGGAACTTATCTTACTAATTCATTTTTTAAACGAATAATGGGATTTGGAAGAGGCGGAGATTTTTTGTTACACTTTACTTCTAGAATAAATTCACCTAAAAATTTTAGAATTTCAGATGATCAAAAATCGTCAACAGTGTATTTAAGTTTAGCAACTTCTGGAGGTTGTTATTATCAAGCTATTAATGGAATCGAATTTGGAGGAGGTACAATATGGGCTAATAATTGTAGTTTTATAAGTGCAAACCATTCATTTAAAGATTTAAGAAAGCATGACAAAACAGGTAAGATTATTATTGGTGAAAATGTTTGGATTGGTTCTCAATGTGTGATTTTACCAGGTGTTCAAATTGACGATAATTCAGTAATTGGAGCGGGGTCAGTTGTAACGAAATCAATTCCTAAAAACTCCATCGTTGTTGGTAATCCAGCTAAAATTGTAGCAAGAAGATGTATAATATGTTTGGATAAAATATCAGTTTCAACTGAAAATAAATTTTGTAAAAATTGTAAAGAATGAAAATAGTAACAATTATAGGAGCTAGACCTCAATTTATAAAAGCGGCCTCACTAAGTAGAGAAATATTAAAAACAGCAAATATTGAAGAAGTTATTGTACATACTGGTCAACATTTTGATGCCAATATGAGTGCTGTTTTTTTTGAAGAAATGCAAATTCCAAAGCCAAAATACAATCTTAATATCAATAGCTTAAATCATGGAGCTATGACAGGTCGTATGTTGGAGGAAATTGAGGTGGTTTTAGTGAGAGAAAAACCAGATTGGTTGTTGGTGTATGGAGATACAAATTCAACCCTAGCTGGTGCATTAGCCGCAAAAAAATTACACATTAAGGTAGCACATGTAGAAGCAGGTCTTCGTTCCTTTAATATGGACATGCCAGAAGAAGTAAATAGAATTGTAACGGATAGAATTAGTACGGTTTTATTTTGTCCAACAACTGAGGCGATTAATAATCTGAATAATGAAGGATATGTTAATATAAACGCATTGGTTGTTAATGTAGGTGATATTATGTATGATTCGGCATTGTTTTATAGTGCTTTAGCAAAGAAGAATGTAAAATACAATACCAATGAAAAATATGTGTTGGCAACAATTCATAGAGCCGAAAATACAGATGATGAAGTTAAGCTAAGAAATATATTTAAGGCTTTTGATAAAGTTCATAATAGTTATGAGGTGATATTACCATTGCATCCAAGAACAAAAAAATACTTAGAGAAATACCAAATAGAAACAGCAATTACTTTAATAGAACCCTTAGGTTATTTAGAGATGGTGACCCTAATTAAAAATTCAATTGGGGTAATAACTGATAGTGGTGGCTTGCAAAAAGAAGCATATTTCTTTCATAAGAGATGCTTTACTTTGCGCGACCAAACAGAATGGGTAGAATTGGTGAAAGCCAATTGCAATCAGTTAATCGATGTTAAAAAGGATCCTATTGCGTCTTTAATTTTAGAGAATTTATCAATTACACCTAATTTTTCTAACAAAATTTATGGGGATGGAACAACAGGTAGAAAAATAATTGAAGTTTTGATAAATAATTAGAAAAGGTGGAAAAGAAAAAAATATTAATTATTTCATATAGCTACCCACCATCTAATGTACCAGCAGCGCAACGCCCGTATGCCGTAGCAAAGTATCTAAATAAAGATGAATTTGATGTTTGCGTAATAACTTGCGGCAATGCAGATGTTTCTTGGGGGGTTAATGAAGGTTTTAATCCAGAATTACCGAATGTCAATTTAATAAAAATTAATAGCCTTTTAGGAAGCGGGGCATCTTCATTAAGAAAAAGTACAACTGCTTCAAACAAAAGCATTGTAAATAGAATAAAGGCAGCACTATTCAAATTATTGTCTTCAATGATTGTGCCAGATCAAGCTGTTTTTTGGTATCCTAAGGTGCGTAAATACCTATTACAAAATAAACATTTAATCAATGAATCAGAGATTGTCTTTACAACTTCACCCTCTTTTTCAAACCATTTAATAGGTAAATTTATCAAATCTAAAAACAAAAATATTTTATGGGTTAGTGAATTAAGAGATTTCCATTTTATAGAAACAGTCAAAAGGGTTAGGAATTTAAAGCAACTTATAAATAAAAAATTAGAACATACTGTTATAAAGCATTCAGATAAGGTTTCTTTTATCACTTATGCAATGCAAGATATTTATTCAAAGTATTATACTAAATTAAATAGTAAATTTAGCGTTGTTTATAATGGATTTGATATGTCAGATTTTAAGGATTTAGATATAGCCAAAACACAGAATATTAAATTGACTCTATTTTATGCGGGTAGTTTTTATCGTGGTGTGAGGTCTCCTATTCCTTTATTAAAAATAGTAGACAAGTTAATTGAAAAAGAAAAAATAACTACTAATGAAATTGAAATTCGAATCGCAGGAAATTTTGAAAATGAGTTAATAGACGAAATAAAAAATTTTAATTCATATGCTTGTATAAATTTTATTGGTAAAATTCCGCGAGCAAAAGTGCTTACCCATTTAGTTTCTGCTGATTTATTATGGTTGATTGTAGGAAATAAATCAACTCATTATACCGGAGTTCCAATTAAATTTTTCGAGTATTTAGGAGCTAGGAGACCGATCGTAAACTTTGCCCCGGCAATCTCTGAGCCTACGAGAATTATTTTGGAGAATAAACTAGGATGGAACTTTGATACATCAAATTTTAATCTGAAGCAATCTGTGGAGACATTTGAACAGATTATTTCCGATTATAAAACAGGTATTTTATCTGAAGGTTTAGAAAATAAATTCATTCCAGAATTTGATAGAAAACATCAAGGTAGTTTGTTTGAAAAGTTATTTAATGAAAATTAATTATGACAAATAAGAACAGGTTTGAGTACTCTTTTCTCCATATGAACTTTAAAATCACTTTATCATAAAAAGTAAAATTTAAAGAAAACTAACCAGATTATGTTTAAAAAAATTGGAGGTCTAGGTATTCCATTATTATTTATTTTACCCATTGCAGGTTTTTTAACAGCTCTATTTAATATTAGATCTAAATCTAGTGCAATTGTATATGTTGGTTTTGCAATGCTTTTTGGATATGCAATATCCTTTTTAGATTATTCGGCGGACTCCTATCGATATGCTGAAGCTTTTGGCCGATTTGATAACACACTTGATTATAATACCATTGTACAGTTATACCGTGGTGGTGAATTTAGAGATTTGTATCGGGTATTTGTATTCTACTTTGTTTCACTGTTCTCTGATAACCCTAAGGTAATGTATGCTTTTGCAGGTTTGGTTTATGGTATATTTAGTTATCAATCCTTATTAATATTTGTTCGACAAAGAAGGAGCATCTTGGATCAATATGTTTTTGTATTGGTATTGGTTTTCTATACATATATCTCGTTGTCTGGCATAAATGGTTTTAGATTTAACACGGGGTTTTTAATCCTTTTTTGTGCTTTATATAATTTTTTTATTCAGAAAAAAAAAGTTTGGGTTATCGGAATAATTATTTCACCATTATTCCATTACGGTTTTACTCTTTTAGTACCTCTTTTGTTATTGTATGCATTTATTCATCCGAAATTATACAATAGTAAAGGGGTGAAACCAGTCCTTTTTTATATGTTTATTGCAACTTTTTTTGCTTCCTGGTTTCTGAAAACAAACTCTATTAACCTTGGTTTTATTACACAAACGGATGCCTTGTCGGATGCCGTAGGCAGTAGGTTAGATTTTGTTAATAGTGATCTTGTTACACAAATTGTAGATAGCAGGAAA
>JBELHH010000041.1:0-8174 GCA_042091515.1 Flavobacterium sp. | reverse complement strand
AGATCATTAAAATATAAAAAGCCTAGGCAAATTTGCCTAGGCTTTTTTCATAGCTAATTCTCCCCACTACTTATTTCCCAACATCAGCAATTCGTTTACAATAACTTCGGTTACATAGCGGTTCTCTCCTTCTTTTGTTTCATAACTTCTTGTTGAAAGTTTTCCTTCTATAGCAATCTCTTTTCCTTTGGTAATATATTTTTCAATGATATCTGCTGCCTTCCCCCAAGCAACAAGATTGTGCCAATGTGTCTTGGTTTGTTTTTCTCCACTCGCATCTTTATAATTCTCATTAGTTGCTAATGAAAATTTAGCTAGTTTCTTTCCTGTTTCTAAAGTGATAATTTCTGGATCATTCCCAAGGTTTCCAATTAATTGTACTTTGTTTCTTAACGTATTCATAAGATAAGATTTATGCACCTCGATAATACTTAGTGCTAATTTATAATTCATTTTTGTTGATAGATTTCAACACTGCAAATATGTAATAACACTCTAATTAAAAACGGTTGTAAAGCACTTACTTTCGGTTGTAAGTATTTGTAGTCGTTTGTAAACGAATAATTTATATCTTTATAATAATTTACAATCATAGGTATGACATTTTATATTGAAACTAAAAACCTAATTTTAAGAGAGTTTAGAGACATAGATATCGATGGAATATTTCAGTTAGACTCAAATAAAAAAGTTCATAAATATTTAGGGAATAACCCTATTAAGACCAGAAATGAAGCTGAAAAAATATTTTCTTTTATTAACTTACAATACAAAGAAAGAGGGATCGGACGTTTTGCTACAATCGAAAAATCGTCTGGAAAATTTATTGGTTGGACTGGATTGAAATTAAATATCGGTAAAAAAGAAATGCTTAATGGATATACTCATTTTATTGATATTGGGTACCGGTTAATACCAGAGTTCTGGGGGAAAGGATATGCTACAGAAGCTTCTTTCGCGTCTCTAGAATACGGTTTTAAGGAACTGAATTACGATATAATTTATGGAGCTGCCCAAATAGAAAATATCCCTTCAAATAAAATACTAAAAAAAATTGGACTTCAATTTGTAAATCAATTTACCTTTAAAAAAACACACTGTCATTGGTATGAATTAAAAAAAGAAATATATGGATCTTAAAGAATGTTTAGAATGTGGAACAACTGTTAAAGGGAGAATTGACAAAAAATTCTGCTCTGATTATTGTAGAAATTCTTTTAATAATAAAATTAATAAAGACAGTAAAAACTTGATTAGAAATATAAACAATCGCTTGCGAAAAAATCATAAAATACTCTCTGAACTTAATATTTCTGGGAAAACAAAAGTACCTCGCACAAAGTTATATGACAAAGGTTTCAATTTTCAATTATTTACTTCTATTTATAAAACAAAAACAGGAAACACCTATTTTTATTTGTATGACCAAGGATATTTAGCATTAGAAAATGACATATTTCTTCTTATAAGAAGAGAACTTTAAATCGTTTATTTCCAATGATTCCCTCTCATTTTTAATGCAGCTTTTAGAATGTCTTTTTGACTAATTTGACCAATTAATTTTCCATCTTCCACAATTGGAAATCGTCTTCTTTTTGAATGAATAAATTTGGTTGCTGCATCAAAAATATTCATGTCTTTGTCGATGGTTTCAACTTTTGAAATCATATTCTTTCCAACCGTGTTTCTGCTATCAATAGGCAGGTTATAATACTTACTGTCTGAAATATGCTTAATGCAATCTCCTTCCGAGATAATGCCAATTAATTCATTTTTAGTATTGACTACTGGCCCTCCAGAAATTTTATTCTTGATTAATGAACGAATCACATACCCCAGAGAATCTCCTGGTTTAAATGTAATTAGTTTTTTTGTCATATAATCTGAAACTAAAATTTGAGCTGTGGGTTTGGAAAGAACTTTATTTCTTTTCCCTTGAAAATTAATGATTCCCATAATAATCACTTTTAGTATTGCTTTTAAAGTTACTAATTTTTTAAATTATATCTCTTTTTTTGTACATTTAAATAAATTAGTATTCATGAAAAAATATTCTTCTATCCTATCTCTTACTATTATAATAATAGCCGCAATATGGGGGTTTTATGATGCTGGACCAACTTGGATAACTTCCCCTAAAGACGAAACTAATTTTTCTATAGAAAATGCTCTTTCTCATTTAAAGGAAATTTCAAAAGAATCCCATCACGTAGGAACAAAATCACATAAAACTGTTCAAAATTATATTGTTTCAGAATTAAAAAAAATGGGGTTAAACCCGACAATTCAAACTCAAACAGTTGTCAATAAAAAATGGTTTGCAGGAACCACAGTAGAAAATATTATTGCTAAAATAGATGGATCTGAGAAAGGAAAATCTTTATTATTATTATCTCATTACGATTCAAACCCTCACTCTTCTCCCGGAGCTAGCGACGCAGGGTCTGGAGTGGTCACTATTTTAGAAGGAATAAGAGCTTTTTTGGCAAAAAATCAACCTCACAAAAATGATATCATTATTTTAATTTCTGATGCTGAAGAATTAGGTTTATTGGGTGCAAAAGCATTTGTTGAGAATCATCCCTATGCAAAAAACGTTGGATTGGTATTAAATTTTGAAGCCAGAGGTAGCGGTGGACCGAGTTATATGTTACTTGAAACAAATGGTAAAAACAGTAAAATGATTACTGAATTGATAAAAGCAAATCCAACTTATACAACATCAAACTCTTTATTATATAGTATCTATAAAAAATTACCAAATGACACCGATCTTACTGTTTTCAGAGAGATTGGAGATATAAATGGCTTTAATTTTGCCTTTATCGATGATCATTTTGATTATCATACATCGCAAGATTCTTATAAAAGATTAGATAGAACAACATTAGCCCACCAAGCAGATTACTTGATGAATACTCTCAACTATTTTTCAAACTCAGAGCTCGATAACTTACAAAGTGATACTGACTTAATTTATGTTAACTTTCCTTTTATCACATTATTAACATATCCTTTTTCATGGAATTTTCCACTTTTTATTATCGCTGTTTTCTTTTTAATATTTCTGACTTTCTTTGGTCTATCAACAAATAAAATTCAACTTAGCAACCTGTTTTTAGGATGCGTCCCTTCTGTATTATCAATTGTTTTGTGTGGTGGTATTTCATACCTGCTTTGGAAATTGATTCTATTTCTTAACCCTTCTTATTTAGATATACTTCATGGATTTACATACAATGGATATTGGTATATCGGTGCCTTTGTAAGTTTAAATTGCTGGTTATTATTTTTTATTTATGAAAAATTTTCAAAGAAGAATTCCATGATAAGTTTTCTTATTGCTCCTCTAGTGATTTGGTTAATCATTAATTTTTTAATTCAAGGTGATTATAAAGGGGCTGGATTCTTTATTATTCCTGTTTTTATTGCCGAATTTATCCTTGCTATATCTATATTTATAAAACCTAATAATAAAAATTATTCCATCCTTTTTGCACTCCTATCTATTCCTACAATTTATATTTTTGCACCCATAATTAAACTTTTTCCTGTTGGTTTAGGTCTGTGGTCACTCTTTATTAGTGCCATTTTACTAGCGCTCGTTTTTGGATTGTTACTTCCTGTTCTGAACGAATCTAAAGGGAGAAAGGTTTTTCTAAAATTAAGTGGCCTTTTAAGCATTATTTTGTTTTGTTTTTCGATATATCAATCGGGGTTCGACATCGATAATAAAAAACCCAATAGCTTGGTGTATATTCAGAATACAATAGATTCTACTTCGTATTGGGGTACTTACAATTCTGTTTTAGATAGCTATGTTTCTCAAAAAATAAAAAAAGACTCTGTTGCAACTAATATCCAAAATGCAAAAACTAAAAGTAAATACAGTACTCAATTTACCTATGCCACAAAAGCAGAAAGCATTCCCATAGATGTTTCTAGTATTACTAAAAATAAGGATACTATTATTAATGATATAAGAATTATAGAGTTTATGATAAGCCCCAATAGAAAGATAAATAAATATGAATTTAGTGTAAGTGATAGTCTCTTTTTTCATCATCTACAGGTCAACGGTGTTTCTGTCAATAATGGAAAACCATTTTCGGTAAAACAAGGATCTTTTTTGATATATCATATGGGAAACACTGACAAAAAGTTGCTTCTAGAAATGACAATCCCTAAAGAAATTAAGCCTGTTGTTTTATTAAATGAAATTTCTTACGATTTACTTAATAATCCACTAATAACGTTAGAACCAAGATCAGAAAATATGATGCCAATGCCTTTTGTGACAAATGATGCAATCATCTCAGTACAAAAAATAGACTTTTAATTTTTATCCCTTATTTAATTTATTTCAGAAACACGCAAAGTATTTACCATTCCTCGTTCTTCTACAGGCATAGAAGTTAAGTTAATTACTAGATCCCCAGTGTGTAAGAATTTTTTTTCTACAGCAATTCTATTAATATCGACAACTGTATCATCCGTACTTAAATTTTCATCATAAAAATAAGCCCTTACTCCCCAAAGTAAATTGAGTTTTCCCAAAATTCTTTTTTGGGTGCTAAATGCTAAAATATGAGATTGAGGTCTCCAAGCAGAAATTTGAAAAGCTGTGTACCCACTATTGGTTAATGTACAAATAGCAGCTGCTTTGGTATCCTTAGACATTAAGGCTGCATGATAACATAATGATTTTGTAATAAATCTGTTGGTTCTAATATGGGGTGGTTGGTGAGGTACTTTGATTAAAGGAGAATCTTCAACGCTCATAATTATTTCACTCATCTTTTGAATTACTCTAACAGGATGTTTTCCTACAGATGTTTCTCCTGATAACATAACGGCATCAGCACCATCCATGATTGAATTTGCAACATCATTTACCTCTGCTCTAGTTGGAACAGAATTAGTAATCATTGTTTCCATCATTTGTGTAGCAATAATTACCGGAATACGAGCTTTTTTAGCTCGTAATACCAGTTCCTTTTGAATTAATGGAACTTCTTGCATTGGAATTTCGACTCCTAAATCACCACGTGCAACCATCAATCCATCACAATAAGGTATTAAAGAGTCTATATTCTCAACAGCTTCAGGTTTTTCAATTTTAGCAATCACTGGGACTCTATACTCTGAGTTTTGTGCAATTAAATCTCTCAAGATTCTGAGGTCTTCTGGAGTTCTTACAAATGATAAAGCGATCCAATCTACATCTAATCCTAAAGCAAAAACAGCATCTTTCTTGTCTTTTTCTGTAAGTGCAGGCAATGAAATATCTGTATTTGGCAAGTTCACACCTTTTTTTGAGGATAAAACACCGCCTACAATAACTTTTGTAACAACCTTTTGTTTTTTGTCTGTAGAAATTACCTCAAACAATAATTTACCATCATCAACTAAAATTTGTTCACCGGGCTTTACGTCTCTTGGAAAATTTTGATATGTCATAAAGGCTTTCTCTTTATTTCCAACACATTGTTCTGTGGTAAAAATAAAGTCATCTCCTTCCTCTAAGGTTACTCCTTCCTCCATAACTCCAACACGAAGTTTTGGTCCTTGTAAGTCTGCTAATATAGCAACGTTGTATCCTTGTTCTTTATTTATTTCACGTATTTGTTTTACACGCTCTATTACATCCTCATAATCTGCATGAGAGAAGTTAATTCTAAAAATATTCACCCCAGAAGTAGCCAGTTTGGTTAACGTTTCTTTTGTGCTTGTTGCTGGGCCTAAAGTGGCAACAATTTTAGTTTTCTTGTTTATAAGCATGTTTAAAAAATTAAAAATTCTTTAGATTTTAAAGTATTAGTATCAATAATATATGAGGTAATCACCTGCTGAATATTATTAACCTCTTCTATTGTTTTATATATCAATTCTTGAGTTGGTTCTCCAACTATTTTTATAAAGTAATCTACCTTTTTCTTTTCAGGGATTAAATACGTTTTTGTTTCTGTGATTAATGCTAATGAATCTAACTTATTTGTTTTTTCCTCAGTATAGCTATTTGCTATTAAAGACCAATCATAGTCATATTCCTCATGATGGTAATTATAGATAGAAAAAGATGCTTGGCTATTCTTATTTTCAAAATCTAAATTAAAGGTCGCTCTTGAAAAGAGCGTATTTAGATTATTATTTAAAAGATATGCTAATCTAAAATCTTCTAATGCGGTATGAATACCTATTAGTGTATAATTATCTTCACTAAAATCTCCTAAGTTTAACGAGTGAACTTGCATTAAAATAAAATATTAGATTGCATTCATTACAATACTTAAAAAACAAAATTACTGATTGTTTTAAGAACCTAGATAAAAATTAACGAAATCGTTATCGATTAGTCTTTTTCTATTTGTTTTTGAAACGTAAAATAGACTCTTTTAGAGGCTTGTTCTTCCGCTTTCTTTTTTGAGGTAGCTCTTCCTTTTGCTATCTGAACTCCATCTATACTTATCTTAACACTAAAATGTTTAATCGGCTCATTTCCTGAATCTTCATAGGTTTCAAAATGATACTTTTTCTTTTGCTTTTGGCACCATTCGATTATAAGGCCTTTATAGCTCGTTATTTTCCCTTCTAGTTTTGTGATATCTACATACGGAACGATGACTTTATCATAAATAAATTTTTTACAATAATTATATCCTTTGTCTAAATAAATTGCACCTATTAAAGCTTCAAAAATATTTCCATGAATATTCTCTCCTATATAATCATCAGAAATATTACTTCTCACAAATGAAATTAAATGTAAGTCTTTCCCTAATTCATTTAGATGATCTCTACTTACAATCTTAGATCTCATTTGAGTTAAATAACCTTCAGATTTATTAGGTACTTTTTTGTAGAGATAGGAAGCGATTACAGAGCCTAACATGGCATCTCCAAGAAACTCTAGTCTTTCGTAGTTAAATGGCTCTCCTTTTTCATCTTCTTTTTTTAAAGATCTATGGGTAAAGGCTTTTTCATAGAAAACAATTCTCTTGGGACTAAAGTTTAATAAATTTCGCATCTCATTATAAAAAAACAAATCATCTCCTTTAGAGGATTGATTTGCTATTTTACGAATAAAATTCATTAAAAATTAATCTATTTTTCTGAAAGCCACACAAGCATTATGCCCTCCAAATCCAAAAGTGTTACTCATGGCAACTTTAATATCTCTCTTTTGAGCTTTATTGAGAGTTAAATTTAAAGAAGGGTTAATATTTTCGTCCATATTTTTGTGATTAATCGTAGGAGGTATGATTCCATGTTTCATTGCTAAGATAGACGCAATAGATTCAATCGCTCCAGCAGCACCTAAGAGATGTCCTGTCATTGATTTGGTCGAGTTTATATTGATGTTTTTTGCATGATCCCCAAAAACCTCTGAAATTGCTTTTAATTCAGCAACATCTCCTAAAGGAGTAGAAGTTCCGTGGGTATTAATATGATCTACATCTTCTGGATTAATTCCAGCATTTTGTAAACAATTTTTCATCACAGCGATCACTCCAATCCCTTCTGGATGGGGTGCTGTCATGTGGTGAGCGTCAGAAGACATCCCCCCACCAATTACCTCAGCATATATTTTTGCTCCTCTAGCCTTAGCATGCTCATATTCTTCTAAAACTATTGCTCCTGCTCCTTCTCCTAAAACAAAACCATCTCGTTCAGAATCAAAAGGTCTTGATGCTGTTTTTGGACTTTCATTTCTAGTCGATAAAGCATGCATGGCATTAAACCCTCCAATACCTGCAATAGCTACTGCTGCCTCACTCCCACCGGTAATAATAATATCACAATGCCCTAAACGAATATAGTTTAAAGCATCGATCATTGCATTCGCTGAGGAAGCACAGGCTGAGACTGTCGTATAATTAGGTCCCATAAATCCATTTTTAATGGATATATTTCCTGGGGCAATATCTGCAATCATTTTGGGAATAAAAAAGGGGTTGAATTTTGGTGTTCCATCTCCAAATGCAAAATTTAAAGCTTCATTCTGAAATGTTTCTAATCCACCAATTCCTGCTCCCCAAATTACACCAACTCGTAATTTATTGATTTTATCTAAGTTTAATTCCGAATCTACAATTGCCTCATCAGAAGCAACCATCGCATATTGGGTAAACTTATCCATTTTACGAGCATCTTTTCTGTTCATAAAATCTGTA
>JBELHH010000040.1:0-8805 GCA_042091515.1 Flavobacterium sp. | reverse complement strand
ATACGGTGATTTACCCTGTTCTCAAAAATCAAGTCATTGAGGCATTGTTAGATAAGGTTAGTGCTAAAGTAGATAAAGCAGAAAATGAAATGAAAATTATTTTACATGGCACCTACCAAAATTCTATGATTAGTGCGGGTGTCACTCTTGGAAAAAGATTAATTAAAGAAACCAAGAAAACATTAAAAGAAATAGAAGTGTTGCTAGGAAAAAGTGATCCTATTTACATAGAAGCTATGGATAAGGTGTTTAGTCAAGTTAATTTTCATGGAATATTACCCTTCAACATGCTCATTCAAAAAATCAATGAATCTGAATCAAATTTTTATTTATTACTTAAATGTGATTTGAGTATGGTCATTAGCCTTTATAACAGCGCTATACGTAATCTCTCTGGTTTAGATTTACCAATTAAAGAAACTTTAAAAAATAACAAAAAAGGAGTTGAAGACACTAACTCTCAAATCACGATCATCAAAACGAACCAAGCGAGACAAGCTAGACGCCAACAATACAATAGTAGTGATAATGGTCAATGCTTTATTGCAACTGCTGCCTTAGGTAGTTATGATCATTCACAGGTAATAGAACTGCGTCATTTCCGTGATCAATGGATTTTAACCAAAAATTGGGGTGCAGGATTTGTTAAATGGTACTATCACTATGGTGCAATTGCAGCAAAGTTTATAGAAAAAAGTTTTACCTTGAGAAAATTAAGTTATGTATTAATAGTAAAACCACTGGTGATTTTATCCAGGATAGTAAAAAATAAATAAACAGAAAATTTTTAAATTAAATAAAGTCATAAACCAACAATATGAAAAAACTACTAATTTTTATAACACTAGCATTAACTGCTATCTCTACATATGCACAGATAAATACTAAATTAGATTCTCTGCATACTGTAATTAATAGTGAGGTAAACCAAACCAAAAGAGGTTTAGAGGAGCAAATAACTTTAATCAATACAGAGTTAAAAGCCAATAAAGAACAGCAACAGCAAGCGGTCAAAAGCCTTGAAGATAGCGCAAAATCAATCATTGGAGATTCTCTTGGGGGTGTTAGAACGCAACTTAGTAACCTAGTAGAAAAAGAAGTTTCTGCCCTAAGCTCGCTTATAAAGGCTCAAAACAAAGAGATGGCCAAACTAAATGGCAACATTGTTAGTCTTAAAGACCAGCTGGATGGAAATCTCACCAAAATGAATTCTCAGTTAGACTCATTAGACTCAGGACTTGGTGATGCCAACAAACAACTAGAAACAACTAAACTAAGCAGTGAACTTGCCAGACAAGACATCAAGGACAATGTATTATACCTACTGGGTGCAATTTGCATAATTCTAATTTTAATTATAGTTGTTTATTGGTTAACACATAAAAAACACACAACAGCACAAAATGAAATAGCAGATGCCAAAACGCACCTAGAAGAACAGATAAACACAGCCAATGCAGATTTTGCCGAAAAACTTCTAGAGGCTATGAATAAATTACCAAAACCAGGAGAAGCAGGTGACACTTCCCAAAACCCAGAAGATAACCAAGGATTAATACTTGATTTTGCACAGCAAATAGCTAGCATGGAGAATAATATCTGGCATTTACCAGAAGGTGATGGAGTTAGAAGGAGAATTGAAAGAGCCATAAAAAAGATGCGAGATACATTTAAAAGTCTAGGATATGACATGCCAAAACTACTGGGCACAGAAGTCTCTGAGAATCAAATTATAAAAATAAATAATCGAAAGGAAGATTTATCAATTCCAGCAGGAAAAGTAATAATCAGCAAAATAATTAAACCTCAAGTACTTTATAATAACAAAATGGTTCCAGGAGTAGAACTAATTGTGGATGTAATACATAATACAGAAAATTAACAGAATATGGGAAGAATAAAAATTGATTACGGAATAGATTTAGGTACAACAAACTCTGCGTTATCTCGTATGGAAAACGGAGAGGTAGTAACAAGTGAAATTGATCAAAGCAGGATTGTGCCCTCTTGTGTTTATGTTGACAAAAGAGGAAGAATTAGAGCTGGTAAACAGGCCTTTAACAAATATCCACATTTTATAGAATTTAAAAGGGATATGGGTGTAAATATTGATTACGATACCTTAGATGGTAATAAGACCAACCCAGAAAAACTTTCTGCGGAGTTACTTAAAAAACTCGCCTCAGAGATAACAGACGAGGTGTTTAAATCTGTGGTTATAACAGTTCCAGCTGCTTTTGAATTACCACAAGTTTCTGCTACAAAAAGAGCTGCAGAACTTGCAGGTTTTGAGCAGGTTGAGATATTACAAGAGCCAGTGGCAGCAGCCTTTAACTATGGATTAAGAAATAAGATTAAAGACGGGAAATTTGTTGTTTTTGATTTTGGAGGAGGAACCTTTGATGCAGCGCTTGTAACGGCAACGGGTGGTGTGATGGAAGTGAAATCTAGTGAAGGGGATAATAATCTTGGAGGGGGAGACATTGACCGTGCAATATTACATGGTTTATTATTACCATATCTAAAAGAAAATTATTCTTTTAATGAGCTTGATCTAGGAGTATTAAAAGGTATCGCAGACAATCTAAAAAAGGAACTAGGTAAGTCAGAAGAATATGAGCTTTTAACCGATATTGGAGATTTACCTGAGGATGATGAAGGAGAAGAGATGGAAATAGATTTAACTGTTACAAGAGAACAAGTAAACAATCTGGCAGGGCCACTATTTCAAAGGGCAATAGACAAAACAAAACTTCTACTTAAAAACAATGGTTTATCCACTTCAGATTTATCGGCATTAGTTTTAGTTGGAGGGCCAACTCAAATGCCAATCCTGCGTGAGATGATTGAAGAGCAGCTCATGAAGCCAGATATTTCTGTACACCCAATGACTGGTATTGCAGAGGGAGCCGCCCTTTACGCTAGCACCATGCAGAACAATGTAAAAGAACATGGTACAGGACCTAATGCTGAAGCTAGTAGCAATGAGCCTATCATAGAACTTGAGGTAGATTTTAGCTCAACTTCCAACCTTGATAAAGAGCCTGTTTCAGTTTTATTAAAAGGTGCAAACGAGTCTTTATTTGGTGAAATTACAAGAGAGGATGGGTTAAAAACTGAGAAAGCGGCCTTAGATGCTGTATTTATGGTAGATATAGATCAGAAAAAACCCAATAATTTTACGATAAACGTATTCAATGATAAAAACGATCGTGTAATCTGTTCACCAAATAAATTTACAATTCTGCCAGGGGTAGCCGTTAGTGGTGGATCTCCTCTACCCCATCATATTGGGATGGATTACCAGGCAAAAAACGGAAAAACTCTCTATACTGCTTTCCGAGGTCTTGAAAAAGACAAACCTATGCCTGCTGTAGGTAAAACGACAATAGAACTTTACACCCAGAGTGAGTTAAGACCTGGCAATACAGATGATACATTGGTTGTCTCTATTTTTCAAGCTGAGGGAAGGGCTGAGGGTTCTAGAAGTTTAGTAAATTCTCGAATTGGACAGATAGAAATTGATGGTGGCGATGTCCCACAATTGGTACCAGAAAACACAGAGGTTAAATTTACATTGAGTATAAATATATCTCAAGAGATGACACTAGAAGCTGAGTTTCCAACACTAGATTTTGAGATTGAGAAAAAAATGATATTTAAACCAGTTGAAGAAGCTAGTCAAAAGCAACTAGATGAACTGGCTCAAGAGGCTGACAAGCTTATTGAAAGGTTGGAGAATAGCGATCAACCCCCAGCAGATTTACCGAGATTAAAAGAGAAGATTACGAGCATCAAAAAAACTCTTGAGCAAGATGGATCTGCTGAACAAGCTTTTGGAAACCTAAGAGAATTAATTCTTGAACTAGATCTTGCTGAAGCTGCACTAGCCTGGCCTGAACTAGTACAAGATATAAATGAATCCTTCAAAAACCTAGAAGACATGGTTAGAGAATGTGTAAATAATACATTGGATGGATACCAAAAAGATCAAAGCGATTTGGAGTACCTAAAAACATCTAAAGACTCTGTGCTTGACTCTAAAAATGTTGAGCGTGGTAAAGAAGTTTTAGATAAAATAAGAGACAAAGTATGGAATATAACAGATAGGCACGCTGGTAAAGAAAGACGCATTGCTTGGATACGAGAATTTAATGCCACATTTGGTAGTATAGAATGGACAAACCAAGCACAGGCCCGTACAGCAGTAGATCGCGGAATGCAAATGGTTAACTCAGGTGCATCCTTTGATCAATTAAACCAACAGGTTCAGAAAATAGTTGGTTTTATGAAAGATAGAGGTAATACTCCAGGTCCTGGTCCAAAAGGCGGTGTTGGTGAACGTTAATACATAAGAAATGAATTATTTCAATAAAAAAGATATCATTGATAATAAGTATGAAATATTATTTTTTATACATCAAACTACCTATGGTTGGAGCTACCGCGTAAAAGGTAAAGAAGATGGTAAGATATATATGCTAAAGGTTTACCAAAAGAACAAGTTGCTTTCGCACCATTTTACAGAAGATGGAGACTTACTTGAGGCTAGTATTCATAAAGGATTAGACCATCCAAATCTCTCAAGATATGTAGAACACAAAACCATTACTAAAAATGGTGTTGAACTTATCTATTATGTTGTAGGGTTTATTAGTGGTGAAACCCTGCAAGATAGAATTGATCGAGAGGGAACACCAAACAATGCTTTTGCAGTAGGATTTTTCTCTGGAGTTATGGATGCTGTAAGTTACTTGCACTCAAGAGATGTACCAGTTCTACATTGTGATATAACTCCACAGAATATTATGATGGACCTCTCTGAAAATGTTATGAAACCAGTTCTTTTTGATTTCGGACTTGCACGATATGGGGGTACTAAGGGTACTTTTTTTAATAGAACACAACCCTCATTGTATTACTGTGCGCCAGAAACGCTTAATAATTTCTCGATTGTTGAGAGTGATGTTTTCTCTTTAGGAGCTTTGTTATATTGTCTTTTGTATGGAACATTTCCCTGGCACGGTGAAATTACTAATTCTAACATGGAGTCAGAGACCTTCATAACAGATCTACTAAACTCTAGAAATAAAAAATTGAAATTTAATGTTATTGAAAATGTTGACGATCATATTAAATTAACAATCATTAAAAGTTTACTTCCAAAAGCAAATACACGCTTTAAAAGTGTTGATGAGTTTAAAAAAACTCTTAGCAAAGAAATGGTAGTTTCAGAAAATGAGGTAAAAACACAGGAACGACTTCAGGTAGTAAAAAGAACACCTGGGCTTGGTTTTAAAAAGATAGCTGGAATGGATACCATTAAATCTATGATAAAGCAAGATGTTATTGACCCCCTACTACATCCCGAAAAAAATGAAGAATATGGTATAGAGCCGCCTAACGGTGTGCTTTTTTATGGTCCTCCAGGATGTGGTAAAACATTTTTTGCAGAATGTTTGGCTGATGAAGTAGGGTTTAATTTCATGAAAGTTAAACCCTCTGATGTAGGTTCCAAATATGTACATGGAGGTCAGGAAAAAATAATGCAGTTGTTTAAAGAAGCTAAGGAAAATGCTCCCACTATATTGTTTTTGGATGAAATGGATGCAATGATACCAAGCAGAGATGGGTCTGCTGGGCATCATTATGAATCTGAGGTTAATGAGTGGTTGGTGCAAATAAATAATTGTTCTCAAAACGAGGTTTTTATAATTGGAGCAACCAACAGGCTAAATAAAATAGATACAGCTGTTCTTCGCTCTGGAAGGTTTGATCGTAAAATTCATATACCGATACCAGATTTAGAGTGTAGAAAAGCATTATTTAAACTTGAACTTAACAAAAGACAAAAGGTATTAGATGAAAACCTTGACTACGAGCATATTGCCAAGGAAACAGACGGTTTTGTTTGTAGCGATGTTTCTTTGATAGTCAATGATGCAGCTAGACTAGCAGCACAAAATCAATTAAAAATAAGCAATAAAATAATCCTTGAAATTATTGGAAAGACTAATGCATCGGTAAGTGAAGATGAGGTCAAAGAATATAATAATGAAAAACAGGAGGAAGTTGAAAGAACACCTATTGGCTTTAGAAGACATTCAATTGTAAAGAAAGAAAACGCAAACGAAAAAATAATTGCCTTAGAGAAAGAAATGAAAGAAGCCGCAGATAATCAAGATTATAATCTTGCTGCAAACATAAAAACACAGATTGATAAATTAAAAACAAATTGATTATGGAACCAAAAAAATTTACAGAGGTCTTATTAGAAATAGCTTTTGTGTCTATGGTATGTGATGGAGATATAGCTCCAGAGGAGGAAGAATATCTTCGGAAGATTGAAAAAAGTGATTTTTATTTAAAGGAGTTTGACATGTCATCAAAATTAGACACACTTATGTCTGATTGGCAATTGCATGGATTAAATCTTTGTGATAATGTATTAAATTCTGCATATAAACTAGAGCTTACTGAAAGTCAAAAAATTATAATTATGGATTTTGCAATAGGCATAACTAGGGCAGATGGAAATATGCAGCAAAGTGAAATAAACTTTATTAATACACTAATGCGAAACATCAAGTTTCCAGCAAATATTATTGAATCAAGATATGGAAATTGGTCTATAATTCAGGCTAAATGATAAATTTTCATTGATTTAAATGCTTCATTCTTATTCTTTGGCTTGGGACTGAAATTGCCATTTGTGTCAGTGAAAGGAGAACCGTCAGGACTATTGGTGCTTTTATTTAATGCTCCTCTATTGGTCACGGAATAGTTATTCTAATCACAATATACTTCTAAATAGTTATCGTAAACATCAACATAAAATTGCATAGATTTAGCACCAATTTCGAATTTATGTTGCATACATATATCTTTAGCCCATTTAAACCTATTAAGGCTTTAAATTGCTCCTTTTCTTTGTAAATTAAATTTTTCTTTTAATTGATTACATTCATTTTTTAAATGGGTATCCATATCTAATCCAAATCCAGTAAGAAGTTGTATGTTATTCAATAGACTAACCATGGTATTCAATTTGTTATCGATTAGTTTAGAAATTACTTTTTTTGGATTATTCTTAAAAATACTAAATAAGCTAAATGTAGATTTATCCTTATTCAACTCTTCCTCAAAACCAAATGTTTTCGAATATTTATCAAAAATTAAAGTCCTTTTGTTTTTTAGGCTTTTAATAAATTGATTGTATGTGGCTGGAAAGTGCTTGGCAGTCGTAAGGCTGATCATTAAGATTATAGAATCTGAAGTTTCTGAATTTCTATCAAGCATAGATATTAAATCTTCTACACTCTCATTTCCATTAATAGATTCTCCTTTACTCATATCTCGAAATAATAATTAATTTATTTTTTTGTTAACTTAACAAAAAAAATGCTCTGGCCAATGATCCAATTAGAAAATATAGTTTTTCAATTTCCGCTTCCCCAAATAGGGCCTCCGTTGTTACCAAAACCAGAAGTTATATAATATCCATTATCTTTAGCTATTGTTGTTGCTCCGTCTTCTAGTATTGAATTTCCACAATTAAGAAAGTCAACACACATGGTGGTTGAAAAATTATATCTCAAGGCTTTTAGAAGAATATTTTCGGTATTTTTTTGTCCAAGTCTTATATAAAATGGATAATTTCTTGCAATTGTTCTTGTTCCATTGCTTGTAATAGCAGAGGTTAACGCATTGAGAGCATCAGGGTGATATTGAATCATTTTAACCAATACGTCCCCTGCAGCAAATCTTCGATTTCTATCACTACCTCTCATTTCTCTTTTCATTCTAGAAATAACGGGTTCCCCAATTCTAGCTAATAATTCGACTGAATTGTCATCATTTGTCATGTTGGAAACCAAATAATCATGTAATTCTTCATCAAAAAGTTTCAAAACTTCCAGAATACGATCATCTTTATCAGATTTCCAAATATCAATTAATGCTAGCATTCCGCTCCTGTTGTGCTTTAATGCTGACTTGACAAGAATATTCCTAGACTGTTTTTTGTTATAATCAATGGTTAAACCATATGAAATTAATTTCAATTTTTCATTATTTCCTAAATTATGATCAGGATTTGGATCAGTTATGAAAAGTAAACAATCTTCTATTCTTGGATTATCAATTTTTAAGTATCTGTAAATAATATCTTCCAAACCCCATATGATTCTATTTCGCCTGATTTTAGCTATTAAATCTATTGTACCATCATCATTTACAATATCTCTTGGATAGTAACTCAACAAAAGTTTGGATGATTTTACATTGACAGAATCGGCAAGAGAATAAGCTATCTCTTTTATATCTTCTCTATTTTGAGTAGAAATTAAGCTCTTTACCTGTTCTTCTATTGTAGGTGGTCTACACGAAAAAGTTAATAAAATTAAAACTAAAAAAATAAATATCTTTTTCATTAGTTATTGGTTTATGACATCTAATTTAAAAAAAATATTTAAAAATATTAGTCCAATTTTAATACATCTAAAAGATATTTTTATTTTTACAAAGTTATATTAAATTATAATTTTATTCTCTCTGTAAGAGAAAATCACAAACATATTCTTTGTTAAACCGAAATTAGGTGAATTATAGGAAGAATCGACAAATAAAGTTGAAAAAACTTCAAGATTTGTCAGAAATCTAATTTACTCTCTTAAAGAAAAATGAAAATAAACCCATCAACTAAAGAAATATTTACTGTAGTATGGCTTTAAATCTAGAACCATTCGATGCTTACACGCAATACAATAGAGGTTATTATTACTCTAAAATATTAGATTTTAAAAA
>JBELHH010000039.1:0-9368 GCA_042091515.1 Flavobacterium sp. | reverse complement strand
TTAGTAATAGTGGCAAGCCCTCTAAGCTAGATAATTTTAAAGTTGAGCTCGTCTCCAAAAAAACGTATTAGCATGAGAGAGATACATCAAATTACTAGCACAGAACTATTGGCACTTAAACAGCAGTATGACAAAGATTTTTTGAGATACTGGAGAAAACCCGATGGGTCTTCTAAATTCAAACCAATTTCAATGGATGCATTTAAATCGAGGTTTTTTAAGCCCACAAAAGAGGGCATAAGTAACCTCCAAAATACAAAACCAAAAGTTTGGTATTGCGATAGCTGTGGGGCGTCATGCCCTCAAAAAAAAAGTAATAGCGGGCTTTGGCTTTTGTAACAATTGCACTAAAAAATAAATTAATAAAAAAATAAAAAACAATGGAATATATTTTAATAAACAGAAAAGGAGATGCAAAAATTATTGCAGACTATAAAACAAGTTTTGAAACCTACACCCTACAAAAGCTAGTAAAAGCCTATAACAAAGAGGCTGCGTGTGGTATTGTTGGAGTACATAGGCAGGCTTTATACCTAGCAGCCCTTAGGCAGGAGTTTAAAGAGCGTTTAAAAGAAAGCCCTGTATATTTACTAGAACATGTTTTGGGTCTTGTAGGGCCTATTAAAATCGTTAATGGGAATATTGTGATTAAGGAGGAGGTGTGATGTAAAATCATTTTAATAAAAAGTGGTAAGTAAAGGAATCGAACCTTTATGCACGTCTGCAGTACACTCTTGACACGGATTGACCAGTATCCAGAGGCCTATACCTTACCTTAAACTTAAGCCTAAACTTGGTTACTCATTTTTAGTAAATTCTTTAACAACAGCTGCATGAATAGCTGTTTCATAAAATAATACTGCACAATATTGGATGAAATCTCCTAAATTATTCCAAGGTCTATTTTCGCTATTATTTTTATTTGCTGGATAAATATGGTGTTTGTTAAGCACTACTTTAAAAATTAAACCGCAAAATTGATTAATGTCTATTTTTAGATCAATAAGCTCTTTATTAAATACTTGTCCTGATTCAATAAACGGAGTTTTGTCATCTGCTAAACCAGATTCTTTTATTCTCATGGCATAATGTAAAATAGTTGATTGAAATTTTATATCATCTACTATACTAAAAGGACAAGAAAAATTAATTGATGTTTTTTCTGAACTAAATCTCCAACCTGGTTTTGAATAAAATACTTGTTGATGAAAACGATGGATTGGTTGAATAATAGTTGGATCTATCCCACCATAAAACATTTGTAAAGTGCTACTAAAAATATGATTAGCATCGAGTTCTTTTGGATAAAATTGATTCAAAATAGGGTAATTATAAAGAGACATGTATAATGGGGTTAACATGCTATATATTGTTTCTAATAAAAATGTTGTTCCCTTTATATCAAAATGGCATTGCATACAGAAATAAGCATAACCAGCCTCGTAACTTTTATTATTGTCAAAACCCTTTTGTGTTAAGTGTTTTCCAATTTCTTTAAAAAAAAGTTCTACTAAATTATGGTAATCATTTAATTTAAAATTTGAATCAATAGAATTTCTGTAAGGATCTACGAATTCTTTTATTAATTCACTTTTTCCAATTATGATTGGTTCTGCCTCTTCACTGGTATTAACTTTCTTTAATTGGTCATCAATGTTTGAACCTGCTAAGATATTATGAAATATGAAATTTATTGAATAAATATATGAAGTAAAGATGTTATCATTTAATTGACCATAATCAGAAAAATCACCTGTTGACTTTGAGTAAGCATCAATTGTTTTTTCTAGATTTTTTAAATACTCAGTCTCATTAGTATTAAATTTTGTGAGGTTAAGGCCAGTTTTTTTAAATCCAATATTTATTGACGCCCCAAGAAAAAAAAGAAATCCTTTTTGAACATCATTGTCCAGTCCGATATAATCCATGTCAGCATCTAGTCTCTCTTTAAGTGCATTAGATACTTGAGTCTTGCTTTTTTTCTTTTTGTTAAATATTCTCCACATATTTTCTTCAAGTATTAATTGAAATCAATAAATTTATTCTAAGTTAATGTTAAACACAGAATATACAACATTATCCAATCTTGTATTTGATTCATACGTTATTTCTTTTTAAAAATAAACGACTCAAGTTTCCATTAAACTTGCTATGCCTATTTCTTTTACACAAGGAAGTATTAACTTCTCT
Organism: Flavobacterium sp.; assembly: GCA_042091515.1. GTDB lineage: Bacteria > Bacteroidota > Bacteroidia > Flavobacteriales > Flavobacteriaceae > Polaribacter. The sequence goes on along the minus strand of JBELHH010000039.1, from coordinate 7,178 downwards.
GCAAAACCATTTTTGTGAGATTGCATGGGCGTCAACCTATTCCATTTTATGTAATCTTTATATTCTAATGTTAACTCAATGGTCCATGGAAAAGATTCATTATTTTGTAAATCTTTCCAGTCTAATTCTGTTTTAAAATTCTCTAAAATATCCTGAGTCCAAACAATATTTACATTTCTACATATTTTATCGAATCGGATTTTTTTATTGTATTTTTTTAATGTTTTGTAATCCCATGGGATACTATTATTATCTGAGATACCGATCTCTGTAAATTTTTTTCTCCATTCCCATTTGTCAGCATATTTTTCAAGAAGTTCCATAGACCATGGTAGATTTTCATTTGATGTCATACCATTCAAAGACCAATCCCATGAATTTTCGAAATATTTTATCATTTCAATTGTATAATTGACGCCGCCATAGAATCCTAAAGAAAAAAGACTGTTTGGAAAATGCTCGTTAAATTTCATGACAAACTCAAAAGACCAAGACAATGATTTATTTGAAAATAAACCATAATGGCCCCAATTAAACTTATTTTGGTATTTATCCACAAACTCATCTGTCCAGGGTAGTGCCTGGTTACGACTTATGTTTGTCCAAAAGTCCCGCTCTGTATAGTTTAATCCACGTTTAACTTTTATATCTTGTTCAAGATCATCGCGTGTTTCGTAAAGGTTAATAATAAATTCAATTTGACTTAAACTCCAATTAATATTAGAATTTCCTGAAATATCATATACTGATAATTTATCCTTGTAGATTTCAAGAAAATTTGTTTCCCACTCAAAACTTAAATATTTACTTGCTAGTTTCCAATCTATATAATTTTCAACTTTTTCAAACAAGGAATTCGACCATATAACAGAAGGGTTTGTAATCAAATCTCCCCACGAAATTTGGTCTTTGAATTCTAAAATCATTGTTTCGTCCCATTGAATATGTTTATTCATACTCAGGTGATCCCAATTCCAATGATCGAGGAAGGTGTTTATCAAATCAATTGACCAATTCAAATTCTTTATTTGACTTAAACCAGTCCAGTACCAAATAGATTTATGTTTTAAAATAGTCTCTTTAGTTAGACCACATTGGTCATAAATTCTAATACTGTTATGCCCATAAGTTCCTGCAAGGTTTTTTTTATGACAAGGATCTAGTTCTAACAAATATTCTAGTTTCCAGCTTATAGTTTTGTTTGAATAAAATGAATTGTAATTACTGGTATTTTTCTTGAATTTTCTTACAAACTCTAAATCCCATAATATGTTTTCATTGCCACCAACTTGATACCAATCCAGATGGTCAGCGTATTTATCTAATTCAGTAATACTAAAGGGGTAAGTTGCTGATAGAAATTCCAACACACTCCTTTTATTTGCTTTTAATAATTTTATAAACTCCTTCATGATGCAATTAACTTTTTTAAATAGACCTTAAAGTTTTATTTCCAATAATCAAAAATGTTTGTTATTGTAGATTTAAAAATCTCTGGAGCTCTTACACTAAGTATAATTTTACCTTTATTATTTAAAAGAAAACTTATTAAGTAGGATTTGATGGAGTTGTATTCAGTATAATACACTAATTTATTATATCAACAAACCTTATCGGACGTCCCTTTGACCAATCCATAATTTTCACATAAATACCATTATGATTTGCAGCTGTTTTTTTTTCGCATCCAGTACATAACTTTACTACTATTTTGTCTTCTTCTTTTTCAAATAAAGTATGTACTCCTTTGATAATTATTTTATCATTTTTACAACTCATGGGTATCACATACTTTAAACCGTCCATTTGAAATATATTCCATGCAATAATTTCTGCTATTTCTTTTTGAAGGCTTATACTCGGATTTTTTTCAAATTTATCCTCGTAATAATCTACAAAAGTATAAAGCAGATTTTCCCGTGCAATGAGCAAACTATCGCCTTGCCATTCATAACCATAAGAACTCTTAAAAGCTATTTTAGACCATTTTAACCAATCTTCCTTTGTTTCGCAGTATTTAGAAACAATACGCAGTTTTTTATCTAAAAAACCTACACGTTTTGATAGCGGTAACAATTCTTGCTTATCAGACACCGGGTCGTAGCGCGAAACTATGTATGGTGCTTCCCCACAAGTAATTTCTAATTTAAGTAAAGCAACATATTCTTGCCAATTATTTTTTGTGATATGTTCGGTATCACAAGCATTATTCATTTGTTTAACAATCGAAAGGGGTGTAAACACTTCTGCTTTATCTCGTGTTCTGTATATTTGCTCTTCTTTGCTTTTTACCGCACGTGGTTGAATTAAACTGCCATATTCACCCGTTACCAAATCTGTTGTAATTGGTGAAAGTGGGACAAACTTTTCACCCATTATTTCATAAGAGTCTGTGGCCCACAAAATACTTTTAGCTGTTGTCATATCCTGTAAAAGAATTTCTAATAAATTGCCTTTTTTTAAAAGAAAATCTTCTCGTATGTCTATGTTTTTAGTATATTTCTTTTGATTCATTATATACTATTTTTAGCTCATGGGCTGTACCTTTTCCTCAATAAATGCAATTTCTTCTTTCGTTAAGCCGTATTTTGTATACAACTGTTGGTCTATTTCTGCGATTGATTTTGACCAACAGATGTCTGATTTATTGGTAAAATCAATGAGAGGAACAAACTTATAGACAATTTGTGTGACATTTTGGGACGATTTTAGTACTGAGACTAAATATCTTAAAAATTTAGTATGAAAATACTTTGTAAGGTTTTCAGCCTCCTGTTTATTGTCAAACATACCTACTGGAAAATATGTGTCAGTACAACAATCAAAAGGTTCACCCACAAAGGCTTTCCCAATTACTTTCCTATCAGAATGAGGAGCTCCAGCAGATTTTGAAATAAACACCTTATAATTTACTAATATATCTTTATTCTTAACTATTATAGATGGTTCAATATATCTTATTTCATTATTCTTACAAAAAAGTTTATAGTGACCTTTTTCATTTATTGAAGTAGATATTTTATTTAAAGATGATGGTTTCCCTATCACTCCAAAGGCATTTCGCCCTGTAGTAATTTCCGTTAAGGACTTAAAGTTTTTAGATCTAATTTTCTTTGTAATGCTGATGAAAGTATTGTTGGTTAGTATAACATCTAAACCATCAACAAACAAGTCTCTTTTATGCCCATAAATTTTATTATTTTCATAATTATAAAAGGTCATTTCACCTGAAAAATCCTTAACATATAGAAAATAATTTACCCCTCCTTTTATTACCACACCAGTAAATAAATTAGATGCATCATGATAATTATGAATTTCTTTTATATGATTATTTTCTTTAATGAAATTTCTTAATTTCAAAAATGATTTATCTTGAGCGTCTCCAGTGAACCATCTTGATGGCGTAATTAGTGAAAGGTATTTAGGCTGTAATTTCACCCCAGACTCAATAAAAGATGGAAAAACCTGCTTACTTAATGATTTATTATCTTTTGCATTGCTAATATTTTCTTGATAAGGCGGATTACCTACAACTGCATCAAATTTCATATTTTCGTTTAGTTTTAAAAGTTCTTGTAGTTTTTGTTTAGCACTATCTTCTCTAGCCTGTGGTGTTAAATCGTGTTGTATAAAATTCTTACGCAAAATCTTTCGCTCGGTATCAAAGCCAAAAATATAGGCTTGCGTAATGCCTTGTAAAATTGAAGTTGGTGATAAACCAAATACTTGATTTTCTAAGATATGTTTCAAGCATTCATGGTCACTATTGTAATGTTTGCGTGTGTTTTTAAACAGTTTTTTTACAATTTCGGTAATATACATACCAGACTTCATGTATAAGTCTATAAAAGTACTATCCGTTCTTGTAAATAAAGTTGGATCTTGCTCTTCCAATTTATTTACCATCATTTGCACCACCTTTTTAGGGGTAAATATTTGATTGGTTTTTTGATTAGGAATCAATTCAAAGATATCTTCTTCTGCAGTAAAATAATCTGCTAGTTTGTCTTTTTTAGACCTAAATTCTGTTATTGAAGCATTAAACCTGTATTTATTGAACACACCCTGGAATGTTTTTCTTTCGCCACCTTCTTCATAATCAAATCCATCACGAAGTTTGTAAAATTCTTCTTTGGTTATACTGGTAAGGTCTAGGAAATCTTCATCGGAGATTTCTAAATCAAAATTATCAATGGTAATTTCTTCTTTAGAATTGTTTGCCATTATAAACATAGGTATGGTTCGCGTAAATGAACGTAGCCTATCTCTAATTTCATCTTCTTTGGTTTTTTGAACTTTTTCTACAACTTCTTCTTCCTTTTCGGTTACTTTATTTTTAACAAAATCTTCTTCCAGAATATCTATTAATTTCTGTTTTAAATCAGCACTGTCTTTGATCTCTGAATTGTTAAATTCTTCAGCAACTATTTTTACTTTTTCTTGTATTTCCTTTGTTGCTTCTTTGGTTTCTGCAACTGTAGTTTTATAGACTACCTTATATTTAGCAATAAGTGGTTCTGCTACTGCAGTAAAACTTTCTACTAACTCATCAGATGAAACTTTTTCATTATTCTGTTTTAATAGATTATCAACAACTCGCTCTGTATTAGCTTTAAATATTTTTTCACCAAGGATGATTTCTGAGTTTTCATTTATTTTGGTAGTTTTATTATCATTTATTTTTCGAGCATCGTCTAAGTCAAGTGTATTTTTTGTTTTTTGTGCCCGTTTGTTTTTTTCTTCTGGCATTTTGTTTAAAATATCTTCTACCTCTTTTGGGAAGTTAAAAACTCCTTTTAAACTGTCATTAAATAAAAGATTGGTCATGAAGCGAGCATTCACAATTTCAGATGCTGCTAAAGCATTAGGGAAGGTAAGCACCTTTCCTGCATCTAATTCAATCATTTCACCATTAACATCTTCTGATATCACAGGGAAGAAATTAAGTAACTCTTGGATATTTTTTTCTCTGTCGTCTTCAGTAATTTCTCCTGATACAGCTTTTGGATTTAAGCCATTAGCAAACTGGTCATAAATTTCTAAAACACGAGTTGGTGCAAAATCAAATAAATAAGCAGATTTTTTAGCGTTTAGAGAGCCATTTCTAAATTCCTTATATGGATTTTGAGCTCGAAAAGCTGCTTGCATATATAGAGAGGGAGTTTTAATATCTGTAAGCATTAAAACTGCTGTCCATTCTTTGACGGTAACACCAGTTGTTAATTGACCGCACGTGAGGGTTATTGTTTTGTCATGTTTTGAAATAGCATTTTTTACTTTTTCATAAGATTTTTCATTACTCCTAAAATCGTTTTCTTCATCCTCAAAAGTTCTACCATCGCCAGCAGCAACAATTACTTCATAATCTTTGAATACAGGGTCTTCTTTAAGTAATTGTTCAAGTGCTTTTACAGAATCCACTCTATTGCCTACATACCAAAACGTATGTTTTAATTCATTCCTTAACTCGGGCGTAGAAAAAGGATATTTTTTATTAGTAGTAAGATTTTTTAAAAATTCTTTAACTTCATTTTCCCGAACAAATTTTTTATTTTTTGCTCTAAAGAATTCATTTAGATCAAAAGCATAGTCAAAATTTTCGTTATCTATATCTACCCCCTCATTTACTTGATGTTTAGTCATTTGAGAAATACGGTAAGTAAACAACTTTAGATCAGGCATGTCTATATGTTCGCCAGATTCATTTTCTTCAAGTTCTACATGCTTAATCCTTTGCTCATCTAGGTAAGTCCAGTTGTAAATCGCTTCTTTTGGAAATTTTTCGTTAGCTAACGCTTTAAAAGGCGTGCCTGATAAGTGTAGCGTATATTTACGCTTAATCATATCAAAAGCAGCATCAGTTCTTCCCGTATCTATTCCCTCATGAGCTTCATCAATAATTAATAAATCCCATTCTAAATCAGCGACCCATCGTAATTTGTCATAGGCTCCACCAAAGTATTTAGACCCCTTTAAGTCTTGTAAAGAGAGAAAAGTAAAGTGAGGCTTACTAGCTTGTATTTTTATATGTTGTTCACGTGTTATGGTTGGTCTATTTCTTAAAGATGAAGTCTCTGAAATAAATGCATAACCCTTAATAAACATTTCATAATCATCAAACCAAGAGTTTGCTATTGCAGGTCTATTAGTAACTATAAGTACTTTTTTTGCACCTAGTCTTATTGCTAAATCATAGCTTGTTAATGTTTTACCAAATCTAGGTTTGGCATTCCAGAGAAACTCTCCATTTTCATTTTCTTCAAAATATTTTTTAGCGTTTTTTACTGCTAATTCTTGCTCAGATCTTAATGTATATTCTATTTTCCCTTCATCATTTTGAAGTGCTGAATATTTTTTTTCTACAAACAAATCAAACAATTCTTTTGATTTGTATGGCTTATCATTAAAGTAAAACCATTCTCTTCCTAAGTTTTTTTTTCTTTCAACTCCATTTTTCTCCAGAAAACTATGAAAAGTAGAATCTTTGAAACTATCTATACCACCTTTGAAAAATGCTGGCGCACTCCAAAGCTTCAGATATTTTTCAGTGAAAGCTGCCGTTTTTGTTTGCTGTAATATTCTTTTGTCAACATTTTCATGTACAGTGTAACCAATTTTTTGTGAGCCTTCATTTTCAGATCGATTAGGCAATGTGTATGAGTATAATTGAGGATATATAATTTTGTATGATTTTATTTTCTCTGTTTGTTTACTCATTTTAGCCATATTTGTATGTTACTATTGTTACACAATATAAATAAAACAATCAAAAACTGTATGGTTTAAATTCTAAAAAATGGGTGTTGTTAATAAATAGTACACGACATTATAATGTCGTGTATTTTAAATGGTAAAATAACCTTTATAAAAACAGATGTAGGCCAAAGTGTGTAAAGTTGTAAACACTAGTGTAAGTGTTTTTTTTACCAATGCTTTATGTGTAAATTAAGTGCGATAGTAGGGTAGTAGGCAGGATTAAAGATTCCTGGTTTTCCTATGTTGCAAATACAATTGCCAGGGTCTTGCAGCCCTGGTGTTTAAAAACAAAAAAATCCAATCAAGCGAAAATGCTTGTTGGATTTTTTTAAGTTTTTACCCACGCGTTGCAATTGTGAGTGTCGTGGAGTCGGAGGGATTCGAACCCTCGTCCAAACGTGTACTATTACAGCTTTCTA
>JBELHH010000038.1:0-9856 GCA_042091515.1 Flavobacterium sp. | reverse complement strand
GTGCGAATAACCTCATTCGGTTTTACAAGAGGAATGAACTGAACTCTATCTTCTATTTTGATGTCTTTGATGATTTTCTCCATTTTTGCATAGCTGTCTCCGTAGCCAAATACCATCAATATAAATCGACATTCTTTAAAATCGTGTAAAGCTCGAACAAAATTATCAAGTTTATTGTCATAAAGGTCAAACCCTCCACTAAAAATGAAAATAAGTTGCTTTTTATTGGTAAAACTGATGGGAGTTAAGCGCTTGGGTATCTCAGGGAAGTTAGATACAATGCTTAGGGAATCCTCTTTTAAATCAAATCTTTCAATTTGTGCTTTTGCTCTTCCCTCTGAGACATTGATAATGTATTTAACTTTTTTGATGAAGGCACTTTCAATTTTTCTAGCCAATATATTGAGTTCCCATTGCACTTCATGACAGTCGTATATCAACTTTGCTCCATATATCTTACTTGCAAGGAACATGGAAGGCAAAAACATAGTATTATGAGAATGATAGACCTTGGCTCTTTTGAAAAGAATTCGAAAATTAAATATTAAAATATTAAATATCAAACTTAAATTTCTGGCCAATCTGTTCTTCTTATTAAAGACAGGTAATGTTTTAATCTGAAAAGGATAAGTTGGTTTTACGAAATTAAAGTTTCTAAAACCATAAATACAAATATCATATCCTGCTTCAGTTAGAGCATGTGCTTCTTTTAGAACCCTTCCATCATGGTAGATATCTGACGATTCAGCCATCAGTATTATTTGCTTTTTATTTGCCATCTAACATTTATTTATAAGGAAGGTCACCTTAGTGGTTGAAAAAATATCGTCTAATGGTATGGGTGGTAAGGTTGTTTTTCCTGTCAAGTAATCATACAAAACCAATAGTTCCTCATACTGCCCCTTTTCGCTCTTTCTGGTATTCATATCCAAATTCACCCCATATCCTTTAAGTTTCTTATAATCATCTAAAATTATAGACTTCCCATCAAAATGGACTTCCATAAACTCTTTACTCAAAGAATTATTTCCAATTGAAAAATAGTCAATGGCACACACAGAGCCGTCTGCATATTTTAATGTGATGGATTTGTTATCATCGGATTTGAATTTTCCATTAGCAATTGTCAAACTCTGACAATTAATGCTCTCAATTGAAGATCCTGTAAGGTAGGTCATCAAATCTACGATGTGACATGCTTCACCTACCATTCTTCCTCCATCTTCATGGATCCAATGATCATAAGGAATGAATCCAGCATTCATTCGATAACGAATCAATAGAGGGTTTTGCCTTTGAGCAACGTGTTTCTTTATGGATGTGGCATACTTACTAAACCTTCTATTGAATCCAACAAATAGCATGGGAGTCTCTTTGCTAGAATTATAGAACTCTTTAATGGCATTTAACTCCTCACCAGAGGTAACCAAAGGTTTCTCTACAAACACATGCTTTCCGGCTTTCAAGGCTTTTAGAGTTAGTGTTCCATGAGAATCATGAGGAGTAGCAATAATGATCAGATCAATATCTGAATCATTGATTATTTCGTCGCTATCTGTTGTAGCATATTTGAAACCATATTGGTTGGCAATGTTCTTTCCAGAAATTCCAGTTCGGTTGGCTACGGCATGCAAGTTGAATTTACTACCTAGTTTTTTCATATTTGGTAGATGAACCCCTTGTACGAAACCTCCTGCCCCTATGAAACCCACATTGATCTTATCTTTAGATATTACTTTATTGTAGGTTTCAATCTTTTTGAAATCAATATCCCCTTGACCATAACTCAACAAAACGATTAAGCTCTTTTTGGTCTTGTCTTTTAAACTCTCGTATGCATTTGTTACATCTTCAATTGGAAACTCACCATTAATTAAGGGAGAAAGGTCAATTTTATTGGCAGATAACAATCGTAAATATTCTTTCATATTACGATTCTCGGTCCATCTTACATAGGCATATGGATAATCAATTCCCTTTTCTTCGTAGTATTTATCATATCTTCCCGGACCGTATGAAGTAGACATCATAAAGTCGAGTTCTTTCATATACATATCTTCTCGTTTCATATTCATTCCTGCTACTCCCAACATAACGACTCTTCCTTTTCGGCGACACATTTGATAACTCTGCGATAGTGGCTTATCGTCTGCAGTAGCTGCAGAAAATAAGACGGCATCTGCTCCTTTTCCATGGGTCCAAACACTTACCTCATTTAGAGAACTGACCTCATTAGGATTAATAATGATTTCTGCTCCTGATTCTCTAGCAATCTGCAAACGCTCAGAATCAAAATCAATAGCTGCAACGCGAACTCCAGCATTGTTTAACATTTGTACGGCAAGTAATCCCAAGATTCCTGTTCCAAAAACTACCGCATACTCTCCCATCTTTAATTCCAAACGTCGAACTCCCTGCATAGCAATGGCTCCCAATGTTATTGTTGAGGCTTCTTGAAAACTTAATTCATCAGGAATTTTGACAGTTAGATTTTGTGGAACATTAACATATTCTGCATGATTAGCAATACCTGCTCCAGCAGCAGCAACACGATCTCCTACTTTAAAGTCGCGAACCTCGTTTCCTACTTCAACAATCACCCCACTAAGTGAATATCCTGTGGGAGTTCCACCATCTATTTTACCTCTTACTTTATTATAGACTTTTTGAATTCCTTCTTTCTTTACACTCCCTAAGACTTTATTTACCAAGTCCGGATTCTCCATAGCTCTTTTAATAATATTTGTTCCGCTGGTTTTAACACTACTTATTTCCGTACCTGCTGAAATACAACTGTAAACAACCTTTACCAACACATTTCCACGTGAGACCTGTGGTGAGGGAACATCCTCTGCAACAACAATTCCTTTTTTAATAATAGCTTGTTTCATAGATTATTTTTTTTGTAATTAATTTTGGTGATTATCTCTATATTTTTAAAATATTTGAATTTCCCTATTAAAACAAATGAATCCTCTTTAGATAAGAAATTTGGACTTATAAAATCATCATGTAATTCTAGAATATCGACATTACTTGTTAAGGTGAATGTTTCAGTATTATTTGTAAAGATATACTTGCCTGTTTCTTTAAAAAAATTCCAATGTTTTTTTGGAATAAAAAACTTTATTTCACCGTCATGATTGCCTTTTCCCGATAATTTATCTTTAATCTGAACTTCTTTAGAATCTTTATTAACAACAAATTCTCTTTGGTGAAATTGTTTCCCTTTTTTTAAATTTTTATATCTATTGTGAGAAATTGTTACTTTCGAAATAGAACTATTATGCTCATGAAACTTTTGTTTAACTTTTATACTTCCTAACATTTCGAATAATCTATCACTCTTGAAAGGAACTATTTCACGATTATCAAGACAAATTGTGTTATGTTTATGGACAGATCTATCTTTATTCCTATATTCTGCATTTCCAGAATAACAAAAGCTCCAAGGATCCACAATGAATGGATAGTTACTGTAGAGTTCAAATGATAAAAAATCGTTATGTTGATGGTTACCTTTTCCATTTGTACCAATTGACACACTTGGTGCAACTAAACTAAAGTCTTGAGTTTTGATAACAATATAATTCTTAATAGAATATGTTTTAATAGGGTTTAAAAATGTTTTATAGGATGAAATCGATGGAAATATTAAAGTTTCAGGAAAAGGTTCTGAAGAACCTCTAAACCACAGTAAATATTTCATTGATAGAAAATTTTCTCTAGATTCAAAATCATAAAATAATTTACCACCATCATTATCCCCAAATCTTGGAATCATATAGTTTGAATGGGATAATTTTATCAATGATAACCCAATTTTTTTTAAAGAATTTATAAAACTATCTGGTAGCTTAGTTTTGTTGTTTTTAAAAATTAAAAAAGAAAGCATTAACATCTCAAAAACAAATCGGTGATAGTGTATAGATGATTCAAAATTAATTCCATCATTAAAAAATTGTTTTTTTGTAGATCTTAGAATTATTTTTTTTCCAAAATTAAACCACTTTTTACTCATGGGATGTTTTGGAAGTACTGTAGCTCCCAATATTAAACCAAAAGCATCCGATATACTATGATTAGATTCAAGACCATAAAAAGGTATTTCATAATTGGTCCATATATAATTCAAGTAATGCTGAAAAATATTCTTTAATTTATAATCAATTTTTTTATAATTTTCTGAATCAGAAAAATAATAGGAAATCCAGTATAAATTATACAACCTTATCGAAGCTTCCATTGCACAATATGGGATTTTATTTGATTTGTTTAAGATGGGGCAATAATCTTCAAAAGATATAATGTAGTCAAATACTTCATTAGCAATTTTTTCATCTTTTGTGAATTGATATACTAAACCTAAATTAAAAAAAACTTTATTCCTATATATTTCCCAAACAAATCTAATGTCATTAATTGGTGATTTTTTAGAAAAATTAGTATACTCTGAAATTTTATAATCTTTGTAATATATTACTTTCTGAAAAATATGGACTTTCCCATTAACAAAATCTTTAGATATTTTTATTAAACGATTTTTATTTTTAACATCTGATAAAAATATTGTTAGAGTTTTTTTATCAATTGTTAGTGTATGTTTAAACTTTAATAATTTAGCATCGACAAAAATTTTCTTAAGGAATTTACCTCTAAACTTATGGTATAGACCAAGAAATAAATTATTGTTTAATACTAATTTTATTGCAAATAAAATAAAATTCATTAAGATATTTGAGAAGTTCTAAGTAAAGATAAAGCTATAAAGAAAGGAAATGCAAAGTAAGGTTCTGAAAAACCGATTAAAAATAACGTAAAAAAGAAAATTAATAATATTTTATTTTTATTTTTATAAAAAAGAATTATTCTTTTTAAAGATTGATAAATTCCAATAAAATAAAATAAAAAACCTATTATACCGAACTTAACTAAAAAATCTGTTATTCCGTTATTTCTATTATTCAATTCTGAATCATCAGTATCATATCTAGTTAAATTACTAACCCCTCTTCCAGAAATTGGATAATTAAGAAAATCTTCCATATCAACAATGAAACTACCAAATCTGTTTTTTCTTGAATTACTTAGGTCATCACTAGCAGTTCTATTTGTTTGAAAGTTTATTTTTTCTTGTAAAAATGGTATTTTTTGAAAAATACTACTGAATAAAAAAATCAATAAAGAAGCTACAATAATATTAGTTAACGAGAATGAAACCCTAAAAGTTACAATTAAAAACATCAATGTAATGTATGATGTAGTGGAAAAGGTTGAAACAATAGCTACAGTAAAAATTATCCCCCTATAATTAAACAATTTATTATACACTATTTTATTTAATATTAAAGCAATAATTAAAAATCCACCAAATGCTCCTGGCTCCCAAAAAGGTCCAGAATTTCTAGAAATAATGTTAAGAGAATCCCCAAAATTTAAATTCAATAAAAACAATGTATTTCTTATATTAATATTATCAATACCACGTACATAAGAAAATGAGAGACTTTCATAAAAATTTATTAAAGATTCATCAAATAAAACTGGTATGAACATGATTAGACTAATAACCGAGAAGAAATATATTATTCTTATATATATATTTACAAAATTATTAATAGTCATAGATTGAATAACAAAATATGCCAGTAAAACCTTAGCAAAAAAACCTGCAATAGAAAATAAAGGAAAAACTTTAAATATTATTAATTGTAAGAAAAATATTAATACAAATACTGAAAGAAATCGAAGAAAGTTCAATTTAATTTGAGGTTTTCTTGTAAGCCAAACAAAAAATGAAAAAATTAGAAAAATTATTAAATGACTATCAATATCATAAAAGTATGGAAAGCCTGAGAAGGCCACTAAACCCAATACTAGTATGTAATTAATTATTGTTTTTTGACTCATCTTGTTGTTACTCTAACCTAAAAATAAATCCCTAACCCATTGTTGAATATGATAACCCGTCATATCTACAGAAGGAATATCTTTACGAATAAAATCTTTGTCTATATGAATAGCATCTAAATCAAGAACTTGAATATTGTCCTCATTAAAGAAGTTTTCTTTCTTAATCGCCGGATTGCTTGTAATCAGTTTCATTCCGTCTGCAAGAACTTCAATAATTCGCATGGTTAATCCGGTTTGAATCTGATTTGGGAGATCAATAACCACTCGTGACTCAGCATACATTTCCTGCACTTGACTGTAAGGAATCGTTTTAAAGCTCACTCCTTTCATGACCTTTCCTTTTAATGCAAATTTGACATAATCTCTGAAGGGAATCAACAAAAAATACTTGAATGTAAGCCCGTTTTCATTGCAGTACTTCTCTACCTTTTTCACATGATTGTATCTTCTATAAGTAGTTACGGATCCTACAAAGGCAATGTCGTATTTAATCTCTCTTTTTACTACATTTCTATCGGTATAGAAAAGTGGAAGGTAATATAACTTTTTGTGTTTCTCACAATCGGCTCTATCAAAAGAATATGCTTTATCGAAAAAAGGGATCACATCAAGCAAAGAGTTTCCAAATTCAGTAATCCTAACGGCATCCCAATGATAGTTTAGAAACACGGCCTTAGGATTTTGTTCTCTCAACTTAACAAAAAAGTCAGGTGGAAACGTATGTCCTTGAATAACAAAGACATAGTCATAGGTTTTATTTTTGGTTTGTTCTAAGATCCCTTCACCGTGCTTCCTATTGTGGTTTAAGAACATTTTTTTACTCAACCTCCTAAGAATGGTATACTTAAAGTTGTAATTCATCACCGGAAAATAATCTACTTTTGCACCTTCTTTGATTAAGGCATTTGTGATTTTAATATGATAATCAAAATACACGTAACCCAAAAACAATACTCGTTTTCCTTCTAGTGTTTTATTCATCATTTGAATAATCCCTTTACTTTTAATTCTGTAATACTTTCTGAGAATTTATCAGATGCTACTTCTTGCGTATTTACCCATTTACAAAACTCATCAACCCCTTTAGAAAAATCCCATTTTGCTTGAAAGCCTAGTAATTTTTCTGTCTTGGACATGTCTGCATAATTGTGGCGAATGTCGCCAATTCTATAGTTTCCAGAAATATTGATATCAATACTTGAATTGTAGCTGTCTCTTAGTTTTTTAGCTATTGTGATAACATCTGTTGCTTCTCCATAACCTACATTAAACACTTCGTAATTAGCGATCTCTTTTTCCAGTCCCAAAATAGTAGCATCAACAATGTCATCAATGTAAATAAAATCACGACTTTCCTTTCCATCTTCAAAAATATTGATCGGATTTCCATTTTTTATTTGTGTGGAGAAAATGGATAAAATTCCTGTGTAAGGGTTTTTCAATGATTGTCCAGGACCATAAACATTTTGATATCGAAATGCAACTGCGGGAATACCAAGGGCTTTTCCTGCTACCAATACCATTTGCTCTTGTGTTTGTTTGGTGATTCCGTAGATAGACGTTGGATGAATTAAAGAGTCTTCACTTGTCGCATGTAATATTAAATTTTGATTACAGATATTACATTTGCATTCGAATTCTCCTTTCGAAAGATCGGATTCACTACGTTCTTTAGGATATACAAATCCGTGTGTTAGACATTCGTATTTTCCTTCTCCATAAATTGCTCTAGACGAGGCTACAACAATCTTCTTTACAACATATTCTTTGTTTGCTAGGATATCGAGGAGAATTCCTGTTCCTCCAATGTTTACCTCGATGTATTTTTGGATATCGTACATAGACTGACCGGTACCTGTTTCGGCCGCCAGGTGAATAACCGCATCCTGATCTACAAGCGCTTGTTCCCAAACCCTTCTATCTGTTACAGATCCTTTGATGAAGGTTACCTTGTTTTTAATGCTATTAAATAAAGGTGATGTTTTCTCTGCATTCGCACCATGAATTTGTTCTGAAAGATTGTCGAGTACTGTAACAACGTACCCTTGATTTATCAATTTCAACGCCATGTTTGAACCTATAAATCCTGCTCCTCCTGTAATTAATACTCTTTTAAACATATAATTCTTTTTTAAACTCGCTCCCAAGTATTGGTTTGTTGATTGTATTTTTTAATGATCTTAGCAGGAATACCAGCTACAATACTATAATCTGGAACATCCTTAGTAACTACTGAATTTGCACCTACTACACAGTTCTTGCCGATAGTAACTCCTATGATGCACACATTCTCACCGATCCAAGTTCCGTCTCCAATTTTCACTTCTTTTGTTTTGCGGATTCCTTGACGGATAATAGGCGTGTGAATGTCTTTGTACTCGTGTAAATTATCGCTTATGTACACTTTGTCTGCTGTGAGAACATTGTCTCCAATTTTGATGCTATTGACGGCAAAAATATGATTAAAATTTCCAATGGCGCATCCTGAACCAATTTGCAAATGTCCACTTTTTTCATCAATTACCGACCCTGCAATCCAAGATTTATATCCAATTCTTACATTATCACCTAAAGAAATTTTTTTCAAACCATCTATCTTGAGTGGACTGTTGATTAAGAGGTTTTTAACAGCTTTTCTAAAAAAGGGAGAAAGAATTTTTCCGTAAAACGTTGAAACAATTTTTTCTTTTATTCGAAATATATTTGCCATAATACTATATCCAGATTTTCTTTTTAACTACCATATAGGAGATATGATAAAAAATTAAGATGAAAATACCTAACCCTGATTTCAGAATTGCAATATTTTCTAGATTAAATTTATCCGTGCTCCAGAAGTGATAAATAAATACTGAATTGATCAGTACGGTGAAGGCATAGATCAATAACATGGGTTTGAGTTTGATCGAAGCATTATAGATCAATCCAATAGGCGCAGACAATAAGACAGCCACCATTCCCGGTAAGATTATATAAACATATTGCACTCCTATCAAATGCTCCGGAAAAACCCAACCCACCAAAGGTTCCATTACATATAGTGTAAGAAGTACTGCCGGAATGAGGTATAAAAACAAGGATATGTAGTACTTTTTCAAATGTACTCTTAGTGCTTCGTATTCTCTCTGATTGTAGAGCTTCATTGCCTTTGGAAAGAAGAGATTATTCAACGACTTTGGCAATAACATAAACAAAAGTATGTACAAAGGAACTAGATAGAACTTTCCCAAGAGCTCTTCTGTCAATACCCATTTGATACTCCAGTTCTGCACTTGGATGTTTACTTGATCAAAGATCCCAGCTACAAAAGGTATGAATCCGGAAATTAATATGAATCGAATGTGCTTTATCTTAAATGATAGAGCGGTTGGGCGCAATTCTTTGAACTTGATCAATGCAATGGTTAAGAATAATAAAGGGGGCACAACGATTACCGTCAGCGCACCAATAAATCCAAATAAGGGCACTGAAAGCAAAAACAATACTGAAATTCCGTTGGTTAGAACATTCAAAACATTCAAATCTCTCAATTGAGATTTGGCTATCAACATGTTGGTAAGCCAGTTTTTACTTAGTGTCGTTATTCCTGTAAACCCGCCAATGATTACATACACAGGATTGATCTTAAATTGAAATACATAGGAACTCAACACATACAATAAAAGTGCGCTCGCAACAATTAAAAAGTAGGTGTTGATGGTGTTATTTATGTTTTCGTTTTCTTCGGTATTTCCTAAAGAATAAATTCGATATCCTCCATTCAGCAAACCAAGCTGAAACAAACTAACTAACATAATAGTAGTGTTGAGAAGTGTAATAATTCCCAGTTCTGTAAAGTTGAAATAGGTCATAAAGACAAAAGCCTTTAAAAACCCTACACAACCTACAGCAACGTTGATGGCAACGTAGGCTACTTTTGCATTAATTCTAAAATTAATCAAGC
>JBELHH010000037.1:0-11738 GCA_042091515.1 Flavobacterium sp. | reverse complement strand
AGCGCAGGATTCATAACCCTGAGGTCACGGGTTCAAATCCCGTCTTCGCTACAAAAAAGTCGAGTTTCACTCGACTTTTTTTATAAATAAATATTTTTTACAAAAGGGGTTTTATCTCTTAAAAAAAATTTCTTTTAAAGAAGCGAGTAATCTTTAGTTGGGGTTCATTTTATTTAAAATGAATAAGAAGATTTTATAATTTAAACTTAATATATTGAATTTGTTTATTTAAAATTAAATAATTATAATTGTAAATATTACATTTAGATTGTGTGTGTGTATCATAAATGCCTTACCCTCCAATATTTTTTACATTTAATTGTCAAGTCTCTTTCATGAGATAATAAAAAATTAATGCGTCAATACTAAAACAACAATTATGACCAAAAAAAAACAATTGCGTAATTCTATTATCTTATTTTTTACCTTCGCTTTTTTCTATTTAGCTCCTGTAGATGCATATGGTGAGATTACTATAAATAATGGTAAAATTTCATTTATAAACGAAAGTGGTAACATAGATGATTTAATTAAAAAAACAGGAAATAGTCTTGGAATAACCGTTTTTACAAATGGAGATTATTCGTATGTTGAAAATATCAATATCAAAAATTTAAATTTTGACGATGTCATAAATTATCTAATGAAAGGTACAAAATATATTGTACAAAAAAGAGATAGTAACTGGAATGTATTTACCAAATCTTCCCAAGAACAGTATACTGAGGAGATTAAATATTTACACAAAACAAAGTATGTCTCTATAGCTACAATCCTAGATAATGTTAAAAAATTTAATTTTGATTCAAAGATTCTTGAAATTTCAAAAACAGGTTCTTTAATCGTTTCTGGAAAAGTTAATGATGTCATCGAAACAGTAGACTTTATTAATACCCTAGATATCCCAGAAGATATGTTTACTGTAGAGCTCCTAGTCGTAGAATATTTTCATCAAAATGGTTTTAAATGGGGAATAGACATTACTAATGGTAGTTATTCAAATTTTGGATCTGGGTCATTCAACCCAGGATCTTCAGATGGAAATATAGATGTTACTTACAATCTAGGCGGTGCGTTAAATCAGAGTTTTAAACTTAATCTTCAAGCATTGGTTGAAAAAAGTTCAGCTAAAATTTTTCAAAACCCTCGTTTAACAACTAAAAATGGAGAGAGTGCCTCTATAGATATTGCAGAAGATAAATATGTCCAATTACAATCGGCAGGCATTAATGGATTAACAGTAGATCTAAGAAAATTAGAAGCTGGAATAAAGTTAAATATAACACCAACTTCTATTTCAGATTCTATGATTAACTTATCCATTGAAGGAAATATTTCAGAATTTGTTCCATTTTCAGGTGAAGGAGAATACTCTATAGAAAGTAGAAAAATTGACACAAAAGTTACTATGGAAGATAGGCAAACTTTAATTATTGGGGGGCTAATTAAAGAGGAAGAAATAAAATCTAGAGGAGGAATTCCTTTACTTAAAGATATCCCACTTCTTGGTGCTTTATTTTCTAGAAAACAAAATAAAACCGCTACTATAGAAACTGTCATCTATGTTACGGTTTATAAAAAGAATCCATACCAAAACAACAGAAATGTTCTATTTAATGATGATAATTTGAAAGATAATATCAATATTAAAACTAACTAAATTTAAATTTTTATGAAAATAAAATTTATTACTATAACTCTATAATTAGCTAGTAAAATAGGAACACCAGATATTAATGCTCAGGCGCTTATAAACAACAAATGTTCTGATAGAGGGCCAACAAATCTTCCATCTATCCGAATAATAGATATGGATGAGGCTCAATCAATGGAGGGTTATTTGATTAAATTCGATGGCAAAATAAAAAATGGAGATCTAACAAAACATATAAGAATAAAAGCAGTCCCGAAAAAATATAAGAAGCCAAGATTTATCATCCAACAAAAAGGTACCTGGTGGAAAGCATTAGTAATGATTGATAGAAAAAACAGGGGTAAAGAAATCGTATGTCTTAAAGATGGTAAAAAAATTTCTGCAAACTATATTCCAGAAGCAGAACCAAATGAATATATGTTATCAATCGCTGAAGCAAAAGAGTTAGGTATTCACACTAATATGTATGCAATAGGTAATTTTTATGATTTTGGTAGAGATCATGACTGGTATTTTAGTTGGGAGTAAAAGCATTTAAACTTCCTCAATCACTTATGATTTTTTTTGATACTAATTAATTAATAAATCCAGATAGTTTTATTTACTTTTTCATTGCCTAACTCAAAAATGATTTTATATTTGCAGCGTCTATTAGCGAGAGTAGCTCAGTTGGTAGAGCGTCAGCCTTCCAAGCTGAATGTCGCCAGTTCGAACCTGGTCTCTCGCTCTAAAGTCTTATCAGATGATAAGGCTTTTTTTATATATTTAATTTATTCCCAAATACTAATAAAATCACAATCGGAACAGATAACGCAGAAATCATTATGGTGTTTTCTTGAAAAATTTGAGGATATAATAGAAGCGTCAATGCAAACCCTCCAACAGCACCTCCTAAATGAGCAGAATGACCAATATTACCCACCCTGTTTTTCATTCCGTACATAGAATATAATAAATAGGCAACTCCAAAGATATAGCCGGGTATTGGAATTGGTATAAACATCAATCCTAATTGCATTTCTGGATACAACATAATACAAGAATATACGATACCCGAAACAGCTCCTGAAGCTCCTACAGCGCTGTAATACAATTCTTTTTTGTGATATGTTAATGAATATAAGCTTCCGGCAAGTAAACTTCCAACATAAATCACTAAAAATCCAAGAGTCCCTAGCCTAGCATCTACAATATCTCCAAAAAGATAAAGCGCATACATATTAAACCCCAAGTGTAACCAATCTACATGCAAGAAACCAGCACTAATCATCCTAATTTTTTCTCCTTTTAGAATGCAATTGATTTGAAACTTAAACTTATCAAAAAAAACTTGATCTCTAAACCCCTTCATAGAAAACAAAACGTTTGCTAAAATTAGAAGTAAAACTGCTTGACTTGTATTTTGTATCATGACACAAACATAAAGAAAACTATGGATTCATAATAGATATCATTCAAAATTTAAATACGATATTTGTAGTATAAAAAATTTAAATGCAATTTTTAATTTTCATTATTACTTACCCAATTATTTGGTTGCTATCTTTACTTCCAATGAGAATTCTCTATGTATTCTCTAATTTTTTTTATTACCTTATTTATTACCTTATTAAATATCGAAAAAAAGTAGTTCTACAGAATCTTCAATTAGCATTTCCATGTAAAAATATTAATGAATTAAAATCGATCAGAAAAAAATTTTTTAAGCACTTTGCCGATTTGCTATTTGAAAGTATTAAAGCTTTCACAATCAGTGAAAAGACCCTAAAGAAAAGATATAAGTACCTCAATCCTGAATTAATTAATGATTTGTATGATAAGGGGCGAAGTATTGCCTTTCTTGGCGCTCACCAGGCTAATTGGGAGTGGTCAATTAGCATTCCGCTATTTGTGAAAATAAAATGTTTTGGCGCCTACACTAAAATTGGGAATCGCTATTTCGATAAAATCATAAAAAATTCTAGAACCAAATTTGGTTTTATTGGATACAAAACTACTGAAACTATTAATTCCATCATTTGTAATTTTGATGAGGGTATACAAGGATTGTATTTATTATTAAGCGATCAATCACCACAAGTTCACAAAACTCATTACTGGCAAGAATTTATGGGTGTAAAAGTTCCTATCCATACTGGTGCAGAAATAATTGCAAAAAAATTTGATATGGCTGTTGTCAATTATTCAATTAAGAAAGTAAAACGAGGGTATTATGAAATTACTTTTGAAACCATTACTGAGCATCCAAATGAGTATAAAGATTATGAGATAACAGACAAATACTTAGCCATTACTGAAAGAAATATTTACGACCAACCAGCATATTACTTATGGTCTCACAAACGTTTTAAACACAGAAATAAAGTTCCAAAAGAATGGCAGTAATTAATAAAATAGTAATCTATTCTATCCTTTTAACATCATTAACTCAAATCTGAAACCAGCTCTCTACCAACTTATCCTCTGGAGGAGAAATTGTTTTATGAACATAATCATTTTTTAGGGGATCATATACATAATCTAAAGACCAATCATCTATGTTGTCACATAGTTCTTTTAATGAATTACAAATAAAATTGACTTCTTGATTTTTTATTGTTGGATGAAGTGATAAACGGACCCAACCTGGTTTTTCAGATGAGCAACCTTCTAAAATTTGATCTTTAATTTTATGAGAAGTTTCCTGATCTACATTTAATAAAAAATGACCATATGTTCCCGCACAAGAACAACCGCCTCTGGTCTGAATTCCATACCGGTCATTTAATAATTTAACAACCAAATTAAAATGAATATTTTCTACATAAAAAGAAAATATACTAAGTCTTTTTTTATGGTTAGGCGCTAAGATTTTAATGTTAGGGATAGATTCTAAGGTTTCAAAGATTTTTTCATTTAATTCATCTTCTCTCTTTTTAATCATATTGGTTCCCATTTTTTCTTTCAATTGAACAGAAAGTGCAATACGAATTGTTTGCAAAAAAGCAGGAGTTCCCCCATCCTCTCGAGTTTCAACATCATCAAAATAATCATGTTGTCCCCAGGGATTGGTATAACTAACAGTTCCGCCTCCAGGATTATCAGGAATAAGGTTTTTGTATAGTTTCTTATTAAAGAGTAGAACACCAGCACTTCCAGGGCCTCCTAAAAACTTGTGAGGTGAAAAGAATATTGCGTCTAAATGAGCTCCCTCTTCATCTGGATGCATATTGATCTCAACATAAGGGGCACAGCAAGCAAAATCTACAAAACATAATCCATTGAATTGATGAATGATTTTAGCAATATCATGATACGGTGTTTTAATACCGGTTACATTAGAACAAGAGGTGATCGAAACAAATTTAATAGGTCTATTAGAATGCTTTCGAATACATTCTTCAAATTTTTCAGCACAAACCAATCCAGCATCATTAGACGGAACAACAACTACGTCTGCAATTGTTTCTAACCAAGAGGTTTGGTTAGAATGGTGCTCCATATGAGAGACAAAAACAATGGGTTTTATCTCTTCAGGAATCATGGTGAAATCTCTTAAATTCTCTGATACTTTTACCCCTAAAATTCTTTGAAATTTATTAATAACTCCAGTCATCCCTGAACCCTCTGTAATTAAAACATCTTCTTCATTAGCATTTACATGTCTTTTAATCATATTTCTAGCCTCATGATAGGCCAAGGTCATTGCTGCACCAGAAGTAGATGTTTCTGTATGGGTGTTGGCTACAAATGGTCCAAATTCATTGATTATTTTATCTTCTATAGGACGGTATAATCGTCCACTTGCAGTCCAGTCAGTATAGATAAGTTTTTGTTCTCCAAAAGGTGAGTTAAAACGCTGATCAATGCCTATGATTTGATCTCTAAACGGTTGAAAATAATGTTCTAAAGAATTCATAATTAAGAAATTATTTCTTTGATTTCAAGAATAAAACGTTCTGCTAATTCTTCTGCATTTATTTGAGAGTTACTCTCAGTATAAATTCTAATAATTGGCTCGGTATTCGATTTTCGAAGGTGTATCCATTCATGATCAAAATCAATTTTAACGCCATCTATTGTGGTAACTTTCTCATTCGCATATTTGGTAGCCATCGCTACTAAAATTTTATCAACATCGATCTTTGGTGTCAGTTGAATTTTATTTTTACTCATAAAATAGTTAGGATAGCTATCTCTTAATGCTCTACAAGATAATTTTGTTCTTGCCATAAGGGATAAAAATAAGGCTACTCCAACAAGACTATCACGGCCATAATGAGAATCAGGATAAATAATACCTCCATTTCCTTCTCCACCAATAACCGTATTTGTTTCTTTCATTTTAATGACTACGTTCACTTCTCCCACAGCACTAGCTGAATACGAGCCACCATATTTATTTGTAACATCTCTTAATGCTCTAGAAGAAGATAAATTAGAAACTGTATTTCCTCCGCCTAACCTCCCTAGCACATAATCTGCACAAGCAACTAAGGTATATTCTTCTCCAAACATAGTACCATCTTCACATACAAGTGCTAATCGATCTACATCTGGATCTACCACAATTCCAACTGCTGCTTTTTCTTTAACCACCAATTCTGAAATATCGGTTAAATGTTCTTTTAAAGGTTCTGGGTTATGAGGGAAATGCCCATTTGGTTCACAAAATAATTCAACACAATCTACATTTAATTCTTTTAATAATGCAGGAATAAAAATCCCTCCAGTAGAATTAACTCCGTCCACAACTACTTTAAAATTTGCCTTTCTAATGGCCTCTACATCCACCAATTCTAGATTTAATACTTCTTGAATATGCTTTTCTAAATAGCTTTTATCTTTTCTATAAGTTCCTAAATTATCTACGGTAGCAAAATCAAAAGTATTTGTGTCAGCAATTTTCAAAATAACATCACCGTCTTCAGCATTTAGAAATTCTCCTTTCTCATTCAATAATTTTAGTGCATTCCATTGTTTTGGGTTATGACTTGCAGTTAGTATAATACCACCGTCTGCTTTTTCCAACGGTACAGCTACTTCTACCGTTGGAGTAGTGGACAATCCCAAGTCTATCACATCTATTCCTAATCCTACAAGGGTATTAGCAACCAAAGAACTAATCATTTTTCCAGAAATACGGGCATCTCTTCCTATGACAACTGTAATTTTATTTTTATTAGGATTTCTATTTTTTATAAAACTTCCGTAGGCAGAAGCAAATTTAACAGTATCTATAGGAGTTAGGTTTTCTGAGGTTTCCCCTCCAATCGTTCCTCTAATTCCAGAAATTGATTTGATTAATGTCATTGCTTGTTTGTGTAACCCTTACAAAGATAAATTATATCTAAGATACTTCTAAATAAAACACAAAAAAAAAGCCGTTGCTATATTGACAAATATCAATAATTACAACGACTTTAATAGCTATAGAGTGGTAAATTATTTTTTACCTGCTTCCATTTTTTTCTTTAAGTCTGCAAGACCTCCTATATCACCAAGCGTAGTTTTCTCTGCATCAGCAGATTTCTTAGCAGCAGCTTTGATGTTTCTTTTTTCTTGCTCTTTAAAAATTGCAGTATGAGAAACTACTACTCTTCTATATTCTTTGCTAAATTCTAATACCTTAAATTCTGTAGTATCTCCTTTACCAAGTTTTGTTCCGTCTTCTTTTTCTAAATGACGTCCAGGGGCAAAACCTTCAACACCATCAGCAAAAGTAACAACTGCTCCTTTATCATTCTTTTCTTTAATGGTTCCCGTATGAGCAGAATCGATTGTATAAGTAGCTTCATGAGCATCCCAAGGATTGTCTTGAGTTTGTTTATGTCCTAAGTTTAACTTACGACCTTCTACATCTAATTCTAAAACTTGAACCTCTAAAGAATCTCCCACAGTTACAAAATCTGATGGATGTTTAATTTTCTTAGTCCAAGATAGATCAGAGATATATACTAACCCATCAATCCCTTCTTCTAACTCAACAAAAACACCGAAATTAGTATAATTTCTTATGGTACCAGTATGGGTAGAACCTACAGGATATTTTTTAGTAATATCTGTCCATGGATCTGGGTGTAATTGCTTCATTCCTAAAGACATTTTACGCTCATCTCTATCTAGTGTTAAGATTTGAGCTTCTACTTTATCTCCAACTTTTACAAAGTCTTGTGCAGATCGTAAATGAGTAGACCAAGACATTTCAGAAACATGAATTAAACCCTCAACACCTTCTGATACTTCAACAAAAGCACCATAATCAGCAATCACTACTACATCACCAGTTACTTTATCACCAACCTTAAGGTCTGCATTTAAAGCATCCCAAGGATGAGATGATAATTGTTTTAATCCTAATTGAATTCTAGATTTACTATCATCAAAATCTAAAATTACAACGTTTAACTTCTGATCTAGCTCTACCACTTCATTAGGGTGGTTAATTCTTGACCAAGATAAATCGGTAATATGAACTAATCCATCAACACCTCCTAAATCTACAAAGACTCCATAAGAGGTAATATTTTTAACAATCCCTTCTAGTACTTGACCTTTTTCTAATTGACCAATAATTTCTTTCTTTTGGATTTCTATATCAGCTTCAATTAAGGCTTTATGTGATACAACAACATTTTTAAATTCATGGTTTATTTTAACAACCTTAAACTCCATTGTTTTCTCTACATATTGATCATAATCACGGATTGGTTTCACGTCTATTTGTGAACCTGGCAAGAAAGCTTCTATACCAAAAACATCCACAATCATTCCTCCTCTGGTTCTACATTTAACAAAACCGTTAACAACTTCACCCGTTTCATGGGCATTGTTTACACGCTCCCATGCTTTAATAACTCTGGCTTTTTTGTGCGATAATACTAATTGGCCAGAACTATCTTCTCTTTTATCAACTAAAACTTCTACGGTATCACCAACCTCTAAATTAGGATTGTAACGAAATTCATTTAAAGAAATTACTCCTTCAGATTTAGAATTGATGTCTATAATCGCATCCCTGTCAGTTTTTCTAACAACAATACCTTCAATCACGTCACGCTCCTTAACAAAACCTACCGTTCCTTCTAATGCATTTTCAAATTCTTTAAGCTTAGATTCATCTACTGCTTCAATACCTTCTTCGTATTTATGCCAGTTAAAATTGTTTAAAAAATCTTCTTGAGTTTCTTGTTTTGAAACAGGCTGTTCGTCAATGACCTCTATGGTCTCTGATTCTGTTACTTCTGTTGTTTCTGTTGAAGCTTCAACTGTTACTTCTTGTACATCTTGTACTTCAGGAGCTTGAGATGCTTCTGTTTTTTTTGTTTCTTCAGACATGCTGAAAATGTTTTTGTATCTTATTGCTATTTAGATTATTAGCGACAATAACGCAAAGAGAAATTACACGTTTATATAGTTTTCTATTTCCTTTTTCTAATCTATTAACGCAAAAAGGAGCGCAAATGTACAAAATTATACTGATTATTAAGTATTTAGCGTAAATAAAATTTACTTTCTTAAACGTATCTTTGAAAGAAATTTATTAAAAAATAAAATCGAATATTTTTTATTTTATGTAAAGAAAAACAATAAAGAACAGTTAAATTTGCCCTCTTAATTAAGAGTGTTAGAAAATCAAAAAAAATACCTTCGTTCTAGGATAAATATCAGTATGGATAAAGCAACAAATCAGTTAATAGATCAGGGTAAAATGCTCCCTCTAATGGAGGCGTTTTACACCATTCAGGGTGAAGGCTTCCATACAGGAAAAGCTGCTTACTTTATTCGAGTTGGTGGTTGTGATGTTGGGTGTCATTGGTGTGATGTAAAAGAAAGTTGGAATGCAGACTTACATCCTCCTACGTTGGCAAATACGATTATTAAGAATGCAAAAAAATATTCAGACACTGTTGTCGTTACTGGTGGTGAACCTTTAATGTGGTCAATGGATTATCTTACAAAGATGTTACAAGAAAATGGGATGAAAACTCATATAGAAACATCGGGTGCTTATTCATTTTCTGGCACATGGGATTGGTTTTGTTTATCTCCTAAAAAATCTAAACTTCCTCTAAAAGAAGTTTATAAACAGGCTGATGAGTTAAAAATGATTATTCATAATAAAAATGATTTTCTATTTGCTGAAGAGCATGCAGCCATGGTAGGCGAAAAATGTGAATTGTTTTTACAACCCGAATGGAGTAAAAAAGAAAAGATGACTGCTCTTATTGTAGATTATGTGATGAAAAATCCAAAGTGGAAAATTTCACTTCAAACACATAAGTATTTAAATATCCCTTAATTTTTCCTCAACTAACGTTAAAATAATATCGAATTGCTGTTCTTTTGTTAAGTAAGAGTTATTGATCTCTATGGCATCAGTTGCTTTTATCAATGGAGAATCTGTTCGTGTAGTATCTACTCGATCTCTCTCTACAACATTTGTATAAACGTCTTCATAACTAACGTTCTCACCTTTACTTATTAATTCATTAAAACGACGTTTTGCTCTAGTCTCTGGAGAAGCGGTCATAAATATTTTTAATTCAGCATCAGTAAATACAATGGTACCTATATCTCTTCCATCCATCACCACTCCTTTATTTTTTCCAATTTCTTTTTGAATAGCCACTAATTTTTTACGAACTTCTGGAGTAGCAGCAATGCTACTTACTAAATTAGAAACTTCTAATTTTCGTATCGTATCCTCAACATTCACATCATTTAAATATATTTCAGCATACCCTAAAGAAGGATTATAAATAAATTTCAACTGAGCCTTTTCTAAATTTTCAATCAAGGAAGTAACATCATAATGATCTGAAGAAATGTAGTGTTGATTCATCGAAAATAATGTAATCGCTCTATACATAGCACCACTATCTACATATATATAGCCTAATTGATGTGCCAATTGCTTTGCAATAGTACTCTTTCCTGTTGACGAATAGCCGTCTATTGCGATTGTAATTTTTTTATTCATTATCGTTTATCTAAATCAAATTGTAAGCTAAAAGTACTTACACTAGAAGCTGAATGGTATTTTGAAAATGCATAATTAAATTTTAATTTATTCATTTTTATTCCAAGACCAAAAGAAATACCACTAAAAGATCTGGCATTCTGTAATTTCAGTTCACTAGCCCTTCTAAAATTATAGCCCGCTCTCAAATTTACAGGGCTATCTGGAAAAAGTTCGGCTCCTATAACAACATGTCTTATTGCATTTGTAAAAAAAGATATTTTTTCCTCTGTAATTGTTCCATCCAAATCACTTGTTTGGTTAGACGGATTAGGAACCGCAAGATTCCATTGCTGAAGGTCATCTAATGTGAAGTGCCACTTTAAAGGAACGTATTTTAATTTATAAGATCCCCCAATGGCAATTTTATAAGGTAATTTTTCATTCGTACCATCGAACGTTGTTACTTGAATTCCTAAATTTCTAGCCACTATTGTCAGTGAGTATGGCTTATAGGGGCTAAAATATAAGATAGCAAAATCTGCAGCAATCCCATTTGATGAAAAATTACTAATGGTAGAATTTACAATTTTTCCATTAAAACCCATAAACACATTAGTCCAAGGAAGATTAAATGCATACCCTATCGATACCGCAATATCATTTGCATTAAATGTTCCTAATTCATTCCCAAATTCATCAGCTTCAATTAAGGTCCCATAATTTAAGTAGGTAATACTTCCATGAATTGTTCCAAAACGTCTATTTAAAACTTGTGCATAAGATGCAGAACCAATCTTTATACCTGCTAAATAATTTGTGTAGTTAACAGATAATTGTTTGTCAAGTTCAGGGTTAATAACAGAAGGATTCCAAATAGGCTGATTAATATCATTAACCAAGGTTAATACTTCGCCCCCTAATGAAATTTGTCTAGCAGATGATGATAAATTTAAGAATTGAAAAATTGATTCTCCTCCCACTTGTGCAAAAGACTGGATTTGACAAAAGATAAAGAAGCTTAAAAAAAATATTTTTCTCATAATAATCACCAAGCGGTTAGCCGTACAAATAATAACGTAAATATCTATGAATATTTCATTAGATCAAATATAACCACAAAAAAACCTCATTCACAAAGGA
>JBELHH010000036.1:0-12499 GCA_042091515.1 Flavobacterium sp. | reverse complement strand
AAGAAGAAAAAAAATCTTGAAGGCAGCAAAAGGTTACTTCGGACGTAGAAAAAACGTTTACACAGTAGCAAAAAATGCGGTTGAAAAAGCAATGACATACGCTTACAGAGATCGTAAAAATAATAAGAGAAACTTTCGTTCATTATGGATTATGCGTATCAACGCAGGAGCTCGTTTGCACGGAATGTCTTACTCTCAGTTTATGGGAAAAATTAAAGCTAATAATATTGAGCTAAATCGTAAAGTTTTAGCTGACCTAGCAATGAACAACCCAGAAGCTTTTAAGGCAATTATCGATAAAGTTAAATAAATTATTAATTCGCTTATAAAAAAACCCAAACTTAGATGTTTGGGTTTTTTATTTTTATATATTTTTTATGAAATACTTTTTTAAATCATCAAGAAAAAAGACGTCTGAAAGTTAAAAAGCTATTGTTTCTTTTCTATATCGCTTCTCCTAACTCTTTTAGTTTCTCAGTATTCTCAGCCAACATGAGTTCATCTATAATTTTTTGAATATCTCCATTAACTATATTTGATAAATCATAAAGTGTAAGCCCTATTCTATGATCAGTAACTCTTCCTTGTGGATAGTTATAGGTTCTAATTTTTGCAGAACGGTCTCCTGATGAAACCATAGATCCACGTTTAGCTGCATCTGCTTCATTTTTCTTTGCCAACTCCATATCATACAATCGAGATCGTAATACTTTAAATGCTTTCTCCTTATTTTTATGCTGTGATTTTTGATCTTGACATTGAGCAACCAATCCAGTTGGAATATGTGTTAAACGAACAGCTGAATAGGTTGTATTTACCGATTGCCCACCAGGACCAGAAGAACAGAAAAAATCTATTCTCACTTCTTTTGGATTGATTTCTACATCAAATTCTTCTGCTTCAGGAAAGACCATACAGGTAGCAGCAGAAGTATGAACCCTTCCTTGAGTTTCTGTTTGTGGGACTCTTTGAACACGATGAACACCTGCTTCAAATTTTAAGGTCCCATATACATTCTCTCCAGAAACTTCAAACTGAATTTCTTTAAAACCACCATTGGTTCCTTCACTAAAGTCAACTGTAGAAACTTTCCACCCTTTGCTTTCACAATACTTTGTATACATTCTAAATAAATCTCCTGCAAAAATACTTGCTTCATCACCACCAGTTCCAGCTCGTAATTCAACAACAGCATTTTTTGAATCTTCTGGATCTTTAGGAATCAACAAGAACTTTATTTCATCTTCTAATTCTGGAATTCTAGCAGTAGCTTCATCCATTTCCATTTTTGCCATTTCTACCATTTCAGTATCAGAACCATCTGCAATAATTTCTTTCGCTTCTTTTATATTGTTTAATAAAATTTGATATTCATCTCCTCTCTTAACAACATCTCCAAGGTCTTTATACTCTTTACTTAATTGAGCATAACGCTTTTGATCCATTATAATTTCTGGTTGAATAATCAAATCCGAAACCTCGTCATAACGTTGTTTTACAATTCTAATTTTATCTAGCATAGGGTATCTTTTCTTGGAAAGCGAATTTACAATTTTTATGGATAAGTTTTCAGACAGGAAGTCATTTTATAAGATTTGTAATTATTTAATCTCCCTTCTAATGGCTATTTAATACTTACAAAAATTAAATGATCAAGGGTGCTTAGTCTCTTTTTCATGGCAATCAAGATGAATACTCAAAAATACCATAATCACTTTTAATGGTAAGCTTCTTTTGATCTGAAGCTTCTACTTTACCAATAATCTGAGCATCTACATCAAACGATTTTGAAATTTCAATAAGGTCTTGTGCAATTTCTGGAGAGACGTACAATTCCATTCTATGCCCGCAATTAAATACTTGGTACATCTCTTTCCAATCTGTATTAGATTGTTCCTGAATTAATTTAAATAATGGTGGAATTGGAAACATTGTATCTTTTACAATATGAAGGTTTTCTATAAAATGTAAAACTTTAGTTTGAGCTCCTCCTGAACAATGCACCATTCCATGGATTGTTTCTGGTGTATATTTTGAAAGAATTTCTTTGATAATTGGTGCATATGTCCTTGTTGGAGATAACACCAACTTTCCTGCATCAATTGGAGAATTATCAATACTATCGGTTAATTTTACATTTCCTGAATACACTAATTCTTTAGGAACAGATGCATCATAACTTTCGGGGAATTTATTGGCTAAATAGTTATCAAAAACATCATGTCTAGCCGAAGTTAATCCATTACTTCCCATTCCACCATTGTACTCTCTTTCGTAGGTCGCTTTTCCAAAAGAAGCCAACCCTACTATGACATCTCCAGGTGTAATATTTGAATTATCAATCACATCAGATCTTTTCATTCGGGCAGTTACTGTAGAATCTACAATTATTGTTCTAACCAAATCACCAACATCAGCAGTTTCTCCTCCTGTAGAATGAATGGTAACTCCAAAATCTTTTAATTCTTGAATCAATTCTTCTGTTCCATTAATAATAGCTGAAAGCACCTCTGCTGTAATTAAATTTTTATTCCTACCTATAGTAGATGACAACATTATATTATCTGTTGCACCCACACATAATAAATCATCAATATTCATGATTAATGCATCCTGTGCAATCCCTTTCCACACAGAAATATCTCCCGTTTCTTTCCAATACATATAAGCCAACGAAGATTTTGTTCCAGCTCCATCAGCATGCATGATCAAACAATAATCATCATCATTTGTTAAATAATCTGGAACTATTTTACAAAATGCTTTGGGAAATAATCCCTTATTGATATTCTTAATTGCTTTGTGAACATCCTCTTTAGAGGCAGAAACACCTCTTTGCGCATATCTTTTTGAAACTTCTTGATTCATACTTTATGGAAGATTTTGAACAAAAGTACGGATTGTTTTGGTTTTCGAATAAAAATATATTGAGTAAAAATATTTCCTAAATTTTTCAATAGAATTTATGTTTTTAAATTCATAAAAAAACCTATTTATTTTATTAAAATACAATTCTAAAGCACTCTTTTTTAGCAAATTAATAATTGTGAATAAAATCTTAAAAAAATATTCAAATTCACTTAATTTTATTGTTTC
The DNA here is from genome assembly GCA_042091515.1 of Flavobacterium sp. GTDB lineage: Bacteria > Bacteroidota > Bacteroidia > Flavobacteriales > Flavobacteriaceae > Polaribacter. Next base: position 9,403 of record JBELHH010000036.1, on the reverse strand, counting down.
TCGGAATTATATTTGCTACTAATTCACAACTAAATTAAATTATGAGTAAGTCTAAATTAGAGTACATTTGGCTAGACGGTTACTATCCAACACAAAACATGCGAAGTAAAACTAAGGTTGAAAATGACTTTAGTGGAAAATTAGAAGATTGTCCTGTTTGGTCATTTGATGGTTCTTCTACAAAACAAGCTTCAGGAGATTCCTCTGATTGCTTATTGAAACCTGTTGCTATATATCCAGATCCTGCAAGAAGAGATGGATATCTGGTAATGACAGAAGTTTTAAATGCTGACGGATCACCACATGAATCTAACGGTAGAGCAACAATTGAAGATGAAGACAATGATTTTTGGTTTGGTTTTGAGCAAGAGTATTTTATTATGGATACCAAAACTCTTTTACCTTTAGGGTTTCCAGTTGGTGGTTATCCAGCTCCACAAGGAATGTATTACTGTTCTGTTGGTGGAAAGAATACTCATGGTAGAGAATTGGTTGAAAAACATGCTGATTTATGTATTGATGCGGGATTAAACTTTGAAGGAATTAATCAAGAAGTTGCATCAGGACAATGGGAATTTCAATTGTTTGCTAAAGGTGCAAAGAAAGCAGGAGATGAAATTTGGATTGCCCGTTACTTATTAGATCGACTAACTGAACAATATGGTTACTATATAGATTACCACCCAAAACCATTAGGTAAAGACCTCGATTGGAATGGTTCTGGAATGCATGCAAATTTCTCAAATACAGTCTTAAGAACTTGTGGTTCGCAAGAAACTTATGAAAAAATATGTGAAGCATTTAGACCAGTAGTTAGAGAACACATCGAAGTGTACGGAGAGTTTAATGATCAACGTTTAACAGGAGATCATGAAACTGCTGCCATTACAGACTTCTCTTATGGAGTTTCAGATAGAGGAGCATCTATAAGAATTCCAATTATTACTGTAGAGAAAGGTTGGAAAGGTTGGTTGGAAGACAGAAGACCAGCTTCTAACGGAGATCCTTATAAGATTGCAGGAAGAATAATTAAAACTGTAAAATCTGCAAATATTAATTAATTGTTTTTTACAAATATAAAAAAGTCGTAAACTTGGTTTACGACTTTTTTTGTTTTATGAAAGAGTGAAATATAAAAACAACCCATATAAGAATAAAAAAATGACACCACTCTTCATTTCTAATCGCATTTTTTTAGGTATGAAAACCAACAGTAAAATAAGTAATGATAGTCCAAGCATCCAATAAATATCTTTTGTATATAGAGCTGAATCATTAACTTCGATAGGTGCAATAATAGAAGTTAATCCGATTACAGCCAGTATATTAAAAATATTAGAACCTATTAGGTTGCCAATAGAAATGGCTTTTTCTTTATTAATTACAGCAATAATTGAAGCTGCTAATTCGGGAATACTAGTTCCTACTGACACCACTGTAATTCCGATTATTCGTTGACTTACTCCAAAGTCTATCGCCAGATCTACAGCTCCTTTTACTAATAATTCAGATCCACCCCATAACCCTAAACTTCCAATCAATAAAAATAAAACTGTTTTAAAACTTGACAACAACTCATCATCTTCGGGTGCTTCATCAATAATGGCTTGCTTTTGAAAGCGCAATAAATAAATTAAAAAAACAATTAAAAAAGAAAATAAAATGATTCCTTCTAACGAAGAAACCACCCGATCATTCGTAATAAAAAAGAAAAGCATTAAAGAGGCAATCATCATCATAGGCCAATCTGTTAAATAAAAGCTTTTTTTAACATCTATTTTAGAAATTAGCAGGGTGATTCCTAACACCAATCCTAAATTAGCGATATTAGACCCAATAATATTCCCTAAAGCTAAATCTGGATAGCCACTTAATGCAGATTTAATACTAACAATTAATTCTGGTGCCGAAGTAGCCAACGATACCACGGTCATTCCAATGACAATTTTGGGAATTCTAAAACTAAGAGAAATTGAAACAGCTGATTTTAACAACCAGCTTCCTCCTAAAATCAGTAAAGAAAGTCCTACAAAAATTAATAAAAAGTTCATCTTTTATTTTTTGAGCGAAGATACATTTTTAAACGTTCTTGAATTAAAAAAAGATGGATTTGACTAAAATCATTGATTTTAGTGTCTTTATTTTTAAAAAACATCTAAAAAAGCCTTTATTTTATTACATATTTAACTATTAAAAGTCATTAATAGTTATTATTTATAAGTTATTTGAAGGAAATAATGTTACATAATATAACAATATCAACCTATATTGTTATAATTATAAAATTAATTCTATCTTTTTTTTATTTTTTACTTGGTTGATATGTTTCCAATATTTATATTGATTTAACAATACTAAAATTACTGATTTATTAACCCTTAAAACTATTAATATGATGGCACTTGCTATGAAAATTATTAAATTTATTCTTACAATTATTTCCTATCTATTAATTTAAGGTTGACCCTAGAATAGAAAAAAAGGACCTTACACATTATAAAATTGAAAGAACGATAAAAATCTGTAATGCTTATAAGCATCAAAAGGTTAGTTACTTTTTAATAAAAAGTTGAATTTCCTAAAATTGTAATACAACAAACAATCATATAATACCAATGAACTTACCAAGGCTCTTCTCTTATTCTAGATTGGTGTTTTTTTATTTATATTTGATCACAACTTCAAATCATGAAAAAACTATTTTTTAAATCCTTGGCAAAACTCAATAAAATGATACTCCCCTCTTTTACAAAAAAAAGAATAGATATTACAAAAGCATCAAAAATTCAGTTAGCAATTATTGGTTGGAGAGCCTATGTAACACTACATTCACTAGATTAATAGGAACGCTATGGAAACATCATATTATAAACTATTCTCAGAATCACCTATTATTGTTAATAGGCTTCGATCTCTTCTTGAAGAAGAAGGTATAGATTCCCTTGTTAAAAATCAAATTGAGTCTGCTCGCTTGGCAGGTTTTGGTGTTTCCACTCAAACTATAGATCTTTATATCCATAAGGCTGATATCAAAAAAGCATCACTTATTTTAAATGATTTTAAAAATGAAATGACGCTGTAAAAAAGAGCATTATACTTTTCATAATTAAAAAAAGCTCATATATTTGCACCCGCAAAAAGGCCATGTGGCGCAACTGAATAGCGCACTTGATTACGGCTCAAGAGGTTGCAGGTTTGAATCCTGCCATGGTCACAAAGGATTAAAGCTTTATATAACAGAGAGTTAGATTTATTTCTAGCTCTTTTTTCTTTTAAGGTATAACATAAGAAAACTAACTGTAATATACTTATTTATAATTATTTCAGTTTCTGCTATTTCTTATCCTTTTCAATAGATTAAATCTAAAATTACTATTTTAGTGTTTTTCTTAATTATTATATATACAAAAATGAAAAATAAACTTAGTAAGGAATTTGCGGTTATATTTTCTTGTGTCATTCTTGTAAGTTATGTGCTGTCTATTTATCTCGATTTTAAACTAGCTCCGGTCATTGTTCCTCTAATATTTTCTATTATCTACTTTTCGTTTAAGGGAAATAAGTAAATTTTCTAGCTTGGCATACGGACCTTAGTTGAATTCATAGAATTAGAACACTAGGAATCTGATATATTGGATTTACGTTGACTTGTTTATATTAGTTTCTTTCATAAAACATTAACCCTTTGAAAAGCTTACGCTCAAAGCAATTTAAGCGTTTCAAGGTATAATAAAAAAGGGCTCTTATATTCTCATTCATATGAACTAGATAATAGAATTAAATACCCAAACAGCAATAATTATATATAACGTACTCTATATATATTGTGACTATATAAATATCTTAACGAGGCCTTACCGTATGTTATTATCTTAGCCCATATAGCGTCTGATAGCGATTCTGTGTTCTGGGATACTTTTATCGTATTTTTCGACTAGTAATTCTAAAATTTCTGGAGCTGAATTGTAGATTTCAGCTTCATTTTTATATCTAGAAACATATAAATTGTAATGGTGCTGTTCTTTTTCAAAAATAAGGAAATGCTTAGCGTTTAATTCTGTATACGATATTTCATTTCCATTAAAGGAGTTAGACCTATCTTTTTTAAAAGTAGAAAAATTAAAGTATTTAAAAATATTTTCCATCTTATATCAATTCAGCAGAAAGTCCTAGGCTTAATAATTTTGAACACCGAGGTTCTAAATCTTTGAGTTCACCTGTTTTAACAGTGCATTTCCCTTTAAAATGAACCAACCAAGTACATTGTTCTGCTTGCTCTACCGAATGTTGACAAACTTCAATGAGTGAATCAATGACATAATCGAATGTATTTACCTCATCGTTGTGTAGAACGATTTCGTGCTGATATACCTCTTTTTCTAAGGTCGTAACATCTTCTTGGATTTTTTCTTTTGTACTCATTGTCACAAATTTATAAAAAAATTTTTCGCTATTTCAAATATTTTAAAGCCACCCAGTTATTTCGTTCTGTTTTTTTTACAAATGTTAAGCCATATCTAACCACCTCTTGGTCTATTATAGAAATATCTTCTTGGTAAAAACCACTTAATAATAATTGACCTTTTTCACTCAGACACGCTATGTAAGTGACTAAGTCAGTCAGTAAAATATTTCGGTTGATATTAGCTATAATTATATCATACTTTTGCTCTTTTAATAAAGAAGCGTTTCCTTCATATACAGAAATATGGTGACAGTTATTTCTTTGAATATTTTCTAATGAATTTTTATAACACCAAGAGTCTATATCGATAGCATCTATGGATTTTGCACCTTTCATTTCAGCAAAAATTGCTAAAATACCCGTGCCACATCCCATATCTAACACTTTTTTGTTTCTTACATCTAGCTCTAATAAATGTTGAATCATCATATGAGTAGTTTCGTGATGTCCAGTCCCAAAACTCATTTTGGGCTCAATAACAATATCATATTGAAGTGAGGGATTTTTGTGAAAAGGAGCACGAATACTCACCAAATTATTTACTTGAATAGGATTAAAATTCTTTTCCCACGCTTCATTCCAATTAGTCTGAACAACTTCTTTATGACGAACACTAATCATAAATTCGTCAGACAACAAAATAGTAACATCGTCTAAAATCGTTGGAACCCAATCTTGCTTCTGAATATAAGCGGTAAGTCCCATCTCGTTTTCTACAAAACTTTCAAAACCTGCAAAACCCAGTTGAGCAATTAAAATTTCTGTCCCTGGCTCTTTAGGAGTAACTTCAAAATTATATTCTAGATAAATGGCGTCCACAAAATAAAAGAATTAAAATGCAGTAATGATTCCATTAAAATCTGCTGCATTTAATGAAGCACCACCTATTAAACCACCATCTACATCGTTCTTAGAAAAAATTTCTATCGCATTAGCGGGTTTAACACTTCCCCCATATAAAATAGAAACATGAGATGCTACAGAATTTCCGTATGTTTTTTCTAATAAACTTCTAACAAAAGCATGCATTTCTTGCGCTTGTTCAGGACTTGCTGTCTCTCCCGTTCCTATTGCCCACACTGGTTCATATGCAAGAACAATATTTTTCCAAGCATCTGCTTTTAAAGACAGTAGAACATTTTTTAATTGACTTTTAACAACTTTAAAATGATTGTCAGATTTTCGATCTTCTAACAATTCCCCAAAGCAAAAAATAACTTCTAAATTATTTTCTAAGGCAGATGCTACTTTCTCAGTTAGGATTGTATCATCTTCTCCAAAATAAGTTCTTCTTTCTGAATGTCCTAAAATAACTGTTTTTACACCAACATCTGATAGCATCTCTGCAGAAATCTCTCCTGTATAAGCTCCATTTTTTGCTTGATGCATATTTTGTGCACTAACTTCAATGATAGAATCTTTGGTTTGATCTACAGCAGCACTCAGGTTAATCGAAGTCGGAGAAATAAGCACTCTGCAATTTACTTCTTCTGCTATTAAAACATTTTTTAAATCGTTAATTAAAGTCTTTGTTTGAGTCGCATTATTATTCATTTTCCAGTTTCCAGCGACAATATTTTTTCTCATGTGGTTGTAAATTATATAAGCGGCTAAAATACTTATTTTTTGAGCGCTTTAGCAATCTTTTTGTCTGTAATTTCAGTCGCTTTGAATACCGTTATCTCCCCCGTTTCATTGACCACCATATATCTAGGAATCCACCAAAGATTTATAAAATTTGCAAAAGAACCATCAGTCCCTTCTTTCAAATAATAATGATCTCCTTTTATCGGAAACCGTATCATTGCTTTTTTCCAAACTTGCACACTTTTATCCATGGATAAAAAAACATAGCGTACCTCTGGATTCTTTTGTTGTATTGTTTTTAAATCTTTAAATCCAACAATACAATCTTTACACCAAGAAGCCCATACATCAATCAAAATTTTCTGTCCCTTATATTTTGTCAATACAGATTGAAATGTAACTTCTTCTTGTGTATAGTTTATGAATTTTTCTTGCAAAGCTTGTGATGAAAACTCAGTAGGAGAATCGCAAGCAACCAGTATCAAGAAAAAAAAGAGTATTGTTTTTTTTATCATTTATTCTAATCTAATTCTAGGATCTAGCCAACTGTAAATAATATCTACAAGTATGTTAATGATAATAAATAATGTCGCTATCACCAATACACTTCCCATTATAATGGGCAAATCTAAAGTATTTAAGGCAGTTACTATTTCTTTACCTAAGCCATTCCAATTAAAGATATATTCAATAAAAACTGCTCCTGCCAACATTGAAGCAAACCAACCAGAAATTGCGGTAATAACTGGGTTCAGTGCATTTTTCAACGCATGGTTTTTAATCACTTGATATGTAGTAAGTCCTTTAGCTTTGGCGGTTCGTATATAGCCTAAGTTTAAAACTTCTAATAACGAATTCCTGACAAGCTGAATGACAACTGCCAAGGGGCGAATTCCTAAAACAATCGCTGGTAAAATCAAATTTTTCCACTGAAGCGATACACCCTCACCAAAATCATCGACAACATAAAGACTTCCGATCATCTCTAACCCAGTGTAGTCTTGTAGTAAAAATCCAAATACCCAAGCAAATAATATTGCCGAAAAGAAGGAAGGGATACTCATGCCTAAAATACTAATTACAGCAATTATTTTATCACTCCAACGGTCTTTATACACGGCAGAAAGAATCCCAAAAAAAACACCTAACACAATAGCGATAAGAATTGCAAAGACTGCTAGTATAGCAGTATTTGGAAGGGTTTCTAAAATGATTGTTGATACTTTTTTACCATTTTTTTGAAATGACTCTCTCAAATATGGATATTTAAAAACTAGGGTCATTTTACCGACAGAAAACAAAGGTTGATAGGTATATTTCCCTTTACTCAAAAACGTATAATCTGTTGAAGTTTTTGAGTGTAATGAGATGGGAGACAGATCATTCAAATAATAGAAGTACTGGGTCGTTATTGATTTGTCAAACCCATATTTTTTTCGAATATTTTTTAGCTGTTCTGAATCTTCTCTCTGATCAAGCATCATTCTTGCCGGATCCCCTGGCAAGACATTAAACAGTAAAAAAATAATAGTAACAACTCCAAAAAGCGTTAAGATTCCATAAAAAAATTTCTTGACTATAAATTGTATCATGCAGAATAACTGTAGAACAAAGATAATAGAAACTCTTAAAAATATGTACCTTTGTATAACTTTTAAAAAGACAGATGACTACAGCGGAAATTGTAACTCAGATTCAAAAAAAGAAATCGTTTTTATGCATAGGTTTGGATGTAGATCTTACCAAAGTACCTTCCTATTTGCTGGAAAAAGAAGATCCGATTTTTACCTTTAATAAGGCTATTATTGATGCTACACATCGTTTATGTGTGGCCTATAAACCGAATATTGCTTTTTACGAAGCCTACGGAATTAAGGGATGGAAATCTCTAAAAAAAACCATCAATTACATCAAAAGCGAATATCCAGAGATTTTTACAATTGCAGATGCCAAGCGTGGTGATATTGGAAATACTTCTTCAATGTATGCAACAGCTTTTTTTGAGGATTTATCTTTTGATAGTGTTACCGTTGCTCCTTACATGGGAAAAGATTCTGTAGAGCCTTTTTTAGCTTTTGAAGACAAACACACTATCTTATTGGCTTTAACTTCCAATGCAGGTGCTTTTGATTTTCAAACAAAAAAAATTGGCGATAAAGAACTGTATAAGCATGTTTTGGAAACATCTAAACATTGGAAAAACTCAAAAAATCTAATGTATGTTGTGGGGGCTACTAAAGCTAGCTATATCGCTGAAATTAGAAAAATTATTCCTGATTCTTTTTTATTAGTTCCTGGGGTTGGTGCACAAGGAGGAGATTTAGAGGAAGTATGCACCTATGGGATCAATGAAAATATTGGCTTATTAATTAATTCTTCTCGAGGTATTATATATGCTTCAAATTCTATGAATTTTGCTGAAGCTGCCGCACAAAAAGCAACTGAAATTCAGATTCAAATGGCTGCTATTTTAGATAATTTTCTCAAAAAAGGTAAAATTGGCTCATAAAAAAAGCTGGAATTACGATCTTATTTTCCTAAGTAAGTTTGAAGACAAAGCTCGGGGGGAATAATATGTAATCACCAGCTCATACTAATTAATTCGTATCAAAGAAGCAATTTTTTTAAAAAATAAAGGAAACCTCCCATAAGGATTAACCAATACCGATAAAAATTTACTTATTATCTGTTTTTTAGCACAGATATTCTTGAACATAGCTATTCTTTGAAAAATCAAGAACTGTACAGATATTACAATTTAATAAATGTATTTATTTTAAAAATAGTGAACCTCATAATACTTAAGTATTATGAATCTTTTCTTTAGCTATATATGGTCAATTATCTCTTCGGGTAAACAAGAATGTACTTCTTAAGTGCCAAGAATAAGTTGACTTTAAAACAAAACAATCTTTTAAACACATCACCCTTCAATATTCAAATTATAGAACATACTAATAATTCCAACATTACTTTTTAACTAATCAACCAAACATTAAAAAAACAACGAATACTTACCAATAGAATTATTTAATGTTCTTTCGAAGAATCTGATTTCATAATGATTTATGAAGTAGTATAATTAAAAACTCAAATTATTTTATAAATAAAACCCTTTCAAATTTAAATTTGAAAGGGTTTTATTTCATTTTTTGTAACTAACCTAACGGACTCTTTTTATTTCATCTATAAAGAGTGTAGTTTCTCAATTATTTTATTGGTATTAAGATTATAAACAATTTAAAATTGTTAATGTTCCTGGTCCAATTCCTGCGTAAGCTCCTAACAAAGAACCATCTGGTGCATAGATTTGGAAAGACACCTCACCTGGATAAGAATCTCCAGTATACT
>JBELHH010000035.1:0-13844 GCA_042091515.1 Flavobacterium sp. | reverse complement strand
GACGGTGGAGTGACTGATAAAAATGCAAAAAAACTTGTTGAAGCTGGAGCAGATGTATTGGTGGCAGGAAGTTATATTTTTAAATCACCAAATCCTGATAATACCATTAAAGATTTAAAAAATCTTTTAAAATAAATTGTTATTAATTAGTGTTAATAAACATTATATGGCCTCGTAGTTCAACTGAATAGAATATCAGATTTCGGCTCTGAGGGTTACAGGTTTGAATCCTGTCGAGGTCACTCGAAGGGAATTACAGAAATGTAGTTCCCTTTTTTATGTTGAGTGTTGCAACATTTGAGCAATTTTTTTAATATATTGACCGAAAAAAGAACTTTTAAAAGTAAATTTAATTTGAAATTTATCATCTATTTTATTAAATAATATTGATGAAAAATAATAATTTTATTAATCAGATTTTAACTCTCTTTTTAATTGTAAATTCTGTAATAAATGCTCAATCAACTCAAGAACATTCTAGACAAAAACATCCTAATTTTTTATTTATTTTAGTTGATGACCAACCTTTTGACGCACTGGGAATGAGTGGACGCTATCCCTTTTTAGAAACACCAAATATAGATAGGTTGGCCGAAGAAGGTGCTATTGTGGAAAATTTTTTTGTAACTCAATCTATTTGCTCTCCCTCTAGAGCTAGTTTCCTAACAGGTACCTACCCTCATATTCATGGTGTAAACCAAAATAACAAACATGTAGATCCCAAATGGGATGAATTTGCACCTTATTCTAGCCATCTACAAAAAGAAGGTTACGAGACAGCACATATAGGAAAAATTCATATGGCACATCATAGAGGAAAAAAGCATATTCGACCGGGTTTTGATTATTGGTTTAGTTTTGTTGGTCAAGGGAAATATTTTGATCCACCTGTCAATGAAAACGGAAAAGAATATCAAGAAAAGGGGTATATGACAGATATTTTAACTGAAAAAGCCATTTCTTGGTTAAAAGAAAAACGAGACCCAAACAAACCATTTAGTTTGAATCTTTGGCACAAAGCAGTGCATCAACCGCACCTACCTGCTCCTAGACATGAAGATTTATATAAAGATGAAAAACTACCGGTACCGCCTTACAATACCCATAAAGAAACATTTAAGGGTAAACCTGAATGGCAACGAAAAAAAACCTATGGTTTTGATTGGGAAAATAACCTCCCTATTCCTCAAGAGTTACCAGAACAAGAATGGCCTATAAACTATGATAGAAATATGAATTTATTGCGTTGTTTATCGTCAATTGATGAATCTGTGGGAAGAATGTTAGCCACTTTGGAAGAAATGGGCGAATTAGATAATACTGTAATTATCTACAGTAGTGATAACGGTTATTTCATGGGGGAACACACTTTTTTAGATAAACGCTTAGCTTATGAGAATTCAATGCGTGTACCAATGCTTATTCGCTACCCAAAGATAATAAAACCAAACACTATAATAAATGAGCAATGTTTAAATATTGATATGGCTCCAACAATTCTTAAGCTAGCAGGAATAGATAAACCAGACTATATGCAGGGAGAGTCTTTGTTGAATTTATTGAAGGACAAAAAAGAGGATAATTGGAGAAAATCAATTTTATTTGAATATTATTTAGATACCTATTGGCCTTATGCGGGACCCAGTCAAATAGCTGTTAGAACTGAAAATTACAAATTAGTAGATGCTTTTTTAGAGAATGATATTGATGAGTTGTATGATCTTAAAAAAGATCCAGGTGAAATGAATAACTTAATTAACAACCCCGAATACGATAAAATTGAGGAGGATCTTAGAAACGAAGCAACAAAATTAAAAAAACAGTACAAATACAATCCAGAAAGAGATTGGTGGTTAAAAAAGGTAATAAGGTCAAAATAAATGCATCAGTCACAACTGTCAATAGAGAATTATTCTTATATTCTAAATCCTCCTAATTTTTAGCAACAAGTTAATAAATCGTATTTTTACAAATACAAGCACTTGTGAATAAACTTATTTAAACTCAAAAATTTAAATAAGTTCGATGTTAATTTCCTAAATTCATTATTATAATGAGATGTTTTTTTTACATAGTTTGCTTTTTAACTTTTATTTCACCATGCCAAATATATGGACAGCAAATAAAACATCTTGGAGCTTATGATGGAATAAAAAGTGGTGCTGTGCGTGCTTTTGCAAAAGATACTTTAGGCTTTATGTGGATTGGAACTGCACAAGGTTTAAACAGGTACTCTGGATATAATTTTAAAAACTATAATAAATATACCACCAATGGTATTGTAGATATTATTAGTAAAAACAAAAATCTTTTTGTTTTAAGTTCAAAAGGAGAACTACTGAAATACCAATATGAACAAGATAGTTTCAAAAGTATTTTAAACGTAAAGAAATTTAATTTTTTATGTTTTAAACTAATCAATGACAGCACTATAATTATTGGACTTCAAAACGGTTTATTAATTTATGATTTTAAATCCAAAAAATTAAGTAAAGTGTTATTTCCCAAGACTCTTTTTAATAGACAAATTCATGTAAAACAGAATAAAATATATGTTGCATCTACAAAAGGAATTAATATATATGATTATTTTGAAAAAGACAATCAATTAGTAAAACAAAAAACACTATTAAATAATATTGAAATTCTTGATTTTGATTTTGACAAACAAAATCGGATTTGGGCAGGAACCTTCCAGAAAGGCCTTTATATTATAGATAACGAAAAAGTGAAAAAAGTCCCTCTTTTTGATAAACAAATAAAAACAAATCCTATAAGAGCCATTAAATTTGACAAGGATGATAAGGCATTAATAGCACTAGAAGGATTAGGTTTATTGAAAATGAATGAAAATTTTGATGTTGTCAATAAAATAAAATACAATCGTAATAGTTTAAATTCCTTAAGTCAGAAAAGTATCTATGAAATTTTTGTTGATAACGACAATGTATACTGGCTTGGGCTAAGAGAAGTTGGTATTGATTTGATTTATCCTAGCGATAATGCATTTAAAAATATTTTTTACGTTCCTTACAAATCAAATAGTATTAACAATAACTATATACGCTCTATTTACTTTCAAAAAAACGGAAATGTTTGGTTTGGTACAGAAAATGGTATCAGTAAACTTTCAATAGATGGAAAATGGACTAATTATAATACAAAATCAAGTCTTTCAAATAAGGCAGTATTAACTATAAACAAGTTTAAAGAACAACTCCTTTTAGGAGTTTATGGAAGTGGATTACTCCTATTTAACCCAAAAACAGGGGAAACTAAAGATTTTCCTTTAATAGAAAAAGAAAAAAAGTCTAAATTAATATTTACAACCTTCGTAGATGAAGATGATATATGGATAGGAGGAATTGATGGTCCTGTAAAACAATATAAAAATAGTATCCATGTAAATAGTTATAAAACTGGTAATGCCAGAACTATTGTTGCAGGGAATAAAAATATTATATATGTAGGCTCTGCAAGTGGATTGTTTGAAATTAATAAGGCTACTAAAAACTTAAAAAAAATAAAAAGCAAAGGCCTCAAAAACCTTGATCGGATTTACTCATTATTTTTTGATAAACAAAACAATTGTCTCTGGATTGGAAATACTCAAGGGCTTTTAAAATATGATTTTTCCACCAATTACATAACACTCCTAAATAAAGAACTAAATTTTGAATCGGGTACGGTATTTTCCATTCAAAAAGATTCAAACCATAATTTGTGGTTAGGAAGTTATTCCGGTTTATGGAAATTTAATACAAAAAAATCTATTATTAGTAAGTACGACAATAGAGATGGTTTAACGATTGAAACTTTTGGAATTGGGGCATCTACAAAATCTAGTAATGGGAGATTTGCTTTTGGCGGTCCGGAGGGTGCCACGGTATTCAACCCATTAAATTTTAGTAAAGAGAAAGAAAGTTTTAAGATTCATGTTTCTAATTTTAAAGTGAATGGTTTTTTACCAGATAGTACAATACTTAAAAAAAATATAAATTTTCTTGAAAAGGTTAAACTTAATTATAACCAAAATTCATTAAGTTTTGATTTTGAGACTCCCAGTCTTTATGGATCAAAAAAACAAATATTTTCATGGCAGTTAAAAGGCTACGATGAATACCCTATTATATCAAAAAATAGCAGGATGGCTATTTATTCAAAAATACCTCCAGGTACTTATTCTTTGGAAGCTAAAGTCACTAATGAAAATGGAGTGTCTTCTCCAGAACCATACAATATTGATATCATTATTAAAAACCCATTTTGGTTAAGTTATTGGGCATTTTTAGGATATACTGTATTCGGGTTAATGCTGTTATATTTATTTATTCAAGTAAAAAAATCAAGAACTGAGAAAAAAAATAACGAAAATAAAATAAAATTTTTTACCGAAGTTGCCCATGATATCAGAACACCTGTCACATTGATTCAACTATTGGTTGCGCAACTTTCTTCTAATGAAAATAAATTTAAAAATAGCCTTGATTTAATCCATCGAAATACACAAAATTTAAATGAATATGTTACACAGCTTTTGGACTTTCAAAAAGCAGATCGTGGGATGCTTAAATTATCAGTGAAAAAAGTAGAATTAAAGAAGATTTTACATAAAATTGTTGCTGAGGTAGAACCATTACTGAAGCAAAAATCTATCGATATTTCCATAGATGTACCAAAGACCTACCTATGGGTTGATGAGAATAAAATGTCTAGGATTTTTTATAATTTAATTTCAAATTCTATTAAGTATAGTGAAGAGGGAGGACTTATTGAAATAAAGGTTTCAGTAAATAACAAAACTGTTAAAATAGATTTTATAGACTATGGACTTGGAATTGTAGAGAAAGATCAAAAATTAATTTTTTTAAGATTTACTAGAGGAACCAATATTAACAATAAAGGAATTTCCGGTTCTGGTATTGGTTTAATGATTTCAAAAAAAATAGTGGAGTTACATGGAGGTAAAATTAAGTTAAAAAGTAAGGAAAATTTAGGCTCTACTTTTACTGTGATTCTTAAAAAAGGAAGTGAGCATTACAATGAAAAAGACATATTAATTGAAAAAAAATATACGAATGGATCTGAGTTTATTGAAAATAGTCTTAGTACTAATAAGCTAATATTACTTGTCGAAGACAATGAAGATTTAAGAGCTACTATAAAGGCTGAATTAGAAAAGAAATACACGGTAATAGATGCCCCTAATGGCAAGGAGGCGCTTTTAATAGCAATTGCAAAAAATCCAGATTTAATCATAACAGATGTTATAATGCCAATAATGGATGGTAAGGAATTATGTAATATCATAAAAACAAACTTTAAAACTAGCCATATCCCTGTGATTATGATTACTGCTTTAAGCGAGGTTGACGATAAAGTTGAAGGATTAGAAATTGGAGCAGATGCCTATGTTGAAAAGCCTTTTAATATCCAAATTTTAATAGCTACTGTTAATAACCTCATTAAGTCTAGACAAAGGTTAAATCAAATTTTTAATCCAATTACTGAAGGCAAAGTAAAAACAGCTGATGATAATTTCCTGTCTGAGGTGGTTCAAATAATTAAAGATAATATAACAAAAAGTGAGTTTTCAATTGATTTAATATCTGAGAAAACAGGGCTAAGCAGATCAAGTTTATTTCGAAAATTAAAAGGATTAGTAGATATGTCACCTATGGATTTAGTTATAAGAATTAAATTAAATCACGCCTCAGAATTACTAAAAACTAATAAAAATATCAGAATGAGTGATGTGGCTTATGAGTCAGGTTTTAACGACCCAAGATATTTTAGTACGTTGTTTAAAAAGACCTTTGGCAAAACACCAAAACAATATAGTAAAGAGAATTAAAAAATATAGTAGTTTTTCTTGAAGATTATAGATACTATCTAATCAACTACAAAAATGAGTGATATGCATATTAGAAATATCAAATATTTAACATTAATGAATAAATATTAAACATTAAAAAACTGGTTTTTTAGGTTATTAAGTTTTTAAATACAAACTTCTTTTATGAAAAAAATAGTTTTCTATATCCTAATTATATTTCCTGTAATGATGATCGCACAAGAAATCACACTCAAAGGAACTATAATTGAACAGGATGCTAACTCACCACTTCCTGGCGTATCTATTTCAATTAAAGAAACTTCAAAGGGAGTCGTCAGCGATTTTGACGGTAATTTTGAAATAGTAACAAAAATAGGAGATACGATAGTAGCCTCATATATTGGTATGACAACCCAAGAGTTACCTGTATTTATCTCTCCTATTACAATAGTTATGGTATCAGATGTTAATCAATTAGAAGAGGTAACAATAAATGTTGGTTATTTTGATGTTAGTAAAAAAGATCTTTCAGGTTCCATATCACAAATTAATTCAGAACAGATAGAAAAAAATAGAACAAACTCTATTGAAAATTTAATACAAGGCCAAGCAGCTGGTGTTGTTGTTAGTGAAAGCTCAGAACCTGGAGGAGGAATTGGAGTCTCGATTAGGGGTGTTAACTCAATGCTTGGTGGTACACAGCCTTTATATGTTTTAGATGGTGTTCCTGTAGACCCAATTACAGATGCGCAAGGTAATGGTGGAGCTGGAGAAGCACAAAGCTCATTAGGTTTTCTAAACCCGAATGACATAGAAAAAATAGAAATTTTAAAAGATGCTGCAGCTACATCTTTGTATGGTGCTAGAGGTGCAAATGGAGTGGTTTTAATTACCACAAAAACAGCAAGTAAATCAGAAGGTGTAGATAAAATTTCCGTGAATTATGACACTTCAATCACTACAGTTAGAAAGAATATAGGAGTTTTAGATGGTCCAGGATTTGAACAATATATGAACCAACGTAAAATTAATCAGTTATACCAAGATATTACAGATCCAAATAGAGCAGGTGGTGCTTTTGATGGCAGCCAAGAACTTACAGAGGCAAATTACCCAGAGTTAGCCGGGTTTACAATTCCGTATGCAGAATCAACAGGAATTAATACAAATTGGCAAGATGAAACCTATCGTATGGCTTATACAAATTCCTTTAATCTTGGGTACAGAGGAGGTAATTTTAAAAAAAATTTATCAATAAGTTTGGGTGTTTTAAATCAACAGGGTGTAATTGTAAACTCAAATAATAATAGAGTTACTTATAATATGAATGTTAAGAGAAAGGCATTTAATAACAAAATTGATGTTTTTTCTAAAACAAATATCTCATATAAGGAAGGTAATGCATCTTCAGTTGGTAATGGAGAAATTTTTTCTCAAAGAGGCGTAGTGTCACAAGCACTCCAATTTCAACCTATTTTTTCATTACTAAACCCAGGAGAAGACGACGACATCTATGCTGCATTAAATGAGGGAAATATAGTCTCTAACCCATATACCTTGGCTAAGTTCGTTATTGATGAAAAAAAATCGACAACATTTAGACAAGTGCTTTCTATAGTTAGTAAAATTACTCCAAAGCTAACAGGAACATTTAAGGGTGCATATAACTATCAAAGAAGTACAAGAGATAATTATTACCCAATTAATACAACAAGAGGAAGACGTAATGATGGTGAAGCTTCTCAAGCCTTTATTGAAAACCATAAGACCTATGCTGAAGCCAATCTAAGATATCGAAACAGGTTCAAAGCACATCGAATTGATGCTTCCTTAGTAGCTACCTATGAGAAAAATAATATCCGTTCTTTTTTTATTAAAGCTATTGGATTTGGAAGTGATAATACCTCATATTATAATTTTGCTTCTGCGAATGAAATTTTTGTTCCAATTTCACAATTTAGAGAAGTGGGATTGCTTTCTGCACTATTTAGAGTTGGATATAATTATAAGAGAAAATATTATTTAGATGTTAATACACGTATGGATGCGTCATCAAAATTTGCAACAAATAATAAGACTGCGCTATTTCCGTCAATAGCAATTTCCTGGGTTGTTTCCAAAGAGAAATTCTTAAAAAGATCTAAAGTAATTAATAATTTGAAATTACGTTTCTCTTATGGTAAAACAGGAAGCAATCCTATTTCACCCTACCAATCCTTGGCACTTTTAACCCCAATTCGCTATAATTTCGATAATGAATTAATAACGGGTTATTATGAATCAAACCTTGCAAATGATGATTTAACATGGGAAAAAACAGATCAATTTAATGCTGGGTTGGATGTTAGTTTTTATGATTCTAAATGGAAATTAACAGTAGATACCTATCATAAATTAACCAAGGATTTACTTCAAAATGTAAGTTTACCTGTATCAAATGGTTACACAAGTCGTGTAGATAATTTTGGAGAGGTTAAAAACAAAGGAATTGAATTTAGTTTAGTAGGTAACATTTTTAGTAAAAATAGTTTTAATTGGGATGTGAGAGCTAATTTAAGTTTTAACAGAAATAAACTTATGGCATTAAATTCTAATTTAGATTTTCAATTAGGGCCTGCTGTAGGGTTTAGTCAGGCAAACCCAATACTTTTTAAAGTAGGACAACCTCTTGGTATTTTTTATGGTGCGCAAACTGATGGCGTATATAGAGATTGGGATGAAGCCATCGCTAGTGGTATAGAGGGTGCAGCACCTGGTGAAATTAAGTATATTAATAATCACATAGATATGGATGAGTATGGACAACCGTTAGCAATTCAACAAATTAATTTTGAAGATTATGTTAAAATTGGAGATCCAAACCCAGATTATACATTTGCAATTACTAATAATTTCTCATACAAGAATTGGGACTTAAGTATATTATTTACAGGACAAAAAGGGGGTGATTTATTTTGGGTAGATTCTTTCCAACTTAGTGGGCTTCAGAAAGAAACAAACGTTCTTTCATCCTCATATAATGATTCTTGGAGAGCACCACTTTCTGTGGTTAATGGTGTAGTTATTTACGATCCATCTGCAGGAAATATTGATAATGTGAGTAACCCAGGAGCAATGACAGAAGTTGGCCCAAGAGCATTAGTTTCTGACAGACAAATTTTTGATGGTTCTTTCATTAGATTGAAAAACATCAATCTAGGATATACTATTAATTTGCCTAAAGTTAGAAGTTTTAGAATTTTTGCAACAGGACAGAACCTATTAACCTGGACAGATTATCCTGGTTATGATCCAGAAGTAAAAACATATAATAGAAGTTCTCAAAAAAGAGGAGTTGACTTTGGTACGTACCCAGGAACAAAAACCTATTCGTTAGGATTTAAATTTCAATATTAATTAATTATGAAAGAAAAATATTTTACAAAAATTAGATATATATATCTTTTGTTAGGTCTGTGTTTATTCGTATTTACTTCTTGTGAGGTACTTGACGAAGATCCTTTTACTGAAGTAAGTACGGAAAACTTCTATCAGAATAAAACAGATGCCTTAGCAGCATTAACAGGAGCATATGCTAGACTAAAAAGTGGAAACGGATATTATAGACAAACCTTTCTGTCGGGACTTCATGCATCTTCAGACCAAGGTCTTTCCTCCTATTTGTGGAATGATTTTAAAACAGGAACTATTACATCTACCAATCAAAATTTATTTCCAATGTGGAGAGATATATATTTTGGAATCAGAGATGCTAATAATGTCATTGCCTATGTACCACCCATTGTCATGGATGAAGAACTAAAGGCCCGTATTATTGGAGAAGCTAGGTTTTTAAGAGCCTTACACTATTTTAATTTGGTTCGTTGTTTTGGAGAAGTCCCTTTAAGAACAATACCTATACAAGCAGGTGAAGATGAAGGATTACCCCTTTCATCTATTAAAGATATATATGATGTAATTGTAGGTGATTTACAATATGCTACAGAAAATTGCTGGGGAAGAAATGAAGCGAGAAACAGTGAGTTAAACGACTTAGGTCGAGTTACCAAAGCAGCTGCACATGCTATGTTAGCTAAAGTATATTCTCGAATTGCTTCGTGTAAAAGAACAGCTGAAACAGGTGTTGAAGGAAATAACAAATATCTTGATTTTTTAGAATCTACAGGTAATTATTATCAACTTGCTAAAGAGCAATGTGATTTGGTTTTAAATGAATCAGGATTTCAATTAGCAGCTTCGGTGGATGAGTACAATACAATATTTAATCCTAATAATGGGAATAATCCAGAAATGATTTTTGAGGTTCAAGGATCCTCTATAGTAGGTCAAGGAACTGCTGTTTCCAACTTATTTTCACCACAAAACTCAGGGCTTGGGGGAACAGGTTTTGGTGGAAGTAATAAACTAAAACCACTTTTTGTTAATAACCGCTTAAATAAAGATGATTCTAGATTTCAAAATACAATTATCAAAGAATACGAAAATACTTCATGGTCTTTCACTATAAATGACGGAAGCACGGGTTATAATGCTACATCTTTAGATCCTGATAACACTAATACTTTTATATTATATCAAACTTGGACCTCTAAATATATTGATACAGAGGCTACTACCGAATATACAAGTCGTCAAAATTGGCATATTATTCGATTAGCAGATGTGTACCTAATGCGCGCTGAAGCAATGGTAGAAATCTCTCAAGATCCAAGTCTAGCAAATTCAGATTTTAATATGTTAAGAAATAGAGTTGAAATGTCAGATTTTAATGGAGGTGGGATGAGTATGGAAAATTTTAGAATAGCACTTTTACAAGAACGTGCTGTAGAATTGTATATGGAAGGACATCGATTTTTTGATCTAACTAGAATGGGTGTGTTGGATGAATATTGTAGGTTCTTACATGGTGATACTGATGGTGCTAGACAAGCCGAAGATTACTTTTGGCCAATTCCAATTGAAGAAGTAGCAGCCAATGGTAATATTTAGCCCTTTAAGCAAATACATTGAATTAAAATGACTAAAATTAAATTCACGGTTATATTCCTATTAATTCACTGTTTATATGCTTTTGGTCAGAAACCCAATATTGTATTCATATTTGCAGATGATTTAGGATATGGAGATTTGAGCTGTTATGGTGCAAAAGATATCAATACCACAAACATCGATCAGATTGCAAAACAAGGAATTAAATTTACTGAATTTTACAATGCTTCTTCAATTTGTAGTCCTTCTAGAGCGGCTCTATTAACGGGAAGATATCCTCAAAGAATGGGAATAAATACCGTTTTTTTTCCAGAGAGTTTTACAGGAATTCCTAGCAAAGAGATCACAATTCCAGAAATCCTAAAAGAAAAAGGATATACAACCGGAATCATTGGAAAATGGCATTTGGGTCATCATTATCAATATTTACCTTTACAACAAGGCTTTGATGAGTATTTTGGGATTCCGTATAGTAATGATATGGAGAGTGTTGTATTCATGAGAGGAAATAAAGTAGCATCTTATCAAGTAAAACAAAAATACATCACTAAGACCTATACAGAAGAAGCAACAAAGTTTATTGCAAAAAATAAAGACAACCCATTTTTTCTCTACATAGCACATTCTATGCCACATGTCCCTATTTATGCTTCAGAAAAATTTATAGGAACTTCTAAAAGAGGTTTGTATGGAGATGTGGTGCAAGAACTGGACTGGAGTGTAGGACAAATATTAAACAGTCTTAAAAAAAACAGGGTTTTAGAAAATACACTTGTAATTTTTTCTAGTGATAATGGGCCCTGGCTAGTAATGAAAGAAAATGGAGGGTCTTCAGGAAACTTAAGAGAAGGAAAAACTTTTTCGTTTGATGGAGGCATGAAAGTACCCACAGTAGCCATGTGGAAAAATAAAATTCCTCAAGGCATTGTTAATAATGAAGTAGCCAGTCAAATGGATTGGTTTCCTACAATAGCAAAAATCACAGAAAGTTCAATTTCAAAAAACTTAGTGATTGATGGATTAGACATATCTAAGGTCTTAACTGGTGAAGGAAATCGTGAAAATTCAGACTTACTCTTTTTTGAGGGTAAACAATTACAGGGTTATAGAAGTGGAAAATGGAAAGTAAAATTACCTTATAAAGGATTTAGAGGTAATAAATGGAGGCAATTTGTAAAAGCTCACGATACTTTATTATTTAATTTAAACAAAGACCCAGAGGAAGCAAACAATCTTTATGGAAAATATCCAGAAAAAGCAAAAAGTCTACTTCAAAAAATGATAGAGAAATATAAAAACATGGGACAACTTCCCCCTTCGTTAATTACCAGAGTCAAGGCAGATCATAGTCATTTTAAAAAATAATATTAGATGAAAACAAATAGTATTTTATGTCTTTTAATAATTGGATTAATCTTAACCTTTATTTCTTGTAAGACTTTAAAAGTAAAGAAAGAAAGTGATGCAAAGCCTCCTAACTTTATTATGATATTAACAGATGATCAAGGTTGGAATGGAACTTCTGTTCAAATGATGGATACTAACATTCAATCAAAAAGCGATTTCCATCAAACACCTAATTTAGAGAAATTAGCAAAACGCGGTATGCGATTTTCTTCAGCATATGCTAGTGCACCCGTTTGCTCTCCATCTCGTTATAGTATTCAGTTTGGACAAACACCGGCACGCTTAAAAATGATACGAGTAGGAATGAATACAAATCATATTAATCATCAAAGCTCATTTACAATTCCAAAATTATTAAAAAAAATAAATTCCAAATACAAAGCAGCTCATTTTGGTAAATGGGGAATTGATGTGGATCCCTCAGAATTAGGATATGACCAAAGCGATGGTATTACTGGAAATAAAGAAGGTGGGTTTAATTACCAATCAAATAAAAAGCAATGGCAAAATAATATTGATCAAGATCCAAAAAAAATATTTAGCACAACACAAAAAGCTATTAATTTTATTGAAAAACAAGTCAAATCAAATACCCCATTTTTTTTACAAATTTCTCACTATGCAGTTCACTCTGATATTATGATGCGAAAGGAAACATTAGAAAAATATAAAAACAAAGAAAAAGGAGTATATCAAAAACATAGTGGTTTTGCTGCAATGACTGAAGATTTAGATACAGGAGTTGGTTTATTATTAGAACGTTTGAAAGATTTAGACCTAGAAGATAACACCTATATTATCTATACATCAGATAATGGTGCTGTTCCAGTAATGCCGCCAAAAGCATTTTATAAACAGGGATCAAACACACCACTTAGCAGGGGTAAATGGGATGCTATGGAAGGTGGTATTAGAGTTCCTTTTATTATTTCTGGACCAAAAATTAAAGCAGGAATTGAATCTAAAATAAGTATAACATTCTCTGATTTATTACCAACTATTATTGACTTAGCTGGTTTTAAAATATCTTTAAGAGAAAAAATTGATGGAGGAAGCTTTAAAAATATACTTGTAAATAATGGTAAAGGAAATATTAAGCGATTTTCTGAAGGATTAATATTTCATGTGCCTTATGAAAATACAATAGCACTCAAAAGAGCACATTCTGCAATTATTATAGATGAGTTTAAACTAATAAAGTTTCATGATAATGGTGAGCTTCTATTATTTAATCTTAATAAAGATTTAGAAGAGAAAAAAAATATAGCATTATCTCAACCTAATAAAACCAATACACTAGAAAAAGCATTAGATACTTATTTAAGTAATGTAAAAGCTCCTAAATGGAAGCCTGGAATTACTTGGAAAAATAAACCTATCGAAAAAATAAATTCCTATCACTAGTTTTTAAAACATTCAATAGCATTTTACATGCAAAAATCTATAAGTGTTAGTTTGGTGAAATAATTAAACAATTTGAACAATTTTTAAACTTTCAACTATTAATGATAATTTAATTTCACAGAAACAATAAGAAAATGAAAAAAATATTACTATTACTATTTCTAACTGTCTTTAGTTCAAATGTAATTGCTCAAGATAATTTTGCAAA
>JBELHH010000034.1:0-16887 GCA_042091515.1 Flavobacterium sp. | reverse complement strand
AACTTTAATAATAATTAAAAATTCATGATATAAGTCATCATCTTTTGACTTTGCTTGCACGTTTATAAGCATCCTCCCAACCCTTTGGCCCAAACCAATTCGAGAAAGAAGATCGGGGCTTCCTATATTGCTTTTTTAATTCTCTATTTTCCGCAGGAGTTGTGTAATGATAACGTCCCCACTTCTCTATAAATTTATTTATATGTCTACAGATACTTCAAATAACAACACCTCCAAACCTAATGAGATACACAAAACATACTCTTTATGAATAATTTCATAATAGGTATACTATGTAAAGAACTACTTTGAAGATAGAGTGAAAATTAATTACTTTGAAGATTCAAAATAAAAGCACCAATTAGAATAATTGTAATAAAAATTAGATTTTTAGCTGATAACTTTTCTTTAAAAAATATTGCACCGAATATAATTGTTGTTAATGGTACTGACAAGAATAGCACACTAGTAATAATGGGATTTGTATCTTTTAATCCCAAAAAATTAAACAACAATGCCAGAAAAATAACAGTACTCATTAATGCTACAATTTTAAAATATTTTTTAAAGAGATTTTTGTTGAGTTCTCTTTTGCCTTGCATAAGTGTAACCCCAAAACCAATTAAAAAAACAAAAAATTCTTGATTTGCAATAATCAATAGTGGAGAAAAATCTAACTTTAAATTTCTCCAATGTAATATTGCCGATAAACTAAAACTAAAAGCCATAGTAGTTAGCAATGCGTGTTGCTTAAAGTTCATTTTTAACTGAGATTCTTTATTTGAATAGATAAAACAAACAAATCCTAAAACTATAATTGACAAGCCATAAAGTGCTTTTTTAATTTCAATACTTTCAAATATCCATAAATATATAATGGTAAAAACTACGCCAATTAAACTATAAACGCCTAGCCATTGTAAAGATGATTTTTTGATGACAGTTAACATACTAAACAAACCAATAACGCCAAATAAAGATCCTAAGGTGATTTTGGTAAAATCAACTATTGTAAGTGGTTTATATTTTAAAAAAAAGATTAAAAGAACTAACGAAATTGTACTGGTAAAAAAAGAGCGATATGTGATTAGAAAAGGGACAGAAACCGATTGTAGATTTTTCTTCCAAAGAACGTTGTTGTAAGAAAACAGTAAAACCGAAACAATAAGATACAGCATATTTATAAATTTAATCTAAAAAATAGTTTAAGATATAGCTTTCAGAAAAATAAGGATAATTCAATTTTTTACTTAATGCTGAATATGTTTTTAATAGTTCATTTTTAACAGTTATTTTTTTAGCATCAGCATATAAATAAACAAGATGTAAAAGTTTTAAATAATCTTGGTAACTAAACCAAGTTTCTTCAATATTAAAAAGTTTGGCGTACTTTTTCTGTTCGTTCTTTTTATTTATTAGTTTGTAATAAAAGGTACACATTAAATAAAAACTATTTAAATGTCTTTTCCGGTAGTACAGATCAAATCGCCTATCTGTTTTAACGGTTTTAATAATAAATTTCATTAGAACTGTATTTTTGGTAAGAATAGCAGTATCTACTAATTCAAAATAATATTCTGTTAAACCAGCCTTTTTTTTATGCGTATTTGCATATTCATTAAGGACTTCTAAAATTTTATTTTCCTTAATAACAAATATTTTAACAGCCATTAAACGACTCCTTAAAATCGGATTAAGACTATTGTCAAAAACTTCATTCTTAAAAGGATTTATTGTTTTTTTGTTATTTAAAAATTTCCTAAATTCTAATAATGCTGTGGTAAATAACTGGGTTTCTTTAACTTTTACCTGCTTGTTTATATATTTTGCCCAATCACCGTAATAATTGTTTAGGCTAGAATAATCAACAAAAGTTAAAAAGACACACTGTAAAAAATTTATGTTTTTTAATAAATCAGTATCAAAAAAATTATTTTTCCTAAAAAGTAATCCAATGGAGTTTCCAATAAATAAAACCTCTGAATACGAAAAACTAGCAAATGCCAATTCCTTTAAATTGAATATTTTATTTATAAGTTTAAAATGTCTATCATGAAACAATTCTCTGATAAGTATAACAACAAAAGAAGGAAAATCATCGCTACTCCGTTTTATTTTTTTTACTAATAAGATTATTTCATCATCATTAAAATTATTTACTGCTTGAAATACACTTTGCGATAAGGTTTTTCTGTCTTCAATATTATAATTTTGAACAAAGTGCACATAACTGTTGTAGCCAATAAAAAGCGCTAAAGTATTTAAGGTTTTTGAGTTTGGTTTTGTACTTGGTGCTAATCCGTATAAGCGTCTAATGGTATTATAACTTAAATCAATATCTAGAATATCTAAAATGGCATTAGAAAGCAATTCACAATCACCTCTGTTTTCAATTTTAGTCCCTATTTTTTCTTCTATCCTTTTTTTTAATATATGTATCATTTATGTATCAAAAATACAATTATTTTTTAATAGATTTGGAGTTACTTTAATTTTTTTTACTCATAACAAGTTTATGTCTAAACAAACTAATAAAAACAAACAACTAAGTTCCTGGAAATATCTGCATTATATAGAACAAATACGCAGAACTTTTCATGTTAAGAAAAATAAAAAAAATTTTAGAATTAAGAAACATGAAAACTATATTATTACTTCGCTTATTCATGATGAAAGATTAAGAGAACTAAAACCACTTACACAACATTACGTTCCGTTGGCAGATAAAAATTATGCGCTTATAGACTTATATTATCCACAAATAGATTTTGCTATTGAGGTTGATGAGCCACATCACTTAGATCATATTGATGAAGATAAAGAACGTCAAAAAAAAATTGAAGATTTATTTCAATGCGATTTTAAACGTTTTGCGGTTGCAACAGATGAGAATGAATTTAATACGCTTCTATTTTCAGATATAGAAACCGTTAAACAGGAAATGATTTCAAAAATGAATGAACTCAAATCTAAGGATGAATTTGAAGAATGGAAACCCATTGAAACATTAGATATGGCAAAAGATTATACAAAATACAATGTGGAAGGTTTAGGCGAAAACCTTAACAAAAGACAATTAATTTTTACCGTTGTAAAAGATTGGGCAGCAAAAAACAAACCATCTTTAGAAGACATGCAAAATACCTTTCCAGATGAGATTCAAGGCTCAAAAGGATTTGTAGTAAAAGCATCTGAAGTAAAGGATGCCAAACGTTTCAATATGCAAGAACCACTAAGTATCAAGAACGGTACGAAAGTCGTCGTCTCTAACCAATGGGGAATGAAGAATATCGCGTCTTTCTTGGAACTAGCAGGAAAGCTTGGTTATGCTGTAACGGCGACTAGTAGTGAAAGTGGAAGTACAAGCCAAAAAACGAGTTCAGATACAGCCAGCCCATTATCTCCTGAACAAATCGCTGAATTCAAGAAGCGAGAAACAGAAGAGATTAAAGGTGATTATTGTGAAAATTCCTGGGATGCCTCTTCACTTTATGATGATTTAATAGAAGAAGGTGATACCGCTTGGGCTGACCAAATTCTTCAAAAAATGGCAGACGCTGCTGAAAGTTTTTCAGACGTGGAAACAGTTTGTGATAAACTAAAGGAGCGAGAGGAAACAGAACGCCTACTCACTGTTGCCAAAAAAGCGGAGGCAAAAACAGAAGATTCGGCTGATAATCTTTCTTTGGCAAATCTTATCGCTAAAGCAGATAAAGATTGGGCAATGAAGTTGTACCAAAAGGCAGAAGAAATGGCAGAAGATTTCCGTGATTTGAATAATTTAGGAGATGCTTTAGCAGATGAAGATTACTTAGGTGATAAGGAAACTGCCCTTCGAGTACAACGTAAAGCGTTTCCTTTGGCTGATGGCAAATGGGACAAGCAAAACTTAATCAATAGTTTGGAAGGCTTGGACAATATTGGAGCTGAGCTATTAGCCGACTTCAAGGACATAGAAGATAAGTCTGTTCCAAAAATGAAGATGCCAGAAAATCTGTTTGCAAGTTATCATCTTCCTTGGGGCAGATTTGTGTCGCTCCGATTGGATAACGCACCTGATTGTGATACCATGAGTTTCCGTATCCTTTTAGATATGAAAGAACAGAAAATATTGGGTAAAGCCGATGAGGATGACAATTTAAGACGATGGTTTGATGAGCGTGAAGTTCGTCTTTTTGATGATTTTGTAAAGTTGAAGTCCTATGATGGTGTGCTTACCATTTCGGGTGGATATTCTAAACATACGGAAGATTGGCAAATCAGTTGTCATACCGGTTTCGAAGAGCTTTTAGAAGGCGAATTACCAAAGGATGCTACAGGTGATGAATTGTATAAGGCAGTAGGGCAAGAAGGAGAAGTATATCAACTATATCGATATCTTTTGGACAATGCTGATGAATCAGGAATCAAGGTTGGTTTGAGTGAGGAAGACATTACTGCACTGACTGAAGCAGACAGTGGTTATAACTTCAGCGAAATATTACAAGAAGCATTAGATAAAGACCAATTAGATGCCTTAGATTATGAGCCACTTTTGATCGAAATGGCAAAAGAAAACACACTTAAAGGAAAAGCTTTCAATTTAGACCTTGCGACTATTGCAGGTTGGGTCAATCAACATTTCGGCAACTTGTGTTATCGAGCTTATTACAAAGAAGAAGGCATAACCAAAACAAATTTGGAATATGCAGCAACCTGGGGCGAGCTCGTCACGGCATTAGCTGAACGTGCTGAAACGGGTACAGATTATATCAATGTGGCGTCTTGCGTACAAATGCAATTTACAGCATTTGAAGATAAAGAGGAATGCAAACAGTTCGCCCATGAAAACTACTCCAAGGCGATAGACGCTATGGATGATGTACAATACTTGGTTGCTTTAGTCGGAGGGCATTTACAAGAAGAATATTATGAAAATGATGAATTAACAGATAAAGCAGGTATAAAAGCCCTAGCATCAGCTTCTACTTTCCAAGATTACGCCACCATCTGTTTTGATGATAGCGAACGTTGCTTATTCAACAATACAGATATTTATAAAACTGCTGCAGCTAAAGCAGTAAAGTTAATAGACCAAGCAGATGAATATGAATTGGAGCATTTCAAACGAATGCTAGAAGAATGGGAAGATGAGGAGAATCTAGGGAAGTTATAATATCATAGTAGACCTTTGGGGTTTTTAAAACCCCAAAGGTCTTTTCAATATACTCAATGTGAAGCACGAAGTGCCTAATATGAATGATAACATAATTATGGAAATAACAAAAGCAGTTTTTTTAGAAAAAGCACCTTTTCATTACGAAGGTGATGATATAAAAGGAATACTTTTATTGGAATTAATTTTTTCGATTTTGAAATAAAAGAAGTTACAGACAATATGGCTTCAACTATGGATGATTTGAAAACGCTATTGGAAAGCGACGACATAGATGAAATCACAGAGTTAAACAATTCTATTATGAATTGGGCTTTTGCTGAGGGAAATAATTTTCAAGGCTCTTATGAAGAAGTAGAAGGTTCTGGAGAATATAACTGGTATCTTGATTTTGGAAAAGTAGAATTTCAACCTGATGGGAAAGAAGCCAAATATGTTGGCGTTCGTTTATATAATGGAAATTTAAAACAATAATAATAATGGCAAGAGATTATACAAAATACAATGTAAAAGGCGTTGGCGAAAAATTAAATAAAAGACAACTAGTTTTTGAAGTTGTAAAAAATTGGGCTACTAAGAAAAAACCATCTTTAAAAGTGATGACCAATACTTTTAGCGATGAAATACAAGGCAGCAAGGGTTTTGTAAGAAAAAAGGCAGAGGTAAAAGACCCAAAACGCTTTAATATGCAAGAGCCATTAAGTATTAAAAACGGTACTAAAGTGGTAGTTTCTAACCAATGGGGCACAAAAAATATTGCCGACTTTTTAGAGTTGGCAAAAAAGTTAGGCTACAAAATTGAAGCTGTTGAAGCAGCAGCACCTAAAAAAGCAGCTCCAGCAAAAAGCCCTTTAACAGAAGACCAAATTGCAGAATTTAAAGAGCGTATAAAAGATGATATTGATGGTGATTATGACAACAACTCTTACTATGCTTATAGAATACACGATGATTTAATTGAAGAAGGCGACATAGCTTGGGCAGATACTATTTTAGAAAAAATTGTTGATGCCTGTAAAGATTTTAGAACCATAGAAACTGCATGCGAAAAATTACAGGAGCGTGAAGAAATGGATAGGTTTTGGGCAATGGTAAGCAAGGCAGAAGCATTAGCAGAAGATGCAAGCGACTTAAATTCTTTAGCAGATGTAGTAGAAGAATCGGATAGAGCAAAAAGCGAACCCATACGTAAAAAGGCTGAGGATAAAGCAGAAAGTGTAGGGGACTTAATAAATGTTGCCGAAAAAGTTCAAGACCATAATAAGGATTGGGCTACTAAAATTTACAAAAAGGCAGAGGATAAAGCCGATAATTTGTACGAAACAAACTCATTAGCTGAGGCCGTAAAAGAAATAGACCAAGACTGGTCTACAAAAATTTACAAAAAATCGGAAGCGATTTGTGATAGTACTGCCGAATACATAAGATTGGCTGAAACAATAATAGAGTTTGATAAGGACTGGGCTCGCAAATTGCTAGTAAAAGCGGAAGAGGATCCAGGGTATTTTAGTGATTTTAGAGATTTAGGTTACGCTTATGGTAATCCAGATGGGCTAGCGAATAAAGAAAAAGCTGCCGAGTATTTTGAAAAAGCATTTCCTAAAATAGACGACCAATGGGATAAAGACAACCTATTAGATGCAGCTAAAGAATGTTTGGGAATGAAACATGCCTTTAC
Organism: Flavobacterium sp.; assembly: GCA_042091515.1. Lineage (GTDB taxonomy): Bacteria > Bacteroidota > Bacteroidia > Flavobacteriales > Flavobacteriaceae > Polaribacter. Next base: position 10,054 of record JBELHH010000034.1, on the reverse strand, counting down.
ACAAAAAATGATAGCATTTGTTGATGAGGCTAAGCCTAAACTAAAATTACCAAAGCAATATTTTCCGGACTATAAACTAGCCTGGGGTAAAAAAATCACCTTGCACCTTGCTAATGGCCCAACTTGCGATTCTATAGAATATTTCGACATTCAACTGAATATGGAAACCAATGAAGTTATTGGTCATGATGAAAAAGATGATGCCTTGGAGCGTTGGTTTGATTCATGGGAAGTAGCCATTTACAATGGTTATGTCGAAGAGCAATCCTATGATGGTACAGTAAGTATATTTGGTGAAGATGAAAATGGAGAACAATGGTGTGTTTATGGTCACAATATGTTTGAAGAAGTTGAAGAGGGAGAATTACCAAACGGAGCAACAGGTGAAGAAATTTGGGATGCTTTAGGAGGTGGTAAAGCAATTTACGACTTGTACCAATACGTAAAAACGAATGGTGAGTAACCAACTTAAAAAAGAATTCAATCAATAATAATAATAATAATAATAATAATGGCAAAGGATTATACCAAATACACCGTAGAAGGCATTGAAGGGAATTTTAATAAAGCCCGTTTAGTACAAGCAATTGTGAAGCATTATGTTGAAAATAATGCAATGTTATGGGAAACGATATTAGAAACTTTCCCACTAGAACTGCAAGGAAAAAAAGGCGTGATTTCTAAAAAATCAGACGTTGAAAAAGAACGGGATTTTTATGTAGATGCACCGATGACACTTCAAGATGGAACAGAAATCGTCACTTGTCGTCAATGGGGTAAACACAATCTTGTACACTTCATCGAGCGTGCAACGACATTAGGTTATGAAATCAGCGTAGTCGGTGGTGAAGCCGAAGCCAAAGAAGAAAGTAGCCTAAAATTTACAACTGAGCAAATCGAAAAAATCGGCAAAGCGAACTGGTTCTATGATATAGAACAAGTCTTAGCAGAAGTATTAGGCGTTGAAACTTATAATATACCTTCATTAGAGAAAGAACCGTATTTGAAAGAATTGGCAGAAGATAAAACTTTTGGCGGCATAGAAACAGAACTACCTTATGATGAGGTTGCTCGAACAGCCAATAAAATTTATGGCAATCTTTGCTATTTATCCCAATATGATCAAGAAGGTAAAGGCGATAAAACAAGTGTAGAGTATTCCATCCTTTGGGCTGATTTACTGAAAAAGTTAGAAGCGAAAGCCACCACAGATAATGAGTATTGGGCAATAGGAGAATCATCATTGGAGAGATTAACACCTTTTGAGGACAAAGACGAAATGATGGCTTTTGTGCATTCGGCTTATGAAAAAGCGATTGATTTAGATGATGATATTAGTAGCTTGACCGTAATGGCAAACCGCTTAAATTCAGAATATTATACGAATAATGAATTACTTGAAAAAGCAGGAAAAAGGTGTTTGGAATTAGCAGAAACTTTCCAAGATTATTCTTCGATTTGCTTTAATGATAATGAAGAAAATCTTTTCTCCCAAGCAATTTTTGAACAAGCTGTTGCTAAAGCAATAGAACTGAGAGACCAAGCTTCGGAAGACGAATTAGAGCATTTGGTGGAGCTTTTGGCGGATCATGAAGACGAACATGATAACATCAAAAAATTAGACCCAACTTGGGTGCCGACGGAAAGACTTGAAATCAAAATTAGTGGTCGAATTCCTGAGTATTATTTTGCGAGTGTAAAGGAGGAATACATCGAAGTATTTGAAAAGGCAATAGAACACGCCAATGAAAATATGGACACGATGGAGACGTTTTTACAGGCTTTACTCAAAACGACTTTAGAGAATAAGGAGGAAGATATGGAAATCTTCAAAGTCGATATGGATATGGAAGAAGTGAAAAAGGATTGTCCGAAATTAGTCGAGTTGTTGGATAAAATCAAGGAAGATAACATGGACCATTATGAATTGTATAGTGAAATCTTAGATGAGCCTTACAATCCTCGTGTTATTTTTATAGAAAATGATACTACTATTAGCATAACGAAAAATTGGGGCGAAGATGAAGTACTTGCAGCACAAAAACTAAGTGACTTTTTGGGTGAAGAAAAAGAAATAGACCTTACGGAAGCTGAAAATGAAGCGATTAAAAAACAAGTTACGGAACTTTGCGAAGAGCAAAAGGACGAATTTGTTTTTGATGGCGAGATAGAGACCGTTTGGCAATCTGCAAAAAAGACCTTGACGATTAGTAATTGGGTAAAACCTGATGATTTGACTTATGATAACTTTTTAGAAAAAGAACATCAGTTAGTCATTATCCATGATGATATTGTGGATTATACTTTTGACATTGAGACAAAGAATTTCGACTTAGCTAAAATCACTTTCTTACAATTTGCAAGTGCAAGTGAAGTTCGACAGTCCGCAGCAGAATTGGTGGCTAACTATCTTTTTTATGGAGACAAACATATTACGAATGATAAAGAAAAACAAGGAAATAAAGGTATTGAATTGAAGTATAAACCTCAATATGAAGGATTGAGTGCTTTATTGGAAGGGTAGATTATATAGGTATAAGTTAAAACCCCTCCTAGCCTCCCCGAAGGGGAGGAACTCATTATAAATTCCTCCCCTTCGGGGAGGCTAGGAGGGGTTAAATTGTAAATCAGATTAACATAACAATCATCATGGCAAGAGATTACACCAAATACACCGTAGAAGGTTTAGGCGAAAACCTAAACAAAAGACAATTGGTTTTTACCATAGTAAAAGACTGGGCGACTAAGAATAAACCTTCTTTAGAAGAAATTCAAGCAATTTTCCCAGAAGAGACACAAGGCTCAAAAGGCTTCATATTGAAAAAGTCCGAGGTAAAAGATGCCAAGCGTTTCAATATGAAAGAACCCTTGAGCATCAAGAACGGAACGAAGGTCGTAGTTTCCAACCAATGGGGAACGAAAAACATCGCTTCCTTTTTGGAACTAGCCAAAAAACTGGGTTATAATGTAACTCCTATTGGCACTGAAAGTAATGCAACAGAAGACTTCATACCTGGCAGCCATTTGACAGAAGAGCAAATTGCAGAATTCAAAGAGAAAGAAGCAGAAATCAATGGTGATTATAGCGAAAATTCCTGGGAAGCCTCTTCACTTTATGATGATTTAATAGATGCTGAGGATACTGCTTGGGCGGATGCTATTTTACAAAAAATAGTAGATGCTGCGGATAGTTTCAGCACATTGGATACGGTTTGTGAATCGCTAAAAGAACGTGGAGAAACAGAACGTCTTTTAGCAATGGCAAAAAAGGCGGAAGCTATGGCGGAAGATGCCAACGATTTTATTTCTTTGGCTAATGTTCTTGAACCAGTCGATAAAAATTGGGCTATTCAGCTACTCCAAAAAGCGGAATCTTCAGCGGGGTATTTTTCAGACTATACGACTTTAGCAGAACCCGTACTTCCTTTAGATAAGGACTGGGCGATTCGACTATATCAAAAAGCGGAAACCTTAGCAGATGATTCTTTTGACCATAGGGACTTAGGAGAATTGGTACTTCCACATGATAAAGAATGGGCCATTAAGCTATTCGAGAAAGCCGAAGAAAAAGCCGAAGACTTCAATGATTTCATCAATTTAGGAGATGCCTACGGCAAGGCTGATGGTCTAGCGGATAAAGCCAAAGCCAAAACACTTTTTGAAAAAGCATTTCCTTTAATAGATAATAAATGGCATAAAAACAACCTACTGGATTCTGCTAAGGATGTCCTTGGGAACGATGATGCATTCACAAAAAAAATGGTCGAATTTATCGAAAATGACATTCCTAAAATGAAACTCCCCAAACAGTATTTTCCTGATTACAAATTAGAGTGGGGAAAGTATATCACCTTCACGCTTGATAATGGTCCTGCCTGTCATAAGATAGATAATTTCTCTATCAAATTGAACATGGAAACCAATGAGGTTATTGGTCGTCCAGATTGCGATAATGCTTTGTCTCGTTGGTTTTGTTCGTGGGAAGTTGCTATTTATGATGGCTATGCAAGTGATAGATCCTATGATGGTATAGTAAGAATATGGGGACAAGATGATAGCCAAGAATGGTCTGTTTACTGCCACAATGCTTTTGAGGAATTAGAAGAAGGTGAATTACCAGAAGGTGTTTCAGGCGACGATATCTGGAATGCGCTAGGAGATGGGAATGCCATCTATGAAATGTATTATCACATCAAAACTTATGGAGAATGATTTGGGCACCGGCCGGGCTATCCGCTAAATTCGGCGCACTGAGCAGCTTTTCAGTATATGCTTCTGGGCGTTTCATGGCTATCGCCAGCAACCACCCACAAGCATTGCTTCAAGAGCAGCTCATCACACCTCATACCGCTGCTATCCCTGGAGCAGGATGGTGGAAGTGTTTAAAGCACAGGATATTTAACCAATAATAATTTATAATAATGACTAGAGATTACACCAAGTACACCGTAGAAGGTTTAGGCGAAAACCTTAACAAAAGGCAATTAGTTTTTGCTATCGTAAAAGATTGGGCCGCTAAGAACAAACCTTCTTTAGAAAAAATTCAAAGCACTTTTCCTACAGAGACACAAGGCTCCAAAGGATTCGTAGTAAAAGCATCCGAAGTAAAAGACGCCAAGCGTTTTAATATGGAAGAACCATTGACTATAAAGAACGGCACGCAGGTCGTTGTTTCCAACCAATGGGGAGCTAAAAACATCGAACCTTTCTTAGACCTAGTAAAAGGACTAGGATACGATGTAAAGAAGATTGCTAAAGAAGAATCTACTGAAAAACCAGCTGGTTCTTCAGCTTCAGCTTCTTTTGATATTACGCAACTTTCAATGAATGATTTCAAGAAATTAATAAGAACGACCGATGATAAAAAAGCATTGGAAGCCAATTTGTTAAAACAAGCAGAGTTAAATCCTGACTTTTGGTCTTATCTCTTAATGTACGACTATATCGTAAATGAAGGAGCTATGGAACTTTCAGGAAAAATGAGGAATGGTGCCTATATCGAATGGTATGAAATCCAAGACGAACAAGAGCCTTTAGCTCAGTTTGTATTGGATAAGTTAGAATTCGATTTTGAAGAAGTGCAGACAGACAATGAAAAGAGAATACTCTTTAATGCCTCTTTTGGATCTTATCTGTATTCCAGTTTAAAAGAATTCGCCACTGTTGAGGACATCGAGGAATCAGATTTGGCGGGTTATCTAGCTTCTCATGACCACACCTTGCTCAGAGATGGTGAAGACGTTTTTGATAAGCATGGTGTAGGTGACGATTGGCTTGTAACCCTTGGAGATGAATGGCTTATGTATTGTGGTTTTGATAGCAGTGATTATGAAGGAGAATGTAGGGTGTATTTAGTGAACACAGAGCCTGCGTCGTTTAGCATAGACTATGAAAGAATGGCTGAAGATGTTATGGCTCAGTTTGGATAATATGTAGACGCTAGACTAGAGTAAGTCTAGCGTCTAGCGTCTTCTCACAGATGTTCTTCAAAAACTACACTGTTTTAAGTGGAAAATTGAAATTTTAGCAACATTCAGAATAAATATTTAATATCAATTTATCATGGCAAAAGATTACACCAAGTACGAAGTGTCGGGAATGGACAAAGCATTCAATAAATCTCGATTAGTGCAAGCAATTGTAAAAGATTATATCGCTAAAAACACGCCTAATTGGGGCGCCTTACAAACCGCTTTTCCTGATAGTATTCAAGGAAGCAAAGGCGTTATTGCTAAAAAAGATGCAGGCGTAAAAGAAAGGGACTTCTATATGGATGCCCCTTTCACTTTATCTGATGGTACAGCAATAGTTGCTTGCAGACAATGGGGAAAAGATAATTTCCCTAATTTTCTTAAACATGCCGAAACTTTAGGATATACCATTATTTCCCAAACAAATACCACAACAGAAAAAGTAAAGGAATCGCCTCTAGCAGAACCTCAAACCTTGAAAAAAATAAACATCAACATTAGCGGACGTATAACAAATTATATGTTTGGACTTTTAGGAGATGATGCTTATGCAGAGTGTAAAAAAGCGATGTCTTATGCTATAGATGATGATATTGAAACCATAGGAGAATTTGTAAAGATGTATTACGAAACTACCTTAGAAGGTGGCGATGGTTTGCAAATTTTTCAAGAAAGTATTGACATGGATAAGTTTAAAGCCAATTGTCCTTTATTGTCTGAGTTTTTGGAGAAAGTAGAAGAAGGCGATGCAGGTTATCTTCAGTTTTATGAAGAAATTTTGGATATGGCTTGGAGAGATGAGGTAAATATTATTGAAGATGATGCTGCAATTACCATTACTGTAGATGACGTAGAAGTAGTTGCACAACAAAAATTAATCGACTTTTTAGGCGAAATAGAACCATACATAGAGGAAGAAGATGATCCTAAAGCTGTGGCTACAACAAAGGTGTTTTGGCAAAAATACGGTGCAAAATTTAATATGGAAGATAGAGATGAACATACTATTAATAAAGCTGAAAACGGTGTTTTACAACTTAATGAATGGATTATACCTAAAGGCTTAACTGCTTATAACACACGTGAACGCAACATAACTGTTGAACATGATAATATCGTAGATTTTGATTTTTTCTTTAAAGCTGCCGATTTTGATGTATCAAAATTAGCCTTTGTGCAATTTGGAAATGCATCAGAATTTCATCAATCTGAGCTTAATTATGTAGGTAGTTTCTTGTCTTACGATAACAATATTATACGTCCAGACCAAAATATTCATAGAGACAAAGGGTTCACTTTATATTATGAAAAAGATAGAAAATCTTGTAATTTCTTGATTGAGGGCTAAAAGACATAGATTTTAATATGAAACTTAAATTTAATTAATGAAATTACTCTACATAGATTTAGATGGTGTTGTGGCAGACTTTGTGTCTGCCATGAACACGCATCCTAAAAAAAACATATCACCCTATGATGAGCATCCAGATACAATACCACACATTTTTAGAGGTTTAAAACCTATTAATGGTGCTATAAGTGCTGTAAATACACTAATAGAATCCTCTATTTATGAAGTGTATTTTTTATCTACAGCACCTTGGGGAAATCCATCGGCTTGGACAGATAAACGCTTATGGTTAGAAGAGAAATTTGGTGAAAAAATTAATAGAAAATTGATCTTAACCCATCGAAAAGATTTAGTAAAAGGCGATATATTAATAGACGATAGACCAAATAATGGCGCCAAAGATTTTGAAGGCGAATTAATTAAGTTTGGTTCAACTGAATACCCAAATTGGAACGCTGTTTTGGACTATTTATTATGACAAATTTTTTAGCAAATTAAAACCCAACCGAAGTTGTATATTTGAGGTTTACATCTTCTTAGTTCTTAAATATTTTATAGATGAAAGCACTTTCAAAATCACGATTTAAACTTGGGCTAGAATGCCCAAATAAAATTTATTTTTCTAACAATGATAAAGATTATCATAATGTTAAAAACGAAGATACGTTTTTACAAGCGTTAGCAAGTGGTGGTTTTCAGATTGAAGAATATGCACGTTTACAATACCCATCAGATAATTTAATTAAAGAACCGAAAGAAAAGTACGATTACCAAGATTTAGCCGATAAAACTAACGAGTTATTAAAACAAGAAAATGTCGTTATTTTTGAAGCCGCTTTTTTTACTAACAATCTGTTTGTAAGAACCGATATTTTGGTTAAAAAAGGCATCGATATTGAATTAATAGAAGTAAAAGCAAAATCTATAGACCCACACAACAATTATAATTTTGTTGGCGAAAAAGGAAAGTTAGTAAGCAGTTGGAAACCTTATCTTTTTGATCTCGCCTTTCAAACTCATGTTGCAGCACTATGTTTGCCAGATTATAATATAACACCTTTTCTCTGTTTAGTTGATAAATCTAAAGTAGCAACGGTAGAAGGATTAAATCAGTTTTTTAGAGTTAAACAAAAATCGGACAAACGAACTGGTGTAGACGTTTTGGTAAATGATAAAAATTTACTCGGTGAAAATTTGTTGCATCAAGAAGATTTAACTGAGGTCGTCTCAAAAATTCATGATGGTACCTACAAATATTATGAAAATTTAGATTTTCATGAAGCAGTCAATTTACTATCTGATATAAGAACGAAGAATTATTATCCAAATTGGCCAGCACAATTTTCGGCATGTAAACATTGTGAATACAAAAAAGACGATTCGGAAGCAGCGCAAACTAAAAAGTCTGGCTTCGAGCATTGTTTTAAAACACAATATAATTGGACAGCAGAAGATTTTAAAATATCAAATATTTTTAATGTTTGGGATTTAAAAGATCCCAAATTAATGGAGCAAGGTATTTTGTTTAAATCGCAGTTAACCCAAGAAAATATTAAATACAAAGAAGGTGATGGAAGATTAAGTCGTACAGAACGACAATGGTTACAAATAGAAAAAGAACGTGATAATAACTTTACAGAGTTTGTAGATGTTGCAGGCTTAAAATCCGAAATAGACAAATGGACTTTCCCTTTACATTTTATCGATTTTGAGACGTCTACAGTGCCGTTGCCATTTCATATAGGTCGTAAACCTTATGAGCAGATTGCCTTTCAATTTTCGCATCATATTTATCATAAAGACGGACGTATTGAACATGCAAATCAATATATAAATACAAAAGCTGGAGAATTTCCTAATTTTATATTTATGCAACATTTACATGATGCATTAGTGCATGATAATGGTACTATTTTTAGATTTTCGCACCATGAAAACACAATATTAAATGCTATTAGAGATCAATTAAAAGCAAGTAACTATCAATTTAAAGATGTACTTATTCCTTTTATTGAAAAAATTAGTAAACCTAGAGATAAACATCCAGATCCATGGACAGTGACCAAAAGAAACATGGTTGACCTTTGTGACGTGATTAAAAAATACTACTACAATCCTTATAGTTATGGTTCAAATTCAATAAAAAAAATACTTCCAGCGGTTTTAAAATCAAGTAAACTAGTGCAAGACAAATACAGCAAAACCATTGCTGATATTAATGTAAGTAGTTTAAATTTTAAGCCTAACCATGTTTGGCTAACAAAAGAAAATGGCAAAATAGTTAGTCCATACAATACGTTACCACCTTTGTATAAAAACTTAACACAAGAAGAAGTAAACAATACCTTATCCGAATTAGACCATATAAATGATGGAGGCGCAGCATTAACGGCATACGGTAAAATACAATATACCGACATGACCGATACCGAAAGAGATGAAATTGCCCTAGGTCTAAAACATTATTGTGAATTAGATACTTTGGCTATGGTTATGATTTATGAGCACTTAAATAGTTTAGTGTAATGAGCTTGACTATTGCATTACCAGATTTTATTACACCATTAATGCAACAATGGTTAATTCAGTATAAGTATACAGAAATAAAAGAGTTGACGCATTTAGGCTTATTCCATTGGAAATTTTTCCCTAACAAACGGAAACCAGAAAAACCTAGAAGAATACCACGTTTAGATGATTGGGTAACATTAATAGATTCTAGTTTTAAAAGAAGTGTTTATTTCTTAGAGGTTGATAATAAGACACTTCATGTTTTTGAATCTTCTGGTATCAGTTTAGGGGGTTTTAAAATAGCAAAAGAATATATTTTAGAAGATGAAAAATTTGTTGAAACTCATATATTAATGAAAATGATTAGTTAGATAGTTATTAAAAAATATCAAACAGACCATATTTTTAATGAACGAGGAGTTAGTAGCTCTCGAAAATGCTCTCAAACACACACGTATATAGATATACACTCAAGATTATTTTTCAAATTTCTATACGCATACAAAGAACACACAAGACCACACACACAACTGTATAATGTTAGGCTTCTGTAGGCACCACCGTCAAAAACCTTATTACATAAAAAACTTTTCTCTAGTCCTCATTCTATTCACTAACAATATTCTTTTTAATAGTTTCCAAAGCTGATTTTACAGGGTAAGTACTAAAAATCACTAAAACTTAATGTTATTACTTAGTCAATTGATTCTAATTATAATTA
>JBELHH010000033.1:0-19529 GCA_042091515.1 Flavobacterium sp. | reverse complement strand
GGTATTGGATTAAAATGATATACTTTTTCTAAAGGTAAAAAACCACCTATAGCAAGAGGTTCGTTTTCATTATCTGATTGATAATGATCAAAATAACAATGAGAACTTGGTGTTAAAATAACATCATGCCCTTCTTTTGCTGCTTGAACTGCGCCACTAGTTCCTCGCCAAGACATTACAGTGGCGTTAGGTGCTAAACCACCTTCCAGAATTTCGTCCCATCCAATGATTTGTTTTCCTTTGGAATTGATGTATTGTTCCATCCTAGTAATAAAATAACTTTGCAAGCCATGTTCATCTTTTAGCCCTTCACTTTTAATAAGTTTCTGGCAATACTCACAATTTTTCCAATTGGTTTTTGGCGCTTCGTCGCCACCTATATGAATATATTTTCCTGGAAATAATGCCACCACCTCATCAATGACATCCTCTAAAAACGAAAAGGTACTTTCTTTGGGGCAATATACTTGATCAAAAACTCCCCATTTGGTGGCTACTGCTACTTGTCCTCCAGTACAACCTAATTCAGGATATGCAGCAATAGCAGCTTGAGAATGACCAGGCATTTCAATTTCAGGAATAATGGTTACCTGCCTCGTTTGAGCATAGGCAACTATATCCTTTATTTCTTCTTGAGTATAAAATCCACCATAGGGTTTCCGATCAAATTGATGAGGTTGATCATTGTAATGCCCTAGTAGAGTTTCATTTCTATAAGCAGCTATTTTTTGAAGTTTTGGATATTTTTTGATTTCAATTCGCCATCCTTGATCTTCTGTTAAATGCCAGTGAAAGGTATTCATCTTTACCCTCGAAATTAAGTCAATATATTTTTTGATAAACGCTACAGAATATAAATGTCGACCTACATCTAAGTGCATTCCTCTATATGAAAACTGAGGTTTATCTATGATTTCTAAACATTGTATTTCAATTGAATTTGAATCTGATTCTATTGGGAGTAACTGAAGAAGGCTTTGCATTGCATAAAATGCACCTTTTGAATTTTTTGCAATGAGATCAATCTTATCTTCTTGAATGCTGATTCGATACCCTTCATCATTGTTGATTGTTGAATCCTTAGAAAAACGAATCTTTTTTGTTTTTTTTGTGTTTGAAAATTGAAGCCCATAGGTTTCTTTTAAAGATAAAGAGAGGAGATCTGCTATTTCTTTTAACAGCGGATCATAGGAGATCTCTACTTGTGTATCTAACACAAAAACACCTGAGTTAATTTTTTGAGATAAAGGTATTGGGATAATATTGGGTGTTATAGCTTTTTCAATTGAACTATTACAAGCGTATAAAAATAAAATTAGTAGAAACTTTAAATAAACCTGAATTTTCATTTTAGTATATTGTGCGTATAAATTTAACAATCTATTTGAATGAAAATTCAATTTTTTTCTTTTTTTGTTGGAATACTTCTCATATTCTCTTGTCATCTTCCTCCAAATCCAGTAATTACTCCTAAAGAACTTCCATTAATTTCTTATGTAAACCCATTTATTGGAACCGGTGGTCATGGACATACTTATCCTGGAGCCACCATGCCATTTGGTATGATGCAGTTGAGTCCTGATACGCGTCTAGACGGATGGGATGGCTGTTCTGGATATCATTACTCAGATGATAAGATTTATGGGTTTTCTCATACCCATTTAAGTGGTACGGGTGTTTCTGATTATGGAGATATCTTATTAATGCCTACCAATGAAGTTAACTTTCATAATGGTGCTGATGGAAAAAAAGGATATTCATCTAAATTTTCTCATAAAAACGAAGTGGCAGAGCCAGGATATTATAAAGTTCATCTAGACGATACTGATATTGATGTTGAAGTAACCGTTTCTAAACGAAGTGGAATTCATAAATATAAATTTCCATCGGCAGAGAATCAAATTGTAATTTTAGATTTAGAGCATCGTGATGAACTGAATGCCTATGATATTTCTATTCTTAGCGATCAAGAAGTAAGTGGCTATAGACATTCTAAAGCTTGGGCTACAGACCAACGTTTATTTTATCATATTCAGTTTTCACATCCGATAAAAAAATGGGAAAGAATCTATGAAACAAAGCCTACAATTGAAAGTTTTGAGTTTATCAACCCTAATAATGAGCCTGTTTTTGTAAAAATTGGAATTTCTGCAGTTGATCAAATTGGAGCAAAGAAGAATCTGGAAATTGAAATAGGAAAAAAATCTTTTGATAAGGTAAAAGAAGACGCCCAGCAAACATGGGAGCAACAACTGAATAAAATTGTAATAGAAGATTCTAATTATGATTATAAAGTAAACTTTTACACAGCAATGTATCATACGATGCTTGCTCCAAATTTATATCAAGATATAGATGGCCGTTACAGAGGGATGGACTTACAAATTCACACCACCAAGGATTTTGAGTATTATACGGTATTTTCTTTATGGGATACCTACAGAGCAGCCCACCCCTTATACACAATTATAGAGCAAGAAAGAACCAATGATTTTATTAATACTTTTTTAGCAAAATATGATGAAGGAGGGATTATGCCAATTTGGGATTTGGCAGGAAATTATACAGGTTGTATGATCGGCTACCATGCGGTTCCTGTAATTGCTGATGCATATTTAAAAGGAATTCGGGGCTATGATGCTGAGAAAGCTTTTGAAGCAATGAAACATTCTTCCATTCAAGACAAATTGGGCTTAGATGCCTATAAAAGTGTTGGTTTTATTCCCGTTGAAAAAGAATCAGAATCGGTTTCCAAAACACTAGAATATGCCTACGACGACTGGACCATTGCACAGATGGCTAACTCAATGAAAAAACAGGAGGACTATAAAATATTTCTAGAACGTGCTCAATATTATAAAAATGTCTTTGATCCAGCATCAAAATTTATGAGAGGTAGATTTAGAAATACTTGGTTTGCACCTTTTGATCCGTATGAAGTTAATTTTAATTATACAGAAGCAAATTCTTGGCAATATAGTTTTTATGTTCCTCACGATATTTCTGGGTTTATGAATTTACTAGGAGGGAAGCAGCAATTAGAAAATCAATTAGACAGATTGTTTACTGCTGAAAATAAAACTTCTGGTCGAGAGCAAGTAGATATCACTGGTTTAATTGGGCAATATGCTCATGGTAATGAGCCAAGTCATCATATGGCTTATTTGTATAATTTTGTCAATAAACCCTTTAAAACACAAGAAAAAATTCGCCAGATTTTAACTGAATTATATACAAACTCACCTGATGGAATTGCTGGAAACGAAGATTGTGGGCAGATGAGTGCCTGGTATATTTTTTCATCCCTTGGGTTTTATCCTGTTACACCAGCCTCCAATCAATATATTATTGGAAGTCCTTTGTTTAACAAAGCAACCATCAATTTAGAGAATGGTAAATCATTTACGGTTGAGGCGATTAACAATTCAATCGAAAATAAATACATTCGATCGGTGCAATTAAATGGGAAAAACTATCCCTATTCATATCTCAATCATACTGATCTTGTCAATGGAGGAAGCTTAGTGTTTGAAATGACCAACCAACCAACAGACTGGGGTACCCTAGATTCATCCGTACCTTCCACAACAATTGATGAATATCAGATTGTTCCCGTACCCTATATTTCAAAAGGAGAAATCGCTTTTAAAGGAAGTACGGAGGTAGCATTGAGTGTTGCTCAAGAAACAGCATCAATATTTTATAGTTTAGGGGATGATTTTATGAGATATAAAAAGCCATTTATTATTTCAGATCAGTGTACGTTAAAAGTATATTCCCAACATGGAAATACCAAAAGTGCTGTTGTTTCTACAGACTTCTATAAAATTGATCCCAATGTGAAAATTAATTTACAAACAGATTATGCAAATCAGTACAACGCGGGAGGAGATAATGCTTTAATTGATGGAGTTTTAGGTACAGAAGATTTTAGAACAGGTACATGGCAGGGATACTTTGATTCAGATGTGATAGCCATTGTAGATTTAGGAAGTATTAAACCAATTGGTGAAATAGGAATTAATTTTTTACAAGATCAAAGAAGTTGGATATTTCTTCCTACCCAAACAGAGTTTTTAATCTCAACTGATGGAATTAATTTTACTTCTGTTGATACAACTTTTTTTGGAGAGATTACTCCTTCTGATCAGGTAACCATTAAAGAATTAAAGGTAGCATTAAAAAATAGAAAAGCCAGATATATCAAAATAATTGCCACTAAATTAGGAACTCTTCCAACATGGCATTTAGGGTATAAGCATGACGGAAAAAGCTGGCTTTTTGTTGATGAAATTCAAATAAATTAAGGAATTATGAAACGAAGAAATTTTCTACAAAAAGCATCATTGTCAACTATTGGTGTAGTAGCTACTGCTAGTGTTGTTGGTTGTAAATCTCATAAAGAAGACAACAGTCTTATTGCAACGGCAACTTCTGATGCTCAACTACCAATAGTTATTGCTACCTGGCGTGTACCTAATGCCACAGCGAGAGCATGGGAAGTATTACAGCAAGGAGGATCTTCTTTAGACGCTGTAGAACAAGGGTGTATGATTGAAGAAGCGGATCTTACAAATTCATCAGTAGGGAAAGGGGGATTACCAGACAGAGACGGGAACGTAACTTTAGATGCATGTATTATGGATAAAGATGGTAATTATGGTGCCGTTATGTATGTTCAAAATATTACCCATGTTATTTCGTTAGCAAGAAAGGTAATGGAAGAAACCCCTCATGTAATTCTTGCTGGAAAAGGAGCTGAAAAATTTGCGTATGAACAGGGTTTTGGCAAAGAAAACTTGTTAACACAGTCCTCCAAAGACGCTTGGGAAAAGTGGAAAAAAACATCTCACTACAAACCAATTATTAATATTGAAAATCATGATACTATTGGAATGCTAGCCATTGATAAAAACGGTGATATCTCAGGGGCATGCACCACGAGCGGTTTGTCTTATAAAATGGCTGGTCGGGTTGGAGATTCTCCTATTATTGGTTCCGGATTGTTTATAGACAATGAAATTGGAGGGGCAACCGCTACAGGAATGGGAGAAGAGGTGTTAAAAACCGTAGGAAGTTTTTTAATTGTAGAGCTTATGCGACAAGGAAAAACACCTCAAGAAGCTTGTGAGGAGGCAGTGAAAAGAGTGATTAAGAAATCAGGAAATCGATTTAAAGATTTTCAGGTCGGATTTATTGCAATTAACAAAAAAGGAGAAACAGGTGCTTATTGTATTCATGAATGGTTTAGTTATAATGTCTATAGGAAAGGAGTTAATAAAAATTATCAATCAGACTATTTTAATAAAGTATAACCATGTCAACTAAAAAATCATACAGAAGTGCCTTCATTTTTTTAACCACCTTATTTTTTCTGTGGGGATTTATTACCGTTTTGGTAGATAGTTTAGTACCTAGATTAAAAGATGTTTTTGAAATGTCTTATGCCAAAACAGTTTTAGTTCAGTTTGCTTTTTTTACAGCATTTTTTGTGGTTTCCGTTCCTGCTGGAAGTATATTAACTAAAATTGGGTATCGAAAAGGAATTGTTTTAGGACTAGTTATCATGGCAATAGGGTGCTTATTATTTTATCCGGCTGCAGAATATCGGAACTTTACGATATTTTTAGTTGGGTATTTTACATTAGCTGGAGGAATTACAGTATTACAAGTCGCAGTAAATCCTTACGTTGCTCTATTAGGCTCTGAGGAGGGAGCATCGAGTCGATTAAATTTATCACAAGCGTTTAATTCTCTTGGGACAACAATTGCTCCTATAGTAGGAGCATTATTTTTATTAAGTGATTCTGTGAAATCTTCCGAAGAAATAAATCAATTAAATACTATAGAAAAAGCAGATTATTACGCAGCTGAAGCTGCAACTGTTCAAACTCCTTTTTTATTGATAGCTTTTTTTATTGTAATTCTAGCAATTATTTTTGCATTTATAAAACTTCCTAAAATAATGCAAGATAGCCCTAAAGGAGGCTATTTATCTTTATTGAAAAATAAGGTAATGATGATGGGGGCGCTGGGAATTTTTGTCTATGTAGGAGCAGAGGTGGCGATTGGAAGTTTTTTAGTAAGTTATTTTGACGATATGAATCTGGCTGTTATAGTAGCTGAAAATGAAACCATGATGAAAATTGCCAATACCATTGCCAGTATTTTTAATAAATCATTTTCTAATTCTGATCCAAAATCATTACTAGGGATCTTTATAATTTTTTATTGGGGTGGGGCAATGATCGGACGTTTTATTGGAGCGTATTTAACTAAAATAATTACCCCAGGCAAAGTTCTAAGTATTTTTGCTTTACTGTCCATGATGATGATTATTATTTCTATTAGTTCGCAAGGTCTAATATCGATGTGGTCTATTTTAGCAGTTGGTTTATTTAATTCTATTATGTTTCCTACTATTTTTACATTAACGCTAGAAGGGTTGGGTGATTTAAAAGCTCAAGCCTCAGGAATACTTTGTATGGCAATCGTAGGAGGAGCTATTATCCCTTTTGTTTTTGGAAGTTTGATTGATTACTTTGGATTTAAGATTGCTTTTCTTTTGACAATACTTTGCTATGGTTATATCTTATTCTTTGGGAAAATAAAAGTGTCTAAGAGCTCTCTTAAAAATTAACAAGCATAATCTTAGTGAGAATCACTTCTTTTTTGATGAGAGGTCTTAAGGCTCATTGTTTAATGAGTTTAAAAATGAAATTTTTTTCTTGCTGAACTTTTTTCTTTAATATGCATTGAAAGGTGAAGTGATATTCTTGAGCAATTTGTTGAATTTTTTTGATCTCACAATCTATCGATAAGATCATAAAAAGTTGTTGATCTTCTTTTCTTTGATGAAGCTGTTGAAACAACTGCACGAAATACTCAAAATTTTCACCACAATACCACGCTTCTTCTTCAATATTTTTGGGTTTTTTAGGATAGTAAGGAGGATTGATAATGATGATATCAAAAGATGACTGAGAAATATTTGAGAAAAAATTAGAATTGACAATTTCTAGTTCGAGATGATTTTTTTTAGCAGATTTTTTTAGATATTCAAGTGCGGTTACATTGATGTCAGAAGCGACAACATTGGCTCCTTTAGAGGAGGCTAATAAAGAGATAATTCCAGAACCACACCCTAGTTCTAAGAAACTTTTGTTGTGTAAGGGTAACCCATTAACAAAATTCAATAAAATTTTAGTACTAATGGTATAATGAGGAGGGAAAACTGAGGGATGAACCATTACCTCAATTCCTTTATAAGAATATTTTCTGGGTTTAAAAAACCAAATTTTTGTGATTCTCTTCAGAAAAGGATGTGCTATTCTTTTAAGTATTTTTCTCATTATTTCGAATAAAAACCTTCAATTTCTGGTTGGCGATATTTCCAAAGTTTATGTAAAAGTTTTATCTCATAAGGAAATTTATAAAAGCCTGTTTTAAAACGGATTCCAGATACCAATTTCAATAAAATTTTTTTAGCCCCTTTAATCCTAAAATCTGACACTGTTGGATAATATCCATTTAAAACGGTTTCAAAATTCTGAATTTCATCAATCATATAGGGCTTTAACCAAGGAGTGAGAGGGTTTTTTCGTAAATCAAATTTTTCCCAACTAGGGTCTATCCATTCTTCTAGTGTTTCAGGAAATGAGAATCCTGCATCAATAATTTGCTGATATAGATCAGAACCTTCTGTGGGAACAGGACTGTATAGATATATAATGATTTCAGAAGCTGGATTTAATTTTTTTATTTTTTTAATAAAGTTAATATCCCATAGAATTTGTGTATATACTTTTTCTTCTGTTTCTGCAGGCATCCCTAATACAAAGGATAATTCTGGTATGATATCAATATCTTTCATTCTTACGACAAAGTCTTCAATCATTTTTCCAGATTGTGTACCACCTTTGTTCATTTGTTTTAAGACTTTATCGTTTCCCGTTTCGGCTCCTAAAAAAATCATTTTACAACCTGCTTTTCGCATCAAATGGAGGTCTTCATCTGAATATTTATTAATTGTATCAATCCGTCCTTCTCCCCACCATTCAATATTTTTTCCTAAAAGTAATTTAGAGAATTCTACAACTCTTTTTCTGGAAGTAAAGAAATTATTATCGTGAAATTCTACAGCATCAATACCATATTTTTCTTTAAAATAAAAAATATCTTTTGTGATGTTTTTTGCTGATTTTCCTTTCCATCGTGCATTATATATGGGAACAACTGCGCAAAAAGAACAGGTGAAAGGACACCCCATACTAGAGTGGTACGACAGTGTTTTGGTACCCATAAATGTCTTTGCTAGATAATTTTTTAGTGGATAAAAGGAATCTAAATATAAATAGGGTAGTTCCGGAAGAGTGTCTTGGTCTAATAATGCCTCTTTTGCCGTTGTTGTGATATCTCCTTCTTTCTTATAAATAATGTTTTTAATAGATGCTATTTTTTCGGTATTGTTATTTTCGATAGCCTCTAGTAAACTAGGAAAAGCAACATCTCCGGGGCCGCTGATAATATAATCTACATATCCAGAATTTAAATTAACTTTATATTGGTTTGTAGCAAAATACCCTCCCCAGATTGTGATACTTATTGGGTATAATTCTTTAATTTTTTTGGTGAAAGGAATCGCTTGTTTTAGTTGAGGCCCTGGCATTACTGTAGAACAGAAATACTTGAAATCTCCTGTGTCAAAATAATCTTTAATTTTTTTCCATGGATCGTTTTCTAAATTTCCATCTAAAAAAACATATTCAAATTTACCATGAATTGAAGCTCCAACTTGTAAAATAGAATTTGGAATTCTATGTTTTCCATTGGCACTTTTTGGGTTAAATATGATGATCTTATTTTTCATTATTAAAAGGCACTACAGCATCTACTACAAGCAGGAAATAACCCGCCAGCCTCGTGTAAATCGGTTCTTAATTTTTTTAGTAAATCGGAAGACCATATTTTTTTTAATGATTGATCATAAATATTTCCGAGCGCTATATTATAGCATCTACCATGAGCAGGAATGACCGAGCCATCTGATTTAATCATGATACTTGTATATACAGCATGACAGAGTTTACCAATGATTTTTTCAGTTTTTTGGTAATATAATTCTAAATTCTCTTTAGAGGTAATTTCTGGTGAGAAGTAAACTCTGAAAGGATATTCTGATTTTTTAATAATTTTAATTTCTTCTAACAATCGATCTAGATTCATATTCTCAAAATCCAATAGGTCAATATTAGAGTCAGAAGCAGGATACAAAAAATTCCAAGGAGAAATTTCATGAAGCTGTGCAGCTTCTTTTGTGACAAATTGGGTATGCATAAAACCAACTTCTTGAATAGGAAGATGTTTTAAAGATTCTAATAATTCATGCAATGTGCCTACATTCCACTCTGTAATAGCACAAATAACCTTAACGATGGGTTGCTCCTTTTCACTTAAAAGCTCTTCGATCCCTTCTATGGCTTTCTGAAATGATTTCTTATGACCTCGAATCTCATTATGAATATCTAAAGGGCCATCAAGAGATACATATACTTCTTTGATACCAGCTTCCACCATTTTCTTTGCTTTATGTTTCAATGTTAGAGCATTGGTAGTAATTGTAGTATGTATTTTTTTTTGCTTAGCATATTCTAAGGATTCTAGAAGATGGGGATAGACTAATGGTTCTGTAAAAGCATAGGCTAATTTCGAATTAGGATAGTATTTTGAAGTATTGTCAATAATTTTTTTAATCAATTCTAAAGGCATATTAATAGGGTGTGTGCCAATTAAATTTTGAGCAAAATTACTTTCGAGATTTTTTGTCCCTACATCACACATTTTACAGTGTAAATTACATACATTATTAACTCCCAGAACAATCCACTCCGGGGCGAAAAAATAGTTTGATGGATAATAGTTTTTATTTATTTTTTTCGCTAAATTTTTTATCATATTCTTTTTTAAGAAAAAAACAATTTACTAATTAATAATTACTAAAAGACAATACAATTAATGTTTTTAGGTATTTTATAGTGTTTTTTTTTTATTTAAAAAGAAATAAATGATTTTTAAAAGTAAAATGATTCCTAGAATTAGTTAATACAAGTACACTTTGTTAATCTTAATCCAGGGAAAGGGTATATCTTTAAGTTTAAAAAGCCCTCTTATAAAGTTTTTTTTAGGCGTATATAGATTCTCATAGTGATACTCTTTTAAAACAGAATAACTGTGATGAAAATAGTGATTTTTCATAGATGGAATTCCTATTTTTTTATAATATAAAGCACTATTTTCTTTTGCTTTTATAAGGGCTTTTTCTTTGTAAAAAGGACTGTCTATAATGTGGATTTCTCCGCTTGAATTCAATATACTTGTTAGTGTAGTTATTAATTTGTGAAAATCAGCAAAATATTGCACACAAGCATTTAAAGTAATGATATCGAAATTTTTAAATTCGACGGGTAATTGAAAAATATCACCATATATAAATGTGCAATTATTCTTATTAAATACTCTAGCAGCCTGATGAAGTTCTTTGATATTAATATCGACGGCGTATACTTCTGTATTAGATAATTTACTCATACAATGACTAAACCAACCATTCCCACATCCTAGATCCAAAACTTTTAAAGGCCTATTTTTTTTCGTAAGATACTTTAATATTCTTCTAGTTGATTTTTCACGAAGCTTCCATTCGTTAGAATAAAGATGATTTTTTTCAACTATTGGTAGTTTTTTAACAACATCATCACTGTATATTCGTCCTTCTCTTTTTCTAGTAGCATAATAAGTTTTTGAAAATTCACCTTGACTGTTGGTTATATAATAGACATTTTTATGTTTTTCAAAATTTGACAACATTGGCTATTGTAATTTGTAATATTTCATGGCAATAAGAGCGATTAAGGATTTTATTTTAAGCTTTAGAAGAGTCATATTAAAAAAATTACAAGAAGATTTTTTTTTATGATAATTTACTTCACTAATTGTTCTAATAACGGCATAGTCGTAAAACTTTCTCTTATAAGTTCTTGTAAAATCAATATCCCTATCTGTAGAAATATTCCAATCGGGTTGTTTGAAGATTTTTTCTTTTACATCGTTATATAATGATGTACCTTTAATAGGATAGGCAACGGTAATCGTAAAATGTGTTGGACTGGCTTCTTTTAAATAGTTAATGGTTTCATTAATATCGTCTTCGTTTTCTCCAGGGTATCCGAGCATAATAAAAGTACCACTCTCTATCCCTAAGGCATTCGTTTTTTGTATAGCAGTTTTTACAACATTAACATCAACACGTCTATCCATGGCGTCAATAATTTTTTGAGAACCACTTTCTGCTCCAATCCAAATTCGATAACACCCTACTTCTTTTAAAAGCTGTAAAACTTCATCATTTAGGCGCTCAGCTCTGGTAATACACTCAAAAGGAATCACTGCATTTTGTTTGAGCACTTCCTTATGAAAACTTTTAATCCATTTGTGACTTACCGTAAAAACATCATCTACAAACCAAATTGTATCTGGACTGTAGGTGTCTTTTAAAAATTTTAATTCTTCAGCAACGAGTGTTGCGGGGCGTCTTCTATAGCTTTGCCCATATACTGCAGTGCTACACCATTTGCATGTGTATGGACACCCTCTTTGTGTACTGACAGTCATAGAGCTTTTTCCATGATTATCTTTCCATAGGTTTAAGTATTTTTCAACAGGAATTGCAGCTCTATTTGGCATGGGGAGTTCAGAGATATCTTTTATCTTAATTCTTGAAGGTGTTTTTATAATTTGATTATTTTTAAGATAGGCAACTCCTTGAATCGAATCAATACACTTATTATTTATAATGGCATTGTAAAGCTCTAGCATGGTTTCTTCTCCTTCACCAATTACTAGAAAATCTATTGGCAGAGTTAAATAATTTTCAATATTATAAGTAATATCTGGACCCCCTAAAACAATTTTTGGGGACCCATACTTTGTATTTGAGCGAAGCACATTGATTAATTTTATGACATTTATTTTTGTCATTAAATTTGTATAAATTGAAACTACTTTAGGTTGTTTTTCTTCGATAAATTTCAACTGTTCATCAAACGAATAAAATGTACTATCGAAGACATAATTTTTAACACTGTTTAAATTCAGATATGCTGATACATATAAAAGCCCTAATGGTGGGTAAGGTTTCATAATCTTCTGTTCTTTCTTATCTTCAAAGAGATAATAGGCATGTGTTAGAATTATACTCATTGATGCTCTATTGATTTTTCAAGTTCAATATAATAATGATCTGCATACTTGGAAAGAAACCTGTAGTTAAAAATAGCGTCCAGTCTTTGTAAAATAGTTAAAATACTTTTTTTGCCCAGAAATGAATGTTCCAAATAAGAGGGAGGTACCCATAAACCAATTGGTTTAATTTTAATACAAGTAAAATGATTGGCGTTTTTTATAATATCTGATGGATTAAAGTATCGTGTTTTGATTTCATTACCGTTAACGCTTGCAATTACAAACGATTTTGAAATTCTTCTTTTCGCATTTTTTATTTGCCCTTTTAAAGAGAAATAAATGAATTCCCACAGGGTGTTCTTAGGCATAATTACCAATGCTAATTTTCCTTTTTCAGATAAAAGTTTAGGAGCTATTTGTAAAAAAGAAGTAAGTTCTTGTTTGGTTAAACAATTAAATCCTCCAAAATTAGAAAAAATAAGATCGAATTTTTTATGAAAAGTTTTTGATGTGATTTTAGTAATATCTAGTTGATGAAATGAAGTAGGTAGTGAAGCATTTTTAGCTTTAGCAAGCTCAATCATTTTACTTGAAATATCTGTTGCAATAACATCATGACCATTCATACTCATATATTTTGCATCTTCTCCAGTACCACAATTTAACTCTAATATCTCAAGAGAATTAGAAGTTTTAATTAATTTGTTTAAATATTTGTAGACTTGCTGCCTTTGAGCTTTGCCAATATTAGTGTATGTGAATATTTGGTCGTAACTTTTGGCAGCAGTGTCAAAATTATCATTCATTAAATTGTTCAATTTTGTTTAGAATAAATTTATCTACAGCTGCGGTAGGTAAGTAATAAAAATATAATAGAATTGCTCGTAATCTTAATTTGGTTAGTGATAATGGATTTTTAAGTAATTTTTTAAAATAGTCTAATGCTTGACTCTTTCTAAATTCCTTGTGGGTGTAACGATGGAGTTTTTTATAAAATTTAGAATTAAAAGTTCCTTCAAACATCATTGCTAAATCATCAGAATCAGACCAGTTTGCTTTTGCTCTTAAATCGTCCTTTACTTTCTCATAAAATTTTGTTCCAGGGAGTGGATATGAAACTGAAACTCCGATATTATCCGGAACGAGTTCCTTAATCATTGCAATTGTTTTATGGATATCTTCTTTGCGTTCTGTCAAGTAGCCAAATTGGATGAAGAAGGCAATACGAACAGATTTTTCTTTCAATAATTTAGTAGCAGTATATATTTGTTCTATAGTAGTTCCTTTATCCATGGCATCCAAAATACGTTGTGAACCACTTTCTGCACCAATCCAAACTTCCTCTAGACCACTTTTCACAAGGGCTTCTATATTGTCTTCCTTTAATAATAAATCGGCTCTACTTTGAATATAATAACCAATTTTTAAAGTACGTTTTTTAAGTTCTTGATTAAAATTTTGAACCCAATTGGGTTTTAATCCAAAAATATCATCACACATCCAGAATTTATTTACTTGATAGGTATCTGATAAAAACTGTATCTGATTAGAAATATATTCTGGAGAATGAGAATTATACCGATTTCCATAAATTGGTTTTGCACACCAATTACATTTGTAAGGGCATCCTCTGGTTGTTGCGATATTAAGAGTAAATTCTTTCTTTCCTGAAGCCCAGACTTTTTTATACGACTCAATATCAATCAAATCCCATGCAGGCATGGGTAATTCGTCTAGATTTTTTAAAACATTTCTAGAAGTATTTTTAATAATGTTGTTTTCTTTTTTGTAAATAATGCCTAATACTTCTGATAAATCTTTCTTACTATTTATCGTTTCAATGAGATTGTTGAGTGTAATTTCACCTTCTCCTTTAATAACAACATCAGCTCCTTTTTCTAAATATTTTTCATATTGATCTGTTGAGTCAGAACTAGAGCAAATGACAAAACAATTAAGAGATTTAGCAATTTCAATCATCTTAAAAGCAGCGGTTCTCATATTGGTTAAGCACATCTTTGTTAGATAGTTAAAGCCATCATCATAAAGAACAAAAAAGGAAGGGTTTTGTTTTTTTAAGTAAGGTATTATTTCTTCGGGAGAGTTCGCTAAATTAGTGTCAAATAGTCCTGTAGAGTACCCTTTTTCTCTCATAAAAGAAGCAGCATAAATGGTTCCCAGCGGAGGGTAAGGTGTTTTATTGCTCCATTGTTTATGGTCAAATTTATAAAAGTAAGAATGGGAAAAAACAATATCATTCATGCTCTTCAGGGATATTAATGCCGTATGATTTTTTACACGATTGATATTTTGTGTTTAGTTTTTTAATCACTATTTTTTGAAAATTTTCTGGATGATGTTTAGAAATTTCCTTTTTAGATTTGTAGGGGTCATTTATTTTTTTCTTGTATTTCAGGGCCCATCTCTTCGAAATAATTTTCATACAGATATAATTGATAAATACTCCAAGTGAGTTATTAAATAAAAATTCAATTAATCGGGTAATTTTTTGAGTCTTTAATGGGTTGATATTCATTAAATTTTTTGTGAAAGATATATTTGGAAAGAAATTATAAACCCATTTATTTTGGTTGTAAAATTCAGAAAATACGTTTCTTCCGAACAGCGGAATTATAGTGACTATTTCTGTAGCTGTAAATCGGTTTTTCTCTTCTATTTCTAAAGTATCTGTACTAACAAAATAATTCACACAAAATTCTTTATGTGAATTGAGTAAAAAGAGTCTTTTATAAATGGCAATAAAAGTTCTAGTAATCCAGACTCTTTTGGCTTTTGTAATGATAAAAAAATCAAAATCACTGGTTTTATCAAAAAACCCTTTAGATAATG
The DNA here is from genome assembly GCA_042091515.1 of Flavobacterium sp. GTDB lineage: Bacteria > Bacteroidota > Bacteroidia > Flavobacteriales > Flavobacteriaceae > Polaribacter. Next base: position 4,439 of record JBELHH010000033.1, on the reverse strand, counting down.
ATCCTGATATGGCAACCCCTCTAATAAAGGGGAATTTAGAAATAAAAGTCGCTATTTGTGTTGCTTTTGGCATTACAGATTTAGCATAATCATTTCCGTCAATTCTTTTTAAAATATGTTTTTTATTTTTTTCGAAAAGTAAAAACCCATTGACTTTATGAATGATTCCTTGATCTATTAAATGATTAATATCATTGTTTAATTTATTTCTATCACTGATCTCTGAATACCTAAATACCTCATCTTCTGTAATTGGATGATCAAATAAAGAAAAGTAGATAATTGGTTTAAGTACTGTCATTACAATGGTATTAAATCAGCGAGGAATTAAAGTTCTAATTTAACAAATTCTATATTATATAGAAAGGTTTCTTCTTAAGAAGATGATCCTTACTTTTATTCTTAATAATTAGTAATATATGAATAAAAAAAAACCTTGAATAATTTATTCAAGGTTTTTTTAATTAAAATTTTCTTCTATTACTTTCTCTTTGCTTGTTGATCTTGAGCTTGTTTCATAGCATCGTCTAAACGTTGTCTAAACTTGCTTTTTTTCTTTTCAGGACGTTTTTTGTTTTCCTCTATCTGAGCATGAATTTTATCTTCATTAATCACATAGTTTTTAATCACTAGCATGATGGTAATGGTTAATAAGTTAGAAACAAAATAGTATAAACTTAAACTACTAGCATAGTTGTTAAAGAAGAATAACATCATAATGGGAGAGAAGTAAATCATGTACTTCATCATCTTACCCATATCTGGCATTCCTTCTTGAGTTGGAGCTTGCATATTCATTTGTTGACTCTGATTCATTTTCATATAAAAGAAAATTGCAATAGATGCTAAGATTGGAAATAAACTCACATGATTTCCATAGAAAGGAATAGTAAAGGGTAAATTAAAAATAGTATCATACGAAGATAAATCATCTGCCCATAAAAAGCTTTTTCCTCTCAATGCTATGTTTGATGGGAAGAATTTAAATAACGCAAAAAACACCGGCATTTGCAATAAGGCAGGAATACAACCAGATAACATACTAACTCCAGCTTTTCGCTGAACAGCCATTGTTTCCTGTTGACGTTTCATTGCATTTTCCTTACCAGGATATTTCTTATTTAATTCGTTTAGTTCTGGACGAATTACTTTCATTTTAGCACTAGATACGTAAGATTTGTATACCAATGGAGACATAATGATTCTAACGACAATAGTCATTAGAATGATAATTAAACCATAATTACCCATAAACCCTTCTAACAATCCAAAAATTGGGATAAAAACCCAACGATTAATTGTTCCGAAAATACCCCAACCTAAATCGGCTGTTTCACTTAAATCGGTTCCTTTATAGGTTTTAAGTTGGTTATAATCCGATGGTCCATAATACCATTTCATATTGTAATTTAACTCACCATTACTTAATTCTAAAGGTGTTTTTAAACGATATTCTTTAGTGAAAACAGTATCTATTGCCTCATCCTTTACAAGATCTATAGAAGCAATTTCAGCATTATTAAAGGGCTTTTCAGTTAATAATATTGATGAGAAAAAATGTTGTTTATAAGAGACCCAGTCGACGTCGTTAACAAGATCGTTATCTTCAGAGTTAAGATAGTCTACTTCATTATCAGATTTATAGTAGTAATAAGAATACATAGAGTTCTCGGTTCGAATGCTTTTTTCATGGCGATACCCTTTTAAATCCCAATCTAAGTTAATCAGATTTGATCCATTGATAATATTACTTAAGCCTTGAGATCGAACACTGAATTCCACCATGAAGTTCTCTGTCATCTCGTATCGATATTCTAAGAATTGATTGTCAGAAACTTTCAATTTCATTGAAAGAACTTGTACATCTGATTTTTTGGTTAAAGTTGGTTCAAAAAATAAATCCTTGGTATTTAAAAATCTATTATCGTTAGTACTAAAGTTAATATTAAAGTTTGCGTTGTTATCTTTAATCATATATAAAGGCAACGAATCATAGGTTTTAAAGCCTTTAATGATTGCTTCAGTGATTTGACCTCCTTTATTGTTAATTTTTAACAAAAGAACATCATTTTCTAGAGTTGTTGTCCCTTCAATACCATTGATAGAGCTAGATGCAAAAGCGCCTAATTGATTTTGTAAGTTGATTCTTTTTAAAGAGTCGTTAACAATTGTTGAGGGTGTAGTTTCACTGTTTTTAGAGACTGATATCGTAGAGTCAATCGTCTTTTCTGGAGTTGATGAGGCATTTGGATCTACTTCTGGTAGAGAAGAATTCATCCACCAAAGTAGAATTCCACCAATTAGAATCATTCCTATAAAGGAGTTAACATCAAATTTTTTTTGTTCCATATTTTATAATGTCAATTTGTCATTTTTACTTTTAAATAGCGAAGACAAATGTAGTGAAAAGCAATTTTTTTTAGTACTGATTGGTTGTTTTATTTATCAAATATAATTATTGAAAGAATTTTTCATGAAAACACTAAGGGGTCTTTTTGAAAATAAGATTTCTAGAAATCCCCTCATTCATTTATGTCTTCAATAGTGTATTTTATATAAGAGGGTTTTACTGAATTTTAGAATGTTTTAGACTAGCCTTTACAAAGTCTACAAATAATGGATGGGGATTTAAAACAGTACTTTTATATTCTGGGTGATATTGAACACCAATAAACCATGGATGACTGGGGATTTCGATAACTTCTACCAATCCAGTTTTTGGGTTTATCCCCGTTGTCTCCATTCCGTTAGATTTAAGATGATCAATATAATCATTGTTAAATTCGTATCGATGTCTATGTCGTTCACTAATCATCGTGTTGTGATAAGCTTTGTAGGTAGTTGAATTTTCAGAGACCTCACAATCCCATGCACCTAGTCGCATCGTCCCCCCTTTTTTGGTAATCCCTTTTTGATCTTCCATTAAGCTAATCACAGGTTGAGTGCACTCTTCATTCATTTCAGTTGAATTAGCTTCTTTGATCCCTATAACATTTCTTGCAAATTCTATGACTGCCATTTGCATTCCAAGACAGATTCCAAAAAAGGGAATCTTTTGCTCTCTAGCATATTGAACAGCTTTAATCTTCCCTTCGATTCCACGATCTCCAAATCCGGGAGCAACAAGAATTCCATTTAACCCTGTGAGTTGTTCAGCTACATTTCCAGGAGTTAAATTTTCTGAATGAATCCAACGAATGACTACTTTAGTTTCATTGGTGGCACTTGCATGAATGATTGCCTCTGTGATTGATTTGTATGAATCTTGTAATTCAACATATTTCCCAATCAGGCCTATTTCTATAGTTGAAGTTGGATTTTTATATTTGTCTAAAAAATTATTCCAAGCGGTTAATTGCGGTAGTTTTTCTGAAGATAATTGTAGTTTACTTAAGACGACTCTATCTAATCCTTCTCTAAACATTAAGTTAGGAACATCATAAATAGTTTCAGCATCAAGAGATTGAATAACATCTTCTTGTTTTACATTACAAAATAAAGCTAGCTTTCTTTTAATGTCTTTAGATATTTCATGTTCTGTTCTACAAACTAAAACATCAGGGTTGATTCCACTCTGCATTAATGTTTTTACAGAATGTTGTGTAGGTTTGGTTTTGAGTTCACCTGCTGCTGCGAGATATGGAATGAGTGTTAAATGAATAACAATGGCATTTCCTTCTCCTAATTCCCATAATAATTGACGAACAGATTCTACATAAGGTAACGATTCTATATCTCCCACAGTACCCCCAATTTCAGTTATTACAACATCATAATCACCTGTATTTCCTAAAATTTGTATCCGATGCTTAATTTCGTCTGTTATATGAGGGATTACTTGAACAGTTTTACCCAAAAATTCACCTTTTCTTTCTTTTTCGATAACTGATTGGTATATCCTCCCAGTAGTAACATTATTCGCCTGTGATGTGGGGATGTTTAAAAAACGCTCATAATGACCTAAATCCAAATCGGTCTCGGCACCATCATCGGTTACATAGCATTCACCATGTTCATATGGGTTTAGGGTTCCCGGATCTATATTAATATATGGATCTAATTTTTGAATCGTAACGGAGAGACCTCTAACTTGTAAAAGTTTAGCTAAAGATGCAGCTATAATTCCTTTTCCAAGAGAAGATGTTACGCCTCCAGTAACGAAAACGTATTTAGTGTTGTTCATATTTTAACCGGTTTGAGCAAAAGTACTAACTCTTGATTTTCTCACAAACAAAAACATGAAAAAACAATGAACAAAAAAAAAATTATTTTTTTAGACATTGTATTTGTCAAAAATAAAAACAGTTGTATATTTGCGCACGCTTTAAATGAGGTTATTATCATTAAGTGCTATTAAAAATAATTATACTTTTAAAAATATAAGAAATGCCGAAAAGAACGTTTCAGCCATCAAAAAGAAAGAGAAGAAACAAACATGG
>JBELHH010000032.1:0-20970 GCA_042091515.1 Flavobacterium sp. | reverse complement strand
AGAAATGGAACACTAAGAAATAGAAAAGGAAATTTTTCACTACTTAGACGGTAAATAAACTTACGTTATTTATTTTTCATTTTCTTCATCAGATTCATTAAAAGGATTTGTATTTTTATAGGATGAATTTTAAGCTACAATCTAAGTTTAAACCTACAGGAGATCAACCAGAAGCCATCAAACAACTAGTGGGTGGAATAAACTCTAAAGAAAAGTTTCAAACTCTCTTGGGAGTCACTGGTTCGGGGAAAACATTTACAGTAGCAAATGTTATTCAAGAAACAAATAAACCAACATTAGTATTAGCGCACAACAAAACATTGGCTGCGCAATTATATTCTGAATTTAAGCAATTTTTCCCAAATAATGCAATAGAATATTTTGTTTCATATTATGATTACTACCAACCTGAAGCCTATATACCTGTTACTGGAACTTATATAGAAAAGGACTTATCTATTAATGATGATATCGAAAGACTTCGTTTAAGCACAACCTCATCATTATTATCTGGCAGAAGGGATGTAGTTGTTGTTGCTTCTGTTTCTTGTTTATATGGAATTGGTAACCCTGTTGAATTTAAAAAAAATGTAATTCCTATTGAAGTCGGTCAGATGATATCGAGAACAAAATTTTTACATCAATTAGTCACTAGTTTATATTCCAGAACGGATGTAGAAATTAAGAGTGGAACGTTTAAAGTAAAAGGAGATGTAATTACGATTTTTCCTTCATATGGAGAAAATGGATTTAGGGTTCATTTTTTTGGTGATGAAATTGAAGAAATAGAGTCTATTGATTTGGTAAGCAATCAAGTTATAGAAAAGTTTGAAAGCCTTACTATTTATCCTGCAAATTTATTTGTTACCTCACCTGATATTTTACAAAATGCTATCCATCAAATTCAAGAAGATATGGTTAAGCAAGTAGATTATTTCAAAGAAATTGGAAAACATTTAGAGGCGAAAAGGTTAAAAGAAAGAACAGAGTTTGATTTAGAAATGATTCGCGAATTAGGCTATTGTTCTGGGATAGAGAATTACTCTCGTTATTTAGATGGAAGAGAAGCTGGAACTAGACCTTTTTGTCTTTTAGATTATTTCCCTGACGATTATTTAATGGTGATTGATGAAAGTCATGTTACCATCCCTCAAACTCACGCTATGTATGGAGGAGATAGAAGCAGAAAAGAGAATCTTGTTGAATATGGCTTTCGATTGCCTGCTGCCATGGATAACAGGCCTCTTAAATTTGATGAGTTTGAAGTATTACAAAATCAGACGATTTATGTTAGTGCTACACCAGCAGATTACGAATTACAAAAGACAGAAGGAGTTTTTGTTGAGCAGATCATTCGTCCTACAGGCTTATTAGACCCTGAGATTGAAGTGAGACCAAGCTTACATCAAATTGATGATTTAATTGAAGAAATTCAGCTACGAGTTGAAAAAGATGAGCGTACCTTAGTAACAACACTTACAAAAAGAATGGCTGAAGAGTTAACAAAGTATTTAAGTCGTATTTCTATTCGTTGTCGTTATATTCATTCTGATGTTGATACTTTAGAACGTGTAGAAATTATGCAAGATCTGCGAAAGGGAATCTTTGATGTATTAATTGGTGTGAATCTTTTACGAGAAGGATTGGATTTACCCGAAGTTTCTTTAGTAGCTATATTAGATGCTGATAAAGAAGGATTTTTAAGGTCTCATCGTTCATTAACACAAACGATAGGTCGTGCCGCAAGAAATGTAAAAGGATTAGCGATTATGTATGCTGATAAAATTACAAAAAGTATGCAATTGACTATTGACGAAACAACAAGACGTCGAGAAAAACAAGTGGAATACAATACAAAAAACAAGATTACACCCACCCAGATAAATAAAAAAATTGATGATACATTATCAAGAAAAGCTGTAGCATCCTATCAATACAATTCTGCGATAAAAAAAGTTGCAGAACAAGAGATTCAATACCTTCCAAAATCTGAAATAGAAAAACAAATTAGAGAGAAAAGGAAACATATGGAAGAAGCTGCCAAAGCATTAGATTTTATTATAGCAGCTCAATTAAGAGACGAAATTAAAATCCTAAAAGATCAATTATGAGTTTAAGAGACCATTTGATATACAAAAATGCCTAAAATATAAAGATGTTTTTGAATTTATAAAATCCTTATATTATAACTCTAATACTTCCTGTACTTTATCGGCTGCTTCTTGAAATTCTGTAGCAGAGATAATTTCCATTCCGCTAGTATCAATAAGCTCTTTTGCTTCTTTTGCATTGGTTCCTTGTAATCTACAAATAATTGGTACATTAATAGAGTCTCCCATATTTTTGTATGCATCAACGACACCTTGAGCAACTCGATCACATCGAACGATTCCTCCAAATATATTAACAAGAATAGCCTTTACATTAGAATCTTTTAAAATGATTTTAAAGGCAGTTTCTACACGTTTTGCATCTGCAGTACCTCCAACATCTAAAAAGTTAGCTGGATCGCCTCCTGCTTGTTTAATTAAATCCATGGTCCCCATGGCTAATCCTGCTCCATTTACCATACACCCTACATTTCCATCTAAATCAACATAATTCAAACCAGCAGCTTTTGCTTCTACTTCAATTGGGTTTTCTTCGCGTAGATCTCGCAGTTCGAGATACTCTTTATGACGAAAAAGAGCATTTTCATCTAAAGTAACTTTTGCATCAACTGCAAGAATTTTATCATCAGAAGTCTTTAACACTGGGTTTATTTCAAACATTGACGAATCTGACTTGATATATGCGGTATATAAAGCAGCTACAAATTTTGTCATTTCTTTAAAGGCAACTCCAGACAAACCAAGATTAAATGCAACTTTACGAGCTTGAAATGGTAAAAGACCTAAAGTAGGGTCTATTTCTTCTGTGAAAATTAAGTGAGGTGTTTCTTCTGCAACTGTTTCGATATCCATACCTCCTTCTGTAGAATACATAATCATATTTTTACCAGTATTTCTATTCAACAGAACAGACATATAATACTCCTCTGGCTCTGAATCACCTGGATAATAAACATCTTCAGCAATTAAAACTTGATTTACTTTTTTTCCTTCTGCAGATGTTTGAGGAGTGATTAACATCATTCCCAAAATATCGTTTGAAATTGTTGCTACTTCTTGAAGGTTTTTTGCCAATTTCACACCTCCACCTTTACCACGACCACCTGCATGGACCTGAGCTTTTACCACATACCAGCTTGTTCCTGTTTCTGAGGTTAATTTTTTTGCTGCTTCCACAGCTTCTTGAGGTTCGCTGGCAACAATTCCTCGTTGAATTCTTACGCCAAAACTATTTAAAATCTCTTTTCCTTGATATTCGTGTAGGTTCATCTTACAAATGTTTTTAAACGTTAGCAAAAGTACAAATTCAAACTCATATTGTATAGAAAGTTTACGATAAAAAATAGAGGTCTTTTAAAAATTAAGTTTATTAAATATTTCAACTCAACATTAACATAAACGATAAAACAATTAACAGAAAATTATGATTTAATTGTGGAGCCATAAATACTTTAGCAGTGAATAAATCCCCTAATTGATTTGAAAAAATATATCATATACTCCTTTTTTTTTCTGTTTGCAAACCAAACCGTTACAGCTCAAGAAGTTGTTAATAGTAATAGAAAAAAAATCCATACTAAAAGAATTTATAATACCATAAAAATTGATGGAGATTTAAGTGATGATGCTTGGAAAGATGCCGAAATTGCAAAAGATTTTATAATGCTTCGTCCCGACAATGGGAAAAATGAGTTAGAAACTCACAAAACAGAAGTTAAGGTCATGTATGATAACAATGCAATCTACATTGGTGCTTATATGTACGATCCTGAGCCTTCTAAAATACCAATGGAGTTTACTAATAGAGATAATTTTGGTCAAACAGATTTTTTTATTGTAACCATTAACCCAAATGATGATGGTCAAAATCCATTCGAATTTATTGTAATGAGTACAGGCTCTCAAGCAGAATCTAAAGTTTCTGAGGGTGATGAGGACTTTGCATGGAATGCCGTATGGGAAAGCCAAGCTACGATCACTGATAATGGATGGGTTGTAGAAATGAAAATTCCTTACAGAGCACTACGATTTGCTAATAGAGAAGTACAGTCGTGGGGATTTAATTTTCATAGAAATATTCAGAATTTAAATGCTCAATACACTTGGAACCACATTGATAATACAAAAGGAATTTGGACTCAGTACGATGGATTAGTAACAGGTTTTAAAAATATTAAACCTCCTACTCGTTTGACGTTTTATCCTTATACCTCAGTAACATCAGACTCTTTTGATAGAGAGACCAACACTAGTTTTAATGCAGGAATGGATGTGAAATATGGGCTCACAGATAATTTTACTTTAGACGCTACACTAATTCCTGACTTTGGTCAAACGGCATTTGATAATATCAGTTTAAATTTAGGGCCATTTGAACAAGTTTTTAATGAACAACGTCCTTTTTTTATTGAAGGAACAGAATTATTTAATAAAGCGGGATTATTTTTCTCCCGAAGAATTGGCAATACTCCCACCAATAGATTTGCAGTAGAAGAAAATTTAGCAACCAATGAAGAAATTATAGAAAATCCAGATAATGTAAAAATGCTGAACGCCATTAAAGTCTCTGGTAGAACTAAAAAAGGATTGGGAATCGGTGTTTTTAACGCTATTACAGCAAAATCTGAAGCACTTATTAAAAATACGCAAACTAATGAAACAAGAAAGGTTATCACTGAACCTTTTGCAAATTATAACGTCTTAGTCTTAGATCAAACCTTTAATAAAAATTCGTCAATCACTCTCACCAATACAAATGTAACGAGAGATGGTAGGTTTAGAGACGGGAATGTCACTGGACTCTCTTACCACATCCGCACAAAAAATAGTAAATATTTTATAGATGGATCCTATAATCGTAGCAATATCTCAGAATATGATTCTCACATAACCGGGAGTACTTTTGACATGAGTATTGCAAAAGCTGCAGGCAATTGGAGGTGGGAAACTGGCTATAGTTTTGAAGATGACACCTATGACCCTAATGATCTAGGAATCCTATTCAATAATAATGAACAATCACTCTATGGAAATATCTCATACAGAATTTTAGAACCCAAGGGGAATTTTAATAATTGGAGATTAAATTCTTGGTGGAACATTAACTACTTGTACAAACCAGGAGTATATACAGGTAATACTTTTGGAATAGGCAGCTGGGCAGAAACAAAAAAACGTCTTTACTTTGGAGTAAATGTTAATGGCAATATTGGTCGTCAGTTTGATTATTTTGAAGCTAGACAAGATATTTCAGAATTAGCTTATTTTATTCGTCCTACTAGAATAACTACCAATGCTTGGATGAATACTGATGAAAGAAAAAAATTATCCCTAGACACACGTATATGGAGGTCAATGTATTTTAATAACCCAAGAAGTGCTTTTGGTTTTAATATCAGACCTAGAGTCCGTTTTAACAACCAATTCTCTATATCCTATGGTTTAAATTTCAACAAAAACTATAATCAAGAAGGATTTACTGAAGAAGTTAATGAAGATCCAATTTTTGGAATTAGAGATAGAAAGACTTTTAATAATACCTTATCGGCCAAGTATAGTTTTAGTATTAAGTCTTCATTATCACTAACTTTTAGACATAATTGGTCTGATGTAAGCTATCAATCTCAATTCTTTGATTTAGGATCAGATGGAAAATTAGTTCCCAACATTAGTTATATGGAAAACAGAGATATTAATTTTAATAGTTGGAATTTAGATTTAAATTATATCTGGCAGTTTGCTCCTGGAAGTCAGTTAATTGCTTTTTATAGGAACAGTATTTTTGGAATAAATGATCTTACAGGACAAAAATTTTTTACAAATTTGAACAATCTATTTCGTGAGCCACAACAACATATTTTTTCGTTGAGGTTTGTCTATTTTATAGATTATAATCATCTTAAAAACATATTTTAAACGTAGATATTCATCCCTTTTTTATACTTTCGTTATCCAGAGACCTATTCAAATGATTGTTGCTAAAAATATTCATAAGTATTTCGGAGAGTTAGAAGTTTTAAAAGGCGTTGATCTTCATATAAAAAAAGGAGAAATTGTTGCTATTGTTGGTCAATCAGGAGCAGGAAAAACAACACTACTTCAAATATTAGGAACCCTAGACACTCCCTCATCAGAAAAAAAATTTCATCTAGAAATTGATGGAGTTTCCATAAAAAACTTAAGTGACAAAAAAATTGCCTCTTTTAGGAATGAACATATTGGTTATATTTTTCAATTTCATCAATTACTCCCTGAATTTACAGCATTGGAAAATGTTTGTATACCAGCCTTTATTGGGAAAAAAAATAAAATAGAAACTGAACAAAAAGCAATAGAAATCCTAAAATTTTTAGGGTTAGAAAATAGAACTAATCACAAACCCAATAAACTTTCAGGAGGTGAGCAACAACGAGTAGCTGTTGCTAGGGCACTGATTAATAACCCTTCTATTATCTTAGCTGATGAACCCAGTGGAAATTTAGATTCCTCTTCGGCAGAGAGTCTTCACAACTTATTTTTTGAGTTGAGAACTAAATTTAATCAAACATTTATCATCGTAACACATAATGAAGAGCTTGCAAATATGGCTGATAGAACATTAACAATGAAAGATGGGAAGATTATATGACAACTCTTGATGAACTGATAAAGTATCTAAAAAATCCTGTCTTAGAAAAAGACCTTAATCAGAATTTTTTATATCGATGTAAACTTTTTATTTCCCTTTTAGTTATTTCTCTTAGTATTTCCTTCTTTATATCTATTATCAATGGAATCTTAACATCGTTAAATATCATAGGTGATAACAAACATATAACAGATGATTTTTTAAAAGACACGTCTGGATTAGAACTATTATTTTTTGCTGCTGTTTTAGCACCTATCGTAGAAGAATTAATTTTTAGAGCTCCGTTAACGTTATTCAAACAAAAAAAAATATTTAGAATTGCATTTTATACCATCAGTATTGTGTTTGCATATGTACATATTTTTAATTTTGAAATAAATAAGAATGTGTTGTTATTTTCACCCTTATTGGTTGCCCCACAATTTTTAGTTGGACTTATTTTTGGTTTTATAAGAATCCGATTAGGCCTCTTTTGGGCAATTTCTTTACACAGTTGTTATAATGCTATTTTAATTTTATTATTTCTCTTTGCGAGCTATGGAACTTCATAAAAAAGATTTAAAAGATTTTTTAGATTTAAAAGTAAGTATATACAATAGAAGTACTTTTATCGAATCGGATCCTATTCAAATTCCTCATTTATTTAAAAAAAAAGAGGACATAGAAATTGCAGGTTTTCTTTCTGCTACAATTGCATGGGGAAATCGAACTATGATCATTAGAAATTCAAAAAAAATGATGGAGATTATGGATAATTCTCCATTTGATTTTGTGATGAATCATTCACAAAAAGACCTTAAATCAATTAATAACTTTGTACACAGGACATTTAATGCTACTGATTTTCGATTTTTTATAAAATCTCTTCAAAATATCTATAAGAAACATCAAGGACTAGAACATCAACTAAGACCTGCAAAAGAAGATGTAAACTATCAGAATTCTATTTCACAATTAAAAGAACTTTTTTTTGAACTTCCACATGAAAAAAGAACAGAAAAGCATATTTCTAATCCATTAAAAAATTCAGCTGCAAAGAGAATTAATATGTTTTTAAGATGGATGGTTAGAAGTGATAACACTGGAGTTGATTTTGGTATTTGGAAAACACATTCGCCTAAGTTACTTTCCTGTCCTCTCGATGTCCATTCTGGAAATGTGGCAAGAAAACTTGGGATTTTAAGCCGAAAACAAAATGATTGGAAGGCTGTTTTTGAATTAGACTCTAGGCTAAGGGAATTTGATATTGAGGATCCTGTAAAATATGACTTTGCTCTTTTTGGACTTGGAATATTTGAAAAATTTTAAATGTCTTTAATCGATAATTAAAATGTCATTTATTTCAACTAAATTAGACGTCCTTAAATCTCATAAGAATGAAAAAATATATATTCTTTATACTTGTATTAACGTGTATAAATATTCAAGCTCAAGATTCTAGAATTCCACTAGATACAACAGTGGTTACTAGTAATGAAGTGGTTATAAATGGTCAAAAGGTAACCTATAAAGCAAGCACAGGAATGCAACCTGTTTGGGATGATCATGGAAATGTCATTGCATCACTGTATTATACTTATTACCAACGTACCAACACAAAAGGTAGCGCAGAAAGACCTATTATCATGTCATTTAATGGAGGACCAGGTTCTGCTTCTGTATGGATGCACATTGCATATACTGGTCCCAAAGTTTTAAAGATCGATGATGAAGGATACCCTATTCAACCTTATGGAGTGAAAGATAATCCCAATTCAATTTTAGATGTCGCAGACATCGTATATATAAATCCAGTAAATACTGGTTTTTCAAGACCTGTCGTTAAAGAAGGAGAAAAAGTAGATAAATCACTATTTTTTGGAATTAATGCAGATATAAAATATTTAGCCAGCTGGTTACAAACATTTATTACAAGAAATAATCGATGGAAATCACCAAAATACATCATTGGAGAAAGTTATGGAGGAACAAGAGTTATGGGATTAGCGGCAGAATTACAAAATAGTCAATGGATGTATTTAAATGGAGTCATCATGGTTTCTCCTGCAGATTATAAAGTTTTAAGAACTGGTTCTGCATTATCATCTTCATTAAACTTACCTTATTTTACAGCTGCTGCTTGGTATCATAAAATGTTACCCCAAGAATTACAAAATAAAGACTTAACAGAGATCTTACCTTTGTCTGAAAAATATACAATTAATGAATTAATTCCAGCAATGGCAAAAGGTGGGTTTATTTCTGAAACAGAAAGAAATAAGGTAGCTGCCAAGATGTCTTATTTTTCTGGAATAGAAAAAAAGATCCTATTACAACATAATCTAGATATTCCTAAAAGTTATTTTTGGAAGGAGTTATTAAGAGAAAAAGAGGGGTTAACCGTTGGTAGATTAGACTCAAGATATAAAGGATTGGACAAAAGAATCGCTGGTGATAACCCAGACTACAACTCAGAAATTACATCGTGGTTACACTCATTTACACCTGCAATCAACTACTATATTAGAGAGTATTTAAACTTTAAGACAGATGTAAAATATAATGTTTTTGGGCCTGTAAGACCATGGGACAATAGAAATGATAACGTAAGAGAAGGCTTACGAAAAGCAATGGCTCAGAACCCCTATTTAAAAGTTTTAATACAATCTGGTTACTATGATGGAGCAACTACATACTTCAATGCAAAATATACAATGTGGCAAACAGATCCTAGTGGAAGAATGAAAGACCGATTTTATTTTAAAGGATATAGAAGTGGGCACATGATGTATTTGAGAAATGAAGATTTAAAAAAATCTAATGATGACTTAAGAACCTTTATTAGAGATAGCTCTTCAAAAGGGAAAGCTGCTAAATACGAATAGACAGGTAAAAGAAAATGCAATTTAAATACCCCGCTATATTTTACTTTTTGGTGTTGTTGATTATTCCAATAATAATTCATCTTTTTCAACTTCAAAAATTTAAAAAAATACCGTTTAGCAATGTTCAATTTTTAAAACAAATAACTCTCGAAACACGGAAAAGTTCAAGAATAAAAAAATTAGTAATTTTAGCAACAAGATTACTATGTTTTTTAGCGTTACTTTTTACTTTTTCACAACCCTATACCAGTAATAAAACAGAAGAAAAAATAAATCACACATTTATTTACTTGGATAATTCTATGAGTATAAACTCAAATGAATTTCAGGAAAACCGACTAAAACTAATTGCTCAAAAATTAATTCAAAATACTTCAGAAACAAAAAGGTATTCTCTCTTGACAAATGATTTTTTAAGTTCAAATATTTCGAAACAAAAACTAGATAAATCATTAAAAGAAATAGACTACAGTACAAAAAAAACTAATTTACCCGCTAAAGTAATTCAGATTGAAAGTGAAATAATAAATGATACTAAAGATTTATATGAAGTAATTTTAATATCTGATTTTCAAAATATTAATAAAAATAATAATAGTCTATTTACAAATGTAAATACCTCTTTTTCTTTGATAAATATAAAAAATACCTCAAAAAATAATATTTCAATTGACAGTCTATTTATAAGTGCTAAAGATTTAAATGAGAACGTAATTTCTGTAGTTATAAAAAATCAAGGAGATGCAAAAAATAACATCCCTATTGCTTTATATGAATCATCAAAACTCATCAATAAACGCTCCTTTTCAATCGCTGCTAATGAAATAAAAATATTGGAATTCAATATTAACAAAGTCAAAAAGTTTAATGGGATTTTAAAAATTTCTTTTAACGACATTTTTTTATTTGATAACAAATTTTACTTCACGATTAATCAATCTAAAAAAACAGCTGTTTTAGTCATTGGAAAATCTTCCAATTCTTTTTCAAGAATATTTTCAGAAAATGAAATCAACTACACAAACTCTTCTTTACAAAATATTCAGTATAGTCAAATTTTAAATCAACAATTAATAATCCTTAATCAATTAAAAAAAATCCCTTCAACCTTACAAAATAGCTTACTCCTTTTTGTTAAAAATGGTGGACATTTAGTAATTATTCCAAATAAAACCATTGACATGGAGAGTTATAATTCATTTTTTAACTCAATCACATCAGGAGCTATAGTTACGAGTATTAAAGATTCATTAAAAATTACCAAGATTAATGTAGATCATCCGATATATAATGGAGTTTTCTCAAAAAGAGTTTCAAATTTTCAATATCCATCAGTTACAATAAGCTACCAACACACTTTAAAAGGTGATAACATACTATCCTTTGAAAATAAAAAACCTTTTTTACAAGAATTAGAAAACCCATATTCAAAAATATATTGGTTTTCGTCTCCATTAGACGTCACAACAAGTAATTTTACCAATTCACCGTTAATTGTTCCTACGTTATACAATATTGGTTTAAAAAGTTTAGAATTAGCAAAACCTTATTATGTACTTCATCAAGAAAATAAAATCGACGTTAATAAAAAAATTGGAAAGGATCAAATAGTAACAATTTCTGATTCTAAATCATCATTTATCCCTTTGCAGCGTTTGTTTTCTAATAAAATAACACTTACTACCAATGAAGCCCCTAAATCTACTGGTTTCTATGACTTACTACTAGACAAAGATACGTTAGAAACCATCGCTTTTAATCTCTCATCACAAGAAAGCGCCCTTAATTTCTTTGAAATCAATTCATTCGAAAAAGAAAACAAAAACATCAAAATTTACAATTCTGTTGGTGAGTTTTTTAATGAAATAAACAAAAAAAACAAAGTTCAATGGCTCTGGAAGTTGTTTTTGACAATAGCAATTGTATCTTTGTTGCTGGAAATTTTAATCTTAAAATTCTTCAAAACATGACTACGCTTATAAAATCGGCTACCATTATAGATGAATCTAGCCCACACCACAAGCAAATCAAGGATATTCTTATTGTCGAGGGTAAAATAACAGAAATCGCTCATTCGATTCGTAATAACGCCTCTTATACTGTTATTGAAAGAGATAATTTACATGTTTCTTGTGGATGGTTTGATACGAGTGTTTCTTTTGGAGAACCTGGTTATGAAGAGCGAGAAACTATTTCAAAAGGATTAGAAGTAGCTTCTAAAAGTGGTTTCACAAGTATTGCAGTTAACCCAAACACCAAACCAGTCATCGACTCTAAATCGGCTGTAGAGTTTCTAATAAACAAAGCCAGTAATTCTGCAACAAGTCTTCATCCGATAGGAGCACTGACTAGAGGGAGCCATGGAAAAGCCTTAGCAGAATTATATGATATGCAGCAATCTGGTGCAATCGCTTTTGGAGATTATAAAAAACCTATATCAAACGATCAGTTCATGAAAGTTGCTTTGTTATATGCTCAAAATTTAAATGGGTTGATTATGAGTTTTCCAAATAATAAATCAATTGCAGCTGAGGGAACTGTCAATGAAGGAAATAATAGCACTAGACTAGGCTTAAAAGGAGCACCTGCTCTTGCAGAGCATATGCAAATTACTAGAGATTTATATCTGTTAGAATATACAGGGGGTAAACTTCATATACCAACTATCTCCTCTGCTAAATCTGTTCAACTCATAAAAAAAGCCAAAAAGAAAGGACTACAAGTTAGCTGTAGTGTTTCTGCTCATCATTTAATCTTAACAGATGATGAATTAGAGAGTTTTGACAGTAAGGTTAAAGTATCGCCTCCTTTGCGAAATAAGAAAGATATAAAAGCACTTCTAAAAGGCTTAAAAGAAGGTGTCATTGATATGATTACCTCAGACCACACCCCTATTGACATCGAAAATAAAAAATTAGAATTTAGTATTGCCAAAGACGGCACTATTGGTTTAGAGAGCTTATTTGGTTCGGTAAACTCTGTGATGGAATTAGAAACAAGTATCAGGGCACTAACTACAAATCCAAGATCTATTTTTGGCTTACCGGTTCAAAAAATCGATGAAAATAGCCCTGCCGATTTAACACTGTTTAATCCTGAAATAAGCTATACATTTTCTTCTGAAAATATATTATCTACTTCAAAAAATACTGCATTAATCAATCAAAAATTAAAAGGTAAAGTTTACGGAATCTATGCTAATAATAAATTAGTTCTCAACTAAAAACATGACTGACTCACTGTATTATGTTGTAAAACATCCTAAAAAAACAACAAAAAAACCACCTTTATTAATCTTACTTCATGGCTACGGTAGCAATGAATTAGATTTATTTTCATTTGCAGAAGAATTGCCTGAGGAACTCCTCACTGTGAGTTTGAGAGCGCCCTATGATATGGGTTATAATAGCTATGGGTGGTATGCGATAAACTTAGATAGTGAAAACAATAAGCTTTCTGATTTAACGCAAGCAAAAAAATCAATAAATCTTATCGCACAAACAATTAATCAATTAAAAACAGACTATCACACCAATCCATCAAAAACATTCTTACTAGGCTTTAGTCAGGGGGCAGTTTTGAGTTATGCATTAAGTTTTCAATTTCCCAATACTGTTCAGCATGTTATTGCTTTAAGTGGTTATTTTAATACAGAACTCTTGCCTGCAAATTATAATCAACATATAAAGACAGATTATTATATTTCTCATGGTTCTGTAGATCAAGTAATTCCTGTTGATTGGGCAAGAAAAGCGCCTGTATTTTTAAACTCTATTGAGCTAAAAAATGAATATTCAGAATACCCTGTCGGTCATGGAGTTGCCCCTCAAAACTTTTTTAGTTTAAAAAAATGGATTCAAAACCGTTTATGATCTAACATTTTTAAGTACATTTAAAACCTATTCTTAATAAAAATCTTCTAAAGATGAACCGTTTTTTTACTTTTCTAATAGTACTCTTTTTTACCACAATTATTGCAGCTCAATCGTCACAAAAAGCATCAATAAATAAAAAAGAATTCCTACAACTGTATATTGATAAAAAAGGAAAAATAATTGAAAACAACCAAGAAATAAGTTTTAAAACCCTCAAAAACAAGTTGTTGGTTTTAAAACAAAAAAATGGAGTGGTTCATTTAGCTCATTTCAAAACCTCGAAGAAATCTGTAATTAGAGAACATACAAAAGTGATGGATTTAATTTCAAATTATAAAATTTCAATCAGACCCTTTACAGATAAAAACTTCCTGAAAGAAATCATATGGTAATGTTTTAAATTTCGATTTGTAAGCCATCATAGGATAAAAAAACATTCGGTGGAAGTGTCTTTTCTACTTCGTTGTGAAATCCTAACTTATGGCTAATATGAGTAAAATAGGCTTTTTGGGGATTGATTTCTTTCACAAAATCAAGGGCTTCCTCTAAATTTAAGTGAGTAGGATGCTCTTCTATCCTCAATGCATTAACAATCAAGACTTCTAAATTCTCTAATTTCTTTTTTTCCTGATTAGAAATTGTTTTTAAATCTGTTAAGTAGGCTATGTTACCAAATCTATAGGCCGTAATTGGTAATGTTCCATGTAAAATACGAATAGGGGTTACCTCTACTCCATCGAGTAAAAAAGAACGTAAATCTATTACATTTTCAACTAATTTTGGAGCTCCTGCATATCGGTTTTCTGTCTCAAAAATATATGAAAAACGAACTTTTAAATTTTCAATTACGCGTTGTTGTGCATATACAGGAACAGCTCCCATTTGATAAGTATAAGGTCTTAAATCATCAATTCCGGCTGTGTGGTCTGCATGCTCATGCGTAAATATAACTCCATTAATAGACTGTACTTTTTCACGTAACATCTGTTGACGAAAATCTGGACCACAATCAACAATATAATTGTTTCCCTCCCAAGAAATCATCACCGAAGAACGGAGTCTTCTGTCTTTACTATTGCTAGACAAACAAACAGGATGATTGTTTGCAATCATCGGAATGCCTTGTGAAGTCCCTGTTCCTAAAAAAGTAATTTTCATAATTTACAAAAATAACATAAAAATTTATTGATAGCGTTCAATTTTATTACCTTTGTTTGTAAGTAAAACCTTGTAAAAATGTCTATTTCTTTAAAAGGAGATCAAAAAATCAGTAGCGTTCCTGCTACGAAAAGCAAAGCGCTACGAATTAATTTAAACACAGACATCTACGGAACATTTGCAGAAATTGGAGCCGGACAGGAAACCGCTCGTAATTTTTTTAGAGCTGGCGGAGCTTCTGGTACCATTGCAAAAGCCATGAGTGCCTATGATAAAGATTTTTCTGATGCCATTTATGGAATTGAAAAAGATAGGCGATATGTTACAGAAGAGCGTCTAAAGAGAATGCTCCATCATGAGGTTGATTTAATCGAAGATCGTTTAAGTAGAAAAAAACATCCCGATAAGTTATTCTTCAGTTATGCAAATACTGTTGCAACCATAGACTTTTCTAAAAAGTTTAAAGGGCATGGTTGGGTTGGAATTCGATTTCAATTGGATCCTTTGGAGGATTTTAATGAAATTGTCTTGCATCTTCGATTTAAAGAAACAGATGCCAGATTGCAGCAAGAAACTTTAGGGGTTTTAGGGGTAAATTTAATTTATGGAGCATTCTATTTAAATGATAATCCAAAAGAATTATTAAAATCTTTTTATGACAATCTTTATAAAGATCAATTAGAGATCGACATGATTAATTTTTCTGGTCCTCGTTTTATGTATATCGATAATCGGTTGATGAGTCTTCAACTGGTAAAAAACAATATGACAACCGCCGTAATGTTTGGCCCAGATGGAAATAATTTACTCCCAGCACAAGTACTCTACAAAAAAAACATATTGGCTTTACGAGGTAGTTTTAGACCCGTCACCAAGGTAAATATGGATATGTTTGAACGATCTAAAGAACTTTTTTTTAGTGAGAAAAAAGTAGACCCTAAAAATTCTCAAATCATATTTGAAATAACCCTTAGTAATCTAAGAGCAGAAGGAGAAATTAATGAACGAGATTTCTTAGATAGAGCAGAATTATTATGTTCGCTTGGGCAAAATGTAATGATTACCAATTTCCAAGAATACTTTAAACTTGTAGAATACTTTAGTGAATTTACAAAAGCGAGAATGGGCTTAGCAATGGGTGTCTATAATTTAATTCAAATTTTTGATGAAAAATATTATCGTCATTTAAGTGGTGGAATTTTAGAAGCATTTGGGAAGCTATTCTATAGAGATTTAAAAGTATATATGTACCCCTATAAGGATGAAGAGAAAGGTGAATATATTACTAGTGAAAATTTAAAAGTACACCCTAGAATGAAAGAGTTATATAAGTTCTTTAAAAATAACGGTAAACTCATTGACATTAAAGGGTTTGATCATGAAATACTTCATATTTTCTCAAGAACGGTTCTTAAAATGATTGCTGATGGTGATGAAGGCTGGCAAAAGATGCTTCCCGAAGGAGTCTCTGAAACAATTGTACAAAATCGACTTTTTGGATACTCGAGAAATAGAAAAAAGTCATAATTGATTTCTACTCTTCTTTCAGTAGAATTTAAATTATAGCCATTACAAAAGGAAAGCAGTTGCTTTCCAGCTAACGTAAAAGATTCATACAATTCGTTAATTCTGGCTTATTTCTTATATATTGTTTTATCCAAATGGTCAGTTCATTAATTTCGTGGGGTAACAACCTCTCTAGCGCTTTTTCTAATTCTCTACAAAATAAATCGGCATTAAAACTAACTTTTCTTAAAACGGTTTTAGAATATTCAAACATTGCTCTGGCCATGAAATAAAAAAATAAGATTGTCACATTATAACGCTCAAAACTATTCTTTCGTATGCGATTAAAAAAATATTTTAAATCATAATTGTCTTAATTAAGACAGAGACCTTTAACAGAATGACTTACAAAGAAAAATAAGCCTTGTAGAAAAATATAAAATCCACCGTATGGAGATTTTTAAAAACTTAACTCAGATAAAGCACCTAAAAAAAGTCCTATTCGACATAATCAGCTTAACTAAAATTACAAACGTCATCTTTGAAGAAAAAAGGAAGAGTTATAAAAGAGATTGGGTTTTTTGGTATTCTATGAAAGTTTTTTTATTTTTAACGATACTCGAAAAATAACGTTTTGAGGATCAATAAATAACAAAAAATTGGCATCGTCTTAACACAAAAGATTCACGTTTTTTTTGGGAAGCATTCCCCCAAGAAAACAATAACTAACCAACAAATGAAAAAAAATCATTTAGTAATCCTATTATGGGGAATACTCATCCTTTGTTCTTGCAAACAGAATCCAAAAAGAGAAATTATTCCTACTACAATCGATGAAACCATCGTTATTGATATTCAACCAACAACTAATTTTGAAAAAAAAAGAAATTCTTCTCCCCTTGCCTTTGGTATTGATATCTCTCATCACAACAATAATGAAATTGACTTTATCGAAAAGCGAAAGGATAGTTTATCTTTTATAATATGCAAAGCTACTGAAGGAGTGACATATACAGATCCAAAATTTTATGAAAATTGGAAAATGATAAAAGAAAAAGGGTTCATTAGAGGAGCATATCATTTTTATAGAGGTGATGACAACCCTCTCGATCAAGCTAATTTTTTCTTAAACACTATTCAAAGCATAGAAATTACAGATATTCCACCAATAATTGATATTGAACAGGGAAGCATTAACCAATCTGAATCTATTAACTCTATTGAATCTAATCTTTTGATGTTTATACAAAAGATTGAAGAAAAACTAAATGTTACTCCCATTATATATACCAATATAAATTTTGCAAATAAATATTTAATTAATTCGATTTTTGAAAATTATCCACTTTGGATTGCTGATTATTCCAATACTAAAAAACCCGACTTACCCCTAGCTTGGAAAACAAAAAGTTATTCATTTTGGCAAAAAACTGATAATTATTCAAACGATGACACCACCAATGATGCTGATATTTTTAACGGTAGCTTTACTACCCTTAAACTCTTTATAAGAGATAGCTATACCAAAAAATAACCTATAGCTAGATTATCTCAACTCCTAACGATACAATTCTCATTACTACTCCTAAATGGAGCTAAGCACCTACCTCATACCTTGGTTAGGGGTAATACCCAAAAGCCAACTCTAATATTAAAAATATCTAAAAAAATACGGTATCTATCGAAAAAAAGATACAAGCCATCCCTTTTTTTATAATCTTATACGTGATAAAAAAAAGTTCCAGTTAGCTAACCTAATAAGGAAACTAAAAAGACAAAAGTTCCTGATATAAATGTTAGCTGTTATTGAATCGATCAATGAATTATAACAATAAAAAATTTAGACCAGTTTCAAATACTAATCATGGAGAAACATCAGAAGAAACAATATTCGAATATAATCAGAGAGACAATATTTTAACGTCAACCTATAGTGGAGGACAAATTAAAGAGGGATATTTAATCGGATTAGTTGATAAAGATGGGGATATTCAAATGCGCTATCATCAAATAAATTTAAGAGGAGAATTAATGACAGGGACTTGTTTTTCAAAAACTGAAATTATGGGAGATGGAAAAATTAGACTTCATGAAAATTGGAAATGGACGTCAGGTGATAAATCTAAAGGAAAATCGATACTTGAAGAAATATGATACTAGAAGTAGCTGTATTAAATGTTAGAGATGGTTTACAAAATAAATTTGAACAAGATTTTGCCTTAGCTGGTCAATATATTAGTTCAATAAAAGGATACAGAGGACATACTCTTAGGAAGAGCATAGAAACCAAAAATCGGTATATACTCTTAGTAGATTGGGTAGATATTAAAAGCCATGAAATTGGTTTTCGTAAATCTCAAGTTTATAAGAAATGGAAAGAATTATTACATGGTTACTATGCCCCGTTTCCAAAAGTTGAACATGATGAAACAATTTTTGAGAATAAGAAAAACAATAACTAACAAGACCTAAACTGCAATAAAACGCAGCTTAGCCAAACTGTTGAGAGTAATTAATGGAATCTGAAGATAAAATAAAGACTAAGTTATGTATTTGGTGCAAATCCGAGATACCAAAGGGTGCATCAATTTGTGTTCATTGCAATTCGTATCAAAAGAAATGGAAAAGTGAAGCAAAGTTCCTAACGGGTATAGCAAGGTTATTAACAATAGTCGCAGGTGTGGTAGTTTTTATTGTTACCAATTTCCCTGAATTTAGAAAAATTGTAGATTGGAATGATGAAGTGAAAGTCATTTCTTTTGTAAATAACCAAGAAGTAATTATTTCTAATGTTGGAGATGGTGACCTTTTCATAGAATATATTCAATTTGTTCTACCAATGAATGATTCTAGTTCCGCTACCGAGACCATTAGAATTCAAGAAATGGTTAAACAAGGGACAGTTCTTAAACATACGTTAAATGACGGTAGTAAGTTCTCTGGTGGATCATTTGTAAAGGGAGGTAATACCCCTACTACCCAAAAACGGGTCGAAATTGCCAACAGGGCGATTGGTGATAATGATTGTTTTGCCTTAGACATACGAGATATTAATGATGTAGCATATAAACAAGTGAAAGCTTATTATGAACGTGAATTTGAATCGGGAGTTATGACTTTGCCCTGTCAAGCAAAACTATTTTTCTACTCATTCACTAAAAAGAAAATAATTGAATCAACCTTTGAAGTCGTAGCCATGGTTGTGCGAAATCCAACTGAATTTTGTGCTTTAGAACTTCTAGAAATCATGGATAAGCCAATTGAAAAAGATACAATAAACTAAAAGTAAAAAACATAACTATGGTTATAAATAATTATTTGTTCTAGTCTACTTTGGAAATCCCTATGAAATTTCTTTTCCTCACGTTAGCACAAACACCACTGATTGAGCTTCAAAATTATATCATATAAAATAAAGCACCTACCTCATACCTTGGTTAGGGGTAATACCCCAAAGTCAACTCTATTATTAAAAATATCGAAAAAATTACCGTATCTATCGAAAAAAAGATACAAACCATCCCTTTTTTTACAATCTTTAGGAAAAAGAACCCAAAGTTCCAATTAGCCCACAATAAGGAAAATAAAAAAACAAAAGTTCCATATATGTAAGTGTTGTGGTTCATATTCAGAAACATTCCGCTAAAAATTACAACCGATTGAATTTAAAAATGAATTATTAAACCTAAATTAAACAATTTTGAAAAAAAGAGACCTTAAAAAAGTACTTCCATTTGGTATTTTATTCTTTGGAATTTCTCTATTATTATGGAATTGTGAAAAAGAAGATTTGAAAGCAAGTATTGTTCTTCAAGAATTAGATGACAAATATCATTCAAGAACAATCGCATTAGATGATATCTATGACGTAAAAAAACATCTGGATGACCTCATGCCACAGAGTGGCATTAACAAAACTTCTGAAGTAGAAGGAGCCATTTTTGATGAAGACCATGTATTGGAAGTCATTGATACTTTACAAAACACAAACTACTCTTTACGATTTACTTATCCGGATACACCCCTGGGAGAGTTTTACAATTTGGTGGTAGGAAGATCCCCTGAAGGAGCATTAAAAACACCGTTTGTACTAAAATATACCTGCGATGAAAATTTTTTAGAAGATTTTATTGCCAATAATTTTGATATGTATTACTTTACAGGTATGGTGAAGATGCATGTATATACTGATTTCTTTTCTATAGATGCTTTTTCAAGAACCACAGGCAACTGCCCTCCAGAACTTGATGCGGTAGGCGATCCTGTAGCATGTGAAGAAAACCCCATTGGTATTGGTTCAGGTGGTGGTGGTGGTAATTCAGGTATAGGTTCAGGTATAGGTTCAGGTACTGGTTCGGGAACTAGCGGTAGTTCAGGTGGAAGTAGTGGTAATTCAGGAGGAACTGGTGGTCTAAATATTTCATTAACCTGCACTTGTGTAGGTCATTCAGTCACTCAAATAGAAGATGGAACTTGTACTTGTACTTCTTATGTACTAGAAATATTCATGACAAGGTCAAGTAATCGTACAACTGATGACTGCCCTAGTTGTACTGGTACAAACCCTGTTGGAGGTATTGGGGTGAACCAACCTAATATTTCTTCTATGATAAATACCATAAAAAATGCACTTGACTTAAGCCCGGATGGCTTATTATGGTTGCATAATGTTGCTGAAGATGATGAGATTGAAGCAATTAATCTTTACATAACTATAAACTCTTTGGATGGCTCTTTATCAAATGAAGCTAAGGAGTTTGGGGAGTCGGCTACTGTTGCTTTAATGAATAATGGTGAGGTAGATTTTGGAGAAGAAGTAATTTTAGATG
>JBELHH010000031.1:0-24062 GCA_042091515.1 Flavobacterium sp. | reverse complement strand
AGAGTCGGTTGGTACGTATAATTACGTTCCTGATGCTTTGTAAATATATGAAAATAAAATGGTTTAATACAAGGGTATAGCGTGTGATATTCTATTAGACTTCATCAGGATCAATACATCTGATGATTGCGATAATTTCAGTTACATCAAAATCATTGTCATCAAAATGAATCTCAATATATTTTTTAATTTCATCATAATCTTCTCCTGGATAGGTGTCATCCCATAGATTAAATACAGAGATAAATTCTTCTTTTATTTTGTCTAAATGTTCCTTGGATAAACTGATAGGATTGTCATTTATATAAATATCAATAGTCTTAAACTCCTCCTTTGATAAATCACAAGTTATATTAAAATCAAAATCTTCTACAACTAGATTTTCCTTAGCCTTAGAAGTGTATTGACTAATTACATCTAAAAAAATTGTTGTTATAAGTTCGTCTTTGGTGTGTTTTTCAAAATACTCATCATAAATCCAGCTACCTATTTTACAATCTAAATAATTATCCTTGTAAATCAATTCAATTTCACCAGAGTCTGACTGAAAACCCTCGGCTTCTTGAAGTAAATCTTCATAATCATAATACCAAATAGATAGGTTATCATTTAATTTTTCATTCGAAGACTCAAATTGAATTAATCTACCCATCCCACCTCCGGACTCAAAGGTACCCTTAATCTCATGGCCCTCTTTTAACATTTTTATGGTTTGATTATATAAATCTCTATTCATTTTTATATTATTTAAATCCCTAAATCAATATGTAATAATAACTAAATTTTGATTAAAATAATGTGACTTAACTCCTGTGGGTTCCAAAATTATTCTTGGAGATAACTTTTTATCCTTGAAGATAATTTCTTGTTACAACATACAAATCTTTATCAAAATAGTGTGACTACACTCCCCCATTATAATGATAATGAGAGTTAATGCAACCATGCTACGAGAGAGTCGGTTGTTAGGTACAATTACGTTCCTGATGCTTTGTAAATACACGAAAATTAGTATCTTACATCAAATAAAATTACATACATGAAATATTTGACACTACTATTTGTGATAACCCTAACTCTTAATGGTTCTGCACAGATCATAAAAACAAAGGACGGTGTTACAATAGGAAAAAGAAGTGATCTTATAGCCTCCTGCACTAAAGGGGCTAATAAAGAATTAATGAAATTTAATGGAATAGAAATTGAAACTTATAAATATTGTTCATGTGTGAGTGATAATTTAATACCAACAATCAATAGTTGGGAAATGGAAAAAGCAGTAAAAGAAAATAATATTATTGATTTGTTTCTTAAAGACGAAAATCTAGAAATATTAATGAGTTGCCTTGAGGGAAATTTTAAAATTGATGATGATTACAAATTTGAAGACATAGACAATACAGGATTTCAAAGAAAAGTAAGTATTAAAAATTGTGTGAAAGAAGTAATGAATACTCTAGAGAATGATACTATTTGGACAAAAGAATTAGCAGAACAATATTGTGATTGTGCAATAGATAAATTATACTCTAAGGGATATACCTACGAGGACATACTTGAGATTGAAGATGAGAATAGTGAATCATTCAATGAAATTGCAATGCCTTGTATTTCTTTGGTTTTGGACGATAATCCTGAATTTAAATCCTCAAACACCTACAATACAGACGATATAGAAGGAGACAAATACCGTAGCTTCGTCCCATTGGTAGACTATCTCGGACAGGGATATAAAATCAAGATATCAATATCTGGGGTTAGCAAATATTATTTGTTTGATACCGGTGCAAGTGATTTAATAATAGATAGAGACACAGAAAGAGAACTTTTATTAAATGGTGTTTTAAAAAGGGAAGACTATTTAGGAAAGACACAATACACAACGGCAAACAACCAAATAATGGAAGCTCAAATGGTTAAGGTTGATAATATTACCGTTGGTGACTACACCCTGAGCAACGTTGTTATATCTATAGTAAATGAGGGGTCTTTGCTTTGTGGTAAAAGTTTTTTAGATAAATTTTATAAATGGGAAATCGATAAACAAAATAAAGTTTTAGTGCTTTATAAATAATTTAATAATGTGACTTCTGTACTCTCATGAAAAAAATAGTTCTACTGCTCTTACTAATTTTATGTAGTGCCAATTGTTTGGCACAGAGCCGTTATGTATCACAGTCAACAAAAAAGATTGTGTTTTCTAGAGATGGTGGTAAGTGCCAGTGCTGTGGTAGTTATTCTAGTTTAGAGTATGATCATATATCCCCCTTTTCTTGCGGAGGTAGCAGTGAAGTGTCAAACATTCAATTACTCTGTAGAACTTGTAATAGAAGTAAATCAAATAGCTGCTATTGTAAAGTGCATAATAATAAAGTGGGGGTTAATTGTTGTAAAGGAAGTACCACAAAGCAGTCTAAAACAACCGCCAAGCAATGTTCTGGCACTACTAAAAAAGGAGCTAGATGCAGAAACAGAACAAAGCATTCTAGTGGGAGATGTCATCACCACCGATAACACTTAAGTAAGAGTTATGAGTAAAAGCTTATTATTTGCAATAGACACACATACACAAGAGGTAATTGTTTCTGGTTCTTCTAAAGGAAGTAATAAAATCAACTTTATTGAGCGTATTGTGCAAAGTGATAATGTTATGCTTTACAACGCTGTACAAACATTAACAAGCATTTCTAAATCATCTAATTTTGATATGGCTATATTTAAATCTATGGATAAGGTTTGCCTGATGATGTATCATAAACATAAGGAGAGTAAATGATGGGAGCTAAACTATGGCTTCTTAGTTGAGATTATATTCATGATAAGAGTATTTATTTTGCAGTTGCTATTATACCCTCAAAATTAGCTTCATTAAAATAGGTAAGCCCTCCCCCTACTTATTTAACCACTTAGTATATTTGTTTTTTAAAGAATAGCAAAGAGGATATTATAATATGTGAAATAAAAAGTTTTTCATTTTATTATTTTTCAAATAAAATGAAAATATTTATATCTAAAAAAGTCTGAATAAACTGAAAAAAGACTCAAAAGAGGAGTAAGTTACATTTCATAAAATTAAATAAAATGAACAAATTAGATTTAAAAAGTATGTTGATTGGGTTCTTAGGAGCATTTGTGATATTATTAAGTATTAACGCTACTAAATTAAAAACAACAGAAAATAGTATTTATGAATTTTCAGACAAAGGAGAAAAAGATGTGCTAAGATTTAATAAATTCACAGGGGAAATTGAATCGGTTAAGGTAAGAGATGAATCTGCAAATAATGTATCAGTAACATTTCCATATTTCGATGGTGATTATTCTAACCCATTTCATGTAACAATAAGAGATTAGTAAATAAATTAATCGAGGTTATGATAAATGAAGATTAAGTTTAATCTCATCCTTTACTCCATATATTACTCCAACGTTTACAGATGTAAGAACAAGTCAATTATATAATCTACAAGAATAAATAACACCTTACAGAAGATTATTAAAATTAAAAAACGATACCCTAAATTATTATACAATGAAAAAAATCATATCCATACTTATTATTCTAATTTCATTAAACACGTATGCACAAGATAAAGAGCAAGAAATTAAAGAATTACAATTTAATTATTTATCATTTTTAAAATCTGAAGGTTATGTTGGAAGCATTGACCAGGATGGTGATATTAAATTTAAATATGAGGGCGACACATACTATATCTGGCCATCAACACCTAATTTTTTTACTTTAAAACGATATCTTGCCAATAATGACGAAGGTTGCTCAAATAAAATTAAGGCAATAGTAAAGGCAACAAATGGAAGGTATAAAGCCACAAGTGTCGTGATTTTAGGAGAAAATTGTGATCTAATAAAAATTAAAACTGAAAGTCTTTTGGCAAATCCAGAAGACTACAAACTAATTTTTGATAGATGTATAAATATTATAAGGGCACAAAGAGAACTTATTTCCGATGAGAATGAAAAGTACCAATAATAAGTTTTGATCTTATTAAAAAAATATCGTTTAATTTTTAAGATAAATTATCAATAACGATAGTTAACACAACACCAAAAAATTATATAACATTACAAGAAATTCCTATGGAGAATTCTTTATCGTAAAATTCGGAATTTAAATAAGGAAAAGAAAGACCAATATTAATATTAAATGTGGAGCTTAATCTGTACATAAGCCCAGTTGTTGCAATAAAATATTTTTGATCCTGCTCAATGAGTTGTTCAGTGGGGTTAAAACTTGAGAATTCATTAGTCATACCCAATCCAGCCCCCACATTTAAATGAAACCTATCAGAGAGTCTAAGGCTGGGCCCAAAGTCTATTTCGGTTTTATATCCCTTTATTTTACCTTTTACAATCTCGCTGAGAGATTGACTGGTTCTCAAAGAAATTCTAAATCCAGCAGTTTTTAAACCACCTGTTTCAAACAATAAACCATTTTTAGCAACTGACCCGCTCTGAATTCCAAAACTTTTATATTGACCAAGGCCAGATGTAACATATTTTACTTTTTTTGGTTTAGGTTTTACATATTTTTGTTTTTTAGTTTTACCCTCTTGAGTAACAGTAACTATGCGACTGTTTGGACCAGCCTTTATTACAAAAACACCGCCTCTAGATCTACGCTTTTTATTTTGTTCACAACGTACAGTTACATAATCATAATATTGGGTCACAGAAAGCCAATCTGGTAAATCATCCTTTTCTATAGTGTAATATTTTGAGTTTGTTATTACGTCTATTTTTTTTGAATTTATGTCCGAATTAAAAAATATATTTGAACTTGAAATAGATAAGGTTTTAATAGTTGTCTTTTCGATAAGCACATCACACTTTTCTACTTGCCTTTTTGAAAAAACATCTGTAGGATTTGCAGAGAGAATTTCTTGATAGGTATCTTTAGCGCTTTTGTAAGACTTAGATTCAAATAAATTATTAGCTATCTCTAATTTATTTAAACACCACTTTACAGTTTGAATTTTAATTTCAATAATCTGCTTTTGGGATGTTTTAGCTAATTTATACGTTGCCTCGTAGTTTTCTTGGGCACAGGTATAATCTCCAGTATCAAAACAATCATTTGCTTGCTGAGTAAGGTCTTGGCTTAAACCCGTAAAACTTAATTGTATGGCGAATAAAAATAGTAGTAACTTTTTCATTTTAATTATTTTAAAAGATTAGAGATATCCACATCAGTATTACCATGTTTGGTAGCTATAGCATTATTTATAACTCCTGAAATATATGGATAGTCGTTAAAGTTAATGTCAAAATCAAAAATAAAAGTTGAAATCTCATAGTTAATACCTTTAATTTTATCACTTCTAATTTCATCACTCAAGTCATTAACATTTTTATTAAGGCTTAAAATTCTTTCGAAACAATCTTTAAGACCCTTAAATTTTGTCTTGTATGAGGTTAAGAGCGACTTTAATTTGTCAAGTGAGGCAGATGTATGATTGATACTGTTTAAGTTGTTTAAAGCCGTTTGTACTTTTGCAGCATCATAAGCATCACTTAGTAGGGCTTTGGCTTCAAAATAATTTTTTAAATCTTTAAAAGTCTGCTTTAATTCCTGGTTTTTAATTAACAAATTTGAATCACGATCCACAGAAGCTTTGCTTGAGATTAAAATTAAACTTTCAAAATCTATATTGGTGTAAGTGTCAGCAATTTTAAAATATATTTCATTTTTTGCTTTTGCAATTGCATTTGTTAACTCATCTCTATGGTTGTTTTTAAGAGTTGTTTGTGAATTTAAAAGATTATTATATTTCTCACTTAAGTCATTGTTTGTTTTTTTTAGTTGTTTGTACTTTTCTAATTTTTTTATTTTGCTTTGTAAATAAGTAATCTCTTCATCTTTAGTATTAATTGTATTTCTAAGTTGGTCGAAAATTGTCTTGGAACTCTCTAAACGTTTTTTAAGACCGGCAATCTCAACAGCTTGATTTGTAACTTTATCTATAAGATCTTCTTGAGAATAGGCGTTAAAAAAATTAATGGTTATAAAAATTAATATTAGGAGTTTTTTCATGGTTATATTATTTTTTTGGTATAATAAAAATTGAACACTATTTAAGATTTCTATACGCCAGGTTTAGTTCTTCCTTAAGAATTTTAAGTAAACTAGTATATTCCGGAATATTATACTTGTAACTGTTTTGATCACAATTTCTCTTGAAATCTTTTATTTCTCTTTCTAGTGGCGTGTGTGCCATATCTCGGTAAATATTAAAGTTTGGATAATTTATATAGGTGCCTTTCCAAGAATCTAATTTTGTTTTTAAATACCTTAGATAATTTCTTATCAAACTTTTCTTTTTACGTGAAAGTTTTGAGTGTAGTTCACTATTATAATTAACGTATCTATTACCAAAACCATTTCTTTTGTAAGAATCTATACGTGCGATTTTATTTTTTAAATCATTGAAGGGAAATTTATAAGTTAATGAATTTCTAACATCAACTTCAGGTAAAGAAATTCTTGCTCGAGAGATAAAATTATTAATCTCATAATATTTGCCCAAGACCTGTTGTAATGAGATTAAGTTTTCACGAATTGTACCCTCCGAAAGCATAGAGGAATCTAGAAAGACCTTTATTTCTTCTCTAATAAATACAATATCGTTGGTATCCCAAACAGGTTTTGAAAAAACAGCGAAAGATTTTTTAATAAATTTATCACTATAAATTGAAAATAAATTTTTTGAAAAAACATCATAAAAGAGATCGTTATCGTCCTGTGTTTTTCCAAAACGACCGTAAGGGTATTGAGGAGGATGCGGGGTATAAAAATCGTCTATTTTATATTTTATATTACGGTATATATCTCTATAAAAAACTGTGTCTGGAAGAGCTGCTAATGTGCTAATTTCCTTTTTTATATCGTCTCTGTAACTTTCATACTCTGTAACTTTAGGTACTACTGTTGGGGGTTCTGACTCTGTGACAACAAGTGGTTTAGATTTTGTCACAAACCAAAATATCAAACCAACAAAGGCAAGAACTAAAGTGATTTTTACAAATTTCATTCTTTATATTTATTAATTATATTTTTTGATTATATTTTTCTTTTAGTTCTTTTAATGATGTGATAGTAGTTTTCCCTCTTAGGGATATGTATACTAAGAAATTTGAAGATTCACCGTTTTCTTCTTTACAAATTTCTATTATAAATTTTAATAAGGGAGTATCATTGAAATAATCTTTGTTTTTATTGTTTGTTAGTGATTTTTTAAAATCTTTAAAAACATCAAAATCACTTTTTGGTGCTATCTCAAAAAATTTCAAATATTGATTAATTTGACTCTTAAATTCTGAATATTCATTCTTCAGATTAGCTAATTCATCTTTAGTTATATCATCACGTTTTAATTGTTTTCTAAGAGCATTACTTTTCTTTTTTAACTCTTTATTTTGAGTTGCGAGTCTTCTCCTTTCAGCATTCTCATTATCTTTAGCTATTTGAGCTTTTTGTTCAGCTTTTTCAATATCCTCTTGTTTTTGGATGTTAATTCTATCAAGAATATTATTTATTGAATCCT
Organism: Flavobacterium sp.; assembly: GCA_042091515.1. Classification (GTDB taxonomy): domain Bacteria; phylum Bacteroidota; class Bacteroidia; order Flavobacteriales; family Flavobacteriaceae; genus Polaribacter. Next base: position 16,497 of record JBELHH010000031.1, on the reverse strand, counting down.
TAATTGTATTTAAACCCAAACCTGCCACATCACCTAACTTTTCTACTACTGTTTCATAATTTAATGTATCGGCATTTATGTTTTCTATAGCATTTACAAAATCTTTTTGTTTTTCAGAAAACTTTGATAAATCTAAAACATTAAATTCTCTATTATCAATCTGGTTTCGACTTATGATGGCACTTTTAAGTATATTATTGTATTTCTTCCATTTTTCATAGCCTGTTAAATCTGGCTTTTTGCCAAAAAGTTTAGAGAAGAAATCAATATCAGGAATATTTTGGTTATCATCATCTAATAACTTTTTCTGATATCCATAAAGTTTATTTAACAAAAGCTCAGTACCATCAGTATAGGTTTTAATGTCTTGGTAATCTGGGTATGGTGCAATTTTAGGTGAATTAATATCTATTATACCAACAATTAATTTAATAATTAGAAAAATTAAAAATAATCCTATAAAACTTTTACCTAAAATAATAAGTTTGGTGTTTTTTGATTTTTCGTATTGTGCTACAAGAGTTTTATTTGTATCATCAAACTTCCAACCAGTAAATTTATAGCCGCCTTTGGGTTTTATTATATTTTTTAAATCACTACCGTCTTTAGAATTTGAATAATCTGGAGAAGAGTTTATGAAATCTCCGTGTTCGCCTTTCTTTAATTCATATTTTGTATTCCTGTCTGGCGATTTTTTAGTCCTTATGTTAAAAACAACAGGAGAGTTTTGGTATAATGGTGTGATAATAATTGATTTTGCTTCTTCCTGATAAAGTAAACCAGTAGCTTTAATTTCCCATTTCTTGTTTATTTGCTCTCCTTTAAAGTCTATTTTATTATTAAAAACTGGTAAAGTATCAGAGGTATAACTGCCTTTGCAAGTGAGTTTAAGGTTAGGATTAAAATAAGTACCTCCTTCTTTTTTAGGCTCTATAGTAATAGTTTTTGTTTTTGGAATTTGTACTGTAAATGCCTCATAATTTATACGAATACCAATGCCCTCTTTTGATAGATACTTCTTAATTCTAACATCGAGTAACCTCCCTTTCTCCTTTATTGTTTCATATAATTGGTTATTTGTCGAGTAGCTTATTTCCAAATCACTGTTGTCTCTTATAAGAGTATTTGCGTCTACACTTTTACTGTTAACCTTAATTATTACTCTTTTAGATGGGTCTAGATTGAAAATTGTATAATAATTGTTATTTAAATTAATATTCAATTCCTGTCCAGAATTTCGCAGAACATTAAGGGGGTTGGTATTACTGGCTTTTTGATTGCTAGCTAGAAAGAAAATTTGTTTAAAATTTTCATACTCTTCTTGGTATGGTCTATCAAAATAGCGAGGTAACTCTTGTGTTGACTTAAAATAAATAATAGCGGGATCTTTTGATCCAGTTTTTTGTTGGTAATTAATACTTCTAGTTTGCTCAATATATTTATCTGAAATATTTTTAACAAAAGACCAATCCTCTCGTATTAGTGATTTTTCTCCACGGTTTAAATAATTATTAACGATGTATTTTTTAGAATAAGATTCTGATAATTCATCTAATAGCTTTTTTATATTAGATCCCTCCAGTGTTTTATTATGCTCTAAAAACAGTGTAAAAGCAATAAAACCTAGAGCATTACTTCGCTGTGTATCTTTAACAATAATGTATTTTGAATAGGCAATACCCCTATTAAAAAAACCCAAGGAATAGGCAGATTGCCCCATTGATCCATCGTCTTTGGAGCCAATGCGCATATCTTTAGCTATTACATAAGCTACATCAGCATTCGTTAAATGTAATTTTCGGTAACCATCTTTGGTGCCATGTATTACTATTTCCATAAACCGTTATTTATTGAATACATCTAAAATACTTTTTTCATTTGTGCGTATTCTACGCATAAGAATATCTATAATATTCTTGGAGGTATTTGGATTAAAATCTGATATATCTTCAAAATACACCTTCCCTAAAGAAAATGGAGTACCCAGTAGCCTACCATCATTTATATTGTGCTGTTTGCATTTATCTCTCAATGAATTAACAAAGCTGATATAGTTATTGTCATTTAAGTATTGGCTCACTTGGTCTTCTTTTGATATATCATCGGGCATTAAATCACTTTTTGTAATTACTACATAAACAGCATCTGTAGAATTTCCGAAAATATTATATTCAGGATTATTAAAAAAAGTAGCGGCAGCAGATAAATAGTTGGCTTGAGTATACCCATCTTGATCCACTTTGTTTTGCTTAGCATAGTCAACAAAAAAGAAATGTATCTTTGGATTATCACTCTTTAGATAACTAAGTAAGGTATTAAATGTATGTTCGTGATCTTCAGATGGAAGTGGTTTACTTGCATTTTTATACAGAAAACATTGAAATATTTCTCCACTTAGTTCAACAAGTGAAACCGAACGAGAATTAGTTTCGTTTGGTTTTTTTAATGTAAAAGGAAGGTACTGTGTGTTTGCCGTTGGTGTTGCTGCAGGCAAAACAGATATTTCATCATTAAACTGATTTTGTAGTTGTATCATATAATCATATCCGGGGCCTTGAGCAACTTCCATGTATCCCATTTTATTAGCAGTACTTATAATTCCGGAGAGAGCAGTAGTTTTTCCTGATCCTGCAATACCCCAAAAATAGACTTCAGTAAAACCTTCAGGAATAGACTCCGGAGTTTCCCCCAAGCTAAATTCTTTTTGAATTTCATTTTCAAGTACTTTATCAATAACAGTCTCTGGTATACCTTTGTTGATGAGTGTTTCTTTACTTAATACACCATCTTTTATATACTTTCGTATATCATCTGCAGCAAAGCTATTTGGATCTTCATGGATTTCTGTTAAAAGTTCTTCTCTTGCAGCTTCTTGTTTAATAGAGTATTCGTCTAGCTCTTTAAGTGTGTCCTTGGCCTGCTGAGTATATTTACCTTTTGGATATGTTTCAATATAGTCTTGATAACTTGACCTATCGTCAGGATTTATAGTATTCCAAAAATTTTCTTCCTCTTCACTATGTTCTTTTTGTAAATTTATTATGGCTTTTCGTTTAGAAGCATCCAAATTACCAGTATCCCTTAATTCTTCGAGGGTAATTTTTCCTTGACCTATAAATTCAGTGAGCTTTAACGCTGTAAGACTCTCAACACTTTTTAATATATTTTCTTTATCCATGCTTTCTTAATTTATATAATTACAAGACCACTTCATAACTAGCTGTTCTACTTCCATTAATTTCACGTTTTGATGTAAACCATGATAATAACATCATAGAGGATAAAAACACCGATAAAAACAATGAAAATAGTGTAGGTGCTCTTTTAGTAGTAAAATACTTTTTTACATCTTTAGATATAGGAGAAACATAAAAATCAGTGGTAGATTCATTTTTTGCTCTACTTCCAGAAATTGCAACAAGTTTTTTTCTAGATGAGTTTGCCTTTTTTTCTATGTTTTTAATAACATCTATTATACCCAATGGTTTCTTCTCCCAGTTTTTAACAATTTGTTGATATTCTTCAATCCATTTAAGGTCATCCTCTTTTAATTTTTTATAACTAGATGGAAATAATTCAAGATTCATCATTCTTATTTTACTTTGTATCTGCATGACATTACTTGGGCCATCTATGTCAAATCTATAGCTTAAATAATCTTCACTTCCAAGTCCAGGATAACTTAATACCACACTTTGTAAAACAGTTTTATAATCTCTTTGGCGTGAATTAGCATAATTCTCGTAAGCAGAAAACATATTTTTTGATTCTGTTAAGCTTGCATTAAGTTTTTTTTGAATTACCACAGATTGTTCGTTTACTACAAAATAATGAGGGAAAATAAACCAAGTAAAAACAGTAGTTAACCCTGTAAATAATATTAATAGTAGTATTTCCCAAACACGAGATGATTTGAAATTTTTCTTTGTTCGTTTGAGCCTTGCTGCCCCAAGTGCTGTAATGCATAATGAGGCAGACACAGCAGTGCCCACTATTAGACTTTGAATAAAGTTACCAAGGGATAGAAAAATGGAACCTAAAAAGCAAATAAAGCCAAAAGAAAGTGATGACAAAAGCGTAATTATAAAGCCCAAAGTAAAATTTGATTGTTTCATGTTTATTAATTATTATTTTTTATTTCTCTTAATTCTCTATTGATTTTTTCTAATAGTCGCTCAGCAGCATTTTTTTTTCTTAGAAGTTCATTTTCCCTGTTGTTTGTATTGTTAGGGTTATTGTCATCATTTACGGTTCCTATTGTAAAAGTAGTAATGAATTTTACAGTTTTATTTTCTTTACTAATTACCCCATCATATGTCTCTACTTGACCATTATATTTAACTTTAATGTTGTAAGATGTTTGATTTATATTTGGTTCATGTTTGGCATAATAAATTAAACCTACTTTGTAAGTACCATTTGGCGCTCCATTTATTGGCCAATAAATGTTTTCAATAGGGTTTTTACTGTCCGGATAGCCTCGATTCATGTCTATATCTAGTTGTCCTCCACTTGAAACTTTTTTATTTTTAAACCATACAATTTCACCGTTTGGATCTACACAGTAAAGGTCTAAATCATTGTAGTTGTTCCAACTCAAAAGTATTTGTACATCACCACTTTTAGGTGTTGGTATACAATCTTCTGCAGTAGGTGAGTTTACTTTTTGTAGGGCCTTGTCTATTTGTATCAAACTACCAATTGAGCCCTGTGTGGGTGTACCTGTATTTTCTAAAATACATATAATTTCATTTGTGGTAATTGAACTATTGAGACTTTTTATTAGGGCAACTGCCCCAGAAACAATTGGTGCTGCCATACTTGTGCCGTCCATCTTCTGATAACCATTAGAACCAACAGTGCTGTAAATTCCTACCCCAGGTGCTGATATGTTAGTATAAGTGCCATAATTACTAAAATTAGCTTTTTGTATCCCATTATTACTTTTATCAGTAGCAGAGACTGTTATAAATGATTCAGGGCGTTGTAATGCCTCAATACCAGTTAATACATTGTCATTACCTGCAGCCACAACAATTGTGGAATTATGAGCATCAGCAATTCTCATTACTTCATGCCAAATACGCTCTTCTTCCCTATAATGATTATTTATCAAATCTCTCTGTTTATCCTCAGATATTTGTGAGAGGCCCTCAAATTGACTTCCCAATGAAACATTTACAACATCAGCACCTTGATAGAGCGCATATAAGATGCCATCCAATATTGATGTAGTGGTCATCACACCCTGGTCATTGGCTACTTGTATTGGCATAAACTTACAATTAGGAGCAATCCCGCTTATACCTTTATTATTACCAGAAATAGCAAGTGCAATTCCTGCAACATGAGTACCATGATCTGACTCTTGAGGAAATATTTCATCAGAGTGTTTCCAAACATTATATGGTTGCACAACCTTACTTTTGAGTTCTGGATGTTGGAGATTAAATCCATTATCAACTACTGCAACTGTTATTTGCTGAGATCCACGAGTAATGTCCCAGGCTTTAAAGGCATTTATTCTTTTTAAATACCAATTTTTATCAGTCTCTGAAAGAGCTGGATCACTCTGTATAGATTCACTCTCAAACAATGTTTCATCAAAAACAAATAATTTGTAATCAGGCTTAAACTCGTTAGGAATCTTCTGTTTTAATTCCTCTCTAATCTCAGAGGGTATTTCAATTTGAATTCTCTTTACTACATTATCATAATAAACCACTTTATAAATATCATCAGGGTATTTTATTTTGAACGCTTTAGCAAAATCCATGATAGATTTATCATCATTTTCCATTAAAATATTTAATCTATTTCCAATAATTGCTGGAGATTCTGGGTTTATCTCAAGATCATCACCAACTGGAGGTACTACCCCCTGCGCAGGAGGTAAGATATCATGATAATCTGGATTAGTAGGTACTGGTTTATATGGATTATGTGGATCATAAATACCACCATCATTGCCCACTCGGGGGTCTTTATTGAGCCATATGGAGTCATTGTCAGTTAAGGCATCACCACCACCAGTGTAATGACCATCACAACTACGAAACAGCCAGAAAAACATCAGTATAAAAAACAAAATAGACAACAACCACAATAATAATCTAAAGCATCCTTTACCTACAAATAACATCTTAAGCCAATTCAAAAAACGTTTGTACCAAGTATCAGGTTCAGTTGGTGCTAAAGATAGTGGGGGTATAGGCTCTTCTTTAGGCTCTTCTGTTGGCTCTTCTGTTGGCTCTTCTATGGACTCTTCAACAGGTTTAATTATTTTTTTAGGTAACCCAATACAAATCTGTGTTATATTTTTATTGGGATTTTCGCGGAATTCCATCCCCCATACTCCTAATATCACAATACCATCATAACAGTAAACAAAACGATTGTCTATGAATTTAATAGCACGTTCAAGAAAATTTGATTCATCCGTTTTACCCTCCTTTTTGAGGGTGTTAATTACTGATTTATAGTGTGAAAGGGTTTTTTCTTTAATTGTAATATATGTATCCAAATCTTCATTCTCAAGATTGGATAAAACTTGAGGTTCTTGTGCCTCTATTTTACCGTAAAAAGAAATTTTATTAACATCATCTGATTGCATTACAGGAAATGATAAGAAATCCTGATATTCTATATCAATATATTTTTTTATAATATTAGATTCTACCAATTTAAAACGATCAAACAAAGGTCTACCTCTAATACCCTGTATTGACTTAAAATATTTTAAGTCTGTGCTAATTAATTTTCTTTTGCCAATAATCATAATTTCTTTATTAGTTTATGGCTTTGAATTCCTTAATGATAGCATCTAATTTTTCATTTGCATCAATATCATAGTTTGGAATATCACACACAGATACAAATCCAACTTTAAGGTTGTTTCGCCATAATAAATAATTACGGTAACTAGGTAATGATTTCATTTGCTCTGGTTGAGATTGAATAATGTCATTCCAATCATCTATTTTTTCAAAAATTTGTGAAATAGATTGAACAGTAGGGTTATTATCTTGTTTTAATTTTAATCCTAGGGTGTTATTTTCATTTGCAATGTGTAAATCTGAAATTTCAGATTCATTAAAATAATCAAGACCTACACTGTTAATACATTTATTTAAAAGCTCCGCACTTATATCTGCAATAATCTCATAAGGCATTCCTTTTCTATTATTGCCGTCAGTATAGCGGCGAATTTTTTCAGCAATAATTTTGGCAAGTCCAATCTTTTTAAACATTTTTTGGAACATCTCTAAAATGTATTCGATTGCTAAAGATTCCTCACTACCAAGGATTTGTTGAATAGTCTTTTTACTATTCTTTAAAAGGTTTGCAGACCAACGTTCAATTAATAACTCTGCTAACTGGAGTGAATTATTTTTAATTAAGTCAGAATTTTGATCAATAAGCCCTTCTAAATCTATGTCTTTAGATTCTAATTCTAATCTAAACAACTGTTTTTGTTCATCAGTAATCTTTTCATATTGAATACAAAGCCGATCAAAATAACTTTCAACAGTATCTCCTTCCTTAACTGGAACATTTTGCCTAAAAGTACTATAATTATCTAAATCAACAACTGACCTATGCTCTATGTCATCAATTTTATTGCGATAAAGTTGAAGAACTTCACCTTCATTAATCATTAGTTCTTTCATTAATTGACCATAAAGCTTAATTCCATCAGCCCTAAAGGCAGTGTCTAACTTGAACTGAATGTCACCAGCTATAGATTTTGCTTTTTGAAGTTCCTTGTCTTTATCATTACTATGGAAGTGTTTGAGAAGTTCTGTTTGTATTGAGTTTGAAATCTTATCCAGCTCACTCGAAATTTTTTCAACTTTAGCTGAATTAATGTGGTTTGCTGCAATTGTAAGTTTTTCTATTATCAAGTTTGTTCCATCTTCGTTCATGCCTGCAGCGCTATCCCATGATTGCTCAGGGCTTTCAAAATGTTTTTTAACAAATTCATACTCCAAAAAAGATTTTTTCAAATCACTTCTAAATTCTGGATAGCTTTCATTTATTATTTCTTCTTTTTCATTTTCTTTTTTATCCTTATCATAACCCTTAAACAAACCACTTTTTCCCTGCCCATCAGAAGATTGATAAAAATCTCTGAGAAGGAAGATATTTTGAAAATGTGGTTTAGATATAGTCCAGTTTGTTAACCAAGAATAGGTGTCAGATTTAAAAATTTCATCTTTTAGTACTTTTACAAATCGCTGCTGCCATCTTGTGCTTAATAGCCCTAGTGCATTTTTTTTATCTTCATTAGAATCAAACTCTAAATCTTTATTAAACCATGTAGATATAACAAACAATGGAGCAATAGGGGATTTAAATTTCTCTCTCTCTTCATTTGTATCCCCTACCATATTGGAAATCCACTGATTTAACTTCCCAGGCATTACACTTTGAGCAGACTGCTTATGATTATGACAGAACAACAAGGAATTAATACGCTCATAACTTGAGTACTTATTAAACAGATAATCTACCCTACCCCTTCGGAGCAAAGTAGTTAAATTACTATCTAAAATATTATTATCCGCTATAGTGTCTGTCCGGCGTAGGCCTGGAAAATCCAATAAATCTGTTTTATCAAGAAACGGCTTTTGTGCTTTTATGGAATCAGGCAAAACAAAAATTAGCTCAGCTATTAATCCACACAAATGAGGTTTTGAAAATGTCATTGTTTTTTCAACACCGTTTTTATCAAATAATAAAACAGAGCAGGTATTAGTGTATTCTGGTTCGTGTCCTTTAAATGAATTGTATATTTCATCTAAACGACTTACATCCAATAATGTACCTTTACTCCTAAGAACTGCATCAATTGGTAGATAGACAGTGTCTGAAAATTGCAATTGCTGAAGTTGCATTATTAAGTCGTCAAATAACTTAGTTAATTGAGGGTTGTAATCCCAAAATAAGGAAAACACATTTTTCCATTCATGGCAAGGAATTTTTGTAACCAGTAAAGATATTTTTTCAAAAAATTTGGCATCTTTTATATTGTTGTAAACTAGTTTTGAAAAATTCTCATTAAAATAATCTTCAATATTTAGTATATCGTCTTCAATGATTAATTCCTGACAATCGTTCTTGCTTTTATATGTAGATTCAAATAAATCTATCTTTTCTTTCAGCTCTTCAAAACTTAAAGGTATGTTTTCTTTTTTTGTGTTATTGAAATAGGCCTCACAAATCACAACTATTAAATCTGTTGGTGAAAGTAATTTAGCTATTATTGGATACTCTTTATTTACAAAATTATATTTTGTTGAAAATCTAGTAATAACAGAGGTTGACTCTGTTTCATTCCCTAAAGGGTTTATATCGTTTATAAAGTCATAAGGATTATCATTACCATCATAAATCATAAAAGGCTTACAATTTTCTGATAATAAGGCACTCACAAGATAAGATTTCCCAACCTGGCTTTCTCCATATATAGCAGCTGCTGGATTTCCTTGTAAAGCAAAATTCTTTTTATTTAATTCCCTCCTACAGTCAACCATATTACGATAGGCTAACTTCTGTTTTTCTCCACTTAAAGAATTATTAATCCAAGAATTAGACTTCTTTATTAATTGAAGTTGAGATAGAATTTTTTCTTCCAAGTTCATAGTCCTTAGGCTTTAATTGGTTGTGTTATTAATATTTGTTGAGAAAATACCTGAGTCAAGCCAAAAGTTTTCTACCTCACTCATGCTTTGAACCTGTAATATGAAAAAATTGGAGTTTATACTTTCTCCGTTTTTGTCTATTACGTCTTCAAAATATAAAAATTCTATGTCTTGACTTAAATCTCTAGAAATAGTAACCTTCAGAGGCATTCTACTTTTTATCTTTTCTTTTTCTAAGTTAACAGCTCTTTGAACAGAGTTTATATCATGCTCATCACTTAATCTGCCTTTGATTCGATCTTCAAGTTTAAAATCATTAAAATCTAAATTATAGAAAGGTCTAGAAGGATAAGAGGAAATATCCAGCTGCCGGACACCAATTCTAAAAGGTAAGGAGGATACTTCTATTGTTTTACGATTATTCTCAGGAGAAATGATAGTTTGATAATACTCAAATTGTTCGTTGAGTTTACCAAAGAAATTTGTGTTTGGCAACAGTTTTTGTTTTAATTCTTCCAAATTTAATGAGAATCCATTCATACCTCCATTACCTGCAATATTTGCAATCATAGCGCCAGTTGTAATAATAGATTTTGGGTTTTTGAATTTTCCATTACCATCGATAAATTTGTGACGTTTGTCCTGAGGATACCAATGACCAACTCTATAATCATTCATTGATTTTAAGCGGTTTGGAGAAATTGCGTAATATTTTAGAAATAAGTCTGTAAGAGGCTTCAGAGAAGTTGGTCTTCCAGATAAAAGTACAATGTCACAGGCGTAATAAGAAAATAGTGATGATATCTTACCTATTAGTGAATCAAAAGTTTTTTCGATGATTGCTGAAACAACTTTTCGCTCATATTGCCATTGTAAGGTTTCTAATTCAAAACCAAAATGTTGTTTAAAATGATTAAGCACCGTTTTAGTTGGTAGATTTTTATTAAAAATATCAGTGAATGATAAAATTTTACTTTCTAATTGATTTTGTTTTACTAATTCTAAAAAATGTGAAGCAATAACAACCGAAACCTGTAAATTAAAGTCTGAACGTAATTGTTTGTTTCGGAATGACATACCAGTGTTACCGCCAAAAAAATCATTATTTTTTTCAATGATAACATCTGGTAAAATACCTAATGTTTTCATTTTTTTCTCAATTGGCGAATATCTGCCTTCAACTACTAGTTGATGAATAAGTTCTTTTAGCAAATCGTCACCCGCTTTATAAAAACTCTCCCAAAAAAGTGGAATGGGTGTTAAGATACATTGATCAGCATTGTCCTCATATTTGTAACTTGCAATCATTACATCTGTAGTTCCAGCACCAATATCAAGAGAACCAATAGTTAAGGTTTTTTTAGTATCGTTTTCTATGTCTGTTCTTACCTTTCCATAAAAATCGAAATAATCTTTTGCATTTTTCATGTACCTTTCACCAATCTCTGCATAAAGAAAAACAAATTGTGCAGCAGTAGCTTCATCGTAAATCCATTCTTTTCTGTCTTCAGTTTTCATAAGACTTTTTGATGCTGGGACAACTTTTATACTAGCATCAATGGAATCGTTATTTGTTTCATTGAAAAAAAGATTTAAAATGATTCCAGCATCTTCAGCACATTTACGAAGCGCTATTTGTTCAACTCGGGACATGGATGTGGGACATGTAACTGTAACACGACCAATTTTCCGGGGCATAGACTCATTACCCCAATGAGAGCGTTGCTCGTAACTATTAATTTGAATTTTTGCTTGTGCTAAGATTTCAAGAAATGCTAAAGTCATTAAAGCTTTGCGAGAATAGTGCATTACAATACCACCATTACCGTCTGAGTTGACAGAACCATCTGAATTTAAATACTCAGAGACACCATCAATATATATAGGCTTAGAAATTTCACCTTCAAGCTGAATAAACTCCCATTCTTGCCTTTGAAGTTTAGTATCCCATAAAAAACGTTTTGGACTTGAAAAAGTACTTGTTTTTTCAGCCCCGGTATTCATGTTTGTTGCTTTATGAATAAGTTTGTTGGCTTCTTTACCTAGACGAATCATACTAGGATAAACAAATTGTTTGCTGTTTATAATTCCAAATCTGCCACCAAAATCTGCTTCACGAAATGCCAAGCGCATATCAAATGATTCTAAAGATTTATTTATTTCTCCGTTTAAAACTGGATTTGTAAAATCTCGTAACTCAAGTGGGCTTGTTTTTGTAAAATCGGCGTTATCAAATAATACAGCACAGGTGCGAGAATTTCCTATGTCTACAACTAAATCAACATCCCCACAAACTACATTATGGTTTGAGTATAATGTAATTTTTGGTAAAACATTAAGCTGTTGTATGTATTTAATGAAGGTAATGTACTGAGCTAGGTATTTTAATTTTGGATTTTGCCCCTTATAGTCATTGAGGTTTTCAATATTATGAAAATGCTTAAGTAAGTATTTATCAACCCATCCACAACTTTTAGCCTCAGAGCAGTATCCAACTAGATTATACTCATTGTTACAAAGTGCATACTCTTTTGATTTGTCAAAATCACTAGAAAACACTGGAGTTTCATTTAAACCTTCCTCTGTTATGTCTTGACTATTAACTCTTGTGTCAAAAGCCAACAAAAGATCATATTTTTTTGAATTACCAGAAGACTCTTTTGGAATCAGTTTACAACGACACCAATTTGTTGGACCAAATTCAGAGTTATTACCATTAACTAAGAAAAAAGGTAATGGCAGCCATGTGTCTTCAAGTTTATCCCAATTCATTCCACTCAATGAAACTTGAAAACATTCGGAACTGGGGTTGTCTCCATTTTCTTGCTGTATGGGTTGGTTCCCATCTTCATAAAAATCATCTTCTATGTTACCCCACCTTTCTGTAACCTTAAAATTATTCTGAAATATTGAATATCCAAGATTTGTAAGGTCGTATTTTTTCACCCATATATCTTCATCAGAAAAGTAGTGTGCAATTTCTAATTTTATTTGCTGTGATGTATCATCAAACCACTCATGGAAATACATCCTGAAATTATCCTCTTTGTTAATTTCAATAGGAAATGTAAAATATTGAATACCTGAATTAGCTATTAGGTTCATATATGTGTAATTAGTAGTAAAACATTGTTATAAAATGTTTGTTCAAAATTTATATTGTAATATCTTAAAATAAATCAACATTCTTGTTAATCAATTTAATAAAATTGCATTTTAGTAGTATTCTATTTGCTTTTCTATTATTATAATTCGGTCATCAGCTAAAATAGTTTTGCTAACCCAGTTTTTTTTCTTGTCATACTCATAAATGGTTGAATTTGTGACGGGTAAACTGCCATCAGTTTTGTAATAACTAGATTCAACAGTATTGCCATTATCATCATATTTGTTAATTGTTTTCTTCTCTAAGCTACCATCAGAATTATAGTAATTAGTTTCAATTTCATTTCCATTATCGTCAAACATAGAGGTTCTGTTATAATCTATACTACCATCTGGATTGTATGATTTAAACTCAATTTTATTTCCCTTATCATCATACTTATAGATGTTTTTCCAATCTAAACTACCATTAGGCAAAAAAAAGCTTGCTTCAATTTCATTGTTTTGGTCATCATATTTATATAAAGATTTCATTTCTAAACCAAAATCACCATTATACTTATTCCTTTCGATTTTATTGTCATTATCATCATATATATAGGTGTATTGCCAATCTAAACTAGCATCAGACTTGTAAGCATAATGTTTAATTTGATTACCTCTCTTATCATACACATATCTATTTTTCCAACGTAAAGTGCCATCAGACCTGTAATAACCTAATTCAATTCTATTATCATTATCATCATATTTGTAAATGGCTTTATAATCTAAACTACCATCAGCTTTATTAGTGTATGAATCTATATCATAACCCGCCCTGTTGAATCTAGTATGTTCACTCATTAATATTTCTTTTTTAACAATTTCCCCAGCTTCATATATCGCTAAATAATAAATCTTTATTGAATATTTGATACCAATATTTGAATTGATCTCTGTTATTTTAATTTTATCACTAGAACAACTCACGAGTACTAATATAGAAAATATACAAATCAGTTTTTTCATGATTAGTAATTAGAGTAATTTGCAGCCCTATTCATATAATTTTCTGATTGATACATATAATCTTCAGCATAACTCGAATAATTAGAGGCTTGTATCATATAATTCTCAGTCTCATACATATATTCCTCTGCACTTGACCTAGCACCATTTGCCTGGTTACTATAATCCTCCGCGTCTGAACGCGCATTATTAGCTTGATCCTTATACAACTTCGCCTTGTTCATATACTCCTTGGCTTTTGTAGCGCTTACATTGTCTTCTTTCACCTTTTGGTATGTGTAGAGGTTAAAACCCAAAGAAAGTATCAATAGTAAAAAAGTGATATTCTGTTTTAAAATTATCTTTTTCATAATAAACATTTCAATATTTGTTAATTGGTTGAATGGCTGTCAATAAATACTTGGAGTAATAGAACTAGTTGCTACTCCCCCATCTTGGTCCTGGATGAGACCCAATACTGGAGGTAACAGTATAGCCTTTTTCGCGACCAATTTTTGCAGCTCCTTCCTCGATAATGCTACTACCACAATTAAGTAAATCTAAGCCCATTGTCAAAGAAAAATTGTAGCGCAATGCTTTTAAAATAATATTTTCGGTACCAGGTTGGCCAAGTCTAATGTAAAAAATGTAATTGTCAGCAATTGTTTTTATTCCTTGTTTGTCAATAGCGGAAGTTAGACTACTCAATGCATCTGGATGGTATTCAATCATTTTAACCAATACATCACCAGCAGCAAATCTAATAGATTGTGAATTACTTCTCGTTTTACGTTTCATTATGGGTATTGCTGGCTCTCCAATTCTTGCAAGTAAATCTATGGCAAATTCATCTTCTGTTATTAAATCACTTAAATACGCTAAAACTTCTTGATCAAAAATTCTTATTGCATTAAGCAGTGCCCTAGAATTTCTATCCTCTTTCCATTTTTCAATTAATCTCAACATTCCTGTTTCATTATGTTTTAGGGCAGAATTAGAAAGTATACTTTTAAAATTATCATTTGTTCCAAATAATTCAAGTCCATAAATGATTAAATCTAACTTATTATCATTGCTGAGCATATGAATGGGATTCGGGTCGGTTATGTAGGATAGACACTTTTCAATTCTCGAATCATTAATATTAGCATATCTAGATATCATCCCTTGGAGACCCCACCTGATTTTTTCTTTTACAGTACTCTGCATAGGGTATTTAGCTATCAATAACTTTGAAGCTTTAGTATCTATTGAGTCTGCCAAGGAATACGCAATTTGTGTAATATCTTTTTTTTCAGTTTCAGAAATTAGTTCTTCAACTTGTTTCTCAATAGTATTTGGCTCACATGAGACAAGAATAAATAGAGAAAAAAGTATAAAAAATAAACGTGAATATATTTTACTTAAATTAAAACAGTAGTTTTTCATAATGATGTTATTATTATTTTTAATAATAAATAATAAACTTACACAATTTGGTACAAATTTGGCACATAAATCTTTAATAAAAGTAAGTGTAATAGCGAGTTATTTAAATTGAGAAAAGTTAGAACAAAGCAATAAAAACTATTACATTTAGGATAGTTAGCAAAACAACAATAAATATGTGGCTCAAAAAATTATTTGGTTTTAAAACGGTTTCAAAAAAACAGGTAAAAAAAGAACCGTTAAAAAATGAAGATGCTATCCAATTTGGCTCAGATAAAAAACTCACTAAAAACAAGTGGCTTAACCCCAAAGACAACTTTGGAAAACTAAAAAGAGGTACAGAATAGATATGAAATTATTAAAACAAGACACGGTAATGAAGAAATGGAATAAACATAAGGGGATAATTATAAATATTATTTTTTTACTGATAATGTCTCCCCTACTGGTCTTTGGGCAAAATGAAAATTACCAAGGCCAATGGAGCGCCTCTGGTGAAGCGTTTGAGAACAATCTTATACTCGAGAAAATAAATGAGAAAGAAGATATTTATCAATTTTCATTTAATGGTTGGCGGAAATCTTACGATACATTTACAAAGCAAATAATAAAATTTCCTGGTGATATGTCTGGAGATAGGTTTGTAGTTCAAATAATAGACAACTATGGATATTACACAGATGATATATTAGTTGAAGTTGATGAGTTGCCTTTGTATAACGAAGGAGAAGAGCGCTGTAAGGTGTTTTTTGAGTTTGACAACAAAACCATAAGGGTAATAACAAAAGATTGCAGCATGATCTATGCCGGGTATGGAGTGTACTTTGATGGGGAGTATAAAAAAATTAATAAATGAGAACCTTAAAAGACCTATGTATTTACGGAATAATAATCCCAATAATTGTGGTGGTGTTAGCAGAAGTAGCAATAACTATCTCCTGTAAATATTATTGGGGAGAACATGTACTAAATTTTAAACTAAGTATATGGCAACTAACACTAAGTATCTCCTTGAGCATTATTTATTTTCTATTCTGTATAGTATATAAATTAGTTAAGAGAAAAGCTGACAAACGCCTTATAACACCTCTATTTGTAATGATGCCAATCATGGTGTATCATATGAGCTCTTCATATGATTATAAAATCACCATAAGCTTTGCGTTATTTCACTGCACGTTTTATGTTTTGTTTTTTGCTACAAGATATATTATTAAGAAAGGTACAAAAAACAGTAATAAATATTCTCAAAAATATTGTGACTTAACTCCTATGGGCTCCACTAAAGGGGACAAACTCAAATTTTTTAAGATTTGTCCTTTTTTATTTT
>JBELHH010000030.1:0-24201 GCA_042091515.1 Flavobacterium sp. | reverse complement strand
ATCTCTACCCAAACTATACTTGTATTCTTTAGGGAAATTTTTGGTACTTACAAAAATTTCTAATACCAATTTATACGTATCCCTATATACAGGAAGCTCTGTGTGTAATGCCATTTTTAAAAAATAAAAATCGTCCGCTTACGCGGCACTAATTAAATTACTCACCCATTCTTATTTTATTAATTAGGTGATCGTGAGAACACTTCGCTAAATTGATAAATAATTAAAGTTCTAAAAAGCCCGAACAGCACGCACATAGATTGTGTAGTCCTTAGTGGGTTGGTTCTGACCACCATTGAAGAAATACTGACCCCACGCGCTAACGATACCGCCCTCCGAAGAACTCCAGTAGTAACTACTAAATGCAGTAAACCCAGACACAGCCTCTAAAGTTGTTTTATTAATATACATTTGGTTTAACTCTTTTGCACTTGGTAAAAACCAATCTGGACCTAAAGACCTTGCCGCTAAAGCAGCGGGAGCAGTAGGGCAATCTTTAAGAATATTGTTGGTGTTATTAAAACCATCTCCTATTTCAGCACCTAAACCCGAAGGATTACCTCCATTATAAGGTACATTTGACACGTTTGGTAAATCTGTATTAAAACAACCCCATTCTACAGAAGTTGCTACATCTGAAAATGCCGCAACCAAACCGTGATGACCCGTGCTATCTAACCAAAAAACAACACCACCATTAACAACATCACCAATACTATAGGTGGCAGAAGTAGCAGCTACTTCAGCCCAACTACTGCCATTGTAATAGTAAAAACCTACTGTACCATCTGTTTGGTATATCATTAATCCAGTTGCTGGAGAGCTAATCGCATCACGCTGGGTCTCTGTCATTCTTGGCACAAGTAACCCCCCCGTAGTAGAAGTAATATCTAAAGCTGCTGAAGCATCTGGAGTCTCTGTGTTTATACCCACTTGAGCATAGGTTGTTGCAGTTAGTAATACTACTGCTAAAAATGTGAAAAATTGTTTCATTACTGTAATTTTTTACATTAGTTTTTTATTCTTTTAATCGTTAGCGCTCCCTATTTAGTATCATTAGTGATGGATTAAAACGAGTCGTTTTCAATTCTAGATCATTTGAAGATTTGCTAGTTCTTGGTTTGTTAATTCTCTCCATCGACCACGGGGCAAATTCTTTTTTGTTAACCCCGCAAAAAGAACTCTGTCTAATTTTATAACTTTATACCCTACATGTTCAAAAATCTTACGAACAATTCTATTTCTACCCGAATGAATTTCTATACCAATTTCTGTTTTGGATTGTCCTTCTACATAAGAAACTGCATCTATAAATACTTTTCTCCCTTCAATAACTACATCTCCTCTTAATTTTTCTAAATCTTTTAAGCTGAGTTTCTTGTCTAATGTAGCATGGTATAATTTTT
Source organism: Flavobacterium sp. (assembly GCA_042091515.1). GTDB lineage: Bacteria > Bacteroidota > Bacteroidia > Flavobacteriales > Flavobacteriaceae > Polaribacter. The sequence continues at coordinate 22,795 of JBELHH010000030.1, read as the reverse complement.
TAACATCATGCTTTGGATGGGTTAATTTCTTTGCCAATTCACCATCATTTGTAAATAATAACAACCCCGTTGTCATTCTGTCGAGCCTTCCTACGGGATAAATACGCTCATTTGCTGCATTTGAGACTAATTCCATGACTGTTTTTCTTCCACGATCATCATCCATGGTTGTGATATAATTCTTTGGTTTATTTAGTAGTACATACTTCTTCTTTTCTGGTGTGATAGATGTTCCTTCAAAACGAACATTATCGTTCGCTTGAACTTTATACCCCATCTCAGTCACTAACTTCCCATTTACTGTCACACTACCGTGTTCTATGTAGGTATCAGCTTCTCTTCTAGAACAAATGCCAGAATTAGAAATAAATTTGTTTAATCTGATGCCGCCTACGTCAACTTTTTTAGGAGTTGTTGGCTCTTTTTTAAAACTTCTTTTTCTTTGGGGAGTATTGCCTTTTCTTGCGTGTCGTCCTCCCGACGATTTTTTATTTGAATTCATCATTAAAAATTTCGACAAATGTAATCATTAATTCCTCATCTTAAAATGAGTATTACGTATTAAAACATTCAAACAATAAAAGACGTGTGTAAATTAATTCAATTGATTAATGACTTTGTCTACCAGAAGGCTTGTATCAATAAAAATTAAACTAATAACACCGATAACTAGCAATATTTTTAATGATGTATGAAGAATTGTATAGTGCTCCTTTTTGGAAGATTTAATTAGTATAGCACCAATGATTATTAAAGAAACAAACATAATATAAAAATAATATTTCATGTATGTAATAGCTGGATAGTTTAATAAAATAACTGCTGGAAATAACGATAATAATAGGAGTACAACAGATGTTAATTTTGTCTTTTTTTCACCATAGGCTAATGGAAACGTTTTATAATTACTAGCAACAGCTCCTCTCATATTTTCTAAATCTTTTATGAGTTCTCGAACCATAATAACCAGAAATAAAAATACAGCATGAACAAAAATAATGTTAGAGAAATTTTTAAAATAGATAAACGTAACAAAGAAAGGTAAAATTGTTAATAACGTTGCTGAGATTAACCCAGTTAATGGGAAGCGTTTTAATTTATGAGAATAAAACCAAATTCCAAAGATATAAACCGAAAAAAACAGTGCTGCTTTAAAGGAAACAACTAAGGCCCCCAGAACCCCAATAATATTTAAAAAAAAATAAATTCGAAGAGATGTCTCTTGCTTCACAAAACTGTCTAAACCTGCTTTGTGTGGTCTATTAATTTTATCAGCCCTATCATCATAAAAATTATTGATGATATACCCACCGGCAACGGAACAAGCAGTTGCAAAAACTAAAAAAAATAAATGGGGATCAAACAAAACATTTTTTAATGATTTATTGGGCGAAAAAATAAAAATTGAGGCAAGGTATTGAGCAAGAATTAAGACCAGTATATTATACCCTCTAACAACAGATAATAAGCTGAATAATTTATAGACCACCGATTTTTTTTTTACACTTATCAAGGGTGAAAAAATTAAAACCTATACACAAGCTCTAATCTGTAATCTTTTAAAGAAATTTTTGCTTTCTCATAATCTTCTGTAAAACCTAAAATATAACCACCTCCACCAGAACCACATAATTTTAGATAATAATCATTAGTCTTTATTCCTTGCGCCCATATATTATGAAATGCAGCAGGAATCATTGGCTTAAAATTATTCAAAACAATTTTTGATAAACTTTTAACATTCCGAAATAATGAGGTAATATTTCCATGAAGGAAGTCATCAATACAAGCATCTGTATCCCTCACAAACTCTTCATTCAACATTTTCCTAAAACCTTCATTTTTCATTTTATTCATAAAAATATTCACCATTGGTTCTGTTTCTCCTACCTGTTCTGAGTCTAATAAAAAAACAGCTCCCTTTCCTTCTTTTTGAGATGGAATACCAGCAGGTTCTATATTGGTTTTGGAGTTGATAAGAATTGGGAGACTTAAATAACTATTTAAGGGATCTAAGCCAGAACTTTCTCCATGAAAGAAGGATTCCATTAGAGAAAATATATCTTTTAATTTAAGCAACTTATCTCTAGTTAAGTTTTCTAAAACGGTAATTTTATTTGCAGCATATTGATCATAAATTGAGGCAATCAATGCTCCAGAACTACCAACTCCATACCCTTGTGGTATGGAAGAATCAAAGTACATCCCAGCGTCAATATCTTGCTTAAACGAATGTAAATCAAATACTACTAATTCTGTTTGTAGATTTTTTAAATACAAGTAAAGTTTCCTTAAATTATCGTTCGATTTTTTTGAATCTCCAGTAAGGTTTTCTGAGGATTTTAGAGCTCCTTTGTATGAATTATATGGAATGGCTAACCCTTTGGAATTTTTTATAATTCCGTATTCTCCAAAAAGCAAAATTTTAGCGTAAAATAAAGGTCCTTTCATGGAGTGCATTAGATAATTTTAAATGTAACGAAATTTTATTTGTCTTCTGGATAGTATACATCTCTGTAAAAAGTGGTCCATTCTCCTACCTTTTTACCATTCCTATACTTTCCTTTTGTTTTAATTTTTCCAGTTTTATAATATATTTTCCAAGCTCTCTCTCTTACTCCTTTATCGAAAACTCCATCAACTTTCAATTCGCCTGTAGGATAGTATTCCTTGTAAGGACCATCTAAAAAACCATCTTTGTATTTTTCTTTTTTAGAAACAGATCCATCGTTATAAAAATACGTAACAAAGCCTTTAAAAACCTCATTTTGAACGGTTAGAGAAAGCGCTTTACCTTCTCTATATTTACTTCCATTTTTGTAGTAGTCAATAATAAAATATCCACTTCTTTTCTTTTCTGGAAGTGGCCTATAAAAAATGCCATTCTCCTCTGTTGTTTGTTGATGGTTGTCGTCTAACCAAACAACATTTTGAGCTAATGAATTTCCAAAAAACATCAGCAAGAAAAGAGTACTGAACAGTGAAATTTTAGCACGTAATGTTTTCATTAACAAATTATAATTTAACGGAGCCTAAACCCACAATATCACAAATATAGTGATTTTTTTGACAGAACTTTGAAAGCTTATTCTCTATAAATTCTAACACTTTTGAAGATTCATTTTCTGGATATAATAGATGAACATTAGCTCCTGCATCTAGAGTAAAACAAATCTTACTTCCCGTTTCTTTTCTGTAGGACCAAATTCGATTAATGATTTCTAAGGTATTTGGTTTCATTAAAATAAAATATGGATTGCTCGTTAGCATCATCGCATGTAAACTCAACGCTTCACTTTCTACTACATTAATAAATGAATCTATGTCACCATTTTGTAAAATCCCAGAAATCTTCGTTAAATTTTCATTTGCTTGATGAAATCTTTGGATAGCAAATGGATGATTGTACATTAAATCATGACCAACGGTGCTACTTACTTGTTTCTCACCTTTATCAACTAATAAAATAGCATCTTGATAGTTCTTAAAAGCTTGGTGTACTTTGAAAGGAAATGGAACTCCAAATAAATCTGAGCTATTCTCGATGTTAGGATGTTCTCCCCATACAACAATGGGGCCTTCGATACTTCTACTCGCACTTCCAGATCCTAAACGGGCTAAGAAAGATGCTTTTTTATTAAAAAAATCATTTGATATTTTAGGTGTGCTTAATGTTTGTTCTAAACTCATTAAACACATTGCAATCGCACTCATTCCACTGGCCGAAGAGGCAATACCGCTACTATGCGGAAAGGAGTTCTCTGTATGAATGATCATCATATACTCCGTAAGATAAGGGCAATAATCTCGAATTCTTTCAAAGAATTGCTTGATCTTAGGCTTAAATTCTTCTTTTTTTTGTTGCTCAAAAAACAATTCAAAATCTATTTGATTTGTATTTAATACATCACTAGATTCAGGATAATTTTTAGGAATAAAATCAATTGTTGTTATGGTATGACTCTTATTAAGAGTAAAACTTATGGATGCATTTTTTGGAATTTGAGGATCGGTTTTTCCCCAATATTTAACCAAGGCAATATTACTGGGCGATTTCCACGTACATGAGATCTTATCAAATTTTTTTTGAAGAGATTTCGGAATAAATTGCTGTGTATTCAAGCCTTTTAATTTGCGACAAATATAGCAGTTTTTGAGGTATCTACCTGTCAATTTTTTTAAGACATTTTCAAATCAAAATTTTTATATTTGAAATGACCCCTTACTACTGCAATTGCATATATTTAATTTTATTAAAAATATTTACCCCATTTTAAGTAAACTTTCTATATATTTAAATTGTATTAATTTTTTAAAAATACCACATGAATTTTTTAATTACTACTCAACTAATCAAACCATTATTTACAAATTTATTACACGATGGAGGTCCTTTATTTATGTATCCCACATTAATGATACTGCTTGTATGTATGGCATTAATTATCAAAGGATTGATAAAAGGAGACCCTAACAATAGACTTCAAAAACTAGTAAACTCTATTAGTATATTTGTCTTATTTTGGGGGGTTTTGGGTCATTTAATAGGAATCATAGGTGGAATGGATGTCATTGCTTCTGCCAATGATGTTTCTTCAGGAGTCTTAGCATCTGGTTTTAAAATTAGTTTGTTAAGCCCCACATTTGGTGTTGTAGTTTTCTTAATTGCAAGATTAGGAATTATTGCATTAATCTTGAAAAAGAACTAATTTTTTCTTTCTCTTATTGAGTCCCAAATTCTAAATTGAATTAGGTATTTTTGTAGGAAATTTTCACCAGCTTGGAACAAAAAATAAAATTATTATGGGATTTTAGAGGCCCCGATTCCCTAGAAACTGCAAAACACCATACTATTCACCTACATGAATTTGCTAGTATCAAAAAACTAGGATTTCATGAAATAGACATTTACCAACTTAACCCTATGCTATGTGCTGCGTTTATTACAGTTGATAAATCAAATTTGAAGATTTTTAGAGATGCCTTAAAACCTCATCGAGGTGAATTAGCCTAAATAAAAATATTTTTATAATGTTAAAAACAATCCTGAAGAAAGATTTATAAAAAAAAGAAACACTGTGATGATTATAGAAAATAAAATACGCTGTTACTACATAACCGAAATTCGCATAGACTTGGTAGCACTAAATCTGCTTCCATCTTAAAATAATCTATTGGTTTCTGAAAGAGCTTTCGCACACAACCAACCTCCAGTCCATGCATTTTGGAAATTAAATCCACCTGTCACTGCGTCTATATTTAAAACCTCACCCACAAAAAAAAGATTTTTGTGCTTTTTACTTTCAAAACGTTTAAAATTAATTTCTTTTAGATCAACCCCTCCTGCTGTCACAAATTCTTCTTTAAACGTACTTTTTCCTTTGGCTGTAAAAACACTTTTAGTAAGTTGATTGGCTAAAGTATTAATCTGCAGATGACTTAAATCTGCCCAATTTGAAGTTGCTGGTATTTGAGATGCTAGAACAAAACGTTCCCATAATCGTTTTGGAATCTCATCAAAAGGAGATCTAAGAATCACTTGTTTTTTAGATTGTTTCTTTTTAAGAGTTAGTAATACATTAACAATTTTGTGAGTGGGTCTAGACAACCAATCTACAAGAACCCTGTATTCATAATTTTTAGCTGCTAAGATTCTGGCTCCAAATGCTGATAGTTTTAAAATTGCGGGTCCACTCATTCCCCAATGGGTAATAAGAACTGGTCCCGAAGCTTCTAAATTTGTATCGATTAATTTAACCGTGGCATTAGGAACAGCTATTCCCAACAAGTCTTTAATTCGAGTATCTTTTATATTAAAGGTAAACAAAGATGGTACAGGAGTGACAATTTGATGACTCAAAGAGGTTGATAACTCCCATGCTTTTTTACTACTTCCCGCAGCCATAACAACGGCATCACAAACAAATTGTTTTTCTTTAGTAATAACCAACCAAGAATGTTCTTGTTTTTTAATAGAGGTTACACCATGGTTTTTTAATACAGATATTCCTAATTGTTTTACTTTGCCTAGAAAGCAATCTATAATAGTTTGTGAAGAGTTAGATTCAGGAAATACACGATTGTCTTTTTCTACTTTTAAAGAAATTCCATTTTTTTCAAACCAGTCAAAAGTATCTCCTGTCATAAATTGATGAAAAGGGCCCAAGAGTTCCTTTTCACCACGTGGATAAAATTGTACCAATTCTCTAGGTTCGAAACAAGCATGAGTTACATTACAACGTCCACCCCCAGAAATTTTCACTTTCTGTAACACCTCTTTTCCTTTTTCTAAGAGGATAAGCTCAAGACTAGGGTTCATTTCTTTGGCATTGATCGCTGTAAAAAAACCTGCCGCCCCTCCTCCAATAATAATTACTTTTTTCATAATACCATGTCTGAGTAGGAGAGAACTGTAGCATATCCTTTTTCTTTAAAATAACCAATAGAGTCTTGATTTCCAGTCACCAAAATAAAATCACCTCCCCAAGCCCCTAAACTTTTAATCGCACCATTATAAGTTGGGAATAAGGCCTCTTTTACTGGTTTTAACTTTATAATTGAGGATATAATTTGTTCATGTTCCTCTAGTAATTTTTCAAATTCTGTCAATGAAGTTACTGAGATCATTTCCAGAGAAATCTCAGAAATACGATATATTTCTTTTTGTAAGTTTTTTGTATTTTCTCTGTATTTGGCAATTCCTTCTCTACTATTTTGTTTTTTGTTTAAATAAACAAAAAAGAGTTGATCAGAAAATTTTGGTGAGAAGTTTATGGGTGTCACGATTGGTTCACTATCCTTTAACTGATATAAAATTGATGAATTGTTTTGGGCATTAGCAATATCATAGCCACTTCCTGAAAAAGAATTCCACAACAACTTATATGCATCAATTGCTGCCCACTGAGCAATATTATTAACTAAGGTAGAAGAGGTTCCTAAGCCCCAATTTCTAGGGAATGTTAGTGTAGTTTTCACCTTATACCCTGTTTTTGACTTTAAAAAATGAACATTTAGCTTTTTGGCCTCTTGTAAAATATGTTGCAAGGTTTCTGCAATCACCTCTGAATTGCCCTGGGTACTTGAATTAAAAGTTGCTTTAACAAGGCGAAATGTAGGCAACTCAAAAACAGCTTTAAACCAACATTCTCCATCGTGTGCATAGCTTTCCCAAACAAGCTGTGGATCTTGAATTTTCTCTACCCATAAGCCTTGACCAAATTTAGTTGGAACCGCCAAAGCAGTTGCACGATCTAATACAAGATATTCTCCTGTGAGTAATAATTTTCCGTTAGAGTAATAATGGCTCAAAATTAGTGGCTATTCCTTAGTTCATTAAATTTTTCTACTACAGCACTATGAGTGACTGTCTTTCCATCAAAATAAGCTGAAATTTTTTTCTTGTCGGTATCCGTCGCTTCTAATTGGTGTAAAATATTCATCAGATGCATTTTCATATGACCATGTTGTATCCCTTTGGTTGTAAGTGCTCGTAATGCTGCAAAATTCTGTGCTAATCCAGCAGTGGCGGTGATCATCATTAATTCTCTTGCCGAAGGGTTTTGTAGCATCTGTAATGATAATTTTGCCATTGGGTGTAATGAAGTCAACCCACCAACTGTGCCTAGGGCCAATGGAATTTCAATCCAAAAACGAAAAAAATCATTTTCAATAGTACAATGAGTAATACTTTTGTAATGTCCAGATTGAGATGCATAAGCATGAATGCCAGCTTCAATTGCTCTATAGTCATTTCCTGTTGCCATTACTACGGCATCGATTCCGTTCATAATCCCTTTATTATGGGTTACAGCTCTATAGGGCTCTATTTCTGCAATTTGTATAGCTTGATAAAATTTTTTTGCAAATTCCTTCGGGTTATCACCTCCCAAATCTTCAATCTTACAGCTAACTTCAGCTCTCACTATACATTCTGGCACATAGTTAGAAAGAATACTCATTACAATATCTAGTGTTTCGTTGTTAAATTCTTTAGCAATTGCTTCTAAACAAGAATTAATGAAATTTGCCCCCATAGAATCTACAGTCTCAAACCTAACATGGAGTTGGTAATAATGTTTTAGTTTATCTGTTTTATCAATAAGTTGAATATCTAAAATACCTCCACCACGTTTTTCCATATTTTGGGTGATCGATGATGTTGCTAATAGCAGTGCTTCTTTTTTTAAGGTAAAATAATCAATCAATTTATGTTTATCACCTTTATACATAAAATGAACTTGACCAATTTTGGTTGTTGAAAGAACCGATGCTTTAAATCCACCTCGGGTACTCCAAAATTTAGCGACCAATGAAGCTGCTGCTACTACAGAACTTTCTTCTATTACCATTGGTAGCACATATTCTTTATCATTTATTAAAAAATTAGGAGCTACACCATAAGGCATATAAAAATTAGAGATCGTATTTTCTGTAAAATCATCATGTAGCTGTTGCAATTTTTTATCTGAATTCCAATATTGCTTAATCGTTTTTATGATTTGAGACTGATTGCTAAAATAATGGGTTGCCAACCAATTAATTTTTTCTTCTTTAGTCAGTTTTGAAAATCCAGAAATAATTTTAGACATAGATGTCATTTTATATATAAAGCAAAGATAAATGAATCAATGAAAACTGTAGAATGAATTCAATATTTATCCTATTTTTAAGGTGTTTTTTGCTGATTTTTCCGTAAACTTGACATTCTATTCCTAATTTATGAAATTATAGAATGAAGAAATCATTCATTTTTGCAGTCATCATACTCCTAGTCAGTTGTCATCATAATAAAACTAATGAAAATTCTTATCAAACTTCGGGTTCAAAAGAAATACTTCTAGAGGATTTTTTAGGAACTACCTTTTCTACGAATAGGATGAATGCATTAAATTCTATGAATGGAGATTACTATTCGCTTCTTAATCGTGATAAAAAAGGGAACGCTACGGTAGATTTATATAGTTATCTAAACCAAGAAAAAGTAAGGACTATCATTGATGGGACAAAACTAGAGAATCTCAGTCAATTTCAAACATACCGTTTTAACAGTGACGAAACAAAAGTTCTTTTAGGAACGGACATTCAAAAAATATACAGACGCTCTAAGAGTGGAACTTACTATGTGGTTTCTCTTAAATCATCTAATATTCTGAAAATTGGGAAAAATATCCAAGAACCAACATTTTCACCAGATGGAAAAAAAGTAGCCTATGCTAAAAACAATAATCTTTTTATTCTAGATCTAATCTCTCATAAAACTACTCAGGTTACCAATGATGGAAAATATAATCATATCATTAATGGAACAACAGACTGGGTTTATGAAGAAGAATTTGCCTTTGTTAAGGCTTTTGAATGGAATAAAAACAGCACTTATATTGCCTTTTTACGTTTTGACGAATCTAATGTTAAAGAATTCTCTATGAGTGTTACAGGACAGGGTTTATATCCTAGTCAGCATGTTTTTAAATATCCAAAAGCTGGAGAAGAGAATGCAAAAGTTTCTTTACATATTTATGGATTAAAAAGTAAAAAAACACAAAAGATAGGTTTGGGAGATTATGAATACATTCCAAGAATTCAATGGTCTAATAACAATTATATAGCAATTGCTACCACCTTAAACCGCAAACAGAATAATTTAAAACTTCACAAGGTAGATGTTATAAAAAACAAGTCTACTGTTTTGCTTAATGAAAAAGATGATGCTTATGTTGATATCAAAGATGACCTAACATTTCTAGGGAACAATAGTTTTATCTGGACCAGTGAAAAAGATGGGTATAACCACCTCTATCTTTATGATTTTAACGGAAAAAAAATCAATCAAATCACCCAAGGTAATTGGGAAGTAACGAAGTTTTATGGGTTTGATAAAAAAAAGAAACAAATTTATTACCAATCAGTAGAAAATGGCAGTATTAACAGAAGTATATACAGTATTGAACTTGACGGGAGTAATAAAAAAATACTGAGTCCTAAATCAGGAAATAATACTGCTTCTTTTAGCAAAAATTTTAATTATTTCATCAATACTCATTCTACCACGGAAACACCTCCAATTTATTCACTTTACTCTTCAGAGGGGGAAATGCTTAAAATTATTAAGGATAATAATGATTTAAAAGAAAAGTTAGCAGATTATAAATTAAGTCCAAAAGAATTTTCAACGATAAATATCAATGGGAATGAGTTGAATATGTGGATGATTAAACCTGTTAATTTTGATCCAAATAAACAATACCCTTTATTGATGTTTCAATATTCAGGTCCAGGTTCTCAACAAGTAAGCAATCGATGGAATACATCCAAAGATTACTGGCATCAAATGTTAGCACAACAAGGAATGATTATTGTTTGTGTAGATGGACGAGGAACAGGTTATAAAGGCAGGGATTTTAAGAAAATGACACAAAAAGAACTAGGAAAATTTGAAGTTGAAGATCAGATTGCTGCTGCTAAAAAATTAGCAAAACTCAATTATATAGACGCTAATAATGTTGGTATTTGGGGATGGAGTTATGGTGGTTTTATGAGTACCAACTGCCTCCTTAAAGGAAATGATATTTTCTCTACAGCAATTGCTGTTGCCCCTGTTACCTCATGGCGTTTTTATGATACAATCTATACAGAACGTTATATGCAAACACCTCAAGAAAATGCCTCAGGTTACGACGATAATTCACCAATAAATTATGCCAATAAACTTGAAGGGAATTATTTATTAATTCACGGGACTGGTGATGATAATGTTCATGTTCAAAATTCTACTCGGATGATCAACGCACTGGTTGAAGAAAATAAACCTTTTGAGATAGCCATCTATCCAGATAGAGCCCACGGAATCCGAAAAGGAAAAAACACACAACAACATTTATATACTAAAATGACTTCGTTTATTCAAGAAAATCTGATAAACAACTAAGAAACCATACTAAAAACAATTATCTTATGAATACAACAGTGAAGCAAGCACATGAAAAAGAAATCTTTGGGCACCCAGTAGGTTTATTTGTATTATTTTTTGTGGAAATGTGGGAACGCTTCTCCTACTATGGAATGAGAGCAATCCTTACTTTATTTTTGGCAGCACCCGTTATTATGGGTGATCCACAGTCTGGGTATGGTTGGTCAAATGCAGAAACACTATCATTTTACGGAACGTATACAATGTTTGTTTATTTAACTTCTATTCCTGGAGGATGGATTGCAGATAAATTTATTGGTCAAAAAAAAGCTGTAATGGTAGGAGGTTTACTTTTGTGTCTTGGTCACGGAATCTTAGCAGTAGACGCGCAATGGGCCTTTTTTAGTGGTTTAGTTTTAATTGTTGCGGGAGTCGGAATGTTAAAACCAAACATATCTACCATGGTTGGGGGCTTGTACAAAGAAGGAGATGACAGAAGAGATCGTGGGTTTTATGTTTTCTACATTGGTATAAATCTAGGTGCTTTTTTAGGAGCTTTAATTGTAGGAATTGTCGCTGCTAAATGGGGATGGCATTATGGTTTTGGTTTGGCTGGTATTGGAATGGCATTGGGTCAAGTTATGTATTTTTATGGCTTAAAATATTTAACCGGTGTTGGAGAGTTTCTTGGCGCAAAAGATTCTGTAAATAAAGAGTTAATGAAAACACCTCTTAATAATAAAGAAAAAGATAGAATGCTTGTTATGTTCCTGTCGTTTTTAATAATTATTGTTTTTTGGGGTGCTTTTGAACAGGCTGGAGGGCTTATGAGTTTATATACTGAGCAAAAAACAGACAGACTCCTTTCTTTCTCACTACCTTTTATTGGAAACGAAGTGCCTGCAGCTGTTTTTCAATCCATAAATGCCTTTTTCATTATCGTTCTTGGAACTGCTATTGGTGGGTTTTGGTACAAATGGGGAAAAAAAGGAAAAGAATCCTCGTCCTTATTTAAAATGGCAATAGGAGTAATAATTATGGCCTTTGGATTCTTTTTCATGAGTAAAGCAAGTACAGAAGTTTTAATGGAAGGTGATAACGTTGTTGAAAAATCAGCAATGATTTGGTTAGTTTTAGCTTATTTATTTCATACAATAGGTGAATTATGTGCATCACCAGTTGCACTATCATTTATCACAAAGTTAGCTCCTATAAAATATGCTTCTTTTATGATGGGTGCCTACTTTGCAGCCACAGGCCTAGGAAATAAAGTTGCTGGTTTAGTTGGGGAACTTTCAAAAGACGCAGGGGAGTTTGAAGTATTTACCGGAATTGCTGTTTTTTGTACAATTTTTGGACTTTTAATTCTTGCGATTTTAAAACCTCTAAAAAGGTTAACTCATGGAGCTGAAGATTTAGAAATTAACTAAAGCACCTGCTATCAAGTTTTTAATTATAAAAATAAAAAATTATGACAACGGATATTGAAAACCTATTTAAAGACAAAGTACTCGGACATCCAGCCGGATTATTTGTGTTATTCTTTACAGAAATGTGGGAACGTTTTTCTTACTATGGAATGCGTGCAATCTTGGTGATATTCTTAACAGGAGCAATTACCGGAAGTAATCCGGGTTGGGAATGGGATACATCAGCAGCGTTATCTTTATTAGGAACCTATGCATTATTTGTATACCTGACCCCTATTGTTGGAGGGTGGCTTGCAGATAATAAAATAGGCTACAGAATGGCCGTTGTAATCGGTGCACTTTTAATGACATTAGGACATGCTGCCATGGCTATTGAAACACCAACATTCTTATACATAGGAATCGCACTTCTAATTGTTGGGAATGGTTTTTTTAAGCCAAATATGACTTCTATTATTTCAAAAATGTATGCCGGTAAAGACGATAAAAAAGATGGTGCATATAATATTTTTTATATGGGTGTTAACGCTGGAGCTTTTATTGGAATTATGCTTTGCGGATGGGTAGGAGAAAAAGTTGGATGGAGTTATGGTTTTGGATTAGCTGGAATTTTTATGTTTTTAGGAATGCTCCAGTTTTATTTCGCTCAAGCGATTTTTGGAAATCTAGGTGATAAACCAAAAAATAAAGCAACCAACAAAGTTGATTCATTGGCTGAAAACTCAGACGTTGAAAAGTTAAATAAATTTTCAATTCTTGACTATTCATTAATAGGAATTTTTATAATCTCAGCTTTAATTTTTATTGTCAATGACCCTTTAAGTAAAATTGGTAATATACAAGCTTTGAACTTTTCTGTAGCTGGAATGACAGATTCGTTATTTTTTGCACTCATAGCAGCGATAACCTTTATCATTTTGTTAATCGTAAGAATCCCGAGATACACAAAAATAGAACGTGATAGAATGATTGCTTTTACAATTTTTTGTTTATTTACAATCTTCTTTTGGGCTGCTTTTGAACAAGCTGCGGGTTCTCTTCCTATTTATACAAGAGATTTTACAGATAGAATTTTAGAAGGTACTGCCGGAACCCTATTTAAAGTAATTGATTTACTGGTAACTGTTGTTCCAATGTTAGTAATCACCTTTGTTTTGATAAAATTATTTAAAAAAACATTTCATAAAATTAGTTTATCAAATATTATTTTGGGGTTCAGCTTCTTAATCGTTTGGATGATTATCATTTATAAATTATATATTGAATTTCAAGCTACTGAAACAGAAGTACCAATCACATGGTTTGCTATTTTAAATTCATTATTCATTATTATCTTTGCTCCATTATTTACCAAATGGTGGGATAGTAAATACAATCCCCCTGCGTCAGTTAAATATGGTTTAGGTTTAATTATTATGGCGATTGGTTTTGGTTTATTAGCCTTTGCAGCAAAAGACATTCCGTTAGGAGCAAAAACAGCTAAATTAAGTATGATCTGGCTAGTATTAGCATATTTATTTCATACATTGGGAGAATTATGCTTGTCACCCATGGGATTATCGTACTTAAGTAAATTGGTTCCTGCTAGAATGGTTGCATTCATGTTTGGAGTCTATTATCTGGCTATAGCCATAGGAAATAAATTAGCACATTACATTGGAGGTGATATTGAAAAAATATCTCAAGAAAACGGTTTATCTTATTTCTTCTTAATTTTTACCATTGTTCCCATTGCTTTAGGTTTAGTCTCTTTTGCTTTGCATCCATTGCTCAAAAAACTAATGCATGGAATACGATAAATAGTAATGAATAAACAAAGGCATCATTTATTAATGCTTTTCTTTTTTTGTAACTTTGTAAATGATAAGTATCCTAAAAATGAAAAAAAAAGTTATTCTTATTTCACTGGTCTTTTGTACATTTCAAATGTATGCTCAAAAAGTAAACTGGATTACTTTTGAAGAGGCTGTAGAGCTTACTAAAAAAAAACCAAAACCAATTCTAATAGATGTCTATACCGATTGGTGTGGTTATTGTAAAAAAATGGATCGAACTACCTACAGCAATAAGGTAATAACTACCTATATTAACACTCATTTTTATGCAGTAAAACTTGATGGAGAACAAAAAGAAGATATTATTTTTAATGACTATACTTTTAAGTACAAAGCTTCTGGAAGAACTGGATACAATGAATTTGCTGCAACACTCCTTGATGGCAAATTAAGCTACCCAACAACGGTTATCATGAACGGAAACGTGGAATTACTAGATCGAATACCTGGATATTTAAATGCAAAAATAATGGAACAAATTGTTACCTATTTTGCTTCTGAAAAATACAAAACAGCTTCATGGAGACAGTTTGTGAAAGGGTTTAAAAGTAATCTTTAAAACACTTCCTTTATTATAATACTAAGTTTTCTGAATTCTATTTATTTTAGTACAAAAGCTCCTTTTTTATACGTAGACCAAAATGGTATTTTTAAAGCCTTACAAGATTTTTCCCAACGATTTATGTCACTTTTATAATTAGATCCATCAGCAATAATAAGTGTTGGTTGTAGGGTGAAAATTAAACGATCTAAATTTAACTTCGGAGATTGTTGTAAAACAACTATTGGATTTAATAACTTAGTTAGCATATAAACTGCCTCTTTATCAACAATAAGAATTGGCTGATCGTCAACATAAAATAAATTAGAAGTCTTTTGATGAATTTTATAGGAAATGTTTTCTCCAATTTTATAATCCCTTAGGAGGCTAACATTTTTGATAGCTTCAGAATCCATCGTGTGATATATCTCACAAAACACTCCTTCTCGCTGCCCAAATATCGAGTACCTATTTTTATGGAAGACAATAAATTCTTGTGTTGTTTGAATCTTATACTTCTCATACAAAACAACCGCTTGAAAAATTAAAATTGAACTCAAAAAAATAAATAATCTCCCTGCATTCCTTTTTAAAATAAATTGAAAAACAGCAATAATAACTATATAAGTAGCAAGCATTTTAATTCCAAAAAAAGAAATCTCTGACAATAAAAACGCTTCTTTGTTAGCCATATATTTAACAATATCATTAAGAAATGAAATAATAGCACCATAGAAATCAGCTAAAAAATTTGGCAATAATGCCTCATAAGATAATATCAAAACGATAATTCCAAGACCTATAATAGTCCCTAAAAAAGGAATAATTATCAAGTTAGAAATTAAAAATAACCCAGGGAATTGATGGAAATAAAATAAACTAATGGGTAACACTCCAATCTGTGCAGCGATAGAAACCGTTATTATTTGCCAAGCTTTTTTAATTAAATAATATCGTGGATTCCATAAATTATAAAATATAGGTTGAATCCAAATAATTCCAAATACTGCCAAATAACTCAGCTGAAAACCAACATCAAATAAAAATAATGGTTTGCATAATAGTATGATAAACATCGACAAAATAAGAGATTGTTCTATGGCGTTCTTTTTATTAATAAATTGCCCTACAGCCACAGCAGAGAACATGGTAACTGCTCTTACTACTGAAGCAGACATCCCCGCCAACAGTGCAAAAAACCAAAGAAATAAAATGATTATTATCAATTTGATAAGTACTCCTTTACGAATCCTTTCTAGAGGTTTTAATAAATAAGAAAGAAACCATAAAATTATCCCTATATGTAACCCCGATACTGCTAAAATATGAATCACCCCTGCTTTAGAATAATCGTTTGTTAATTCTTTTGAAATCTCTACCCTATTTCCTAATAATAAGGCATTTATCACAGATAACTCGTCATCGGAAAAATTATAGTTGAGTAACGAATTTTGAAGCTTTGTTCTAAATGCATGCATCCAGCCAGAAAATGTAACTACATTCTTTTCTAGAAAATAAACTTCCTTTTGCGTTACAAAAACCTGAAAATAAACACCTTGCTTTGATAGGTACTCTCTGTAATCAAACTGATGTGGATTTAACGGACTTCTGATAGGAAGAAATTGAGTCTTAATAAGAATTTGATCTCCGATCATATACTTTTTAGACATACTATCTTTTTTAATATTTAATAGTAAAGCATCAGAAGTAGGTTTTTGAGCTACTTGTGTAACTTCGGTTAGATATTTATCGTGATAAATTCCTGGTTTAAGAACCTTTTTTATCTGTAAAATGGTTGGAGCAGCGTCGGTAAGATCTCTTTCTACCAGAAACTTTCTTTTAGTAGCGTCTTCGTTATAAACATTCTTAATTCCTAAAAAGAAAAAAAATGCAGCTGTAATAATTATAAAAATCTTTTTCTTTCTCAGAAAAAAACCAAGTAAACAAAAAGAAGAAAATAGATAGAAAAAATTGTAATCACTAAGGTTCCAAAAATTGGTAAAAAACTGAAAGCAACTCCCTAGAATAAGAAAAAATAAAAAATGCAGGGGAAGATATCCTAGTAATTTTTTCATAGTATTTAAATATACTAAAAAAACAGAAAAATCTACAGACTTGCCACTATCAATTTTGCAGCATTCTCAGAAGCTCCTTTCCCTCCTAAAATTAATTCTAATTGATAATATTTCTCAAAAAGGTTGGTTCTGTACTTTTTATCAAGAAGCTGATCTAATTCTCTAGATACGTTTTTCTTAGTAACATCGTATTGAATCAATTCTTTAACTACCTCAGAATCCATAATTAGATTTACTAATGAAATATAACGAAGTGTTATAATGCTTTTCGCTATTAAATAAGAGATCGTACTCCCTTTATAACAGACAACTTGGGGAACTTTAAAGAGGGCTGTTTCTAACGTAGCAGTTCCTGAAGTAACAACTGCAGCAAATGAAATACTTAATAAATCATATGTTCTATTATCTATAAAAGCAACATCTTTTGAACCAATAGTAGCCTCATAAAAAACTCTATTTTGACTTGGCGCACCTGCAATTACAAACTGATAATCGGGATAATCTTCAATTAATGAAAGCATCACCGACAACATTTTTGTGATTTCTTGTTTTCTGCTTCCGGGTAATAATGCAATAATTGGTTTATCTCCTAATCTGTATTCTTTTCTAAACATCACCTCATCAACTTGAGTTCTATTAGAAATAGCATCTATAAGCGGATGACCTACAAAGGTAACATCATAATCGTACTTTTTGTAAAATTTCTTTTCGAAGGGAAGAATCACATACATATGATCAATGACTTTTTTAATTTTTTCAACCCTTCCAGATCTAGACGCCCACACTTGTGGAGAAATATAATAATTTGTTTTGTATCCGTGTTGTTTCCCCCAAGTTGCAATTCGCAAATTAAACCCAGAATTATCAATAAAAATAAGAGTATCTGGCTGAAATTTTGAGATATCTTTTTTACAAAAACGGATAAGACCTAGTATCTTTCTTAGATTCATCAAGACTTCAATAAACCCCATAAAAGCCCTTTCTTTGTAGTGTTTTACTAATGTCCCACCAACTTGACTCATTAAATCGCCACCCCAAAATCTTATATCAGCCTGATTGTCTTCTTTGAACAAAGCTTTCATAAGATTTGACCCATGAAGATCTCCAGAGGCTTCTCCCGCTATGATGTAATATTTCATATCGTTAAAATTAGGTTATCGAGCAGTATGATCAGTCATTAAAAAAATTTCAATACAAAGGTAACTAAAGCGATTAGAATAGAGGCCATTAACACCCCTCTAGCTCTATAATCTTGCTTTTTTTTTATAAAAACAAAAAACACTAACAAATTTGGTAATGCTGCTAATGATAACACTTGAGCATATAAATCACCTTCTACAACCATATCGATTGTTTCTTTAAATCCATACTTAGAAAAATATTGTAGATACAAAAAAACACCTGAAATGGTGGCAAACACCGAAATAAGAAAACCAATAAAAATCTCTTTTCTTATATAACCCATGAATTTAATTTTTGAATCATATGATGAGCTGTTAAATCAAATTGGACAGGAACAACAGAAATATAGCCATTCTCTAAAGCCCATATATCGGTATCTTCTCCTTTATCTTTATTTATAAATTCACCAGACAACCAGTAATATTCTTTTCCAAACGGACTTTTTCGTTTATCAAAATCTTCGCGCCAATATCCATTTGCTTGCCTACAAATTTTAATGCCTTTAAGTTCCTCTTTTTTAAGCTTAGGGATATTAACGTTTAGCACAGTTGCCTCTGGAATTCCATTTTTCAATGCACTTTCTGTAATTCTTTTTACAAACTCCTTTCCTTGTTTAAAATCTGCATGGTAATTAAAATCTAGTAATGAAAACCCTATGGCTGGAATCCCTTCAATACCTGCTTCAACAGCTGCACTCATTGTTCCTGAATAAATAACATTAATTGATGAATTCGACCCGTGATTAATCCCCGAGACACATAAATCTGGTTTGCGATTTAAAATCTCATTAATCGCCATTTTTACACAATCTGCCGGGGTTCCAGAGCAGCTGTATTCTATTTGTGGACCATCATCTATAGTAATTGGATTGCAATGCAATACATTGTCTATTGTAATAGCATGCCCCATACCACTTTGAGGTCTATCTGGCGCAACAACAACGACATCTCCTATGGTATTCATAATCTTTATCAATGCTCTTACCCCTGGCGCGGTAATTCCATCATCGTTGGTTACTAAGATTAAAGGTTTTTCTGATTTCATTTCAAAATGAGTTTCTACAAATGTAAGCGAATTTACATGAATATTATTTTAACATTTTATAAAGATGTTTTAGTACTTATTTTAAGTAATATTGTTATATATTTTTAATGAAAGTATCATTTATAATTAGAATATATCCGTACCTTTTAATTACATAAACATCATAGACTGAAAAACTTATGAAAACGAAATTATTCATCCCTTTTTTATTACTCTTCTTCATTTTTAACAATGTAAGTGTTGCTAATTCTAACAAAATAAATGATCCTGATCCAGAAAAAGATAAAGTCATTATTTCTGTATTGAATTATATGTTAACTCGTGGTCACTACATTCAAAAAGAATTAAATGATGACTTCTCTTCGACCGTATTTAAAAATTTTATTGATGGCTTAGACCCTTCCAAAAGGTATTTTACAAAGGACGACATTAAAGAATTCTCTAAATACAAATACCAAATAGACAACCAACTGAAAGAATCAGATATTACTTTTTATTCTTTAGTATACAATCGTTTTTTAACAAAAATTGAAAATGTTAAAAATTTTTACACAGCCATCCTAGAAAAACCATTTAATTATAACAAAGACGAAATAATTGATTTAGACTATAACGAAATGGAATTTGCGAGCTCTAAAGAAGAACTCATGGGATACTGGAGAAAACAATTAAAACTTCAAACAATTGATAAAATTCAAGAAAAAGAAGAATTTGAAGAAGAAAAAAAGAAAAAAGATCCTAACTACAAGAAAAAGTCTTTTGCTGTTTTAGAGAAAGAGTCTAGAGCAGAGGTGATGGAATCTATGGAGAATCTGTATATTAGAATTGATGAATTAGAACACCGAGATTGGTTTTCTACGTTTTTAAATAGTGTTGTTGAAGCCTTCGATCCACACACTACTTACATGCCCCCTAATATTAAAGAAAATTTTGATCAACAGATGTCTGGTAAATTAGAAGGAATTGGTGCACGTTTACAAAAAAAAGGCATCTATACTCATGTAGTAGAATTGGTCTCTGGAGGACCTGCATGGAAGCAAGGTGCTTTGGAAGAAGGCGATATCATTCTAAAAGTTGCCCAAGAAAATGAAGAACCACTGGATATTGTCGGAATGCGTTTAGACGATGCCATAAAGTTTATTAAAGGGCCTAAAGGAACCAATGTGCTGTTAACCGTAAAGAAAAAATTAGAAGGTTCTACACAGGTGATTACCATAACAAGAGATTTGGTTGAATTGGAAGAAACTTTTGTAAAATCTTCCATTGTCGAAAAAAATGGAAAAAAATATGGCATCATAGACTTACCTAAATTCTATATAAGTTTTGATGATCGAAACTTCCGAGATTCTGCCAAAGATATGGAGAAGGAAATTGAGCGTCTCAAAGAAGAAAATGTAGAAGGGTTGCTTATAGATCTCAGAAATAATGGTGGAGGGTCTTTAGATACCGCCATTAAAATAGCAGGTTTGTTTGTAGATGAAGGTCCAATCGTTCAAATTAAATACAGAGGAGAAAAACCAATTATTAAAAATGATTTAGATACAAAAATTCAATGGAAAGGTGCTTTGGTTATTTTAGTAAACGAGCTCTCTGCATCAGCATCAGAAATATTTGCTGCTGCCATGCAAGACTATAATAGAGCTGTTATAATTGGAGGTAATCAAACACATGGAAAAGGAACAGTACAAAATATTTTACCTATCAATCAATTTTACCCCAATTATAAAAAAGAATTAGGATTCCTTAAAATGACGATTCAAAAATTTTATCGTATCAATGGAGGGTCTACTCAAGTTGAAGGCGTGTACTCTGATATTTCAATGCCTACAAAATTCAGCTATATGAAATATGGAGAACGTGATCTAGCAGGTGCTTTACCTTGGGATAAAGTTCCACAAGCTACCTATAGTCAAATTAACTCTTACAGTAATTTCTCTGAAGTGATCAATAACAGTATCGAGAGAATAAACAACGATCCAAAATTTCAATTAGTAGATGAATATGCAAAGTGGCTTAAAGAAGAACAAGACGATTCAAAATTTTCATTGAACTATAAAAAATATTGTAAAGAAATAAAAGACAAAGAAAAATTAGCAAAAAAATTCAATACTGTCTTCAAATTCCAATCTGGATTAGCTTTTCATTCTCCAAAATATGAAATTCCTCTTTTTCAAAAAAATGAAGATCTTAAAGACAAAAGAGAAATATGGCATAAAAACCTAGCAAAAGACATGTATGTTTCTGAAGCTTTGAATGTTTTAAGTGAATTAAAATTAAAAACTCTTCAAAAAATTGTAAAAAATTAAATGAATAGTTTCTTACAGCAAAAACACCTGATTTTCTTGTATAGACAATCAGGTTTTCTATTTTTGTGAAAGATGTCAAACAATTCAAAATCGCTAACGCAATTAGCCATCCAAAAATTTAAACAACATAAAATTGGGGTATTCAGTTTTTGGTTTGTAATTTTTTGCGGTTTTATTGCCATTTTTGGATATACTTTAGCACCTGATAATAGTCAGAATGCTAATCAAATGCATGTAGAAATACATTCTAAAAACCCAGGGTTTTCCGTCAATATTTTAACCATTCCTTCACAAGAAAAGATCCCTCAATCTTTCATTAATCGGCTTTTTTATGGCACTAAAAATACGCCATTAGAAATCCCTATTAGTTCCTATAAAATAAAAGAAAACAATCTAGATTATATTGTTTATGGAGGTGGTTTACCTAAATCTATAGACTTAAAGTTACTAGATAACAACCCAACAAAATACCTCAAACAAAGAACCTTTTATTTTGGTACTGATAAATACGGCCGTGATTTACTAAGTAGGTTGATTATTGGAACCAGAATTTCTTTTTTTATTGGTTTTATTGCTGTTTTTATATCCTTATTTATTGGAATTATAGCTGGAGCGATTGCCGGTTATTACGGAGGTAAGATCGATGCCTTAATAATGTGGATTATAAATATTACCTGGTCGATCCCTACCTTACTTTTAGTTATAGCTATAACATTGGCATTAGGGAAAGGATATTGGCAAGTTTTTATTGCTGTCGGACTTACCATGTGGGTAGAAGTTGCAAGAGTGGTTCGTGGTCAAGTGCTAACAACAAAACAACAACAATATGTAGAAGCAGCTGAAGCACTTGGTTATTCAAACTTGAGAATTATTTTTCGTCATATTTTACCAAATATTATTGCTCCAATTATTGTTATTTCGGCTGCAAATTTTGCTGCTGCAATTCTTATCGAAAGTGGATTGAGTTTCTTAGGAATTGGCGCACAACCTCCAACACCATCTTGGGGGGCAATTATTAAAAATCATTATAACTATATTATTTTAGGAAAACCTTATTTGGCTGTTCTCCCAGGATTTGCAATTATGTGTTTAGTGATGGCATTTATGCTCATTGGAAATAGTCTCAGAGATGCTTTAGACGTAAAAATCTAATCAATCAACTTTATTAAAACTAACCATTAATGACTTTTAAAAACGCAAGAAATATAAATTACTAACGTTTTAAAGGAAGTAACCCTCCAAAAAACTTTGCATATTTTTGGTAACAAGAGGTACATTTATATTTTTTAGCAAAGAAAATTTTCTGAAGACGTGTTCTTCTTGTTCTCCTTAATTTATGATTACATTTTAAACATTTCAATTTCATTTTCTTAGAGGAATTAATTTATTGATGTGTAAT
This sequence comes from Flavobacterium sp., assembly GCA_042091515.1. Lineage (GTDB taxonomy): Bacteria > Bacteroidota > Bacteroidia > Flavobacteriales > Flavobacteriaceae > Polaribacter. Next base: position 74 of record JBELHH010000030.1, on the reverse strand, counting down.
AAAAAACGTTATAACCTCGCTTTAACCCAAGCATTTACATGTGCTAACGATCTTGGATGGATTAGAATTTCACG
>JBELHH010000029.1:20172-28856 GCA_042091515.1 Flavobacterium sp. | reverse complement strand
TTCCTAAAAGCTTGACTCATATCAGTAACGTTACTTACATCCCAATCTGGCATTACACCGTATTCACTATTGGTACACATTCCATCCTCTGGATTAGTAGATAAACATTCGTTTATTGCTTGTTGAAAATTAGCGTCAGTAAGTTGAGAGTAAGATGCAGTTGAAAATGTAACTGCTAAAAATAGAATAATTTTCTTCACAATATAATTATTTTAGGTTGAAAACAAATATAAAAAAAAGTCACATATTGGTAAATGCTATTAAATCATTTACTGCAAATATTTTGTAATTCGTTGAGAATTGGTTTTTCATCAAATGTATGAAAAAGTCAAATATCGTTTTACTTAAAATCGACTAATCAATTTTGAAAATTAAGAAAATAGTCCAATAAAAACCCCTACATTTTTGCAAGGGTTTATTATTTTTATAAAGTTATGGTTGATAAGGAAATAAATATTTAAGCAAGAACCGAGAATATTTTTTTTAAATGTTTCATAATTTATTGATTATCAGCAGTTGTCGGTGTCTTCGAATGCAAAAAACATACTAAAGGCACATACCCAAAATGAGTCAACAAAAAGACTAACATTTTCAATCTTACCAACATTAATTCCCAAATTATCTTTAATTGTGTAAGTTATATTCGCTCCATCATAAGTTGTATTTGTAATAATAACTTCTAGTTCTTTAATCACATCTCCATCTACCCAAGTTAAAACAGCATTAGGAGGGTCTGTTTTAAAGCTGTTTGCTTTATTATAACTCCAAAGTGAAGCATACTGCTTGCCATTCAAATAAAGGTGTTCACGTAAAGGTCTATCGGTAAAGGCGAAAATATCCCTTTTCAAAGGCATAATAATAGTAGTGCTATTTGTAACTTGAGCATTTTCAGCTGTATGAACGAATAAAAAAGATTTTTCAGATTTTTTAGTATCACTAGTAAAAGCAAAGAGGAATAAAGTGGATAGTAAAAGTAGTTTTTTCATTTTGTGTTTATTTAAGTGAGTCTCAAATATACGAATAATAAAATATCTTTTTAATTGAAACTAATAATTTGAGCTAGAAAATTTAGAAAATAGTAAAATAAAAAAATAGCAAATCTCTTTAACCTTTTAAATCAAATACAAAACACTCTAGATACTTGATTCGTCTTTATATTGGTGAATTCTAGCCACGTACTTCCCAATAACATCAAATTCTAAATTAACCTCATCCCCTACTCGTAAGTTTTTAAAAGTTGTTTCAGTAAAGGTATAAGGAATGATTGCCACACTAAAAGAATTTTGAGAAGAATTAACAACAGTTAAACTTACTCCATTAATGGTTATTGATCCTTTTTCTATGGTAATATTTTTTGGGGTCTTGTCATAAACAAAAGTAAAAATCCAACTCCCTTTATTTTCAGAAATATGGGTACAAGTACCTATCTGATCTACATGCCCTTGTACGATATGACCATCCAGACGGTCGCCTAATTTCATAGCTCTCTCAATATTAATCAACTCATTTTCAGTTAACAAACTTAAATTGGTCTTGTCTAAGGTCTCTTTGATAGCAGTCACAACATACTCGTCATCTGAAATACCAACAACAGTTAAGCAAACACCGTTATGGGCTACACTTTGATCTACTTTTAATTCTTTAGTAATGTCTGTCTGAATTGTAAAATGAATATTTTCTAATTCTTTTTTTATCTTCTTTACCCTTCCTAATGTCTCAATGATTCCAGTAAACATGTGTATAAATTTAGTTACTTTTGTTGAGCACAAAAATAAGCATCTTAACTTTAAGATATGAATAAAAAAGATAAAATAGTGGTTGGGATCTCATTAGGAGACATCAATGGTGTTGGAATTGAAGTTATCTTAAAAACATTTGAAGATAAAAGAATGTTAGAATTTTGTACTCCATTATTATTTGGAGAACTTTCTGTGATTACTGCTCATAAAAAAAACGTCACTATAGATACCAATGTTCATATAATAAACTCTTTTAAAGAAGTAAAGGAAGGTAAAATTAATCTTATCAATGCATGGGATGAAGAAATAAAAGTTACCCTAGGAGAAACGACAAAAACAGGAGGAGAATACGCTTTTAAATCTCTTAGTGAAGCAACCAACGCGTTAAAAAAAGGACTGATAGATGTATTGGTTACTGCACCAATTAGTAAAGAGGCTATTCAGTCTGAAGCATTTTCCTTTTCGGGCCATACCGAGTTTTTAGAAAGTCATTTAGAAGGAGAAAGCTTAATGATTTTGATGAATGATTTTTTAAAGATTGGGTTAATAACGGGTCATATTCCTGTTTCTAAAATTGCCGAAACTATTACGCCAGAACTTATCGAAAAAAAAGTTACCATTCTTAATCAATCGCTTAAGCAAGATTTTAAAATTATCAAACCTAAAATTGCTGTTTTAGGCCTCAACCCTCATTCTGGAGACAATGGGGTAATTGGTCAAGAGGATGAAGCGTTTATAAAACCTACGATTCAATCCTTGAATGAAGGGGGTATCCTTGTGTATGGGCCCTATGCTGCAGATGGTTTTTTTGGTTCTGAAACTTACAAACAGTTTGATGGTGTTTTAGCCATGTATCATGACCAAGGCTTAGCCCCTTTTAAAGCATTAACCTTTGGTAATGGTGTTAACTTTACAGCAGGGCTTGATAGAGTTAGAACATCTCCAGATCATGGCACTGCATTTGACATTGCAGGAAAAGACAAAGCAAACCCAGATTCTTTTAAAGAAGCTGTTTTTACTGGGATTAAAATTTTTAAAAACAGACAGGAGTTTAAACGACTCACTCAAAATACGTTAAGAATCAAAAAGTAGTCTTTTTTTTGATTTAAAAAACCATTCTATATTAAAACATTTTACTATATTTGCACGCTCAAATTCATTCATTTGTAATGGTAGACTTGAAACAATTTAAGATCCCTTTTGTAGGTTTAAAACAAGGAAAACATACTTTTGATTACGAAATTGATAATACGTTCTTTGAAGCTTTTGATTTTAATGAGTTTAACAGCAGTACACTAAAAGTAGTATTAGATTTTAAAAAAAAGACAACTCTTTTTGAATTAAACTTTACTGTAACAGGGTCTGTTAATATTAACTGTGATTCCTCATTAGAACCTTATAATCAAGACGTAGAGGGTTTTTTGCCTTTGGTCGTTAAGTTTGGTCCTGAATACAATGATGATAATGATGATATTTTAATTATTCCTTACGAGTATTATGAAATTGATATTAGTCAATTCATCTACGAATTAGCAATACTTTCGATACCTATTAAAAAAATTCATCCGAAAGTTTTGGACGGTACAATGAATTCAGAAGCTTTAAATAAATTAAAAGAATTAGAAATAAATACCCATTCTTCTTTAAAAAAAGAGAATGATACAGACCCAAGATGGGATACATTAAAAAGTTTAATTATAGATAAAAATACATAAAATGGCACATCCAAAGAGAAAAATATCTAAAACGAGAAGAGATAAGAGAAGAACGCATTATAAAGCCTCTGCTCAACAAATAGCTGTTGATCCTACTACTGGAGAAGCTCATTTATATCACAGAGCACATTGGCATGAAGGAAAATTGTATTACAGAGGTCAAATCGTTCTAGATTCGGCTTCTGCTGAAGCTTAATAGTTAGCCAAAAAACATAAAAAAACTCTCATTTTGAGAGTTTTTTTATGTTTTTTGGCTAAAAAAATGATTTTTTGACGTTTTTATCAAAAAAAACTAAGATTATTTTTATTACTTTAGCCCACGATTTAAGGAACTAAAAAAAAATCTGAAAGTTTCCTTCTAACACGTTATTATATGTCAAAAATAACTGCAGCTATTTCAGCAGTTGGGAAATACCTTCCCGATTACATTTTAACAAATAAAGAGTTAGAAACTCTTGTTGATACCAATGATGATTGGATTACTTCGAGAACAGGGATCAAAGAAAGACGAATTTTAAAAGAGCCCAACCAAGGCACTTCATTTATGGCAGTCAGAGCCGCTAAAGATTTAATAGCCAAATCTGGTATTAATCCTACAGAAATAGAATTGGTTATTGTTGCAACAGCAACACCAGACCTCCCCGTTGCTTCTACAGCGGTATTTACTGCTACTGAAATAGGGGCTACAAATGCATTTGCATACGACTTGCAGGCAGCATGCTCTAGTTTTTTATACGGGATGTCTACAGCTGCGGCCTATATAGAGTCTGGCAGATACAAAAAAGTCTTGTTAATTGGAGCAGATAAAATGTCATCAATTATTGATTATTCAGATAGAGCCACTTGTATTATCTTTGGAGATGCAGCAGGAGCAGTACTTTTTGAACCTTCTCAAGATGGACTTGGCCTCCAAGACGAATATTTAAGAAGCGATGGTGCTGGTAGAGAATTTTTAAAAATAGAAGCTGGCGGATCAATACTTCCTACTTCCAAAGAAACCATTAAGAACGGTCAGCATTTTGTGCATCAAGAAGGGAAAACAGTTTTTAAATTTGCCGTTTCAAATATGGCTGATGTTGCAGAAAAAATACTCCTTAGAAACAAACTCACCAATAATGATGTTCATTGGCTAGTCCCTCACCAAGCAAATAAAAGAATCATAGAAGCCACAGCCAAAAGAGTCAATGTAGCTCCCTCAAAAGTAATGATGAATATTCATAAATATGGGAATACTACCTCAGCAACAATTCCTCTTCTACTTGCAGATTACGAATGTCAATTAAAAAAAGGAGATAATTTGATATTTGCTGCATTTGGTGGTGGTTTTACTTGGGGATCTATTTATTTAAAATGGGCATATAATTCATAAACAAATATCTAAAACGAAGCATAATGAATATAAAAGAAATTCAAAGTCTTATCAAATTTGTAGCCAAATCAGGAGCAAACGAGGTGAAGTTAGAAATGGAAGATATTAAAATTACCATTAAAACAGGTTCTGAAAGAACAGAAGTTACATACACCCAACCAGTTCCTTCAATTGCAGCACCGCAGGTTGTTCAAGTAGCCACGCCTCAAATTGAAAGTGAAGCTCCGAAACTAACAACTACCACTGATAATGAAACAAATTATGTAACCATAAAATCACCCATTATTGGCACATTATACAGAAAGCCATCTCCAGATAAACCTCTGTTTGTAGAAGTAGGTAGTAAAATTAATGCTGGAGATACTGTTTGTATTATAGAAGCAATGAAGCTATTTAATGAGATAGAATCTGAAGTAACAGGAACGATTGTAAAAGTTCTTATTGAAGATTCTTCTCCTGTAGAATTCGATCAACCATTATTTTTAGTAGATCCATCTTAGTTTTTTGTTTCGAAAAAGTCTCGGAATAAAAAAATAAAACTATACAACTATGTTTAAAAAAATATTGATTGCCAATAGAGGTGAAATAGCTCTACGAGTAATTAGAACTTGTAGAGAGATGGGGATAAAAACTGTTGCAGTATACTCTACCGCAGATGCAGAAAGTTTGCATGTAAAATTTGCAGATGAAGCTGTATGTATTGGTCCTGCTGCTAGCTCAGAATCTTATTTAAAGATGTCTAATATTATCGCTGCAGCAGAAATTACAAATGCAGATGCAATACATCCAGGATATGGTTTTTTGTCTGAAAATGCTAAATTTTCTAAGCTATGTGAAGAGCATGAAATAAAATTCATTGGTGCTACTGGAGAAATGATTGATAAAATGGGGGATAAAGCCTCCGCAAAAGCTACAATGATTGCTGCTGGTGTTCCTTGTATTCCTGGATCTGAAGGGATTATTGAAAATTTTGAGGAATGTGAAGAATTAGCCAAAGAGGCTGGATATCCAGTAATGCTAAAAGCAACAGCTGGAGGGGGTGGAAAAGGGATGCGTGCAGTTTGGAAGGCAGTAGACTTGCAATCGGCTTGGGATTCTGCTCGACAAGAAGCAAAAGCATCGTTTGGAAACGATGCGATGTATTTGGAGAAACTTATCGAAGAACCTAGACATATAGAAATACAAATAATTGGAGATTCTTTTGGAAAAGCGTGTCATTTATCCGAGAGAGATTGTTCAGTTCAAAGAAGACATCAAAAATTAACTGAAGAAACACCTTCTCCATTTATGACTGATGAATTAAGAGATAAAATGGGTAAAGCAGCTGTGAAAGCTTCAGAATACATTAAATATGAAGGAGCTGGAACTGTGGAGTTTTTAGTTGATAAACACAGAAACTTCTATTTTATGGAAATGAATACTCGTATTCAAGTGGAGCACCCTATTACAGAAGAAGTCATTAATTATGATTTAATTAGAGAGCAAATTCTTGTTGCGTCTGGAGTTCCTATTTCAGGCAAAAATCACTTACCTAAATTACATTCTATAGAATGTAGAATAAATGCAGAAGACCCCTACAATAATTTTAGACCTTCTCCAGGAAAAATAACAACCTTCCATGCCCCAGGAGGTCATGGAATTAGACTTGATACTCATGTGTATTCTGGCTATATGATTCCTCCTAACTATGATTCTATGATTGCAAAACTCATTGTAACCGCTCAAACAAGAGAGGAAGCGATTAGTAAAATGAAAAGAGCTTTAGATGAGTTTATCATTGAAGGTGTAAAAACTACCATTCCTTTTCACAGACAACTCATGGATCATCCTGATTATATTATGGGAAATTATACAACAAAATTTATGGAAAATTTTGAAATGGAACCTATATAATTTTAAAAGATTATAATTAATAACAAAAAAGGAAGGATATTTAAAATATTCTTCTTTTTTTTATATTTTAAATTATAAAATATAATATCATGTCGCATGGGATAAAAATTGATGGGATTGACAAAATAATTATTAAAAGACTGATAGAAGATGCCAGGACGCCTGTTCTTAGTATTGCTAGAGAAGTTGGAATTTCTGGAGCTGCAATTCATCAGCGTTTAAGAAAACTAGAAGATTCAGACTTAATGATGGGCTCGAGATTAATCTTAAACCCTAAGGCTTTGGGATATACAACAACGGCTTTTGTTGGTATTTTTCTTGAATCTGCAGCCATGTACTCTACTGCCATCAAAAAACTAAAACAAATTCCTGAAGTAGTAGAAAGTCACTACACTACAGGTAATTGGGCAATTTTAATTAAAATTTTAAGTAAAAATAATGAAGACCTGATGTCCTTACTTAATAATGACATTCAACGAATTAAAGGGGTATCTAGAACAGAAACATTTATATCCTTAGATCAACAAATTAATCGACAAATTAATCTATAAAATTTTTAGTGATAAATTTTAATTCATATTTTAAGTGAATATAATCATGTTTCAACATTTAAAACCTTAAAACTAATCCAAAGAGAAAAATATTTTTAATAATAAGTATGCTCTTTTCACTATTGAGTCATGCACAAGCTGACATCAATACCAATAACCCCAATGTCTCTTCATTACATTAGCCTCAGGGAGTAGTGCAACTAGACCAAAAAATACCACTGTTTTACATATAATAAAATACTAGTTCATCTCTTGTTTTTAAAATACTTTATGCTATATAGTGAGACAATACACGAAATTCATTATGATTAGATTTTTTTAAAAAATTAGTTGTTTTATACAATTTTTTTTATCTTTATTGCTCAAATTTATAACTGATAAAAAAATGAAAAAAAAATATACTTTTCTTTTATTTGTGAATGTTTTTATCCTTTTTACTTCAACTGTTTTTTCACAAGAATCAGAAACTACAATCTCTGATGTAAATGGAAACGAATATCCTTACAAGAAGTTTTTTGATAATATATGGACGCTTAAAAATGCTAATATGGTTAGCTTTACTGACGGTACTCCAATACCAGAAGTAACAGATAATGAGAAGTGGAAAAAAATGAAAACGGCAGCTTGGTGTTACTATAATAATGATCCCAATACAGGAGAAAAACTTTACAATTGGTATGCTGTTGCAGGAATATATGATGAAAACTCATTGAAAGACCCTACTTTAAGAAAAAAACTTGCCCCGGCAGGATGGCATATACCAACCGATAAAGAATGGAGTTCGTTAAAAAGTTATACAGCTGTTGATTTAGCCTCTAAGAAAGGGTGGCAAAAATCAGATAATAATTCAGCTCCCGGTTTTTTGATGAACAACAATAATAAATCAGGTTTTAATGCATTTCCTTCTGGTCAACGTTTTACAATTCATTCTGGTGGAATCTTCTATGCCAAGGGTACAAGTGCCGCTTTTTGGACTTCAACCATTAATCAGAGTAACTCATCAGGGTGGTTTTATGTTTATTATTATCATATAGGATCAAATTCCAACAAACTAGTAAGTAATAGTTACACCGCTGTTGAGGGTATGTCTGTTCGATTTGTTAAGGATAATTAATTAGGGTTAGCATTCAAACTAATAAGTTGATTCCTAAAATAATATTTCTAAATTAATCTATTTTAATAGTGATTCTTATTGATATAATGGAATTAAAAACAGGTTCTAAAATTAGTTGTTAATTATGCTAATCCAATAGTGAGAATCTATTTTATTATTGTGTATAATAACAAAAAGATGTTCAGGTACTAAAGCAAGCTTTATAAGTTCCAAAAAACAAAAAAACCGAAACAAACGTTTCGGCTTTTTATCTGTACAGAAGGCGGGACTTGAACCCGCACGGGCATTACTGCCCATTGGATT
>JBELHH010000029.1:0-20162 GCA_042091515.1 Flavobacterium sp. | reverse complement strand
CGACCCCCACCTTGGCAAGGTGATGCTCTACCCCTGAGCTACTTTCGCGTAGTCTTATTTTAAAGATCGTACATTCCCAAGAATGGGATGCAAATTTAAAACAAAAAAAGAAACTACAAAGACTTTTGAAAATTATTTTAATTTAATTTTAGCTGAATATTTTAGAAAAGCTATGGGATTTCAATTATTATGAAATATCTTTGTGCTCGATTTAATTTCTAATGAGTTCAACTACAGTTATCGACACTAAAATCTCTTTTAAAAAAGTCTTATCAGACTTTAAACAACTCACAAAAGTAGGATTGTCATTAAGTGTTGTCTTCTCTTCACTTGCTGGATATCTACTTGCGGTTGATATTATTAATTATCAAACTCTTTTTTTATTAGGATTGGGTGGGTTTTTTATGGTTGCTGCTTCAAATGCATTTAACCAAATCATCGAAAAAGAAAGCGATGGGCTTATGAAAAGAACCATGAATAGACCACTCCCTACTGGAAGAATGTTGAAATCAACTGCTCTTATTTTTGCCATAACCTCCACCATCGTTGGGATCGGCATCCTTTATAGTATTAATCCAAAGAGTGCTCTCTTTGGAGCCATTTCTATTTTTTTATATACTTGTGCATACACCCCTTTAAAATCTATTTCACCGCTAGCTGTATTTGTGGGAGCAATTCCTGGAGCAATTCCATTTATGCTGGGTTGGGTGGCTGCTACAAATCAATTTGGAATTGAGGCAGGATTTTTATTTATGATTCAATTTTTTTGGCAATTTCCTCACTTTTGGGCAATTGGTTGGTTACAGTTTGAAGAATATAAAAAAGCTGGATTTATAATGCTTCCTATGAATAAAAAAGATCAATCTGCCACAAAACAGATTATTTTTTACACAGCCATTATGATTATCGTTTCTATATCTCCAGTGTTTAAAATCACAGGAGCCTTTTATATTCATCCTATCACAGCTATCATTATTGGTGTTTTAGGAGCATGTATGTTGTACTATGGAATTTTACTTCATAAAAGACAAACCCATATTGAAGCAAGAAAACTAATGCTTTCGAGCGTTTTATATATTACTGCAATTCAAATTATTTATGTAATCGATAAATTTTTACACTAACATGAACATTAGTAAAAAAAAATTAAAAGAAGAATTAAAAATTGGTAGAAAAAAATCTGCAAAACCAATGTTATGGGTTTCCATGATTAGTATGGTGATGTTTTTTGCTGGGCTTACAAGTGCCTACGTTATTAGCATGAAACGTGATGATTGGGTAACCTTTGATCTGCCCAATGCTTTTTACATAAGTACGCTACTGATCCTTCTGAGTAGTCTTACAATATACATTTCTGAAAAACTTCTTAAAAAAGAGCAACGAGATAGATCCATCCTGTTTTTAATCATCACTCTTGGGTTAGGACTGGCATTTGTTTGGCAGCAATACGTAGGGTTTAGTGAATTAAAAAATGCAGGCTTATTTTTTACTGGACCAACAAGTACAGTCTCTACATCCTTCATTATCGGAATTACACTCATGCATGTAATTCATGTTCTAGCAGGGGTTATTGTGTTACTTGTTGTAATTTATAATCATTTTAAATATCATTATAAACCAGATGATTTACTTGGGTTTGAACTGGGGGCCATCTTCTGGCATTTTGTAGATGTTTTATGGATTTATTTATTTTTCTTTTTCTATTTTATTAGATGATGAAAATTGATTAATTTCGCCAACAATTAAAAGTTATTTATATTAAAAATTTATGGAAGCAAACATTGCTGTACCTAATGAAAATAAGCCTACTTGGGGAGGTGGAGGAGAAAAACCTTTTGGAGCCAGTTATGGTAAAATGATGATGTGGTTTTTTATTGTGTCTGATGCCCTAACATTTTCTGCTTTTTTAGCAGCTTATGGCTTAACTCGTTTCAAATTTATTGATTCATGGCCTATTGCTGATGAAGTATTTACTCACATCCCTTTTGTTCATGGTGAATTTCCAATGATTTATGTCGCTTTTATGACATTTGTGCTTATATTTTCGTCAGTAACCATGGTATTAGCTGTTGATGCTGGACATAACATGAATAAGAAAAAGGTGACATTATACATGCTTCTAACTATTATTGGAGGTATTATTTTTGTTGGATCTCAAGCTTGGGAATGGAATACATTTATTAATGGCACTTACGGAGCTGTGAAAACCACCGATGGTAAAATTCTTCAATTTGTTGATGCAGATGGAAAACAAATTGCTTTAGCAGATTTTATAGTAGGTGAACGACAGGATGAAAGAATAGAACACAACAAAAAAAATGGACTGTGGTTTGAAGACGAAGCAACTATTCCTGAATATTCTATTGCTCAGGTAATTAATGCTTATGAAGCTAACCCAAATATACAAATTAGAACAGAGCTTATAGACTTAGATAAAAAACAAAAAACAATCCTAAGTAGAGAGAACGGGGCAAAGGAACTGGCAAAAACAAGATTGGTCGTAGAAGGCGCCAACCTAGAAGTAAACGAATATGGGAATACCATTTTTGCTGATTTCTTTTTCTTTATTACAGGCTTTCACGGATTTCATGTTTTCTCTGGAATCGTTTTTAATATTATCGTTTTCTTTAATGTTATTCTTGGAACTTATGAAAGAAGAGGACATTATGAGATGGTAGAAAAGGTTGGATTATATTGGCACTTTGTAGATTTAGTTTGGGTATTTGTATTTACCTTTTTCTACCTTGTTTAACTTGTAATTATTTATAATAAATGGCACACGCACAATCACATACAAAAAGAATTTGGAATGTCTTTTGGATCTTGTCTGCAATCACTATTGTAGAAGTTGTATTAGGAATCTACAAACCAGACATCTTACATCTTACTAGTTTTTTAGGAACGAGTCCTTTAAACTGGATTTTTATTATTTTGACCTTGGCAAAAGCTTATGGAATTACATGGGCATTTATGCATATGGAGGGTGAAAAGACTTGGTTTAGAAGAGCTGTTGTTTGGACTGCAGTATTTTTAATTGTGTATCTAGTAACTCTTTTACTAATCGAAGGAGAATATTTATTTAGCACGCTAGCGCCCTTAGTGCGTTGGTAAAAAACTAATCAAGGTGGCTCTTTAACCACCTTTTTTTATTACTAATTATGAAAATTTCCAAGAAACGATTTGTACTGATTGCTCTCTTTGTATTTCCGTTGTTATTCTTTTTAATTCTCTCTACTGGAATCAATAATTTCACCAAATTACCCACACTCACTAGTAATGTATCTCTAGATTCTTTAGAAAAGAACAACTCAATATCACTCAGAGATCAGGTAACTATTTTATGTTTTTTAGGAAATAATATAGCGAGTAAAAAAGGCGGATTTTTTAATCTAAATCAAAAAATATATAAAGAATTTTATGGGTATAGACCTTTTCAAATAATTGCAATATACCCTGAAAATTCTGAAAATGAGATAATTGACCTAACATCAGATTTAAGTAATTTTACTGACATGTCTAAATGGACATTTATTTCATTGGATAATCAAACTATCAGATCATTATATGATAATTTAAAAACCAATGAAACACTTGATACTACTCTATATTCTAAAAGAGCCTTTCTTATTGATAAAGAATTAAATCTCCGAGGAAGAAATGATGATAAAGATATTGACAATGGAATGTTATTTGGTTACAATATAGAATCTGTTGCAGAGCTCAATAATAAAATGGAAGATGATATAAAAGTTCTTCTTTATGAATACAGAGCTGCTTTTAAAAACAAAAATAAAGCCTCAAGAAAAAATAACTAAATGAATACTAAAAATTCATATATCGGTATTGCCTTTATTATACTAATTTTTGGGATTTATGTGGTTAGAAATCTAGATGATAGAATTTCTAATGAAACTCTAATTGATGAGAATAGATTTAAAAAAACCAAAAGGACTACTACGAAAAATAATGCTAATTTATTTACTTATACTGATGTTCCTCCTTTTGAATTTACCAATCAACATGGGCAATTAATCAATAATAAAAGTTTTGATGGGAAAGTATATGTGGTCGAATTCTTTTTTTCTACATGCCCAACAATATGCCCTTTAATGAATGAAAAGATGTTAACCATACAGAATGCATTTTTAAACAGGCCAGATTTTGGAATTGCATCTATATCTATTACCCCAGACATAGACAGCCCAGAGGTTTTAAAAGAATATGCAATTCGTAACGGAATAACCCATGAAAACTGGCATTTATTAACTGGGAAGTCCTCTGACGCTGTGTTTGAGTTATCTAATAAAGGGTTTAAATTATATACAGGGATTGATACCGATGCAAGTCATGGTGGGTTTGAACATTCTGGATTATTTGCCTTGATTGATAAAAAAGGAAGGATTAGGTCTAGAATAGACATGCAAGGAAATCCAATTCTATATTATAGAGCTCTGGAAGAAAATGGATTTCCTGATCAAATAAAAGAATTAAAAGAAGATATAAAATTATTATTAGATGAATACTAACGAACTCAAAGAAAAAAAATACAAGAAAGGAATTACTATTTTATCTATTATCATTCCAATAGCCGTTGCGGCTTTATTTGGAATTAATTTAAGAGAATTAGGGTTTGATGTAAAACCTCTAAGCTTTTTACCTCCTATTTACGCATCAATAAACGGTATTACAGCTATTCTCTTAATTGCTGCTGTTATAGCCATAAAAAATGGAAAGAGAGATGTTCATGAAAAATTAAACACACTTGCAATTGTATGTTCTGTATTGTTTTTAGTAATGTATGTTGCCTACCATATGACGTCGGATTCTACTTCTTTTGGTGGTGAAGGAATGATAAAATATGTCTATTACTTTATTTTAGTTACTCATATTATTTTATCGATTGTTGTAATTCCATTTGTATTAACTACTTATATGAAAGCAAAACTAACCGATTTTACTGCCCATAAAAAAATTGCAAAAATTACCTTTCCTTTATGGTTGTATGTTGCAGTAACTGGTGTCATTGTTTATCTTATGATTTCTCCTTACTATGTATAAATCTCTGTACACTTCTTTACTTCTTTTTGTTGTATTTTTAAACCCAATACAAGTACATCCGCAATGTGCCATGTGTAAAGCTGTTGTAGAAAATGGAGATGTTAGTATTGCAGAAGGCGTTAATAATGGAATTACATATTTAATGGTCTTTCCCTATATCTTAGTTGGGGTTTTATTTTATTTTATCTATCGAAGTAAAAAAAGAATTAAAAATTAACATTTCGATAAGAGCTATTGAATGTAACAAATTCTAATTTTGATCGTCATATGAAAGATATCGAAATTTAATTTTAACTGTTATTATTAAAACTGTAAAACTAATACATTAACAATCCACCCAAAATGAAAATAAAGTTTATACTCATTATCTTATTTTTTTCTGTAACTACTTGCTTTGCTCAAAAAAAGTGGACGTTAAAAGAGTGTGTGAACCACGCTGTAGAAAATAACCTCTCTGTTCAACAAAACTTACTAGGTCTAGAGCTAGCACAACTCAACGTAAAAAATGCCAAAGGGAATTTTTTACCAAACTTAAATGCCAATCTAAATCAAGGTTTTAATTTTGGATCCTTTTTAGGAATTGATGGTTCTCGTATTTCTAGAGATACTCGAGGAAATAGTGTAAGTGCAAATTCTTCTACTACTCTTTTTAACGGTTTTAGGAATTTAAATACCTATAAACAGGCACAGTTAGGAGTAGAAAGAAGTAAATTAACCCTAGAAAAAATACAAAATGACATTTCTTTGTTTGTTGTTAATGGATATCTTAATGTTTTGTTTGCTAAAGAAAATTTAGCTGTTGCAAAAATACAAGCAGAAATTAGCAAAAAACAAGTTATAGCTGCTACACAAAGATACGAGGCTGGAGTCACTGCAAAGGGCAATTTATTAAATGCACAATCGACTGCAGCTACTGATCAGCAAAATATTGTAACTCGAGAAAACACGCTCGCCATCGCCTTATTAAATTTAGCTCAATTGTTACAAGTTCCGGCTGAGGACTTTGATATTGTCTCTATAGAAATTGAAGATCCTTCTGTTATATTAGCTTATAATGATTCTGATATTGTATATCAAAAGGCGCTGACCACTCAGCCTCAAATAAAAAACGCAGAATTAGGTATTGAAGATTCTGATTACAATATAGAAATTGCTAAAAGTTTCTTAAAACCCTCTCTAAATTTTTCACTTGGATCAAATACATCATACCAACATATACAAGGACGAAGTGATGAAGTTACCATTATAGATCCTGTTACAATGATTCGGGAAACGATTCCAAATGGTTTTTTTAAACAATTTTCGGATAATTTAGGATATAACTTTTCCTTTAATCTGAGTATTCCTATTTTTAATAGAACTCAGACAAAAACAAACATTGCTCGTCAATACATTAACAAAGAATTAAGCCTTGTTAATTTAACCAACGAAAAACTACAATTACAACAAACAATTGAACAAGCTTTTGTAGACTCTAAAGCAGCAGCAAAAACATTTGAAGCGGCAAAAATCTCTTTAAGCGCACAAAGAGAGGCATTTAAAAATGCCCAAGAAAGTTATAATTTAGGCGCTTCTACTCTTTTTGACTTTGATTTAGTAAGGAATCGATTGGTAAGTGCAGAATCTGCCTTAATTAGAGCGAAATTTGATTATATTTTTAAAACTAAAGTCCTTCAATTTTATTACGGCGAATTAAATTTAGAGTAATCAACAGTCTAACGCAGTAAAAAACATCGCTTTTGATGGTCGTTTTTTTGCTCTATATTTACAAAAAAAGGATTTGACTTGTATCTTAAACATAGAAACTTCAACAAAAAACTGCTCTATAAGTATTGCTAGGTCTGGAGAGGTCATTTCTATAAAAGAGCTTAACAATGGCAACTATTCTCATGCAGAAATGCTCCATCCATTAATTAATGAAGCTTTATTAGAGAGTAAACTAACCATTAAAGATATTGAGGCTATTGCTGTAGGCAAAGGTCCTGGATCTTACACTGGTTTACGCATTGGTGTTTCTGCGGCAAAAGGATTGTGTTTTGCTAATGATATCCCTTTAATTTCAATCAATTCTTTGGAAATTTTAGCGCAATCCATGAAAATAGATAGTGGCCTTATTATCCCAATGATAGACGCAAGAAGAATGGAGGTTTACGCTGCCATTTATGACAAAAACTACAACCTTTACAGAGAAACAAAAGCTGAAATAATTGATTCACATTCTTTTTTAGCTGAATTACAAAACCAAAAAGTTTATTTTTTAGGTGATGGTGCAGAAAAATGTAAAGAAATGATTCGTAGCAAGAATGCGATATTTATTGATCATTTATTTCCATCAGCAAAAAATATGGCACTATTATCTTACCGTAAATACACTCAAAAAATCTTTGAAGATGTTGCTTATTTTGAGCCCTTTTATTTAAAAGACTTTATCGCTACACACCAAAAAAAGAAATTTTTATAATTATTTCGATTTTTATAACATTAAAATAACATAATCGCTTTTTTGTCTGTTTAACTTTGTTAAGTTTGTAAAAAAAATAAAATGGATAATCCATATATTTTAATGCTTATAGCACTCGCTATATTAGCAGTTGTAGATTTAGTGGTTGGAGTGAGTAACGATGCTGTAAATTTCTTAAACTCAGCAATTGGCTCAAAAGCCGTTTCGATAAGAAATATCATGATTATTGCTAGTATTGGAGTATTTTTTGGTGCCATCACCTCTAGTGGAATGATGGAAGTAGCTCGAAAAGGAATATTTAATCCAGATATGTTTGTTTTTCAAGACATTATGTTCATTTTCATGGCGGTAATGATCACTGATATTCTTTTGTTAGATATATTTAATACCCTTGGAATGCCAACATCCACAACGGTATCAATTGTTTTTGAATTATTAGGAGCCGCCGTAGCCATCTCATTGATAAAAATTTCACAAAATGATGCAGAATCATTCAATGCTATTTGGAATTATATCAACTATGAAAAAGCCTCAATGATTATTTTCGGAATACTGCTCTCTGTAGTGATCGCTTTTTCTGTAGGTGCTTTGGTGCAGTTTACTTCACGACTCATCTATTCTTTTAATATTGAGAAAAGACCAAGCTATATTAATGCCTTATTTGGAGGATTTGCGATCACGGCAATTACCTATTTCATTATCATTAAAGGAATGAAAGGGACACCATATTATATGGATATTAAATACCTAATTGAAAATAACACGTTACTAATAATTGCTGGAAGTTTTCTTATGTGGACACTAACCTCTCAGCTATTAATAACTTTTTTTAACATAAACATATTAAAATTAATTATCGGTATTGGTACTTTTTCACTAGCCATGGCTTTTTCTGGAAATGATCTGGTAAACTTTGTTGGTGTGCCTATAGCCGCATGGAACTCTTATCAAGTTTGGGAGGCTTCTGGGATATCAGCAACAACTTTTTCTATGGGGGTTTTAGCCCAAAAAGTTCCTTCAAATGTCTTTTTATTGTTAATAGCGGGAGCTATTATGGTAGTTACCTTGTGGACGTCTAGTAAGGCAAGAAATGTCATAAAAACTGGAATTGATTTGTCTCGTCAGGGAGAAGGTCATGAAAAGTTTAAACCGAACCCTTTATCTAGACTAGTAGTAAGAGCATCCATGGAAATTAATAAAGGGATCCGCTTTATTTTTCCTCAAAGAACCTTGGCTTTTGTAGACGCAAAATTTCAAAAACCTGTTATTAGACTTCTTAAAGATAAAACCTATGAATTACCTGCATTTGACATGGTAAGAGCTTCTGTAAATTTAATTGTCGCAGGAATTTTAATTTCTATAGCCACCTCTTTAAAACTTCCTTTATCGACAACTTATGTAACTTTTATGGTAGCCATGGGTACATCCTTGGCAGATAGAGCTTGGGGTAGAGAAAGTGCTGTCTACAGAGTTGCTGGAGTAATTAATGTAATTGCTGGGTGGTTTTTAACGGCCATTACTGCCTTTTTAGCAGCAGCATTGGTTGCGTATCTTATTAGTTGGGATATGGTCATGATCCCTCTGTTGCTGGTTCTTGTTGCTTTTTTAATAGGGAGAAACACACTGATACACAGAAAAAAAACGAAGGAAGTAAAAAAGCAAGAATATATTGAGAGAGCAGAATTGATTACTATTAATGGTGTTATTGAGGAAAGTGCAGATCATATTTCTGAAGTGGCTCAACGAGTAAATAAACTCTACACCAATGTGGTGAATGATTTAGCCAATCATGATTTAAATATGCTGCGTAAAACAGATAAACATGTTGGAAAATTAAATAATGAGATTGATGATTTAAAAGATGGTGTTTTTTACTTTATCAAATCGTTAGATGACACCTCTGTTCAAGCCAGTAGATTCTATATTTTAGTATTGGGATATCTACAAGATGTCGCACAATCGATTAGCTATGTTTCTAGAGCTAGTTTCAAACACGTAAATAACAATCATAAAAACTTAAAGAAAGCTCAAGTAAAAGATCTAAAACAGATTGATAATCAATTAACAGATTTACTAAGCAAAGTAAGTATGATTTTTGATAAAAGATCTTTTGATGATTTAGATTCGATACTCATCGAAAAACAAGCTTTATTAAAAGATGTTTCCAATTCAATTGAAAAACAAGTTACGAGAATACGTGAAGATGAATCGAGTCCTAAAAATACAACGCTCTATTTTAGTATTTTACTAGAAACTCAAGATCTAATTACTGCTTTAATGAGCTTGTTACAAACCTATGAAGAATTTCATAATACCACCAGAGAATTAAATTAAGTACTAAATCTCTTAATAAGTATAAACCCAGGTCAAAAACAAGACCTGGGTTTTATATTTCATGGTTAAGAGAAAGTAGCGCCATTCTCAACTCCATAAAAGAATACGATTTATCTACATTCTCTTTTAGATGAGTTAAATTTTTATACTCTACTGCTTTTATTTCTTTAATCATTTTTTGATACCTTTTTAAAGGTATTAATTCTAAAACATCTATCTCTCCGGAGGGTATATAACTTGCCAAATGACTTTCTATAGTCCCTGCTGTTAAACTTCTTTCTGTCGCAATTTCCTTTACAGACAAGCCTTTTTTAAACAACTCAAAAGAGATTTGTTTGGTAGATTTTTTAGCTTCTTTTTTTTGTTCTTTTTGACGATTTATTCCATTTTCTAAACAATATTCTTCAATCGTTTCTAAAATTTCATCTCCATATTTTTTTACTCTAATTTTTCCCATTCCATTTACTTTTAGTAATTCTTTTTCGGTTCTAGGAAGTGTATCACAGATATTATAGAGGGTCTCTTGAGTAAATATTTGAAAGTGAGGAACGTGTTCTGCCTTCGCAATCTCATCTCTTAATTCTCTGAGTTGTAAGGCTAATAAGGGGTCTCTTTTTGAAGGTAGTTTTTTCTTTTTTGTTGGCGCTGTTTTTTGTAATACCGAATTAGCTCTGACCTTTAAGTAAAGGTGTACTTTAAAGCCATCTGTCATCTTTTTGAGGGCCAAAACTTTTTCGCTTAGTACTTCCTGGACCCTATCAAACTGCACTGTAAAATCTTTTTTGACAGCTTTATTATCTGAAGAAAAAGAGAGGTTAGCAATTGGCTGTACAATGTTTTTAATGGTTTCTGTCAAAAAATAATCTACTGCTTTTTTAAAACGTTCTTGAATTTGAGAACTATTTTCAGGTAAGATACCTTCTTCAGAAATGGTGTTTAACTGATTCTTAAATCCGTTAGAAACCTTCATCAATGCAATAATCCCAGCATCTTTTACATGGTGTAGATGATCTATTACATCTCCTTTGATACTTGTTCTATTTTTATAAAAAATATCGATGAGCCTTGTAATTGGATACAAGAAAGGTTGATAGTCAAATAGTTCTGAGATTAAATTTAATTGAAATTGAATTTCAGAGCTCGTCAACATCGCTTCGTCTGGTAGGTTTTCTTCTACTTCTTTGTTAAAAACACGTACGGTGTTGTCATTAATAATAGCTCTGTTAGTAATGGGTGTTTTTAACACCAAGCCTTCTAAAGAGGTACACCTGCTTAATGCCACATAAGTCTGTCCATGCGCAAAGGAAGCTTCGGCATCGATAATGGCTTTCTCAAAAGTAAGCCCTTGGCTTTTATGAATGGTAATTGCCCAAGCCAAGCGCAAAGGAATTTGAGAAAAAGAACCAACAATATCTTCTTTTATTTCATTGGTTTCTTCATGGATAGAATATTTAATAGACTCCCAGGTTTCTTTCTCTGTTATAATTTCATCTGCTTCATTTGGACATGCTACTGTAACAGTATCGCTACTCATTCTCGTTATTACTCCGATCTTACCATTAAAATATCGTTTCTCTGGCGAAGCGTCGTTTTTTATAAACATCACTTGCGCCCCAACCTTTAATGCTAACTTTTCGTCGTTAGGGAATGAGTTTTCAGTAAACTTCCCTGTAACCTCAGCATCAAAAAAGAAACTCTTCCTTTTTAATTTATTCAACTCAGAAGTATTAATGGTCGTAGCTCTTTTATTGTGAGTTGTTAGGGTAATATATCCATCATCTTTCTTGGGAGAAAAGGAAGGCTTATAATGTTTATTTAGTGTCTTTTCAGATTCTTCTGATAAGTTATCGTTTCTAATTTCATTCAATATTTTAATAAAACCTTGATTTTTTTGACGATAAATATGTTTCAGTTCTATGGACACAATCTGAGCTTCTTGATAGGCTTTCGAACTAAAAAAATAAACCGTATCATAATAATTTCTTAGTAAGTTCCATTCGTTAGGTTTTACTACTGGAGCGAGCTGCTGCAAGTCTCCGATCATTAAAATTTGTGCTCCTCCAAAAACTTTATTTCTATTTTTATACCGCCTTAAAACCTGATCAATTCCGTCTAATAAATCGACCCGTACCATGGATATTTCATCGATAATAACAAGATCTAAGGATTTAATAATGTCTATTTTAGTTTTTGAAAATTTCCGTTGTTGATTGGAGGTGCTAGCCACCTGATTGGGTAAAATAGGCCCAAAAGGCATTTGAAAAAAAGAATGAATGGTAACGCCTTTTGCATTGATGGCGGCTACTCCAGTAGGGGCAACAATGACCATTCTTTTAAGTGATTCGTTTTTTATTTTGTGTAAAAAAGTAGTTTTTCCGGTTCCTGCCTTACCCGTAATAAACAGATTTCTATCGGTTTTCTCTATAAATTGGATGGCTAATTCTAACTCGCGATTCTTAGGCATTACTGCTTTTTACTGCAAGGTAAATAATTATTTTTTGTTTTCATCTTAATTAGTTTCTGAAGCTAGGTATCCATAAATTGCACTATCATCAAAAGATATGAGAATACGCCCTTCATCATCGATAAAAGTTTTTCCTAGTGGAATGGCTAAGCTAAAAAGCTCTGAGGATTGATACCTCCCAATCAATGCTTCTCTCTCTTCAGAGAGTTTTAATTTAAAATAAGCATGCTCTGAAGGAAGCGCACGAATGGCGTCTAAATTGGGCTGCCAACGATTTTCATCAATATAATAACCTCCATTCACATCTGAATAACCAACTCTAAGATTGGGAATAGGAACAGAGTCTGTGGCTATAAAAACCCCGTCTTGGAAACCACCAATAAAAAGCTCTGCATCATACCTTTGATTGGTTAAATTGCTAATGGAAAATGTAAAGCCAGTAAAAGACCTGTCTTCATCAGAAAAACAAGAGCCAACCAACCATAGGCAAAGGATAAGAGGGATTGTTTTCAATTTTGTTCTTTTTATGGTCATCTTTCATCTTATTTTTATTTAATTCGTCTCTAAATACGCGTATCTGTCTCCCGAAATCTTATCTTCTTTAATCGTAATATTTATGGCTCCTTCATCATCGATAAATATTTTTCCTGGAGGAATGGCTAAGCTAAAAAGTTCTGAAGATTCAAATTGTTCTATCAATGCTTCTCTCTCTTCAGAGAGTTTTAATTTAAAATAAGCATGCTCTGAAGGAAGCGCACGAATAGCCTCTAAATTGGGCTGCCAACGATTTTCATCTATATAATAACCTCCATTCACATCTGAATAACCAACTCTAAGATTGGGAATAGGAACAGAGTCTGTGGCTATAAAAACCCCGTCTTGGAAACCACCAATAAAAAGCTCTGCATCATACCTATGATTGGTTAAATTGCTAATGGAAAATGTAAAGCCCTCTTGTGGACCTCCACCAAATGGTTCGCAGGCGATACAGAATAGCACTATAAATACTGACAGTATATTTTTTGTGTTCATTTTAATTGGTTTCTGACAGAGCACTTCCATAAATTACACTATCATCAAAATAAATGAGAATACGCCCTTCATCATCGATAAATATTTTTCCTGGTGGAATGGCTAAGCTAAAAAGCTCTGAAGATTGATACCTCCCAATTAATGCTTCTCTCTCTTCAGAGAGTTTTAATTTAAAATAAGCATGCTCTGAAGGAAGCGCACGAATAGCCTCTAAATTGGGCTGCCAACGATTTTCATCTATATAATAACCTCCATTCACATCTGAATAACCAACTCTAAGATTGGGAATAGGAACAGAGTCTGTGGCTATAAAAACCCCGTCTTGGAAACCACCAATAAAAAGCTCTGCATCATACCTTTGACTGGTTGTGTTGGTGAAGGAAAATGTAAAGCCCTCTTGTGGACCTCCACCAAATGGTTGGCAGGCGATATAAAATAGCACTATAAATACTGACAGTATATTTTTTATATTCATTTTAATTGGTTTCTTCGGCAGCACGACCATAAATTACACTATTATCAAAAGATATGAGAATACGCCCTTCATCATCGATAAATCTTTTCCCTGGAGGAATGGCCAAGCTAAAAAGCTCTGAGGATTGATACCTCCCAATTAATGCTTCTCTCTCTTCAGAGAGTTTTAATTTAAAATAAGCATGCTCTGAAGGAAGCGCACGAATGGCGTCTAAATTGGGCTGCCAACGATTTTCATCAATATAATAACTTCCATTCACAGTTGAATCACCAATTCTAAGGTTGAGGATAGGAACAGAGTCTGTGGCTACAAAAACCCCGTCTTGCAGACCGCCAATAAAAAGCTCTGCATCATAGCTTTGATTGGTTCTGTTACTGAAAGAAAATGTAAAGCCAGTAAAAGACCTGTCTTCATCAGAAAAACAAGAGCTAACGAACCATAGGCAAAGGATAAGAGGGATTGTTTTCAATTTTGTTCTTTTTATGGTCATCTTAATTGGTTTCTGAAGCTAGGTATCCATAAATTACACTGTCATCAAAAGATATAAAAATACTTCCTTCATCATCGATAAATATTTTTCCTGGTGGGATGGCCAAGCTAAAAAGCTCTGAGGATTGATACCTCCCAATTAATGCTTCTCTCTCTTCAGAGAGTTTTAATTTAAAATAAGCATGCTCTGAAGGAAGCGCACGAATAGCGTCTAAATTGGGCTGCCAACGATTTTCATCAATATAATAACTAGGTGAAGTGGCACCCCCAACTCTAAGATTGGGGATAGGAACAGAGTCTGTGGCTACAAAAACCCCGTCTTGCAAGCCACCAATAAAAAGTTCTGCATCATAGCTTTGACTGGTTCTGTTGCTAAAAGAAAATGTAAAGCCCTCTTGTGGACCTCCACCAAATGGTTGGCAGGCGATACAAAATAGCACTATAAATACTGACAGTATATTTTTTGTGTTCATTTTAATTGGTTTCTGACAGAGCACTTCCATAAATTACACTATCATCAAAATAAATGAGAATACGCCCTTCATCATCGATAAATATTTTTCCTGGTGGAATGGCTAAGCTAAAAAGCTCTGAAGATTGATACCTCCCAATTAATGCTTCTCTCTCTTCAGAGAGTTTTAATTTAAAATAAGCATGCTCTGAAGGAAGCGCACGAATGGCGTCTAAATTGGGCTGCCAACGATTTTCATCAATATAATAACCTCCATTCACATCTGAATAACCAACTCTAAGATTGGGAATAGGAACAGAGTCTGTGGCTATAAAAACCCCGTCTTGGAAACCACCAATAAAAAGCTCTGCATCATACCTTTGATTGGTTAAATTGCTAATGGAAAATGTAAAGCCAGTAAAAGACCTGTCTTCATCAGAAAAACAAGAGCCAACCAACCATAGGCAAAGGATAAGAGGGATTGTTTTCAATTTTGTTCTTTTTATGGTCATCTTATTTGTATTTAATTGTTATAAGGGTATGGTTCGTAATTTGGGTCTTTAGAAACAAAACAAGCCTCAATTACTTCTGTGGTATATACTTTTTTGGCACAATCGGGTACAGGAGTATCTACAAGGTTGCCAGCATTGGCCCCTCCCATACTTTGTATTTGGTCTGGATTAGCACCTCCTTTACAATCGGAATAATCATAATACCAGGTAGTAACATATCTTCTTGGAGCAATTGTTTCAATAAAATATACCAGGGTCTCGGCATCAGTGGCTATAATTTTGGCAGTGGTTTCCTCTTCTGAATATTGATAAATAGTAATAGGATGATCTTTTACTATATAACAGCTATTTTGGTTTACCGCATCTCTAAGATTGGCTTTAAGCAAGGTAGCAGGGGCTAAATTTACTCCTACAATAATGCCCAATACGTAAATATACCCTGTATGGTCGCTCCAAATAGCTCTACCAATAGCATTATTATGATAGTCCATTTCTTTGGCATCATTGGCACCCGCAGAAAGAGTTTCTCTGCAATCGGCTACCATTTTGGCAAAGTTTATACGCCGGCTTTTAGAAGGAATAACAGTCCAATAGTATTGGGCTAATAAAGCGTTCCAGATGGCGTGTCTGTAGGCATCTCTTCTTGTATTTCCTGGGTCTAAATCTCTAAAAAAATCTCCAGAGGAGTTGTCTGCCTGAGCACCTGCCAGAAGATACGAAATAGAGCTTCTAACAAAACCAAACCCTTTACTAACTGCTTCAACCATTGTATTTATATAAAAACAACTTTCTGTTTCACAAATTATAGATTTCTGAGAAGTTGTAAGAGACAATGCTTCGTTCGCTGCAATTTCTTGCAGCACCAAATAATCTAGATTATCTGAGTAGTATGTCTCAATTATTTCTATATTTTCGATCAATTGCTGTTGATTTAGCGTTGGAAAATCGTGTCGAATCATATCCCAATTTAATAAATTTTCTTCATTAAGCAACCACTCGTCTTCTTCCTCTAGGGGTGGGTATGGAAACTGAGGGGCTAGTATTATTGCCGCTTCATACACTATTTCTGCACTCGGCAACACTACGTTACTAGTAGATAAGGTTGTTGTTTCTGTTCTTTTTATAGTTCTGTTTGCTGTTTTAAAACTAGCATACAAGACCTTTATGTCTTCTATATTTTTTGCTGTTTCTAAAACTTCTAAAGGGGTTTCAAATCGATGGTTTACATAGAGCCCTTTATAATTGATAAGCGACGAGGTGTCAATGGCTAAAATTGGGTCTTCTAATGGGGTGCTCACATCTTCATTTTTACACGAGATCATGGTAAATGCGATCATCATACATCCTACAAATAGCTCCTTTTTTAAATTTTGCATGTTCTGTTTTTTTTAGTTAAACGATTTACAATAGCGAAATACTATTGTTTACTTGTTCCTTTTAACTACCTCAAAGAAGAAGAAGATGATGATGAACTTTATTAGAAGGTGAATGCCGCTAAAAAAGGGGAATTTTATGTCTTTTCTAAAATGATGCAATTAATAGGCATTACAAATGTTAGAAAAAAAAGAACTCCTGTCAATCCCCAGAAATAATGAAATTTTTTTCTCCCTATTTTTGGGGAAGTGCCTGTGTAGACCATAAAAAAATCCCAAGCCAAAGACTTGAGATTGAATACTATAAGGATGAATATATTGCTTACATTTCTAAGGCTTGGGGAGGGTTATTGCTCATTAATAATTCTACTGGATTTTCTAAAGCTTCTTTTACTGCTACTAAAAACCCCGTCTTGCAAGCCACCAATAAAAAGCTCTGCATCATAGCTTTGATTGGTTCTGTTACTAAAAGAAAATGTAAAGCCAGTAAAAGACCTGTCTTCATCAGAAAAACAAGAGCTAACGAACCATAGGCAAAGGATAAGAGGGATTGTTTTCAATTTTGTTCTTTTTATGGTCATCTTATTTGTATTTAATTGTTATAAGGGTATGGTTCGTAATTTGGGTCTTTAGAAACAAAACAAGCTAAATTTAGATTTGGTTTCCACCTATTTGCGTCGAATGAATGCAACCACTTGAGAATAAGATTCGGTGGGTCTTACAATTAATGTTGACAATGCAAAAGACTCCGTACTATCAAAGGCTCCATTTTCCATACCTCCTTAAGAATCTTAGTATTATTTAATTCTTCACCTGTTAAATTTGTAATACTCAATTTAAAACCAACAAAAGGTCTTTCATCAAATAGCGGTACACATGAAATGATCAATGTCAATACAACTGTAATTATCATTATTTTTATTTCATAAGACTCATCAAATTTTTATAAACCTATTAGTCATCGCTTAATAATTATCATCTGAAAAACCTGATATTTCTACGGTATCTTGTTTTAGACTTATGGATATGGATACTCCATAGTTTGCCTTCACTGATTCATTTTCCATTATTTCAAAAGTTTGTAAAATACCATTTCTACTTAATAAAATCTGCTCACCATCTTCAAACTGAAATGCAAAATAGGCTTTATCTGAGATTTCATTAATTAAATTTAAATTAGGTTTCCACCTGTTTTCATCTAAAGCAACCACTTGATAATAATTTTCGTCAGGTCTTACAATTAATGTTGGCAATGCAAAAGATTCTGTACTAATAAAAGCTTCATTTTCCATCCCCCCAATTAAAAGTTTTGCATTTTCAATTTCATTTTCAGTCAAATTAAATATATTTATTTCTATTCCCACAAAAGGTCCTTCATCAATTGGCGGTACGCATGAAATGATCAATGTCAATACAACTGTAATTATTATTATTTTTTGTTTCATAAAATTTCCTTTAAAGTCGATAACACGAAACTATTTCGTTCTCTACCCATTCATAGGTTATGGTAGGGCAGTTTAAATAATCTCCTTCATAACACGGAGTATAATCATAACCCGTTGCCTCTTCTACCCATTCATACCTAGAGGCAGCGATAGGTCCTTTAAAGTAAACAGGAATGATGGCATTGGTTTCCATTATTTTTGCTTGTATATATTCTTTAGTTTTATCTTCATTAATAAGATTTTCAGGAAAATAATCGATTTCTGATTCTTTAACAAGAAAACAACTATGAAAATCTAATTTGAGTCTTGCCAATCTTTTTATTTTAGAAAGACTGGGTTTATCTAGCCCAACAATGATGCCAAGAAATTTTCTATACCGAGTATGATCTTTCCAAATTTTTCTTCCAATATCATTATTATGATAATCCATTTGTCTGCTATCTACATCATTATTCCCACATACTTCATTTGCATAAGTAATGGCTTCAGAAAATTGCAAGCGCTTGTGTTTGGATGCAATGGCAAAATAATGCTGAGCCAATAAAGCACTCCATGTGAGATGCCTATAGGTGTCTCTAATAGTATTTGTAGCTCCAACTTCTACCCCTCCGATATTGGTGTAAAAATTATTGGAAGTAGTTCTTACCTGATCGCTTGCAATGACCAAGGCTATTGCAGAGAGGGCATAATTAAATCCTCCTCCAGGCAGAAACGACGGTAAAGGATTGATAAAATGTAAGGGGGTTTGAAAATTAGCGAGAATACACACCGCATTATACAGTTCATTGGTTTCTATAAAACTCTTTGAAGATCTTCTTTGTGCTACCCTGTTTTGAAGATCTTCTTGGTTGTTTACTATTTCACTTAATACTGTATAGTTTAAATTTTGTCCATAATACTCATCAATAATTTCTAAATTATCCTCAATTTCTTGATCTGTAAGTGTTGGGAAATCTTGTTGTATCATCTCTAAGCTAAGTTGATCTTTTTGTTCTTGTTCAAAAAGAAATTGCTGTTCTATTTCTACCATTTGTATGGAATCTAATTCTTGTCCACTATAAGGGTCTTCTTCTTTAATTTCCTCATAAGGGAATAAATGAAAAACGTCTTTAGCTGCTTCTAAAATGATTTCTGCATCTGGTAAATCATCAGAAGTTGTTTGGAATAGAGCAACTCCTTTTAAAATTGTATTCTGTTTAAGGTTCTTAAATATTATTTTAAGGTTTTTTTGATTGTGTTCTGTTTCTAAAACTTCTAAAGGGGTTTCAAATCGATGGTTTACATAGAGCCCTTTATAATTGATAAGCGACGAGGTGTCAATGGCTAAAATTGGGTCTTCTAATGGGGTGCTCACATCTTCATTTTTACACGAGATCATGGTAAATGCGATCATCATACATCCTACAAATAGCTCCTTTTTTAAATTTTGCATGTTCTGTTTTTTTTAGTTAAACGATTTACAATAGCGAAATACTATTGTTTACTTGTTCCTTTTAACTACCTCAAAGAAGAAGAAGATGATGATGAACTTTATTAGAAGGTGAATGCCGCTAAAAAAGGGGAATTTTATGTCTTTTCTAAAATGATGCAATTAATAGGCATTACAAATGTTAGAAAAAAAAGAACTCCTGTCAATCCCCAGAAATAATGAAATTTTTTTCTCCCTATTTTTGGGGAAGTGCCTGTGTAGACCATAAAAAAATCCCAAGCCAAAGACTTGAGATTGAATACTATAAGGATGAATATATTGCTTACATTTCTAAGGCTTGGGGAGGGTTATTGCTCATTAATAATTCTACTGGATTTTCTAAAGCTTCTTTTACTGCTACTAAAAACCCAACAGATTCTCTACCGTCTATAATTCTATGATCATAAGACAAGGCCACATACATAATTGGTTGAATGACAACTTCTCCATTCACTGCCATAGGTCTATTTACAATATTATGCATTCCTAAAATACCGCTTTGTGGTGGGTTAATAATAGGCGTTGAAAGCATAGAACCAAAAACTCCTCCATTGGTAATGGTAAAGGTACCTCCAGTCATTTCATCTATTGTAATTTGCC
>JBELHH010000028.1:0-29316 GCA_042091515.1 Flavobacterium sp. | reverse complement strand
CGCCAGGTTTTCATCCTGGTAACACGGGTTCGATTCCCGTACGGACTACAAAGTTTTAATAACACAAGATAAAATAAAATGGCAAATCATAAGTCAGCATTAAAGAGAATTAGAAGTAACGAATCAAAAAGATTACGTAATAAATACCAGCATAAAACGACACGTAATGCTGTGAGAGATTTACGAGCAACTTCCGATAAAAAAGAAGCTGAAGGGATGTTAACTAGTGTAATTTCTATGCTTGATAAATTAGCAAAAAATAATATTATTCATAAGAATAAAGCTGCGAACTTAAAATCTAAGCTAACAAAACGAGTAGCGGCTCTTTAAGTAGCAACATACATTTAAAAAAAAACGCTTTGATTTTAATCAAAGCGTTTTTTTTTGTGAAATCATTTTACTAATCAAAACTTTTTTGAGAATCTAACTTTATAAAAATAAAGAGAAGTAGGGTAAAACCCCATAAAGAAGATCCTCCATAACTCATAAAAGGTAATGGGATTCCTACTGTTGGGAAAAGCCCTATCACCATTCCAACGTTTATAAATAGATGAAAGAATAATATTGATGCCACACCATATCCGTAAATTCTTACAAATTTGTTTGGGTGGTTATCTGCCCTGCTTATAATTCTGAAAAGGAGTACTAGAAAAGTAAGAATAAGAAGGCTAGATCCTACAAACCCCCATTCTTCACCTACCACACTAAAAATATAGTCTGTATCCTGAGCTGGCACAAAATCACCTTGGGTTTTATCTCCTTCTAAGAAACCCTTTCCCCAAAATTTCCCTGAGCTTATTGTTTGAATGGATTGATCAGAGTTGTATCCTATTTGTTGTGTGTCTGAAGTTTTCCCTAAGATTACCTCAAATCGGTCTCTTTGATGCTTTTTTAATAGATGGTTATAGGAATAATCAGCTGAGAATGTAAAGATGATAGAAAGACTATAGATGGCGAGAATTGTGATCCAATTAAATCGTAAGAAGTGCTTTGTTTTATAGATGTTATAAAGAACAGATAAAGAGATGATAATGACGAGAGATAGTATAACAATTTCAACACCATATAATATTGTTAGTAAAAAAAGGATGATTGCTGTAGCACCCAATAGTATATAGCCCAATGTTAGTCCTTCTCGATTTAAAACGAAAAAAAAAGCAAAATAGATAATGGCAGAACCAGGGTCGTGAAGTGCAATTAAAAAAGCAGGTAAAAAAATTATGATAAACGTTTTTAATTGGTTCTTTATAATCTTTAGATTATACTTGCGATTACTCATTAACCTTGCGAGAGCCAGGGCAGTAAAGACTTTTGCAAATTCAGATGGTTGGATGCCAATGCTCCCAAATCGATACCACGATTTTGCACCGTTAATTTCTGTCCCAAAAATAAATAGACCAATAAGTGATAGTAACGAAATGATATAAAAAATACTTGAAAACTGCTGATAAAATTTACTATTGATAAATAAAATAATGATAATTAAAGGGATACTTAACAAAATCCATAAAAACTGTTTCCCGTGTTTTGCAGAAAAATCCATCATTTCATTATTTTCTACTGAGTAAGATGCAGCATAAATATTTAGCCAACCAAACCCAATTAGTATTAGAAAAAGAAAGACCAATATCCAATCAATACCAAGAAAAATATTATTTTGTTGCTGTCTCAAAATCTTCTTGTTCTAGGGTTTGTCTATTGTAAATAGGATATAAATCTTTTTTGATCATTAGGTCTTCAATCCATTTTCTTTTTACTTTCCTGGTAAGGTATTTTTCAATCAATAAACTTGTGATAGGTGCAGCTACAGATGCACCATATCCACCATTTTCGATAAATACTGCGATGGCAATCTTTGGATTTTCTTTTGGTGCAAAGGCTACTAGTATAGAATGATCTGTTAGCTGAACTTTTTTTCCGTTAATTCTAACAAAATTCTCTGAAGTTCCTGTTTTACCAACAATATCAATGCCTTTGATATTTACCCATTTGGCTGTTCCAGATTTAAATACTTCATGCATACCCTCAATAATTGGCTCAAAATGATTCTTTTCAATACTCGTTATTTTTGGGGTTGTATAGGCAGAATCGTTAATGGACTTATTGTCAATTTTTTTAACGATATGAGGAGTATAAAAATACCCTCTATTTGCGATGGCTGCTGTTACATTAGCAAGTTGAATTGGTGTCGTGAGAATTTCACCTTGACCTATAGCGTTCGATATATTTGTAGAAGCATTCCATTTATATTGATACATTCTACTATAGTAATCACCATCAGGAATAAACCCTTTTTGACCCGAAGGCAAATCATACCCAAGATAGTTCCCTAGGCCAAAACTTTTAACATGCTTACTCCAACTATTCATTCCCTCAATGGGATTGTTGTTTTTTTCTATGATTTTCTTGTATGTATTAGAAAAGTAGCTATTGCAAGACTTTGAAATAGCAGTGTTTAATTCTATGGGTTCCCCATAGATATCACAATGACACCCCATAAATTCATGTTTTCTATTCCCGTAACGATATCCATTATAACAATAAAAAGAAGTTTTTTCGTTGATCACATTTTCTTGGAGACCAATTAAAGCATTGATTAATTTAAAAGGAGAGCCAGGGGGGTAATTAAATTGAAGTCCTCTATCCATCATTGGTTGATTGATAGAGTCACCAAATAATTGTACTGAATTTTTAGATCGGATTCTTCCTACCATTTTGTTAGGATCATAACTTGGTGCGGTAATTAAGCTTAGAATTTCTCCTGAACTTGGTTCAATTGCAACGATTCCACCTCTTTTTCCTTGCATTAAGTATTCTCCATATTGTTGAAGTTCACTGTCAATTGTTAATGTGAGATCTTTACCATTGATGGCAAGTGAGTCATAGATACCATCTTTAAATGGTCCAGTTATTTTATTGAGACGGTCTCTTTTTAAATATTTTTTCCCCTTGACTCCTCGTAAAATATTTTCATATTGTTTCTCTATTCCCCATGCTCCAATTAATTCCCCTTGGTCATAATAGAGGTCATTTTTAGCAGTTTGTTCATTTACTTCACTAAGATAACCAACAATATTTGCTGCTGATTTTACTGGATAATCTCTAATGATTCTTTTTTGAATATAAAAACCTTGGAATTTATTTAATTTCTCTTGAAGATAGGCAAAATCCTCTTTAGCAAGTTGTTTTAAAAAAACAGAAGCAAGCCATGGAGCATAATTTTCCGCTTTTTGATATTTTTTTAAAAAATCTTGTTTTGTGATTTTTAATAGTGAACAAAACTCTAATGTGTCGAGCTTTTTCACTTCATTTGGCACAATCATCACATCATAAGAAAGTTGATTGGCAACCAAAAGTTTTCCATTTCTATCGTAAACATAACCTCTTTCGGGGAAGTCATATTTTATTTTTACAGCAGCTGTTTTTACTGGATTAAAGTTACGCCCTTTAATTATTTGTAATTGATACAGTCTTCCTATAAATAGAATTCCGATTGTTGAAATTAAAAAATATAATAAAAAACTTCTTTTCATCTTTTAATTGAGTTTCTTTTTTCTAAAAATATAAGACCCTAAAAAATAAAGCACTAATGTAAAAGTACTAGAATATAGGGTATTCAATACTACAGTTCCCGTATTTTGAAAACTAAAGTTATCTAAAGAAATTAAAATAAAGTGATGAATTACTGTTAAAGTTACCACATAATTAAATACTTGTCCAAATGCTTCTGAATGAAGATTAAAAAGTAAGTAATCGATTTTCTTTTTTTTGAAAAATAACTTGATAAAAAATAGACGTAAATAAGCAATAAATAAAAGCGAAAAAGCATGGATTCCTCCTGTGTCTGTAAAAAAATCGAGTGTTAATCCATAGAAAAAGGAAACTAATAAGATGATAAACCGATTCTTATACAGTGGAAATATAAAAATAATTGTAATGTATAAATATGGATTTATAGAATGAGAATAATTGATATTATTCAATACAAAAATTTGCAACAGAAGTAAAAAAATAGCTAAGAGAAAGATTTTAAATTTATTCATCACTTTTATTTTCTAGGGCTCTAATTTCTCTTTTATCAAAATCTCTAATCACATAAATATTTTTTAAACTACTCATGTCGTTAAATAACATAATATTTACAACTCTTTTAATACTAGCACCTTCTTCAATACTAATTACTTCACCAATTAAAATCCCTTCAGGAAAAATCGAAGACCTACCTCCAGTTAAAACAGTATCACCAATAACAATATTTGCTTGTCTTGGGATATCTAATAATTGAACAGTATTATAAGTACGTCCATTCCATTCAAGACTTCCGAAATGATTACTGTTTTTTAATTTTGCATTGATTTTACTGTTTTTATTCAAAATAGACTGAACCCGAGAATAGTTTGCGGAAACCTCTTCTGTGATACCAATGACCCCTTTACTATTAACCACTGCCATTTCACTTAAAATACTATCATTTTTACCTAGATCAATGGTTAAAAAATTATAGTTATTTGAATATTGATTTTTTTCAATTTTTCCAGAAACATAGGTATACCTTTGAGTCTGTTTGGAGGTATCTATGATCGAAAAAACCTTACTACTATCTATTAGTTGTAGGAGTTTTTCAAGTTTATTTTTTAAGTAAATATTTTCGTTAGAAAGTTCAATATTTTCATTTTTTAAATAAAAATAGTCACTTATTTTATTTACTTTATTATATAATCCTCCTGTAATTTCATTCGCTGAATTAACAAATTTACTTTTATGAAAATTCCGATTGTTTACAATAAGGTTAAGGGCAATAAATTCAAGGAGTAAGAAAAATAAAAAATACCGGTACTTCTGTATAAAATAAATAAGTTGTTGCATAAGACGTAAAGATGTCTTGGATTATTTCATTAAGACACTTTTGTATTTGTCCAACTCTTTTAAAGCAATTCCAGTACCTCTAACAACCGCTCTTAATGGATCTTCTGCAATATATACAGGTAAGTCTGTTTTTCTGGAAAGACGTTTGTCTAAGCCTCGTAGCATAGACCCTCCACCAGCAAGATATATTCCAGTATTGTAAATGTCAGCTGCTAGTTCTGGTGGGGTTTTAGACAATGTTTCCATAACGGCGTCTTCTATCCTTAAGATTGATTTATCGAGTGCTTTAGCAATCTCTCTGTAAGACACTTGAACTTGTTTTGGTTTCCCACTTAATAAATCTCTCCCTTGAACAAGCATGTCTTCTGGTGAGTTGTCTAAATCTTCAGTAGCTGCACCGATTGTGATTTTTACTTTTTCGGCAGTTCTCTCACCAATGTATAGATTATGTTGAGTTCTCATGTAATACATGATATCGTTGGTAAATAAATCTCCTGCTACTTTAACAGATTGATCACAAACAATTCCAGCCAATGCAATAACAGCTATTTCGGTAGTTCCTCCACCAATATCTATAATCATATTTCCTTTAGGCTCCATAATATCAATCCCAACACCAATTGCAGCAGCCATGGGTTCAAAAATTAGATAGATTTCCTTAGCATTCATATGTCTAGCAGAATCTTGAACGGCTCTTTTTTCGACTTCAGTAATTCCAGAAGGAATACAAATAACCATTCTCAGGGCTGGAGGGAAAAGCTTCTTTTTGATTGCAGGAATCTTCTTTACAAATTCCTTAATCATTTCTTCAGATGCTTGAAAATCTGCAATTACTCCATCTTTTAATGGGCGAATTGTCTTAATATTTTCATGCGTTTTCCCTTGCATTAAATTCGCTTCTTTTCCTGTTGCGATGATCTTACCTGAAACTCGATTTCTAGCAACAATAGAAGGACTATCAATCACAACTTTTCCATTGTGAATAATAAGCGTGTTTGCCGTTCCTAAATCAATGGCAATATCTTCCGTCATGAAATCAAAAAAGCCCATAAATATGTTGTATTTTATAAAAAAATATGTGTTCTTACAAATCTAGTAAAAATAAGCTAGTAATCAAGTTGAATTTTAATGTTTAAAATGTCTCGTTCCTGTCATTACCATCGAGACACCATTTTTATTACAATAATCAATACTTAATTGATCTTTAATAGACCCTCCAGGTTGGATTACACACTTTATTCCTGCATCATGAGCAATCTCAACACAATCTGGGAAAGGGAAAAAAGCATCACTTGCCATTGCAGAACCGTCTAAGTTAAAACCAAAGGTTGTTGCTTTTTCTATAGCTTGTCTCAACGCATCTACTCTACTTGTTTGCCCTGTTCCACTGGCTAGTAATTGTTTGTCTTTTACTAAGACAATCGTATTAGATTTTGTGTGTTTACAAAGTTTAGATGCAAATAGTAAGTCATCTAGCTCGATGGCCGAAGGTTTGTTGAACGTTGCATACGAAAGATCTTCTAATGAATCTGTTTTAATATCTTTGTCCTGAACTAACAACCCGTTTAATGATGTTCTAACAATTTGATTGGGTAATATAATGTCTTTTTGAATCAATAGAACTCTATTTTTTTTCCCTTGAAGAACCTCCTGAGCATCTTCATCAAAAGAAGGTGCAATTACTACTTCACAAAATAATTTATGTATTTCTAAAGCAGTCTTTTTATCAATTTTTGTATTAGAAATTAAAATTCCTCCAAAAGCAGACACAGGATCACCAGCCAAAGCATCAACATAAGCTTCATGGATTGTTTTTCTTTGAGCAAAGCCACAGGCATTATTGTGTTTTAAGATTGCAAAAGTAGGAGCTTCTCCAATGAATTCGTTCATTAAATTTACAGCGGCATCGATGTCTAACAGATTATTATAACTTAATTCTTTTCCATGAAGTTTGGTGAACATGGCGTCTAAATCTCCAAAGAAATACCCTTTTTGATGTGGGTTCTCACCATAACGTAATGTTTTTGAGTTTCTCTCACTTACTTTATATACAACTTCTTCTTTGTTAAAGTAATTGAATATAGCAGTATCATAGTGCGAAGAAATATCAAAAGATTTTGCTGCAAACTTTTTTCTTTCGGAAAGGGTAGTTACTCCATTGCCATTAGTATAGATGTCTAAAAATTCTTTGTACTGATCCATAGACGAGATTGTGAATGTATCTTTAAAGTTTTTTGCAGAAGCTCTAATTAATGAAATTCCACCAATATCAATTTTTTCTATAATATCTTGCTCTGGTGCACCAGAATCGACAGTTTTTTCAAAAGGATATAAATCAACAATAACTAGATCAATTTGAGGGATCTCAAACTCTTTCATTTCTGAAATATCTCCCTCATGGTCTGCTCTGTTTAGGATGCCGCCAAAAACTTTAGGATGTAAGGTCTTCACTCTTCCACCCAAAATAGAAGGGTAGGAGGTTACATCTTCGACTGCAGTTACTGGAATATGTAAGTTTTTGATAAATTGTTCGGTACCACCAGTTGAATAAATAGTTACATTTTTTTCATTTAAAGCCTTCACAATTGACTCTAAACCATCTTTGTGAAAAACAGAAATTAATGCAGATTTAATGATTTTTGGATTGCTCATATATTGTATATTAAGCAAGCAAATCTACTAAATGCACCTTGTTAAAACAATAGAAATAGATGTGTAATTAAAAAACTTATTCTTTTTTTGTGAATAAAGTTGATCTGTGAAATATTCTCCTCTAATTAAGTAATCTTTTGACGATTTTTTAAGATCGATATTTTCTTGAGCGGATAAATTAATTTATGATTGTAGCTACTTTTGAAGAAACAAATTCTAATAAAGTAGTATCATCATTAGTAAAAACATTTTTTGTGTGAGAATCGATATCTAATTGACCAATATTTTCACCATTTATAAAAATGGGAACCACAATTTCTGATTTCACTTTCCACCCACAGGAAATATAATTGCTTTGCTCAGTAACATCCTGAACGATGAAATTTTCATTACTTATGGCAACCTGACCACATATTCCCTTTCCAAAAGGGATGATTGTATGCTCCGTAGGTTCTCCAGAAAACTCAGCAAGTTTTAATTCTTTTTTTTCTCCGTTATTAAAATAGAAACCTACCCAGTCATAGTAAGAGATTTCATTGTTTAAAAAATCACAAATAGCTTGTCGTTTTTTTATACTTGTTCCATCAGATGAGATAATGTCATCAATGGCATTCATGCGTTGTTTTAGTGTCACTTTTCTTTGAAATTTATTATAAAATGATTGAAGTACGAAATTAAAATAAAACGCTCATAAAACCTCAAATTTAAAAAGATCTTTTTTAAGATACAATCGTAATTTCTTTCATTTTTTTGCAAATAATAATATTCGCTTTCGTTCATAAAAAAAATTAACATTACTTTAAAGAATTCTGTCGTAAATTTGCAATAGAATATGAAGAAAATAATTCACATTACAAGCTCGATTCTACTATCAGTTGTAGTTTTAGTATCCTCAATGTCTTTTGTTGTGGAGGAGCATTATTGTGGAGAAACGCTGATTGATACTTCTTATTTTGGTAATGCAGAAAGTTGCGGGATGAATATGACGAGTTCTAGTCCTAAGAACTCAGAAATAACTAAACCCAACTGCTGTAAAGATAAAACTGTTGTCGTTGAATCATCAGTTTTTAATAAAGAAAAAGTGGTAAGTGTTCCTTTTTCTAAGGTACGTTTCTTATACTCTTATCTATATTCTTACATCGAGATAAACCAAAGTATTTCTTTAGAAAAACAATACTACAAAGACTTTTCACCTCCCGATACTGAACAAAATCTCCAGATACTTCATCAAACATTTTTAATTTGATTTTAAAATTAGTTTTCAACAAGATTATCTTTTTTAGATGATCATTTAACTAGTTATTATTAAAGTTTAATTAAAAATATAATGAAAAAACATATTATAGGAATACTGTTATTACTTCCATTTCTTTCATTCTCACAAGAAGTATTTAAAGGAATGATTATGGATAAAAATAATCCAAAAGATAACTTGGGAGTTTTCGGAGCCAATGTTTATTGGCTTAATACTTCTGTAGGAACAACCACTGATGAAAAAGGATGGTTTACGATTCCATATAAAAATAACTACAAGAAATTAGTTATTAGCTATGTGGGATACAAGACAGACACGTTAACGATTGAACGTTTAGAACCCATCCATCATTTTTTAACCCCTACAAATACGTTACAGGAAGTTACCATCACCAGTAAAAAGAAAGCAACACAGAAATCTTTCATTCAAACCAAAAATGTATTTACAGTGAACAGTGCAGAATTATTAAAAGCTGCTTGTTGTAACTTAGCTGAAAGTTTTGAAACCAATCCATCTATTGATGTAAATTTTTCAGATGCTTTGACGGGAACCCGTCAAATTCAAATGCTTGGCTTAAAAAGCCCCTATCTACTAATCACACAAGAAAATCTACCTTCTATTAGAGGAGCTGCTCAGGTATTTGGCCTTACGTTTACCCCAGGAACTTGGGTGGAAAGCATTCAGATAACAAAAGGAGCAGGAAGTGTCATCAATGGTTTTGAAAGTATATCAGGACAAATCAATGCAGAGCTTGTAAAGCCTTTTACAGATAAAAAATTATTTTTAAACGCGTATGGGTCTTTAGGAGGAAGATTTGAGTTAAATACTCACTTTAACCATAAAGTATCTGAAAAATGGCAAACAGGATTGTATGTTCATGGAAACTATCGAGGAAATAAATTTGATAGAAACAATGATAATTTCTTAGATCTACCACTGGCAAATCAGTTAAATGTTATGAATCGTTGGCAATATCTTGATGCAGAAAAAGGCTGGGTTAGTTTTATCAATGTTCGATTAATGGAAGATTCTAAACAGACTGGAGAAAATAATTTTGACCCTACTCCTCATAGACTTGGAACTGATGTTTGGGGCAGTGAGATTAAAACAAAACGTTTTGATTCTTCAGTAAAGCTAGGCTATGTCTTTCCAGAACTACCTTTTCAAAGTTTTGGATTTCAGTTTGCCTATAATAATCATAAACAAGAATCTTATTTTGGAACTAAAACCTATGATATTCAACATCAAAGTATCTATTCTAATTTATTATTTAACTCCATTATTGGAGATACGCGAAATAAATTTACAACAGGGGTTAATTTCACCTATGATGAGTATGAAGAATTCGTGAATTTGCTTAATTTTTCTAGAAATGAACACTCATTTGGAGGATTTTTTGAATATGCCTACGATAATTTAGATAATTTCAGTTTTACTTCAGGAGTGAGGATAGATACTCATAACCTATTAGGAACCTTTATAACCCCAAGATTACATCTTAGATATGTCCCATGGGACAAAGCTGTTTTTAGAGCATCTATAGGTCAAGGGAGAAAAAGTGCTAATATTTTTGCAGAGAATCAGCAATTGTTTGCAAGTAATAGACAGATAAACATACAATCATCTGGAGGGAAAATTTATGGATTAGATCCTGAAGTTGCTTGGAATTATGGAGTTTCCTACCTCCAAGGATTTAATTTGTTTGAAAAAAAAGGAGATATTACATTCGATTACTACAGAACTCACTTTCAAAATCAAGTAGTTGTAGATTGGGAGAACCCACAAAGGATTTCTTTTTATAACCTAGAAGGCCAAAGTTATGCAAATAGTTTTCAAACGGAAGTAAATTACTATTTGAATGAGTATCTTAATATCCGTTTAGCTTATAAATTTTACAATATAGAAACCGATTATCTTTCAGGAAAGCTTTCAAAACCATTAACACCCAATCATCGCTTTTTTGCAAATATATCTTATGAGACAAAAAAATATGATGGCTCTAAACAATGGAAGTTTGATGTTACTTTTAATTTTATAGGTGAACAACGATTACCAAGCACCCTAAGTAATCCAACTCAATATCGATTAGATACCTATTCAAATTCGTATAGTTTGTTAAATACTCAAGTAACCAAGGTTTTTTCTAATAGGTTCGAATTGTATATTGGTGCAGAAAATTTAACAAATTTTACACAAAAAAAACCTATTTTAGCAAGTGAAAGTCCGTTTGGAGAATATTTTGATTCTACAATTATTTATGCTCCAATTTTTGGACGGATGTTGTATAGTGGATTACGATTTAAAATTAATTAAAATGAAAAAATATATTATAGTAGTTTGTTTATTATTAGTCGGTTTCTCTTCAGAAGCTCAAATGAAAAAAAAGAATGCTAAAACTTCTATGGAAGTAGATGGAGTTTGCATGATGTGTAAGAAACGTATTGAAAAAGCGGCATTAAATACAAAAGGAGTAAAATTTGCTTCTTGGGATCTGAAAACTCATTTACTTTCCTTGATTATTGATGAAAATAAAACAGATATCAAAACCATTCAAAAAAATGTCGCAGCTGTTGGTCATGATACCAAAGGGATTAAAGCAAAAGATCATGTTTACAATTCGATCAATCCATGCTGTAAGTATAGAGACAAGGAAGTGGTTGATGCTCATCATTAAAAGACCATAATTGATAAGATCCTATCTGCAAGCTGGCTTTTTGCTATTTATTTTTAACTCTTTTTATTCCTGTCAGAATAAAGAATTAACAGCTAGTGAAATTCTTTCTAATTCTTTAGATTTTCATGGAGGTTATAATAATTGGAAAAGAATAGACTCATTATCTTTCAATAAGAAAACAACGCTTTACACGGAAGCAGGTGAAAAAGAAAAAGAAATTTACCAATTTCAGTCATTTCATTTTGGCAATTCAATCAATGGTCAAATAACCGTTTTAGGGACCGACACCATTGTTTATCGTAATCAAAAAGATGTATACTCAAAAAATATAAGAGATTCTATTGTGTTGCTTACTCCTTCAGAAGAAGAATCGATTAAAACATTATTCAGATCTGCTTATTACGTAGTTAGTCAACCATTTAACCTCAAGGAGAGTAACGCTTCATTAAGATATAAAAAAGATACTGTTATAGATGGTAATACAACACATATTGTTGATGTTTCATATACTGGTGATGATAAAGATTCCGATCAATGGTCTTATTTTTTTGATGCTCAAACATTTAAGGTTATTTCCTGTAGGGTTTTTCATTCGCCAACGATTAGTTTTATAACCAATACTTCGTTTGACACAAATACCCCTTTTGTTTTTAATACCGAAAGAGAAAGTTCTTTTTTAAAAAAAGATGGAACGAAAGACTATGTTAGAGCTACCTATCTATATTCAGATTATAGAGTTGTCTATAAAGAGGAAGAATAGCAAAAAATTATGTAAAAGTAAGAGGTAAAAAACCCCAAGAGAACTTGGGGTTTTTTTATGTTCATAGAATGGTTTTACATCATTCCTGGCATTCCACCGCCCATTGGAGGCATTCCTGGAGCTGATGTGTTTTCTTCTTTAATATCGATTAAGGCACATTCAGTAGTTAAAATCATTCCAGCAACAGATGCCGCATTTTCTAGAGCAACACGAGTTACCTTTTTAGGATCAATGATACCAGCTTCTAACATATCTACATAGGTTTCTGA
Source organism: Flavobacterium sp. (assembly GCA_042091515.1). GTDB lineage: Bacteria > Bacteroidota > Bacteroidia > Flavobacteriales > Flavobacteriaceae > Polaribacter. The sequence continues at coordinate 16,840 of JBELHH010000028.1, read as the reverse complement.
TTTAGCATCATAACCAAAACTTTTCTTTCCTTCGATTACTTTGTTAATCACTACTGATCCTTCACCACCTGCATTTTCTACAATAGTTCTTAAAGGAGATTCGATGGCTTTATTTACAATTTGCACACCGGTTGTTTCGTCTAAATTATCGGTTGCTATTTTTTCTAATGTTTTCTTGGCTCTAACCAAAGCAACACCTCCCCCAGCTACGATACCTTCTTCTACGGCAGCTCTTGTTGCGTGCAAAGCGTCATCAACTCTGTCTTTCTTTTCTTTCATTTCAACTTCAGATGCTGCACCAACATATAAAACAGCAACCCCACCAGCTAATTTCGCAAGACGCTCTTGAAGTTTTTCTTTATCGTAATCAGACGTAGTCGTTTCAATTTGGGCTTTAATTTGATTTACTCTAGCTTTAATTGCTTCAGCATTTCCATTTCCATTAACAATTGTTGTATTGTCTTTGTCAATAGTAATTGTTTCGGCAGTTCCTAATAAATCCAGAGTAGCATTTTCTAAAGAGAAACCTCTTTCTTCCGAAATAACAGTTCCGCCTGTTAAAATGGCAATGTCTTCTAGCATTGCTTTTCTACGATCTCCAAAACCTGGTGCTTTTACAGCAGCAATTTTTAACCCACCTCTCAATTTATTAACAACTAAAGTAGCAAGAGCTTGACCGTCTACATCTTCTGCAATAATTAATAAAGGTCTACTAGATTGAGCAACGGGTTCTAGGATAGGTAGAATTTCTTGTAGGTTAGATATCTTTTTGTCAAACAACAAAATATAAGGGTTCTCCAGATCAGCGATCATTTTATCTGCATCGGTAACAAAATAAGGAGATAAATACCCTCTATCAAATTGCATTCCTTCAACAACATCCACGTAGGTTTCCATTCCTTTTGCTTCTTCAACAGTGATTACCCCTTCTTTACCCACCTTTCCAAAAGCAGTTGCAATCAAATCACCGATGGTATTGTCGTTATTAGCAGAGATTGCTGCAACTTGTTTTATTTTTTCTGAAGAGTTGCCAACTTTTTGAGCTTGTTTTTCTAAGTCTTTTACAATAGAGATCACAGCTTTGTCAATTCCTCTTTTTAAATCCATTGGATTGGCACCAGCAGCTACATTTTTTAAACCTTCTTTTACAATTGCTTGTGCTAAAACAGTGGCTGTGGTTGTTCCATCTCCAGCAAGATCATTCGTTTTTGAAGCCACTTCTTTTACCATTTGAGCTCCCATATTTTCTAATTCGTCTTCTAGCTCTACTTCTTTCGCTACGGACACACCGTCTTTAGTTACGGTTGGTGACCCAAATGATTTAGAAATAATAACATTACGTCCTTTAGGACCTAAAGTTACTTTTACTGCGTTTGCAAGAGCATCAACACCTTTTTTTAGTCCATCTCTTGCTTCAATATCAAATTTTATATCTTTTGCCATTTTAATTAAGTTTTATGAAATTATACAATTGCTAGGATGTCGCTTTCGCGCATCATTAAATAATCTTTTCCTTCTAACTTAAGTTCTGTTCCACCATATTTACCATATAATACAGTGTCTCCAACTTTTACTGTTAAAGGTTCATCTTTTTTACCATTTCCAGTAGCTACAACAATTCCTTTTTGTGGTTTTTCTTTTGCATTATCTGGAATAATAATCCCTGAAGCGGTAGTGGTTTCTGCAGCAGCAGGTTCTACGAGAACTCTATCTGCAAGAGGTTTAATGTTTAATCCCATTTGTTACATGTTTACGGTTAAAAATAATTAAATAAATTAGTGTCAGAAATTATGCCACAAAGCGATACCTGACATTTTTTCAAAAATACTAAATTGAAAATAAGATGTTCACATAAAAAAAATGCCAACGTGTCATTTTCGTTGGCATTTTTTTTATGTTAATTAAATTTAGTTATTAAGTGAGTCATTAACCACTGGCAACGTATTGTCAGTTGATTTTGGTGTTGTTCTAATATCCTCAAGTGACTTCTCTAGTTTAATATCTGACGCCCCATTTCTTTCAATAGAAAAATTAGAAAGTAAAATTAAAGCAAACATAGAAATAGCAAGAGTCCAGGTAGTTCTGTCTAAAAAATTATTAGTATTCTGAACACCACCCATAGATTGTGCTCCACCACCACCAAATGAAGAGGATAAGCCTCCTCCTTTAGGATTTTGCACCATAACAATCAGTATTAATATAATTGCGATTAGTAATATTACCGCTAAAAAAAGGTTATAACTCATGATGTATATTTATAAATTTTTGATCTTTTTTATTTGGATTGCAAAGAAACCACTTTTTTCTGGATATTTCAAACTTAAAATTTCATAGGCTTTAATGGCTTGAGAGAATTTTTTTTGCTCTAAATATACCTTCGCTAATGTTTCTGTCATTATCGATTTGTCTTTTTTATTTTTTGCAATAGAAACAGAAGTTTTAACGTCTTTTTGAACCTGAATCTTGTTAGGATTATTTTCTATAAAACGATCTATTAAATAGTTAGTGTCAATTTTTTTAGAGGTTTTCCTTTTGATTGGTGTTTGAGTTGAGAGTTGAAGCCATTGATGAAACGAATGAGTTTCATTTTTATTGAAATTAATTGGAGCCCCTAGTTGAATTTCTGGCGCTTTTCGAGGAAGCACTTCTTGATGGTCAAAAATATCTTTTTTGGAGATTTTATTAGAAATTTGTTGATGAATATCAAGTTGTTTTTCAAAAGTTTCGGAGGTTATAAAATCAAATAAAACGGCTCTATTTGAGGTATAAGCAGCTGTGATTTTTAACTCGTTATTATATCGAAAACTATTTTGGTTTTTTAATCCTTTTAAATATAGAGCTCTAGCAGAATGAAAATAGGGAAATTCTTTAACAATTGATTTTAATTCAGTTGTTTGTTTTTCTTTAAGAAAAGCAGCGTTAGCGATTAGATTTTTATAAATTTCTATATCCATTACCAATTTCCTAAAGAAGCATTAAAAATATCCTGAATAATTCTTTCTAAAATTTCATCTAAAGCAGCATCTAAAATCCCACCAGTTAGTTGAGCATTTGCATCAAAGTCTGAATAAAATGAAAATTGTTTTTCAAAATCTTCTTCTTCTTTTAAACGATTATAGAACCGAACATTTACAGTGACTGTAAGTCTGTTTTGTGCAGCAGTTTGTTGAGCAGTAGCTCCCATAGGATTTACTCGATATCCTGTAATTTCTCCTTCAAAATGTAAGTCACCTCCAGTTCTAACTAGATCTAAGTTTGTTTGACGCAAAAATAAATCTTGCATATCTTGAGTAAATCGCTGACTTAATTGAGGCTCTATAAGTGGAGCTTGATTTGGAAAAAAATCTACCTGAATGGTTTTTGAATCCCCTGTAGATCCTCCGTTAAATTTATAGATTCCGCAACCAAAAATTAACAGATTACAAACGACGAAAGATAAAATAACTATTATTTTTTTCATAAGTATTCAAATGTACAATTAAATTATAAATTGTATTGTTTGATTTTTCTGTACAGTGTTCTTTCTGAGATTCCAAGCTCATTAGCAGCAAGCTTTCTTTTGTTATTATTTTTTTCTAGAGAACGTTTAATCATCTCTATTTCTTTCTCCAGTAAAGATAAATTTTCAGATGCTTCTATATCTTCAGCAAAATCATAATCCTTTTTAAGATTTGAAACTTGTGGTAATTGAACAACCTCAACAGGGTAGTGTTGTTCTTCTTTTTCTTGATATATTTTTTCAATCAATTGATGATTTTCTTGCTGAACTTTTTCAGGATTTCCACTATGCATTAAATCTAAGGTCAGCTTTTTCAGGTCATTAATATCATTTCTCATATCAAACAGTACTTTGTACATGATATCTCTTTCAGAAGCAAAATCGCTTTTTTCAGAATTTTTATTAAATACTGCTGGAAGGTTCCCTTTGTTGTCAGGTAAGTATTGCATTAATTTATCTGCTGTAATTAATCTATTTTCTTCAACAACCGATATTTGTTCTGCTATATTTCTAAGCTGGCGAATATTTCCTGGAAAACGATAATTTAAAAGAAGTTCAGTAGCTGGATCATCCAGACGTATAGTTGGCATCCTATATTTTTGGGCAAAATCAGACGCAAATTTTCTAAATAACAAATGGATATCCTCTTTTCTATCTCTTAGGGGTGGTAGATGAATTTCTATAGTACTTAATCTGTAATATAAATCTTCTCTAAACTTTTCTTTTTCTATAGCTTGATGCATATTAAGGTTTGTAGCTGCAACAATTCTCACATTGGTTTTTTGTACTTGAGATGACCCTACTTTTATAAATTCTCCATTTTCTAAAACTCGAAGCAACCTAACCTGAGTAGTTAAGGGTAACTCACCAACTTCATCTAAAAAAATTGTTCCACCGTCTGCCACTTCAAAATATCCTTTTCTGGATGTCGAAGCACCTGTAAAAGCTCCTTTTTCATGACCGAATAATTCACTGTCAATCGTGCCCTCTGGAATAGCACCGCAATTAACGGCAATATATTTGGCATGTTTTCTGTGAGATAATTGATGAATTATTTTTGGGATATTTTCTTTACCAACACCACTTTCACCAGTCACTAATACAGAAATATCAGTAGGAGAAACCCTTATGGCTTTTTCTAAAGCTCTTTGAAGCAGAACATCATTTCCAATAATTCCAAATCGTTGTTTTATTGCTTGTAGATTTTCCATAAACTATTAATTGTTTGGTGAGTAATCAACAGCAGTTCCTATTAATGTTGCCGAAGTACAATCTTCTACTTTTACATTAACAAAATCGCCAAGTTTATAGTGTTCTTTTGGAAAAACAATAACAGTATTTTGAGTATTTCTACCTTTCCATTGATTAGGGTCTTTTTTAGATGTTCCTTCAATTAAAACCTCTTCGATCTTACCAAGATGTTGTTGAGTTCTGAACAAACTATGTTTTAATTGGAGGTCAATAAGTTCTTTAAGACGTCTTTTTTTCGTTTCTAGAGGAACGTTATCATCCATTTTTTTTCCGGCAAGGGTCCCAGGTCTCTCTGAATAAGCAAACATAAAACCAAAATCATATTTAACATATTCCATTAACGTTAAGGTATCTTGATGATCTTCTTCTGTTTCTCCGCAAAAACCAGCAATCATATCTTGACTTAAAGCCATTTCAGGAATAATTTTAAAAATCGTATCAACCAACTTTAAATACTCTTCTCTAGTATGTTGTCTGTTCATCGCTTTTAACATGGAGTTACTTCCACTTTGAACAGGTAAGTGAATGTATTTACAAATATTCTTGTGCTTCGCCATTGTATGAATAACATCTAAACTCATATCTTGAGGGTTGGATGTAGAAAATCGAAAACGTGTTTTTGGAAATTTAGTCGCACACATCTCTAGTAACTGAGCAAAATCAACCGCTGTGGCCTGAGCCATTTCAGAGGCTTTTTTAAAATCTTTCTTTAGGCCACCACCAAACCATAAATAGCTATCAACATTTTGGCCAAGTAATGTAATTTCTTTAAAATTTTTATCAGTCATTTCTTGAATTTCTTCAATGATACTAATAGGATTTCTACTCCTTTCTCTCCCTCTAGTAAAAGGAACAACACAAAATGTACACATGTTGTCACAACCTCGAGTAATAGAGACAAACGCAGAAACACCATTGGAGTTTAACCGAACAGGGGAAACATCTCCATAAGTTTCATCTTTAGATAAGATCACATTTACAGCATCTCTTCCCTGATTAACTTCAGCCAACAAATTTGGTAAATCCCTGTATGCATCGGGCCCAACAACTAAATCAACAATTTTTTCCTCTTCTAAAAATTTTTCTTTCAGACGTTCAGCCATACATCCTAAAACACCCACCTTCATCGATGGATTGATTTTTTTTACAGCATTGTATTTTTGGAGTCGTTTTCTAACTGTTATCTCAGCTTTCTCACGAATAGAACAGGTATTTACGAGAACTAAATCTGCTTCTTCTAAAATTTGAGTCGTATTATATCCTTCTTGATCCAGGATTGAGGCTACGATTTCACTGTCATTCATATTCATTTGACATCCATAGCTCTCTATGAACAATTTCTTTGAATTCTTTTCCTTTTGCTCGGTCACAAGGGCTTTTCCTTGAAGCTTTTCGTGTATTACTTTTTTCGTTTGATTCATCATTTATCCTTTGGCAAAGATACAACCAAAAAAGAAAAAATATGACATATTGGCAGAAAATATTATGCTAAATTTATGCTAAAACAACTGGGTATTTTTAAATAAAAGTAAGTTTTAAAAAAAAAACTCTCTACTTTTGCAAACCTAAATAAGATCTAAATATCTTTATTTACACATTTTAAATATGTTTTTTTATGGCAAAGAATTTAGTAATAGTAGAGTCTCCTGCTAAAGCAAAAACGATAGAAAAGTTTCTAGGAAAAGATTTTCAAGTAGAGTCTAGTTATGGCCATATTGCAGATTTACCTTCCAATGAGTTAGGAGTTAATGTTGATGGAGACTTTAAACCTAATTATTTAGTCTCAACAGATAAAAAAACCGTTGTAAAAAAATTAAAAAACTTAGCTAAAAAAGCAACCACTGTTTGGTTAGCAAGTGATGAAGATAGAGAAGGAGAAGCAATAGCATGGCATTTGTCAGAACAACTAAAGTTAAAAGAAGAAAACACAAAACGAATTGTTTTTCATGAAATAACAAAAAATGCAATTTTAAAAGCAGTAGACAATCCAAGAGAAATTAATTACAACCTTGTAAATGCTCAACAAGCACGAAGAGTCTTAGATCGTTTAGTAGGGTATGAATTGTCACCAGTACTATGGAGGAAAGTAAAAGGAGGCTTGTCAGCGGGTAGAGTTCAGTCTGTTTCTGTTCGATTAATTGTAGAAAGAGAAAGAGAGATTGAAAATTTTGAACCAACAGCATCTTTTAGAGTTGATGCTCAATTTACCAATTCTACAGGGAATAAGTTTAAAGCAAAAATTGCCAAAAACTTTTCTACTGAAGCGGATGCTACTATTTTTTTAAACTCTTGTATTAAAGCGATATACAATGTTGTCGATTTACAAAAAAAACCAGCAAAAAAATCTCCTGCAGCTCCCTTTACAACCTCAACATTACAGCAAGAGGCATCCAGAAAATTAGGATTTCCTGTTGCAAAGACAATGATGATTGCTCAAAGACTCTATGAGGCAGGTCTCATTACATACATGAGAACCGATAGTGTAAATTTATCTGAAGATGCTAAGAATGCCGCGCAAGCAGAAATAATCTCTTCCTATGGAGAATCTTACAGTAAGCCTAGAAATTTTTCTAATAAATCTAAAGGAGCTCAAGAAGCACATGAGGCAATTCGTCCAACCGATATGAGTAAAAATGAAGTATCAGTTGAGTATGATCAAGATCGTTTATATAGTCTGATTTGGAAAAGAACGTTGGCTTCTCAAATGAGTGAGGCTCGTCTAGAGAGAACCGTGGTTAAAATAAAGAATGATAAGAATGATAAATTATTTGTTGCCAATGGAGAAGTAATCACTTTTGAAGGGTTTTTGAAAGTATATTTAGAAGACGTAGATGATTATGATGAAGATGATCAAGCAGGAATGCTTCCTATGTTACAGCTAAATGAAGTGTTAGAAAATAATTATATCACAGCCACAGAAAGATATACTAAAGCCCCCTACAGATTCACTGAAGCATCACTCGTTAAAAGACTAGAAGAGTTAGGGATTGGAAGACCTTCAACATATGCTCCAACAATCTCAACAATTCAAAAAAGACAATATATTGTAAAAGGGACTGTAGAAGGAAAAGAGAGAATTTACAGACAATTTTTACTTAAAAATGATGAAGTTATTTCTGAAAATCTAACTGAAAAAGTTGGTTCTGATAAAGGTAAATTGGTTCCAACGGATATTGGAAATATTGTAAATGACTTCTTAGTTGCAAATTTCTCTAATATTCTAGACTTTGGATTTACCGCTAAAGTGGAGAGTGATTTTGATGCCATTGCTGATGGGAAAGAGGATTGGATTTCTATGATTAAAGAATTTTATCTAGACTTTCATCCAACGGTAGAAGATGTAGCGGCAAATGCTGAAAGAGCAAAAGGAGAACGCTTACTTGGAATAGACCCAGATTCTGGTAAAAATGTATATGTTAGATTAGGGAGGTATGGTGCTATGGTTCAAATTGGAGAAGCGACGGATGAAGAAAAGCCAAGATTTGCCAGTTTACAAGGAGAACAAACCATGAACAATATTAATTATGAGGAAGCCATGGATTTATTTAAGCTCCCAAAAAATCTAGGTGATTTTGAAAATAAAGAAGTTATTGTTGCCAATGGAAGGTTTGGTCCTTACATCCGTTTTGATGGTATGTTTGTTTCGTTAGATAAGGGAGAAAATCCAATGTCTGTAGATCTAGATAGAGCAATAGAATTAATAAAAGCTAAACAAAAAGCAGACGCTCCTGTAGGGCATTATAATGATTTACCAATTCAGAAAGGTGTTGGAAGGTTTGGGCCGTTTATAAAATGGAATTCAATGTTCATAAACGTAAATAAAAAATACGATTTTGATAACTTATCCGACTCAGACATGGAACAATTAATTGAAGGTAAAATTCAAAAAGAAAAAGAAAAATTAATTTATCATTGGGAAGATGTTGGTATTAAAGTTGAGAAAGCCCGTTGGGGAAGATTTAATATTCTGAAAGGGAAAATTAAAATTGAATTACCAAAAACAACTAATATAGATAAATTATCAAAAGAAGAAGCTCTCAAGATGATTGAAGCGAGAACTCCCAAAAAGAAAACTCCCAAAAAGAAAACATCAAGAAAGAAATAAGAAATTATTATCTTGCAAAAGAATTACCAAATTAATTGATGAACCCTGACTTTTTTATCCCTGTAAGAGATTCCTTAGTTGTACATTCTGTGATGTTACCGCCAACTTCTTTGGGTGCAACTATGCAGATTCACACGCAATCAGAAGGCTTTCCAAATTTAAAAGGAGTTGATATTGCGATCATTGGAGTAGATGAAGATAGAGATACAGAAGGTAATTTTGGATGTGGAAAAGATTTACACTACATACGTAGACACTTATATCAATTATTTGCTGGCGATTGGGGAAGTTCTATAGCTGACTTAGGAACTATAAATAAAGGAAAATTAGTTTCAGATACACATTTTGCAGTGAAAGAAGCAATTGCGAGTCTTCTAAAAATTAAAATCTTACCAATCATTATTGGTGGGGGACAAGGGATTACTTTTTCAAACTATAAAGCATACGATCAGTTAGAGCAAACTGTAAATCTAGCGGTGGTTGACAGTATATTCGATTTAGGAACATTAGAAGATGAATTATCTTCGCAATCCTATCTCAGTAAAATAGTTATGGAAAAGCCAAGCAATCTCTTTAATTTCAGTAATATTGGATATCAAACATATTTTAATTCTCAAGAAGAAATTTCATTAATTGAAAAATTAAATTTTGATGCTTTTCGTTTAGGGGAAGCAAAAAATTTAGAGATAGTAGAAGCCGTTTTTAGAGATGCTGATATTGTAAGTATCGATATCGGTGCAGTTAGACAAAGTGATGCACCTGCAAATATTAATGTATCACCAAATGGTTTTTATGGAGAGGAGATCTGTGCAATTTCTAGATACGCGGGAATTAGTGATAAGGTTTCATCATTTGGTATTTATGAATTTAATTCAAAATACGATTCCAATAATCAGACTGCTAAGTTAATAGCTCAAATGATTTGGTATTTTATCGAAGGATTTAATCACAGAGCAAAAGATTATCCATTCATAACAAAAAAAAACTATCAAAAATTTACGGTTTTGTTAGAAAATGACGATCCAATAGATTTTTATAAGAGTCACAAGACCGGAAGATGGTGGATGGAGATAAAATTAATAAAAGATAATAAATACAAAAGACATTCGTTAATACCTTGTACCTATCAAGATTATATAGAAACAACAAAACAATTAATCCCTGATAGGTGGTTTAAAGCACAGAGAAAAATGTTTTAATTGGCTGACATTTATAATTATACGTTAAAATATATTTATAACGTTGTATTATTACAAAAAAAACTCTAGGTTTACGAACTTTTTAGGACAGATAATAAGATATGAAAAAAGCAGTATTATATGCATTTGCAATAACCATCATGATTGGATGTGGATCAAATGATAGAGGTGAACTTGTAGGAGTGAAGACTAAAAAGAAATGGTTCGGTGAAAAGCCTTTTGGGATGGTCTCTATTCCTGGAGGATCTTTTACGATGGGGAAACAAAATGAAGACATCACAGGAACTTTAAGTGCTCCAGCCAGAACAGTCTCAGTAAGACCTTACTATATGGATGAAACTGAGATTAGTAATTCTGAATACAAACAGTTTGTCAATTGGGTTAGAGATTCTATCGTAAGATCAAAATTAGCAGAAATGGCAGATTTTGCCTCAGGAGGAAGTTTAATTGATGATAATGGAGCATCTATCTCTGGAGGGATTTATGATTTTGCCTATGCAGTTACCGATACAACAAATGCAACTGCTTATCAAAAGTACATGCTTGAAAACTATTACGATTTGGGAACCGGATTGGGTTCTTTAAAACCCCTAAACTGGGAAAATGATATTATTTGGGATACAGCAGAGTATCCAGACGAATATTATACAGAGGTAATGGATTCTTTATACTTTAAAAAAGAAGAAGCAACCAATGGAATTAGAACACTAAATCCTAAATACTTACAATACACTTATTCTTGGTTTGATGGGAATGCTGCAGCCAAAAGCGCTGGTGACAGAAAAGAATTTTTAAAGAAAGAAACAGTAAATGTATATCCTGACACCACAGTTTGGGTAAAAGATTTCAATTATTCTTACAACGACCCTATGCATCAAGATTATTTTTTCCATCCTTCCTACCAAGATTATCCGGTAGTTGGAGTAAATTGGTATCAGGCTCAAGCTTTTTGTAACTGGAGGACTAAGAATAAAAATGATCAAATTAGAGATAATAAAAAATCAGTACAAGTTCCAAGTTTTAGGCTACCAACAGAAACAGAATGGGAATATGCTGCACGAGGAGGTTTAGAATTTGCCAAATACCCTTGGGGAGGTCCCAGTACAACAAGTGATCGAGGTTGTTTTTTAGCTAATTTTAAACCAGTAAGAGGAAACTATGCTGTAGACGGAGCACTGTATACCGTTGAAGTTAATTCTTATAATGCAAATGATTATGGACTTTACAATATGGCCGGGAATGTTTCTGAGTGGACCAACACTTCCTACAATCCAGCCTCATATTATATGGGCTCAACAATAAACCCAAGTGTAGAAGACAGAAATAACAAAAGAAAAATAATTAGAGGAGGATCCTGGAAAGATGTTGCATACTTTTTAGAAGTCAGTACAAGAGACTATGAATATGCTGATACTGCAAGAAGTTATATAGGCTTTAGAACGGTACAAAACACCTTAGGAGCCAATACAATAAATCAATAAACCAACGTAAAATTCCAAAAAAAAACATTTAATTATGGCACAATCAAAATCTACTAAGAAAATATTTAACATGGCTTACGGAATAGGAGCTGCAATTGTTATTCTAGGAGCTTTATTTAAAATTCAACACATATCTATCGGTCCATTAACGGGAGGTTTAATGTTAACGATAGGGATGGCAGTAGAAGCAGTTGTATTTTTCATCTCTGCCTTTGAACCTGTTGAAGACGATTTAGATTGGACCAAAGTATATCCAGAATTAGGAGAAGAAGAAGAAGAAGGAACAGGAGCTCAAGGGATGTTATCTCAAAAATTAGATAACCTACTAAAAGAAGCCCAAGTAGATACAAACTTGATGAATAGCCTGGGTCAAAGCATTAAAAACTTCCACTCAGCAGCAGAAGGGTTAAGTGTTGCCTCTGAAACGATTTCTACAACCTCTAAATACAATGAGCAGGTAGAATTGGCAGCAAGTCAAATGGAATCTTTAAATGGCTTGTATCAAGTACAAATGGAGAATTCTAACAAACAATCAGAATTAAACAATGCGATGATTGAGAATTCTGAGTTATTAAAAGAACAAATGGAATCATTAGCAAGTAATTTATCTTCTCTTAATGGAGTATATGGTGGAATGCTTACTGCAATGTCAAGTAAATAATTAGTTGAAATAAATCTATAACTTAAAAAACTAATTCCCATGGCAGGAGGAAAACTATCCCCAAGACAAAAGATGATTAATTTAATGTATCTAATTTTTATTGCAATGTTGGCAATGCAAATGGATAAAAAAGTGCTATCATCCTTTGGCTTTATGAAAGAGAAAGTTGAAGATGCAAATAATGCATCTACAACCAACATTAATAATATATTATCAAGTTTACAGATCAAAGCAAATGATCAACCAGATAAATTTGAAAAGTTAAATAATCAAGCAACTGAAATACATGAATTGTCTGATAGTTTATTTAATTATTTTCAATATTTGAAGGACACGATTTTAGTAGAAACAAGCCCTGAGGATTTAGAGAATTATGAGTCTATGAGTGGATCTGATCGGGTAGACGAAATATTTTTTGCAGGGGATGGAAATACCGTTGCTGGTGACCAATTTGTGGCTAATATTAATTATTATAAATCAAGAATATTAGAAATCTTAGGGAGTGATGCGAACCCAGATATAATCAGAAATATTAATAAACGTTTTAATACCGCCGATGAACCAGCATTAGAAGAAGATTCTCCTTCAATACCCTGGATACGTTCTCGTTATGAAGGAATGCCTATGATTACCACATTGGCAAATATTACCCAGATTCAAGGAGATGTTAAAAATACAGAAGCAGAGATTTATACGAGTCTATTGGGTGGTCAATTAGAAACGGAGGTTTCACTCTCAAACTATAATGGTCTTGTTAAATTGGATAAAAATGCGTTTTATCCTGGAGAAAAAGTTACTGGGAAAGTAGTATTAGGTAGATATGACCCAACATTAAGACCAACAGGAGTTGTATTAAATGGGAAAAAATACGATAATTATAAAGATGGAGAAGTGCTCCTAGATTTTAGAGCAGGTAATGTTGGGGATAAAAATATTAAAGGAACAATAACCTTTATGGAAGATGGAGTGCCAGTTCCAGTTGATTTTGAAAGTACTTATTCTGTTATTCCTCAACCCAATGAGGCGGTTGTTTCTGCAGATAAGATGAATGTTGTTTATAGAGGATTAGACAATCCAATTTCGGTATCCCTTCCAGGGATTTCTGAAAACGAAATAAAAGTCAGTGCGAGTAACGGTACATTAAAAGGAAAAGGAGGAAAGTTTATTCTTAATCCAGGAAAAGGAGAAGTTTCAGTAATAACTGTCAATGCAACGTTACCTAATGGTAAACGAGTATCCTCTAATAAAGATTTCAGAATCAAAGACATTCCAGCGGCAGCAGCCACAGTTCGTGGAGACTTTGGGGTTGTTCCTATGCCAAAATCTAGTTTAAACAATACCCCAATTGGTGCAGCGTTACCAGACTTTGTTTTCGATTTAGAATTAGTTGTTCAAGGGTTTACAGTAAAAGTACCCGGACAGTTAGCTGTAAAATGTACAGGAACAAAATTAAATGCAAGAGCAAAAAAAGCCTTAGCAAAGGCAAGAAGAGGAGATGTAATTACTATTTTTGATATTAAAGCAATTGAGAAATCAAAAGGGACCCGTATCAAAAAAGTATTACCAGTGAGTATCTCAATTACAAATTAGAAGATTAAAATTTAAGTAATATGATCAGGAAGCGTTTTTATATAGTTGTTATTGCACTGGTGGCGTCTAGTTACCTTAGTGCCCAATCCAATTTATTGAATGCTGTTAAGGTAGAAGAAATTGGTAAAAAATCAAAAGAGAAAATTGCTGCAGATAAAGATGCTCCATTGCCCTATGGGTATATAGACGATAGAGATATTCTCTGGTCTAAAGTAGTTTGGGAGTTTGTAGATTTAAATCAAAAAATTAATCTGCCCTATTATTTTCCGATAGATACTGCTAATATTTCAAATGATAGACGTTCTTTATTCGACACTCTCTTGAAAGGAATTAAAAGAGGCGATATTAAAAATGTGTATTCAGATTCATTTTTCACCTCAAAAGTAACTAGCGCAGAGCTTGATGAAAAATTAGTCAATGTCCGTTTAAATGGTGATTATCCAGATACCTTTAGAATTCAAACTCAAGATATAGAAGGGTATATGATGAAAGGAATGTGGTACTTTGATAAGCGTTTAGGAGAATTAAAATACAGATTATTGGCACTCGCTCCCATGGGGAAGGATGTTTTAACATTAGGATTACCCGATATCGAGGATGACGAGCTCTATGAACTTTTTTGGGTTTTTTATCCTTCAGCAAGAAATGTTTTGCATGAAGCAAAAGTATTCAATTCTAAAAATGTATCTCAACCAATTTCTTTTGATCATCTGTTAAATGCTAGAAGATTTAGTTCCGTAATTGTAAGAGAAGAAAATATTTATGGAAATAGAAAAATTGCTGACTATATTAGAGGTAATGCATTGTTTCAGTTGTTAGAGGCAGATCGAATAAAAGAATCTATCAGAGATAAAGAAATAGATATGTGGAATTATTAATTCCATGATATAATAAATTTTTTAAAAAGCGTTTCGAATTTCGAAACGCTTTTTTATTTAAAAGAGTATTTTTGAATTGTGAAAGTAGAGTATATTATTGTTGGGTTAGGATTAGCGGGTTTAGCCTTTGTAGAAGAACTGATTAAAGCGAATAAGAGTTTTATTGTTTTTGAAGACGATTCACAGACTTCTTCTCTAGTAGCTGGGGGTGTTTATAACCCAGTGATTTTAAAAAGATTTTCACCTGTCTGGAATGCCAAAGAACAGCTAGCCATAGCACTTCCTTTTTATCAAAAATTAGAAAAAAAATTTAAAAAGAAATTTGATAAAAAGTTTACGATTAAAAAAGCCTTTAAATCTATTGAAGATCAAAATAATTGGTTTTCAGCATTTGACAAGCCAACAGTAGCTCCATTTTTAGACGCCACCTTAGACAATAACAAGTATACTGGTGTTTTGGGAGATTATTATTTTGGGAATGTAAAAGAAGGTGGCCGAATAGATACTTTTAAACTGGTTTCAAAGTACAGAGATTATTTGATAGAAAACAATTGGATCCGATTGGAAAAATTTCATCATAAAGAGATTTTATTTGAACAGTGCTCGATTAAATACAATAACCTTGTGGCAGAAAAAATTGTTTTCTGTGAAGGCTTTGGTCTTAAAAAAAATCCATATTTCAAGCACCTTCCTTTAGAAGAAGTTAAAGGAGAAACTCTCACGATTCATGCGCCCAAATTACAGATAGATTTTTTACTGAAATCAACCTTATTTGTAGTGCCACTGGGGAATCATCACTACAAAGTTGGTGCTACTTTTAACCATCATGATAAAACCTCTATCCCGACAACAGAAGGGAGAGAAGAGTTGGTTAAAAAATTAAAAAAAGTCATTTCTGTCCCTTATAAAATTATCAATCAATCGGCAGGGATAAGACCAGCTGTAAAAGATAGAAGACCTTTGGTTGGTATTCATACCACATACAATCAACTAGCAGTTTTAAATGGGTTAGGAACAAGAGGTGTTATGATAGCTCCCTCTATGGCAAAACAGCTTTTTGCTTTGCTAGAAGAAGGAATAGACTTAGATCCAGAAATTAATTGTAATCGGTTTATCTGATAATTAGTTAAACTTCATTTTAATGGAGCACTCTAGAAAATTAAAACCGAATTAACTTATAGAAGAATTAACCGTTTGGCTTCTCTGAATATTTATTACTTTTAAAAAAAAATTAATTATATTTAACAAATATTATTAATAAAAAAACAATCTTACAATGAAAAAATTATTTTTAAGTACTTTACTTGTATTATTAACACTAAGTGTTTTTTCTCAAAAAACCTATGAAATAAATACATACTATGCAGAATTAGGGGGTTATGTCATAAGTGTATATGATGATGGTGCTCATGGAACCGTTGTAGCTATGCAAGATCAAAATTCTACTGGTAGTGCACATTTTTGGAATGCACAAACTATAGCTAGTAACCCTGACAATCATGATAATGACGGAAAAGCTGTTAAAGGTTGGCGTCTTCCTACATTTGAAGAACTAACTCTTATGTATCAAGTTTATAAGAATGGTAATGCACCCCAATTTAATATTAATGAGTCTACAGATCAAACACAGAATACGAAATCTTATTGGAGTATTACTGTAAAACAAGATGGCACTGTTTTCTTATGGGATTTTGCCAATGGTGCTCAGTTTTATGCAGCTAAAACAAAAGCGGATTATAGTGTCCGAGCAGTAAGAGATTTTTAATTATTATATTTTATCTAAAATTACTCCCAAGATTAAATTTAATCTTGGGAGTAATTATATGAAGTAGTAGTAGTAAAATCGAACTATTTTAAGCCAAGATAATTTATAATTAGAGGACAACCACTTTGATTTTTTAAGGATTACATTTGGTGAAGCTAGGTTTTGGGAGTGACCAATTATGGGTTATTTTTTCTGGACCATCATCAACTTCTATATAATTGGATCCATTATCTCCTCCTCCCTGACCAGCATATTGTTTACCATATTTTTCTTTGGTAGTTGTGTAAGAAGTATCCCTACTAAAATATTGACAAGCTGAAACATTGGAAACATTCCAAGATGATAAATCTTGGTTGAAATGAGTAGCCCCATTAAACATTCCCACCATATTTTTTACGCTACTTACGTCCC
>JBELHH010000027.1:0-29723 GCA_042091515.1 Flavobacterium sp. | reverse complement strand
TTTCTATGTTTATTTTTACGATGCCCAAAAATGAAACGCCATAAACCAAGGCTTCTCATGGACATAAAGCTTGCACACCTTGTGTGCCGAGGCTCATCTTACTATAAATTCAGATTAAGCAGCTAAAGCGTAGTTATTTTCGCCGTTTAAATGGTTGAAATAAGGTTAACGAGTAATCATTTCAGTCCTCGGTATGCTTACAATCTCACTGACCTTGCTGTCAAAACCAGTCGTCCCCGGATATAGATTGCACAAATCCATAGAGACTACAAAAGTAAGAAAATGAAACCGATTAACCATTTGCGCATCCTGTCAAAATCAACTAATTTTGAGAAAAATAAACTTTATCGACGATATGAAATTTGGAATCATTAAAGAACGAAAGAATCCTCCCGACAGAAGAGTTGTTTTTTCTCCCAAAAAACTTCAAGAATTTCAAGCATTATTTCCACAAGCTTCCATCTTAGTAGAGTCTTCAGAGATTCGTATTTTCTCAGATGAGATGTATCAACAAGCAGGATTCGAAGTTACTCATGATATCTCTGAATGTGATGTTTTAATAGGGGTCAAGGAAGTTCCAGTAGAAGCCTTAATTCCAAATAAGAAATATTTTTTCTTTAGTCATACCATCAAAAAACAACCCTATAATAGAAAACTACTAAGAGCAATTGTAGAAAAAAATATTCAATTATACGATCATGAGGTAATTACAGATCCAAAGGGCAATCGTTTAATTGGTTTTGGTTATTATGCGGGGATCGTAGGGACTTATAACGGTTTTAGAGCTTATGGACTTAGAAATAACGCTTTTCAAATTCCAAAGGCAACTGGGTTAAAAGATCAGCAAGATTTAATAAAGGTCCTACTAAGTATCCCCTTACCCAATATAAAAATACTCCTCACTGGAAGTGGTAAGGTGGCAATGGGTGCACAAGAAATGTTAAAGGCTATGGGATTAAAATCCATTTCTGTTGAAGACTATTTGACCAAGGGTTTTGATGTTCCGGTGTATTGTAAAATAGATGTGTTAGATTACAATAAGCGTAAAGACGGTCTCGTACTTGATAACAACGATTTCTATCAAAATTCTTCAGAATACGAATCAGATTTTATGCGTTTTGCAAGGGTAACAGATTATTTTATTGCAGGTCATTTTTTTGGAGATGGATCTCCATTTTTGTTTACCCAAGAAGATGCTAAGTCACTAGAGTTTACAATAAAAGTAGTCGCTGATATTTCCTGTGATATTAATGGTCCCATCGCATCAACGCTAAGAGCGTCTACCATCGCCAACCCTATTTATGGTTATGATCCTCAAACAGGGCAAGAAGTAGATTTTAAAAACCCAAACACTCTTACAGTAATGGCTGTAGATAATCTACCATGTGAGTTGCCAAAAGATTCAAGTGAAGGGTTTGGTGAATTATTTTTAGAAAATGTGATTCCGGCTTTTTTTAATGGCGATAAAGACGGGGTGCTTACTCGCGCTAAAATGACTGAAGGAGGAAAATTAACCTCAAGATATACTTATTTACAGGAGTTCCTCGATGGAAAAGAATAAGATTATTTTCTAACACTTATTCCATAAACAAAGAAACTTCCGCCCACAATAAAAATCGAAGAATACCAGTAAGTTGGAATGATAAAAACGATCACAGCTAACAAAAGATAGATAACAGTTAGAAAATAAAGTTGTTTTTTTCTTTGGGTGTTTTGGACTGCTAATATCAAACCCAGCAAGCCCAGAAACAAAGGAGTTATGTAGTTGACTTCAATATTTTTCACAAACAATAACAAGAAGAGTCCACCAACGGCCATTAAAAAAAAGAGTAAAAAATATTTTTTGGTCACATCATTCCAAAGATGAATTCCATTTTTCCTACACATTCTTCGTGAGGAGAAAAAAATTGCTAGCATAGAAAACACTAAGACTAGGATTATTATAAAAAAACAAATAGTTTCTATGATTTCTATGGATAACATCCCCATAGGGTTGTTTTCGGCAATAAAACCCTCAATGGAAGAATGCATTAGGAAAGCACCTACAATCATATAAAAACCAATGAAAATACTATTGAATCCTTTTAGTATAAAGTTCTGATTGTCTGAATTCATAGAAAAATTAGGGTTGCTCATATTGCTATTACTTAGTGGGGCTAAGATATAAAAAAGAAAATCATTAAATATTTCATATATTTGAATAGCACGGTATTATTCATACTTTTAAATGATGTTAAAATGAAAAAACAGCTTTTTTCTTTACTAATTATTTTGTTTCTTCTAAGTACTAATTATACACATTCACAAAATACAAAATCCATCATTTTTCAAGATCATGAGTTACGGATGCCTTCAAATATTAAACTATTTAATTGGGATCAGGTATCAGAAAGATCCTCCTCCTCAGCTCACCGATTTTATGCAATCGTTCAGTTTCAATCAACACCAAGTCAAGAAATTCAAGATGTCTTTAGATCTCGTGGTTTAGCACTAAAAGAGTATGTTTCTAATCATTCTTATTTTTTGTATTTCGAAGAAGAAGTTCCTACATATTTTCTAGAAAATTCTGGGGTAATTTCTATAATGCCCATTCCCGTAGAGTTTAAGATTTCTTCAAAAATCAGAAATAATGATATAGGTCCGTGGGCGATTGAAGGAAATCAAATTCATATCAACGTACTGTTTCATGAGAGTTTATCGGTCAATGATGTTTTATTAGAACTCAATACAATTTCAGGAGTAACTGTAAGAGAAGAATATAAAATAGGGAATATGCTTAGCCTATCTGTACCTACTAATCGAGTGTATGATATTGCTAACCTATCCTCTGTAAAATGGATAGAAACAATTCAAGCACCTGATGTAAAAGAAGATGTACTTGGTAAATCAATTCACCGATCGAATAATCTAGATACTCAGACCGAGTCGGGTAGAAATTATACCGGCGAAGGGATCGGAGTATTGGTTAGAGACGACGGTATTGTTGGACCTCATATAGATTTTCATGGAAGAATAAATAATGCTGCAGCAAGTGGAACGGGTAATACTCACGGAGATGGCGTTGCAGGGATTTTAACAGGGGCAGGGAATTTAGACCCAACCAAAAGAGGAATGGCTGCAGGAGCCAATGTATTTGTATCAAATTATAATTCTAGTTTTTTAGATGGCGCAACAACCTCCTTACTTAATAATGGAGAAGTTCAGATAACAAATTCATCTTATGGAAACGGATGTAATGATGGGTATACCTCAATCAGTAGAACAGTAGATCTTCAAACCAATGAAAACACGTCGATACTCCATGTTTTTTCTTGTGGAAATTCTGGGACAACAAATTGTAATTATGGAGCAGGAAGTAATTGGGGGAATATTACTGGAGGGCACAAGCAAGGAAAAAACGTTATTGCAACTGCAAATGTCTATTCAAATGGTTCTTTAGTCTCCTCAAGTAGTCGTGGTCCGGCCACAGATGGAAGAATTAAACCAGATATTACCGCTCATGGTCAAGGACAACTTTCTACAGATGAAAATAATGCATATATGTCTTTTGGAGGAACTTCCGGTGCGGCTCCGGGAATCGCAGGAGTTTCTGCTCAACTATACCAATTATATAAAGATCAAAATGATGGGCAATTACCAGAGTCTGCATTAATTAAAGCATCGCTATTAAATACTGCTAATGATTATGGAAATATAGGTCCAGATTTTAAGTATGGATGGGGCATCGTAAATGGTTTAAGAGCTGCCATGTTGTTAGAAGAGGAAAGATATCTAAATGATGAAATTACTCAAGGATCAGAAAATAATCACACAGTAACGATTCCGCCCAATACAAAACAGATTCGTATGATGGTTTATTGGAATGATCCTGCTGCTGTTTCTGGAGCTACAACAGCCCTGGTAAATGATATAGATTTAAAAGTTATTACCCCCGATAATTCAGAACTACTTCCTTGGGTGTTAGATCCATCTCCCAATGCCACAACATTAGATTTACCAGCAACGAATGGAGTTGATCGGTTAAATAATATGGAACAGGTAGTAATAAATAATCCACAAGCAGGAGACTACACAATTAATATTACAGGGTTTAATATTCCATCAGGACCTCAGCATTATTTTGTTTTGTACGAAATAATCACTGAAGAGTTAACGCTTACCTATCCCATTGGAAATGAGAAAATGTTGGTTGGTGAGCAAGAGACAATTCATTGGGATGCAATTAATACTTCGGAAAATTTTGTACTAGAATATTCTACAGACAATGGGACTGAATGGCTATCAATTGGAACGGCATCATCCGGCGCAACGAATTATACATGGACAATTCCTGCGAATATCTCCGGCGAAAGTATGGTTCGAATCTCTAGTGGTTCATTTTCTGATGAAAGTGGTGTTTTTTCAATTGCCAACCAGGTTTCAGGAGTTGATATTTCTCAAATTTGTCCGAATGATTTAACGGTAGTTTGGGAAGCACTGTCCGAAGCAACTTTATATGATGTGTATCTATTAGGAAATAAATTTATGGAAAAAGTAGGAAGTACCGCATCTACATCATTCTCTGTCCCTATTTCTGATCCAAATGAAACTTTTTGGGTTGCCGTTTCTGCTAGCGGAGGAAATGGTTGGGAAACAAGAAGAAGTGCAGCGATTAATGTCTCTGAAGGAGGAATTTATAACTGTAATTTAAGCAATGATATAACAGTAGAGTCCATAACTACAGATTTTTCAACATTGGATTTAATTTGTTCTGGGGATAACTCACTAGAGATCAAAGCCAATATTAGAAATTTAGGAATTGACAGTCAAACGAATTTTTTATTATCATATCAATTGGATGCTAATTCTAAAGTAGAGGAACTATATTCGAGTACCTTATCTCCTGGCAGTCAGGAAGAATTTACATTTACTACTCCGTTGACCCTCACTCAAGATGGAACACATGTATTAAAAGTTTGGGCTAGCTTAGCCAATGATGAATATGTTGCGAATGATGAATATGAAACCTCTTTTTATGCACAAATAATCCCAAAACAGATGAATGATACAGAATCATTTGAGATACACGGTTTTCCTCCACCAGGATGGACGGTAGAAAACCCTGATGAATCTTATGGATGGGTGTCTCAAAGTAATACAATCGGTATCGATGATCAACCAACCACTTCAGTATATATTGATAATTATAGTTATAATGCCTCGGGACAAGAAGATATTTTTGCAACCTTAGTATATGATTTGACTGGAACTAATATGTCTCTTAATTTTGATTTAGCAAAAGCTCAATATTCTTCAAGTTATAGCGATGGTTTAAAAATTGATATTTCTTCAGATTGTGGTCAAACATATACCACTATTTATGATAAAGAGGGCCTAGAGTTATCTTCGTTAGATTCTTATAATACCACAAGTAACTGGCTTCCATCGAGTGGGGGAGACTGGAAAACAGAAACGGTAGATTTATCTGCCTATGCAAATGAATTTGTTAAAATTAGATTCATCAATATAAACGGATACGGAAATAGTACGCTGATCGATAATATTTCAATTACAGGAACATTATCAATCAATCAATTAAACTTTGAGGATCAGTTTTTATTATATCCAAACCCTGTTAAAACTGGATTTACCATTAGATCCAAAAAAGCTGATATAAAGAAGGTGATGCTTTATAATTTATTAGGAAGAGAAGTGTTTGCCATAAAAACGGAGAACCAACAAATTATCACGATTGATACAGAAAACGTATCTAAGGGTGTTTATCTTGTTCGATTAGAATCTGATTTAGGTATTTTTTACAAGAAAATTATTAAAAAATAAGAGGTACTCTTTATACTTTCCTACAAATGATTAATGGTTTGCCTGATAGCAACTAAATTGGTAAGCAACTTCTCTAGATACTGTATATCCATCATATTTGCCCCATCACTTTTTGCATTGGCAGGGTCAAAATGAGTTTCAATAAATAAACCATCAACATGGTTAACGATTCCTGCTCTGGCAATGGTTTCTATCATCTCAGGTTTTCCACCAGTGACTCCAGAATTTTGGTTGGGTTGTTGTAATGAATGCGTAACATCGAGTACAGTGGTAGAAAATTCTCTCATTTCAGGAATCCCTCTAAAGTCTACAATCATATCCTGATATCCAAACATAGTCCCTCTGTCGGTGGTCATGACTTGATTATTTCCAGAATCTTTTACTTTTTTCACAGCATGCTTCATGGCGCTAGGACTCATAAATTGCCCTTTTTTTAAATTCACTACTTTTCCTGTCTTTGCGGCAGCTACAACAAGGTCTGTTTGACGAACTAAAAATGCAGGAATTTGAAGAATATCAACATAGTCAGCTGCCCTTGTAGCATCTGTAACTTCATGAATATCGGTAACTGTTGGAATCTGAAAAGTTTCAGAGACCTTTCGTAAAATTTTTAGCGCTTTTTCATCACCTATGCCAGTAAAACTATCAATTCTACTTCTGTTTGCTTTTTTAAAACTTCCTTTAAAAACATAAGGTATTTTTAAATCATCTGTAATCCTAACTACTTTTTCTGCTATTTTTAAAGCCATTTTTTCCCCTTCAATTGCACAGGGTCCTGATAACAAAAAGAAGTTGTTGGCGTCTATATTTTTTAAGTTGGGCACTAATGATAAATCCATTAAAAAAATTTTTAACAAAAGTACAAAATAAATGTTGTTGTTGTTTGGTATCTTTAGCACTTGAAAATTATATATAATGAGAAAAATTTTATTCCTTCTTGCAGTATTTATCCTCACTTGCTCTTGTAAAAATGAGATCAATAAAGAAAACAAACAAACGAGTGTAACAATCGATTCTACTATGGTTCGAAAGCACCTCTATACCCTTGCTTCTGATGAAATGGAAGGGAGGAGAGCTGGTACTCCTGGGATCGAAAAAGCCGCTCGCTATATTGAGGACGAATTTAAAAGAATTGGCTTAACCACTTTTGACACTCTCTCTTCATATCGACAAACTTTTTCTTTTACCCCAAGAAGATCAGAGAACTCTATAACCTCCAGTAATATAATAGGAGTGATCGAAGGGAAAAGTAAAAAAGATGAAATTGTCATCATTTCAGCTCATTATGATCACTTAGGCATTAGACAAAAAGAAGGTGTTTTAGATAGTATATATAATGGTGCTAATGATGACGCTTCAGGTGTTACAGGCGTATTAACATTAGCAGAGTATTTTAAAAAAGCAGGAAATGAAAGAACCATTCTTTTTGTTGCCTTTACTGCTGAAGAAATGGGCTTAATAGGTTCTACCTATTTTGGAAAAGGAATTGATGCAGATAAATTTGTTGCAGGAATTAACCTAGAAATGATTGGAAAAACACCTGTTTTTGGACCTAATACAGCTTGGTTGACAGGATTTGAACGATCGGATTTTGGGACAATAATACAAGAAAATTTAAAGGGGACAGGCTATCAGTTATTTCCAGATCCTTATAAGAAATTTAATCTTTTTTTTAGATCTGATAATGCTTCATTAGCACGGTTAGGGGTTCCTTCACACACATTTAGCACTTCTCCAATAGATACGGATAAAGATTATCATCAAGCCTCAGACGAAGCACAAACCTTAGATATTAAGGTGGTTACAGAAACCATTCAAGCGGTTGCCGTAGGAACACAAAGTATCATTTCAGGAAAAGACACCCCATCTAGGATCATTCTGGATGAAAAAAAGAACAAAGAATAACGTATCTCATATAAACAGACTAAATGAACATTCATTTTATTGCCATCGGTGGAAGTGCCATGCATAACTTAGCAATTGCATTACTCAATAAAGGATATCAAGTTACAGGAAGTGATGATACGATTCATGATCCCTCTAAATCTCGATTAGAAAAAAGAGGCTTATTACCCAAAGAATTTGGTTGGTTTCCAAAAAAAATTACAAGGGAGCTGGATGTTATTATTCTAGGAATGCACGCAAAAAAAGATAATCCAGAATTGTTGAAAGCACAACAAATGGGATTAAAAATATATTCCTATCCAGAATTCTTATACGAACAATCGAAAGAAAAGACACGAGTTGTTATTGGTGGTTCTCATGGTAAGACAACCATTACCTCTATGATTCTTCATGTTCTAAATTACCATGAAAGAGAGGTGGATTTTATGGTTGGAGCTCAGTTAGAAGGTTTTGAAACCATGGTAGATCTCACAAAAGAGAATGAATTTATTATTCTAGAAGGAGATGAATATTTGAGTTCTCCGATAGATATGCGCCCAAAATTTCATTTATATCAACCCAATATCGCCTTGATAAGTGGAATAGCCTGGGATCATATTAATGTGTTTCCAACCTTTGATAAGTATGTAGAACAGTTTCGAATTTTTACAGACTCTATAACCAGTGGTGGAATTATGGTGTATAATGAAGAAGATGTAATCGTTAAAGAAGTGGTTGAGGGTTCTATGCATCCAATTAAAAAATACCCTTATTCAACACCTACCCATACCATTGAGAATGGAATTACATATCTCGATACTCCAGACGGAAAAATGCCCTTAGAGATTTTTGGAGATCATAATTTGCAAAATTTAGCAGGAGCCAAGTGGATTTGTCAACATGTGGGAGTTGATGAAGATGATTTTTATGAAGCAATTGCTTCATTTAAAGGAGCGAGTAAACGCTTAGAAAAATTAATAGAAAATCAACAAACTGTTATATTTAAAGACTTTGCACACAGTCCAAGTAAAGTAAAAGCGACTACTGATGCAGTAAAAAAACAATACAATCAAAGAGAACTAATTGCTTGTTTAGAATTGCACACCTATAGTAGTTTAAATGCAGATTTTTTAGAAGAATACAAGGGAGCTCTTGATCAAGCAGATATAGCGGTTGTTTTTTATTCTCCTAAGGCAGTTAAAATTAAACGATTAGAGGAAGTAACAAAAGGACAGATTGAAGAGGCTTTTGAGAGAGATGATTTAATGATTTATACCAATCCAGATGATTTTAAAGATTTTCTTTTTTCTCAAGAATTTACAAATAAAGCAATTCTTTTGATGAGTTCAGGAAACTATGGAGGGTTAGATTTTGAAAAGCTAAAAGAGTTTGTTTAACGACCTAAGAGTAAATTATAGAGATGTGCTCTCACATCTTTGTTTACAAATGCCAACTTCAATTTTTTAAATCTCGATTTTTGATCAAAAAAGAAGCTCCATTTTTTTTTATTTATAGCCATTTTTTTAGGTGAATCAAGAAGTTCAATTTGCCTATTTACAAAGTTGGTTGCTGCTTTATTTCGGACAAATTCAATGGAAGAAACAGCGTCAAATATGTAATAACAACTCGCTAAAAAAGAATTGAGAATAGTAAAATATTGCTTTGCAGATTTAATTGCTGTCAATGTATTTGTTTTTTTTGATAAGAGAAAAAGATCATAATAATTTCTTAAAGAAATAAATTTAAACCAATAACCTAAATCGTTCGTTTGAAAGTTAAAGATGGTATGTAAGACCTGATTATGATAGCTTACAATAGAAATTTCATCTTTTGTTTTTAGGAGACTGTCTTTGACAGTGTTGTAATTTAAACATTGTTCATAGGGTTCTTTGATTATTCTGAAATGAATTTCAACAGCAGCAATTTTATTTTTGTGAGTTATCCTTGGATAATGCTTTCCTAATTTCACATTCTCTAAAAGATGTGGATCACTTGAGTAATTATTTTCTTTTAGAAGTTGAACAGCACGCTCATATTCATAATCAGAAACTAAAAAATCAATATCACCCACCATTCTTTCTGCGAGATCTTGATACATGTTATTCACTAAAAAGCCAGTCCCTTTTAAAAAGATAGCTGTAATATTTTGTGATAATAGTAATTCATTAATT
This sequence comes from Flavobacterium sp., assembly GCA_042091515.1. Lineage (GTDB taxonomy): Bacteria > Bacteroidota > Bacteroidia > Flavobacteriales > Flavobacteriaceae > Polaribacter. The sequence goes on along the minus strand of JBELHH010000027.1, from coordinate 19,848 downwards.
TCTTTTGCCTGATCAATTATTTCAAGATTTCTTTCACGATTTAAGTTGGTTATATATTTCATATAACTCACCAATTCTTCTGGAATAAAAGGTAATAATTCAGCTCTTTTTAAATTACAATATAATGCTGGAAATACATAGTGAGCAGTACTTACTCTTACCACCTGATCCCAATCAACGTTGTTAGATTTTATCTTTTCAGAAATACAATCTAAATGATTCTTTTCATGAGAAATAGTGAGGCATTTTGCAATAAAAAAAAGAGTTTCTTTATAATTCATCTTTAAAAATGCGTTTAATAGAATCTTGCATTAATTGATTATCTGAGTAGGTGAGTTGATAGCATGGAAGAGAAGAGAACCAATTTAAAAAAAAGGTTACATTTTCTGGAATTGAAGAAATCCAAGAATCAGGAACTAATTTTTCAAATCCATCTAAGCTAGAAATTTTTGAGATTTCAATAGGGGTAGTCTCATCATATTTAATAAAAACTAAGGCTTTACAAGGATAGGTTTTCTTGTAATCTATGTTTTTAGGAGGGAGATAGCGAACCACTTTATTAAGACGCTCATAATGATATTCGGCAGAGCTTTTTAATTCTGGATAATTCTCTAATAATAAGGGTAAAGAATTCTTTTTAATGGAAATTCCAGCAGGGAAAGTATGAATTTTTAGTGCTGTATCTATAGGAACAAAATCATCTGCAATACATTGATATCCATTTGCTTGTAAAAGAGCTAGCGAGGTGCTTTTACCATTTCCAGAATCTCCCAATATTAAAAGACTATCTTCTTTATAATTTATGGCAGATGCATGAAATACACCCATCCATTTTTCTTCATTTTTTTCATAAATACACTCAATAATTTTCATGGAAAACTTTCCTTGAAAATAGTGAATGTCCTCTATTGACCAAGATCCAATAAAAACATCATCTAATATTAAAAAAGTATTCTCATTGGTATTAAATACATGAAAAGAGAAATCTACTTGATAGGTTTTAGGAATTTCTAAATGAGCAATTTTTGGATGGATTAAAGAGAGTTCAAATTCGTTTGAAAAACACACACTGATTACCTTAGAATTTATTTGATAGTATTTTTCAAATAAAAATGTTGTAGGAACATCATAAAGAGGGTCAGAAATAACACTCTTTGAAGAGCTTGTATTGGGTTGAACTATTTTTTCATTGAGATCTTTAATAAAATTATTCGCTGTATTAAATGGAATATTTAACTTTTTCTCTAGGCTGGTGGTAATAGTTTTGATATCTTTTTTTTTGGAAAGATCATTTACAACAGATGCAGCTGTAGGGTCTAATACCAAATATTGATTTGAATTTTTAAACCACACAATTATTTTGTCATCTATTTTTTTTGTAACAGTTAATTCCATGGGAGTTTTTTTGTAAAAATAGTTGATTTAACTGTAATAAAAAACCCTCGAGATTTTCAAGGGTTTTTTTATATCCTTAGAATCCAGTACCTGGATCTGATGGACTTGATGCTTGTGCTTTTTTAGGATAAAGGATTGTGTAGGTTCCTAGAGCAGTTAAAGCTGCATATTTCCCGTAATCCCCAATCCTTTTGAGCGCTTCTTTTCGTGAAATCTCTTCTTTACTTTTTTTGTGTAGATTTTTCATAGTTTGATTAGATTGGTTATTATTGAATGATTATTTTTTTATTGATTGTTCCGTTTTCTGTAGCAAGTTTTACCACGTATATTCCGTTTTTAAGGATAGGTAGTAAAATATCATTGATCCCTGCTCCTTCAAAAGAAGTGTGAAGAACTTCTTTCCCTAGAATATTATATAGCTGTATTGTTGCAGGCCCGTTTTGTACACCTACGATGTGTAGGTTTTCTCTACTAGAGGGATATATACGTACGTTTTTGTTTAATCCAAGATCATCTATACTTAGAGAACTTGTGGTGGTATGGAGATAAAAACGTCCTATTCCAACTTGATCACTCTCTAGTGTTGTTGTGTAACTAGAGTCTGATTCTAATAAGGTAAAACTATTGTCTTGTTTGTCTTCTAGATAGACATTCATACCTATTGGGAGGTTATTAGTGGTGGCATCAATATAAATCGAAGTTCCTGATTCGGCATTAACTCCTACTGGAATAATCATATTTTCAAAATCATCGTATGGTAAGGATTGAATTCCTAGATTTCTTTCACTACCGTTGTCTACGGCACGAGTATAGATAGAAAATTCATTTGTCAACCCTTCAAAGATAGAACTGTCATATCCATTATCCCAACCCGTGGTTGCTCCATCAATATAAAAGATATTAGCAACTCTAGTATGGGTTCCATTCGATATTTCTATGGAAATTTCAGTTCTACTAGAAGGTCTTTGGAAAGTATCAGAACTATGACTTTGCATTGCTTCTGTAATAGTAAAGGTTCCCGGTGTGTTTGCCAAGACAAAAAAGCCTTGTCCTGGAGCAATTTCCAGATCTTCTAGTAAGTTTTTTTGAACGTAAGCATCCGCTACCTGATCCCACAACCATATTGTTAGTTCGTCTAATAATGCACTGTTTTCATTTAGTAATTCACTTACAGATACTGAGGATAAATATGGATTTCCTATGAGATTGAAACCATTAAAACCCATTGATAACGCTATATCAACATTACTATCATGAAAGCTTCCTGTAAAACTCACATTTCCAGCAGCAGCTAACTTTACGGCATGACCCTGGCCTGTGGTAAAGTTACCTGTTCCGATTGTACCATCTTGATAGTAGAACCATTCCTCTGAACTATTATCATAATCAGCAAACCCTAGATTTTCTGGTATTACTATTCCTGTTGCTAAGTTAGAGTTTGAGACAAAAGTATCAATATCTTGCCCAGAAACTGGTGAAGAAATTAAGTACCAATTGGTAGTTGGGATAGTTCTTGTGTAAGTGATAGGCCCTGTGATGGTTGCATTTGATTGTGAGATGATAGAGGCACCAGAAGCAACAGTCATACTGTTGAATGTTATGTTTTGTGTAAAACCTATAACAGCATCAGAAGGAATTATAATATCGTAATTTTCATCAGGAAGTATATTAGATGACCAGTTAGAGGCATTGTGATAATCATTATCAGTCGTTCCGGTCCAAGTAGCAGTTTCACTTATGGAAAAGTTTTTTAAGGTCCAATCAGAACAGTCAGAGGCAGTAGATGAATATTTAAAAGCAATATAAACAGCAGTTCCACTAACCGCTTGTAAATTATTAACATTAGCTCTACTAATATTTACGGGTGAACCACTACTGGTTTCTGCTGCAACACTTTCAATCAAGTTCCAATTAGCAATGTTGGGATCACCAGTACCAGAATAATCAGTAGAATAATATATTTCAATGGCTTGAGAACCATAACGTTGTGAAAAATTATAAGATAACTCTTCCCCCGAAGAGATATCTAAATTAAAGGATGGAGATATTAGCCAGTCTTCAGCATTACAGTTTTCTGAATAAGCATTCATTTGAACTCCAGCACCATTGGTATAAGACCAAGTAAGACTACTCCCTGTTATATTTTGAATTGTCCAACTATTAAGAGACGGGTCATTACTCGTAAAATCAATTGAGTAAGGGATAGAATTATCGATAGGGTCTACGACACTATAGTTTTGTTCTGGATTTGTTGTTGTTGTTGGTGAAGCATTGGTGTCGGTTGCTTCAATTTCATAGAATACAGTTGTGCCATCAATCTGAGGATCAATTGAACCTTGATAAGTATTTCCATTAGTATTACTCATCACCACAGTATTTGTTAAATTCCCTGAAGAAGTACCCCAATTTAAGTTTGCAGAAGCAATACCATCGGTATCTGAAATATCTGCAGAAATTACAACAGCATCTGATGAGGTAGGATAGGTTGGAGAATAAGAGGTATTATTGATTTGAGGAGCAGAGTTGCCATTATCAGATGTTTCAGTAATTAAAATGTTATCAATAAATATTCCTTCCCCATTAGATGTGAGGTTGTTAAATTGAAGTTTAATGTCTAAAGTAGAATTAGAGTTTAAAGTTATTGGTAGGGTGGTATAGGTTTCAAAGGAAGATGTTGATAATTCCTGACCTACATCTCCATGAGAATCAAAATCTAGATCTAACGCAGCGGGATTATTATAAGCGTCAGAATTAATGTGTTGAACCCAAATTAAATTTTCATAATCTCCATTATCTATGGAATAGGTAATTAGTAGTTCATCTGTAGAATCCCATTTTTCAGAATTTGGATACGACAAATCAATTGAGAAAGTAAAAGAGGAACTTCCTGATATTTCGATTTGATTCAAGTTTATATATGGGTTACCACTAATGTCTTCTGCAACCCAATAAAAAGTAGAATTACCATTAACTCCCGCGCTAACTCTGTTAAAAGTGTCAGAATTACTAGATCCAGAGGTTGTAGAAGGAGTATAGCCTGAATTAGCTGTTTCAAAATCTATGGTTGTTGATAATTGTCCGTAACTTAAATTGGTAAAAAGTAGTAAACAGAATGTAATTTTTAAAATTTTCATGAATTGTATTTTTTTAACATTAAAAAACATAAAGGACCAAGTTTGGTAAAAATTGCTGGAGGAATAATGATATTTAAAAATAGAAATATTTTTTGTAATGTAAAAGTAACTTGTATTAAGCAATTATTAAGAATTTAGAAAAGATCAATTTTTTAATTCTTTCGCCAAAAAAATGGAGTAAATAGGATGAGTACTGTGAAGAGTTCTAGACGCCCAATTAACATTAAAAGAGAACAAAACCATTTGGCGCCAACAGATAAATGTGCAAAATTATTTACAGGACTTACAGAGCCAATAGCAGGACCAATATTCCCTATACTTGATGCAGCAGCTCCCAAAGCTGAGAGAAAATCTAATCCTAAAAAGGTAAGGATAACTGAAGAAATAATAAAAATAAGCATATAGATTACAAAAAAGGAGAGTATGTTAAATACAATTGTCTGACTAACAGATTTTTTATTATATCGAACAGGAATAATCGCATTAGGATGAAGGGTTTTTTTAAATTCTAAAAAACTATTCTTTAACATGACTATATGTCTAACAATTTTAATTCCTCCACTGGTAGATCCAGCAGAACCTCCTACAAAGAAAAGTGCAAAGAAAATACCTGTTGCAAAATAACTCCACATGGTAAAGTCTGCTGTTACAAAACCGGTGGTGGTCATAATCGAAGTTACTTGAAATAACGCATGTCTAATAGCACTTTCTAAGGTTCCCAAAACCTTGGGATGCGCAATTGTAGTTTGTAATGCTTGGTCTTGATAAAATAAAATAATAATGATTACTAAAATTGTAATACTTACTAGTCCTCCCAAATAATATTTAAACTCTTCACTTTCTAACACATTTTTAACTTTTCCTTTTAGAACAAAATAAGTGAGCACAAAATTTGTACCAGCAACAAACATAAAAAAGATAATAACATATTGTACCAAAGGCATAGAATTCCAATAAGATAAGCTATTGTTTTTAGTAGAAAATCCACCCGTGCTAACGGTTGACATGGCATGATTAATAGCATCAAACCAAGACATTCCAGCAATTTTTAACAAGAGAAATTCGCTAAATGTTAAGAGAACATAAATAAACCATAGACGTTTTGCTGTATCTGTAATTCTAGGATGTAATTTATCCGCTGAAGGGCCAGGAGCTTCTGCCATAAATAATTGCATTCCACCAATTCCAAGCAATGGAAGGATGGCAATTGTTAATACAATAATTCCCATTCCACCAATCCAATGCGTGGCACTTCGCCAAAATAAAATTCCTTTTGGCATGGATTCTATATCTGCAAGAATAGACGATCCTGTGGTAGAATAGCCAGAAAGAGTTTCAAAAAAAGCATCTGTAATAGAAGGAATGGATCCTGTAAATAAATACGGAAGCATTCCTGTAAAAGTTAAGGTAAGCCATCCTAAGGTTACAATAAGGTACCCCTCTTTTTTTTGAATATTGGTAGAAGAAGGCTTATTAAAAAAGTAGAAGATTAATCCTAAAAAGACAGAAATAATTCCCGCTGTTAAGATCCCCAGTTGAGCTTCTTCTCGATGGTATATACTAAACGGAACAGCAATAAACATAAAAATGCCATTAAGAACTGCTGTGAGTCCTAAAAACCGATAAATTATTTTGAGATTTATATTTCCCACATTTATTTAAATAAGTCTTCTACGATAGGGATTGCATCTGGTAAACAGAAAACAATGACTTTATCACCATTCAAAATTTGAAAGTCACCATCTGAGATATATGCTTTACCATTTCTGATTACACCTCCAAAAACAGCATCTCTCGGAAATTTTAATTCTTTGAGAATTTTTTTAGTCACTTTAGCCCCAGGTAGTACTTCAAATTCAAAAATTTCTGCATCAATATTGTGAAGATTAGCCAATGCAAGGATTTCTCCTTTTCTAATATGCTTAAAAATACTGCTTGCAGCAATTAATTTTTTATTAATTAATGTATTAATTCCTATGGTTTGAGAAATATTGATATAGTCCATATTTTCTACCAAGGCAATTGTTTTTTTAACACCTTTCGACTTGGCGACTAAACAAGACATAATGTTGGTTTCTGAATCTCCTGTTACAGCTACAAAAGCATCCATTTCTCGAATATTTTCTTCTTCTAATAATTCGATATCTCGCCCATCACCATGAATTAATAAAGTTTCATTTAACTCTTCTGCTAGCAGTAATGATTTTTCTCGCTGCTTTTCGATTAAGGTTACGTTAAAGTTTTCTTTACAAAGATTTCTGGCAGTTTTTGATCCGATAGAACTTCCACCGAGAATCATCACATTTTTAATAGTTAAGTGTTCTTTCCCTACGATAGGGTAGAGACTATCTACACTGTAGTGAGGGACTGAAAAATATACTTGGTCGTTTAACTTAAATTCTGTATCCCCTCTAGGAATAATTGTTTGGGATACGCCTTCTCTTTTAATAGCAATGATTATAAAATCGACAGTTGAGAAAATTTCTCTGGCTTCTTTAACACTTTTTCCTAAGATAGGAGATTTATAATCTAAGGTAGTTCCCATTACATTAAACAAGCCGTTTTCAAAAGTAACAGTATCATTAAAGGAAGATTGGTGTAGTAACATTTTAATTTCCTCTGCCGCTAACTCTTCTGGAGAAATCATAAAATCTACTCCAAACTTCTTAAAATCTATGGGATCATTTTTTAGAAATTCTGGATTGTCAATCCTTGCAATAGTTTTTTTAGCTCCTAAAGATTTTCCAATAACAGAAACTGTAAAGTTTGTATTTTGAGATTCGGTAACTGCTAAAAGTAAATCCGTAGATTCGATTCCGATTTCTTGAAGTAACTTTATTGAAGTTGCATCACCTTTTTTGGTAATAACGTCTAAATGGTTATTGATGTAGTGTAATTTTTCTCCATCTGTATCAATTACATAGGTGTCCTGTGATTCATAGGATAATAATTTGGCTAAATGAAATCCAACATCTCCCGCTCCCGCTATAATAATTTTCATACGTATTAAGAAAAAAGTACTACAAATATATAAAACTTAACCAAGTGTCATTAAAATAATGATTGATATTAATTTTTAAACTTGTTTTGTATCTTTATAAAAAAAACGCTTTATGAAGAAATTATCAATCAAATCTTGGGCTTTAGATGATCGACCAAGAGAAAAAATTATTACAAAAGGAAGGGCAGCTCTAAGTTCTGCAGAACTTATCGCCATTCTAATAGGTTCTGGGAATAGAGAAGAAAGTGCGGTAGACTTATCCAAAAGAATTTTAGCGTCTGTTCACAATAGTATTCACGAACTTGCTAGACTACCACTAGAAAAACTAACTAATTTTAACGGTATTGGACCCGCAAAGGCTCTTTCAATAATCACTGCCTTGGAATTAGGAAAAAGAAGACAGCAAGAAAAGGTTATTCAAAACCCGAAAATTAGGAGTAGTAAAGAAGCCTTTGAGCAAATGCACCCATGTTTAGGAGATTTGTTGCATGAAGAATTTTGGGTTTTGTATTTGAATAATTCTAATAAACTACTTTCGAAAAATAGATTAAGTAAAGGAGGAATTACTTCTACACTTGTAGACATAAGACTCATATACAAAAAGGCACTCGATTTATCTGCGGTTGGGATTATTATTTGTCACAATCATCCTTCCGGGAGAAGAAACCCGAGTAAATCGGACATAGAGCTGACAAAAAAAATTAAACAAGGAGGGATCAGTTTAGATATAAAGTTACTGGATCATTTAATAATTACTGAAAAGTCTTATTTTAGCTTTGCCGATAATGGTAAAATTTAAATCTATCTTTAATTTTGATTCTTGTTTATACTCATAAAATTACTCCAAGAGTTCGGTATATTTTTAAGCATATTTTTACTAGAATTTTATTAGTTCAGGTAGATTTTACGTCTAAAGTTGAAGATTTTGTGGCATATAATGGCCCTAAGATTAGCTATACCAGGGTACCGTTGGGGAACGAGTTTTTTGTAAGAAGTAATGAACTCCTTTTTGAACAAGGTGTTAATGATCTTGAAATTATAATTTCTCAATGGGATGATACTCCATGTTTTTTTAGTATCGGAGCAAAATCAAGCATCCCGTTTGATATTTTTGCAGCTAGCTTTTACCTTATTTCTAGATACGAAGAATATTTACCACATGTGAGAGATGACCATGAACGATTTACTGCAGAGCAAAGTTTAGCTTATAAATTTCGTTTTTTAGAAAAACCTGTTGTAGATATTTGGGCTTTAAAATTTAAAACACATTTAAGAGAACGTTTTCCTGAGTATCATTTTCCTCAAAGAACGTTAAATTATATTTCTACCATAGATATAGACAATGCTTATGCATACAAGTATAAAAGTTTTATTAGATCTGTAGGGGGCTTTACAAGTGATTTTTTTAAGTTGCAATTAAGAAATTTTGTAGATAGGTTATTTGTACTTCTTAGAATTAGAAAAGACCCTTACGACACTGTCGGACAGCTTTTAGAATTAAGCAAAACTTATAAATTAAAGATGGTTTTTTTCTTCCTTATTGCTGATTATACAACTTTTGATACAAATGTATCTTCGTCTAAAAGACAATTTAGATTATTAATTAAGCATGTTGCAGATTATACAAGTGTAGGATTACACCCATCGTATTATACGATGAAAGATAGTAATATGTTAAGAAAAGAAAAAGATCGTTTAGAATCTATTACTAATATTTCTACAACTAGATCGAGACAGCATTTTTTACGTTTTAGTTTGCCAGAAACATATCAGAATTTGATAGATTTAGAAATAAAAGAAGATTATTCTATGGGCTATGCTAGTCATGTTGGTTTTAGAGCAAGCACATCCATTCCATTTTATTTTTTTGATTTAGATTTTGAAATACAAACCCCTTTAAAAATTTTCCCCTTTGCTTTAATGGATACAACATTAAATGATTACATGGGACTTACGCCAAAGCAATCTTTAGAGAGGATAAAAGAGATTCTCGCTGAAGTGATTAAAGTAAAAGGTACATTTATCACTTTATTTCATAATGAGAGTATTAGTGGCTATTTACGATGGACCGGATGGCAAAGAGTTTATGAAACAATGCTAAAAATGATTCATAAAAATGTCAATTAAGTACCTCTCAAGAAAAGATATTAATGTTCTTAAATACAATGATTGTATTGAAAACTCGGAACAAAGTTTATTATATGGGTACTCTTGGTATTTAGATATTGTTTGTGATCATTGGGATGTAGTAGTATTAAATGATTATAAAGCTGTGATGCCAATTCCTTGGAGAAAAAAATATGGAATAAAATATGTTTATCAACCTCTATGGGTATTGCAATTGGGAGTTTTCTCTACGATTAAAAACTTTGATGAATCTGTGTTTTTTGATGAAGTAATAAATCATTATAAATTTGTTGAACTTCGGTTAAATACCAACAATAATATTGTAAAGAGAACGTCAAAAAGTCGGGTAAATCAATTACAATATTTATCCTTAGAGAACTCTTATCAAGCTATTCTTAAGAGTTTTAACAGAAATAGAAAAAGAGAGTTAAAAAAAGCATCGAATGCTTTATTAGTGGAAAAATGGGGTGATCTACCACAAAATTTAATTAAGCTTTTTGAAGAAAATATTGGAGTACGAATTAAAAACATTAACAAAAAAGACTATCAACGATTGCTGAATTTGTTAACGATTCTTATTTCAAAAGGCAATGGAGAGGTATTGTCTATTTATGATAATAATGAGAACCTTGTTGCTTCTGGTTTTTTTATAATTCATAAGACAATAGTTACAGAACTAGTCTGTGCTACAGATTTTAATAACAGAGATCATGGTGCGAATACTTTTTTAATTGATAGAGCCCTCTATAAATATCATCACAAATACACCTTATTTGATTTTGGAGGCTCTTCGATAAAATCAATTGCGAACTACTATAAAAGTTTTGGAGCCAATACTGCTCAATATCTTTTCTACAAAATAAACACATTGCCTTTTTTTATGCGAATTTTTAAACCTTAAGAAGAAACCATAAAAACAAACTCTTTAAGAGCTCTCTTTTTGGTAGAGATAATGAAAACAACCCCAAGAAAGAATACCCGTGTACCACATTAATATCGATGAGGTAATTGCAGCACCTTTAATACCATACATTGGTATAAGGTAGTAGTTGCTAGCGATATTAATTATAATTGCTGAGGATATGATGTAATAATTTGCCGTCATTTTACCAATAGAAGAAATTAAATTCCCAAAAATACCTCTAAAAATAAACACACCAGTGATACCAAAAATTAAAATTATAAAGCTGTCAGCATACTTTATATAATTTTCTCCAAAAAAAAGAAGCAGAATCGAATTGCTTAATAAATAACAAACTGAAAATAGAATGATACTGAGGAAGCTAAAAAAGATCATATAGCTTTTAATATATTTCTTAATATAGCTCTTCTGTTTAATTTTTTCAGTAAATGAAACAAAATCAGTCTGGATAAAGACTCTGGGTAAAAACAATAAACTAAAAGGAATAATTGAAATATATTTATAATTAGTTACCATTGCTGGATTATTCATAAGGTATCCTATCAGAATAATGTCAATGATAAAAAGTAGTTGAGTCATTACATTAGACAAGCCTCCTAAAAAACCAAATTTCCAAAAAGTAAGATCTGTAACAAGGAGACTACTCTTAGAAAAAAACTTTATTTTAAGTTTTTTTAAAAAAAATAAAGATATGATTAAAGGCGAACTAATTAATGCAATCACGTACCCCAAACCACCAAAGCTTTTACTGAGTATAAATATGAGAGCGACCAATACTAAGTTTTGCCAAAATTCTGCTTTAGCAAAAAGGGTATTCTTGTGCTGTATTCTAAATTGAGTTTTAACAAGTTCAAAGATGAAATTAGTTAAAATTGCAATAGATAAGATAGATAGGTAATAATATGTTTTATCAAATTGAAATGGAATAAACCATCCAATTAAGACAGTGATTAGCATTAAAATAATAGAACCAATGATGCCGTGTTTAAAAACATAGGAAAATAATTTTTCTTTATCGTTATCAGATTTTAAAAGTGCCCCATACCTAATTAAACTTTGATGTAATCCAAACCCCCCAATAGGAATTATAAATTGGATGATGCTAAAGGCAAAAAGAATAACACCTAATTCTTCATTGTTAAGTAATTTTAAGGCAATTAATGAACCCAAAAAGGAAAGTATTCTAGAAACAACTGTAGAAATAAAAACAGCGCTTCCCGATCTACTGATAAATCCGTTAATAAAATTTTTAATTAAAGTCAATATAAATTAGTTTAGGGCACGATAATAAAGGGTTGTAAATAGATCACTTATTTTCTCATTACTAAAATTACTCTTGGCATATTGGTGCATCTCCATTTTTTGATTTTTTGGAGTGTTATAAATATCGATTATTTTTTTTAATAAGAGAGGTTCATTTTTTTTCTCAATGAGAGTCCCAAATTTTGCTGGAAAATATTCTTTAATACCGCCTACATCAGTTGATATTACAAAAACTCCGCAAGAAAAAGCTTCAAGAATAACACAAGGAAGGTTCTCATAATTACTAAAAAGTACAAAAATATCTGAAGCATTTAAGTATTCTGGAATTTTTTCATGATCTACATGGTCAATAAAATTTAGAGAACTCTTATTGAAATTTAAATGTGTAATTAGCTCTTTAAACGGATCTTTTTTTCCTCCGATAAAATTCCACTCGAAACTGTCTATTTTATCTTCAAGTTTCCTTGCAACACGAATCATTCCAGAAATATTTTTATGTTCGTCTAACAAGCTTGAAATATGGGTGAGTGTAAATTTTCTTGATGTTTTAGGAGTTGGTTTAAATAATGTGGTATCCACCACATTGGGCACTACATGATAATTACCAATTAAACCACATTCAAGCATAGAGCTTTTTAAATCATGACTAACAGGACAAACAAAGCTTGCATTCTTAGTAATTTTTATAGATAATAATCTTTCAAAAAATGGCACTATTTTTTTTTCTTTAAAATGATAACCAGTCCAATGTTCTGAAATGATGTAAGGAGTTTTTTTTATTTTTTTTAAATGCAATGCAAAAAAACCAAAGGGATATAATTTATTAAGATGTACAATATCGAAAGGATCTATTTGTTTTAATAATTCTTGATATGCCTTCCAAAATCGTAAAAACTTTATCAAAGGATTTTTACTTGGTTTAGTATAAGCTATATAGGTAGAATAATTCTCTCCCTTTTCAATTTCAAATTCAGTTTTTGAACTACCAATTTTTGAAATAATATGTAAGATGCTAACCTGATGTCTTTTACTTACAGCTTTTGCATGCCTCATAACAAAATCTCCATTTGTTGGTAGTACATTGGATGGATACCAACCACACAAAAATAAAATATGAAGTTTTTTTTTCGAAAGAGAATTCATGAAAGCAAATATATAATAAGTTCAAACATATTAAACCTTAGATTATTATATTTACCTAATGAAAATAAAACATATATTTTTTGATTTAGACCATACTTTATGGGATTTTGAAAAAAACTCAGCATTAACTTTTCTAGAGATTTTACCAGCCGCTAACATTTCGATAGATATTGACCGTTTTTTAGAAAGCTATATACCAATTAATTTAAATTATTGGAAGAAATATAGAGAAGAAAAAGTATCAAAGAAAGATTTAAAATATTTGAGACTCAAAGAAACATTTGATATGCTTAATTATATTGTTGATGACGCCACAATAAATCGTTTGTCTGATCAATATATTAAAACTCTTCCAAACCATAATCACTTATTTGATGGTACTTTTGAAATTTTAGAATATTTACAGAATAAATATTATCTTCATATTATTACCAACGGTTTTGTGGAAATACAAACCCAAAAGATGAAAAAATCAGGGATTTATAATTTTTTCAATCAAATCATTACATCTGAATCTGTCGGTGTCAAGAAACCAAATCCAAAAATTTTTAAATTTGCATTAGAGAAAGCAAAGACAACAGCTCTCAAATCGGTAATGATAGGGGACAATTTAGAGGCTGATATTCAGGGGGCTATGAAGTCTGGGATGAAAGCAGTTCACTTTAATTCAAAAAAAACAAATATTTTACCAAAAAATATCACTTCGGTTAACCACCTTTTAGAAATAAAAAAATATCTTTAACAAAAATTATTTTTTTAAATGAAATTTAAACGAGTCCCTGTTCTAAAAAATCTTTTTCTTTTTCTTTTAATTGTATCATGTACAGATACCCTATATTTTGATCAAATTAATATAGATGTAGATCCAATATTTAATGGTCCTACAGTTTATTTTGAGCTAAATCAAAATGATTTTTTTGATGAAGCTAGTTCGACTGAAATATCATTAGTGTCAGATATTACAAACTATTTAGTCTTGCAATCAAGTGAAATAAGAGAAAATTTGACACGAGTAATATTTGATTTTGAAATCTCAAATAAGTTTGATAGATCTTTTGAAATAAGTGTTAATTTTTTAAATGGTGATGGAAATATAGTACATTCATTACCTGGCTTTAATATAGCACCAGGGGATTTAAATTACACCTCTAGAAGTACTATAGACATCGCAGACTTCCCCTTATTTTTAAACTCCAGAAAAGTAAGTGTAGAAGTTCGTCTACTACCATCAGGTGATCAAATAGATCCTGCAATTTTTAAAACGTTAAAATTTAGATCTGCAGGAACTTTCTACTTAAGTTTTTAATATAATAAATAAAAGATATTTCATTATTGTTGCTCACACTCAAAAATTAGCAGATAAGCAACAATCATTTTTTCACAAGAATAATTTCTTAAATATCTAATTTTAAATTAATGAAGAATAACCAATTATAGTAGTCATGACCAATTATAAAAATTAGTAAACTGTATCTTTGAATCTGTTATAATGAAATAAATAAGACATATATAGTTGTCTTAAAATTCATCCTTAAACATAAAAATTCCCCCATTTTTTAAACTCATTAAAGTGAGTGTCGACGTTTAATTTCATTGTCTTTTTCTTCCTATGTAAGAATTGGTGATAATAGTTAAAGTTTTGAATTCATTTCGGCATCAACTTTTTTATAAGTTTTTAAAATAATGAAGAAATGTATTTTATTTCTGTTGTTGGTATCTATGATCTCGCTTCAAGCGCAACAACAGTTGGCTTACTCTTTTGGAGAATCTCCTCAGACGTTGATGTTAAACCCTGGTGCAGAGACTAATTTTAGAAGTCACTATGGAGTTCCAATGTTGTCTAATTTTAACGTGTCACTTGGAGTTACTGGTTTCGAAATGGCAGATCTGTTTTTAGATGATTCTAGAGATTTCAATACAAAATTTCAAGAGGTATTGAGTGGATTTGATTCAAAAGATTACCTTAACCTGAATGCTATAATTGAAGTATTAAATTTAGGCTTTAGAATCAATAATAAGACCTATGTTAGCTTTGGATTTTATGAAGAATTGGACTTTATTGGTTATTTTCCAAAAGATGTAGTAGAGTTAGTCTATTACGGAAATGAGGGTTTTTTAAATAGAACGTTTTCCATGTCACAAATATCAATGAAAACAGATCTTACTGGAGTTTTGCACGCTGGAGTATCAAAAAAAATAAACGAAAAATTAACTTTTGGTGGTAGAATAAAAATTTATTCTTCTAGTTTAAATATAGAAACTACCAATAACTCTGGAACATTCACTACTTTTTTAGGGAATCAAAATATAGTGCGTCAATCATTAAAAAACATTGATGTTCAATTTAGAACTTCAGGGGTTATTAATACCGATGATGAAGTTTTAGAATCCCCATCAGACTTATATTCTAACACCCTTTTTGGAGACAACATGGGACTTGGATTTGATGTTGGATTAACCTATCACTTCACACCACAGTTAGAATTCACTGGTAGTATTTTAGACATAGGTTTTATAAAGCATTCAAAGAATATTAGAAATGTTAGAGCCCAAGGGGATTTTATTTTTGATGGGATTAACTTTGAGTACGATACAAGTAATCCTGTTGATTATTGGCAAGATTTAGAAGATGATTTTGATGATAAAATCCCAACAGAAGAAACTCAAGATGCTTATACTTCCTGGAGGCCAACAAAAATTAATGCTTCAATAAAATATAGTTTTGGTGAACAAAGAAGTATGGTCTGCTATTCAAATACTTACAAAAAGTATTACAGAAATTCTCTTGGCTTTCAGGTTCATACTATTATGAGGCCTATGAGACCTCAATTTTCATTTACTAGTTTTTATGAAAAATCTTTGTCTGATAACATTCATACAAAATTTACACATACAATAAACGACTATTCACCAGCGATCTTTGGTGCTGGTTTATCATTACAAATTAGTAAAGTAAATCTCTTTGGATTATTAGATAATATTTTAAGAGTTCGAGATTTATCGACTATTAATAATATTTCTTTTAACTTTGGAATGAATATCGTTATTGATTAATTATGAAATATTATTTCTTTTTTTTTGTGCTATTTTTTTCCTCTTTGACTATTATTAGTCAAAATAATAATAAAAGATATATTATTGTAAAGAGCACTTTTGAGTTTTTAAAACAAGTAGATCGTTACAAGGCGAACTCCTTTACTAAATTTTTGTTTTCTAAATCTGGGTTTGATGTTTATTTAGATAACCAAGAATTACCTGAAGATTTATATTATAACAAATGCGATGCATTGTATGTAGATGTAAAAGATAAATCGAACTTATTTGCCACCAAAAACTACCTAGAAATTTTAGACTGTGAAGGAAGTTTATTATATCGTTCCAAAATAGGCTCAAGTAAATTAAAGGACTTTGAGAGAGCTTATAGAGAATCAATAAGAAAAGCATTTTCTACAATAAAAAATGTAGATTCAATATATAATTCTTCTAAATTAATAGTAATTAAAAATAAACAAGAAACGAAAAAAGATGATGAGAAGGTTACATCAACAGTCATTGTACCTATTGAAAAACCTATGATCCTTAAAGAACAGAGATCCTCTATTTCTGAGAAAACACAAAAAATAGAATACCCATTATTATATGCGCAGAAAACAGATATGGGGTATCAACTTGTAAATACAAAGCCAATGGTTGTATTTATCCTTCTACATTCAGAGAATCCTAATAGGTTTATTATTAAGGATAAAAATGGAACGCTAATAAATAAAGGAGACTATTGGTTGGCTGAGTTTTACAATGGAGATCAAATCATCCTCGAAAAATATCAAGTCAAATTTTAATAGTCATATTTGTGACCCCATTTTTTCTTTAATTCTTCTCGAAACTTTTCTTCTCTGGAATTTTTCCCTGGGTCGTATATTTTCGTCTTAGAAATCTCATTGGGTAAAAACTCTTGAGCAATGAAATTACCCTTATAATCATGAGCATATTTATAATCTTTACCATACTCTAAATCTTTCATCAACTTGGTAGGAGCATTTCTTAAATGAAGAGGAACTGATAAATCCCCTGTTTCTCTAACAATCTCTTGTGCGTTTTTAATGGCCATATATGAAGCATTACTTTTAGGAGAGTTGGCTAAATAAATTGCACATTGACTTAAAATAATTCTAGCTTCTGGTTGCCCAATAACAGTGACTGCTTGAAATGTATTGGTTGCTAAAATTAAAGCAGTGGGGTTAGCATTACCAATGTCTTCTGAGGCTGAAATTAACAATCTTCTAGCAATAAATTTTGGATCTTCACCCCCTTTAATCATTCTCGCCAACCAATAGACAGCCCCATTCGGATCACTCCCTCTAATCGATTTTATAAAAGCAGAAATAATATCATAATGTTGTTCGCCAGTTTTATCATATCTGAATGTTTTTTGTTGAATTTTATCTAGTACTAGCTTATTGGTTATTGTTACTTCTTCCTCATCTCCTACAACCAACTCAAAAATATTTAATAATTTTCTGGCATCACCTCCCGAAACTCTTAGCAACGCTTCTGTTTCTTTTAAATGGATTTTCTTTTTAGATAAAATGGAATCTTTTGTTATGGCCCTTTTTAGTAACAAGATTAAATCACTTTTATCAAAAGAATTTAAAATATATACTTGACACCTGGATAAAAGTGCAGGAATAACTTCAAAACTTGGGTTTTCAGTAGTAGCTCCAAGTAAGGTTATCCATCCTTTTTCTACGGCTCCTAATAATGAATCTTGTTGGGATTTACTAAAACGATGAATCTCATCGATAAATAAAATAGGATTTTTAGTCGTAAACAATCCCTTTCCTTTTTTTGCTTTTTCTATAATTTCTCTGATGTCTTTAACCCCGGAACTTATAGCACTTAAGGTATAAAATGGTCTTTCAGATGTGGTAGCAATAATATTTGCAAGGGTCGTTTTTCCGATTCCAGGAGGTCCCCAAAATATTAATGAAGGTAATACTCCTCGGAGTATGTGATTGGTTAAAATTCCATTTTCACCAACTAAATGTTGCTGACTTATATAGTCTTCAAGTAATTTAGGACGTATTCTTTCTGCCAATGGTTCATTCATACCCATAAAAGTAAGAAAGTTTTATGACAGAAGTTGTAAATTTAGTATTTGGATTTATTTTTGATTAATAAATGAATATGCAAGATGAGACAACTTTAACCTACCATAAAAATGTAATATTGGTTCCAATCATAGTAGTAGTAGCTATTTGGATGATTTATTGGATAGAAATTACATTGGGTTATAATTTTAATAAATATGGAATCCTTCCAAGAGATTTTAAAGGCCTTAGAGGTATTTTTTTATCTCTTTTCATCCATGGTAATGCGTCACATCTAATGAATAATACAGTCCCTTTGTTTGTCCTTTTGTCTTCATTATTTTATTTCTATAGAGAGGTTTCCTATAAAGTTATTATTTATGGTATTTTTTTATCTGGGTTTGCAAATTGGTTGATTGGACGAGATTCTTATCATATAGGGGCAAGTAGTCTAATCTACTTGTTATTTAGTTTTATTTTCTTTAGTGGAATTATAAGAAAACATTATAGACTTATTGCCATGTCCTTAGTAGTAATTTTTTTATATGGTAGTATGATATGGTTCATCTTTCCAACTGAAGATAGAATTTCTTGGGAAGGACATTTAACAGGGTTTTTAGTTGGGTTATTTTATGCGATTATATACAGACATCAAGGAATCATAAAAAAAGAATATCAATTTACACAAACCGAGTTTGATACATTATTTGATGAAGAAGGAAATCTAAGCCAACACAATTCTAATGAAAAAGAAATTAAAGAACCCTTTGACGAATAGTTTCATACAAAAATGCACCACAAGCAACAGAGACATTTAAAGAGCCGATATCTCCTAGCATAGGTAGTTTAGCCTTATAGTCTATTATTTTGAGAACAGACGGATTAATACCTCGATGTTCTGATCCCATTACAATGGCAATGGGTTGTTTTAAATCTATAGTATAGATTAGAGCTTCAGTTTTTTCAGTAGCAGCAACTATTTTAATATTAGAGGCTTGTAATGTATAGATGGCGTCTTTAATGTGGTTTACTCTACAAATAGGAATTTTAAATGCTGCACCCGCAGAGGTTTTAATTGTTTCTGCATTTATTGGAGCACTTCCAGACTGCTGAACAATGATACCGTTTACACCAGTACATTCTGCAGTTCTTATTATAGCTCCAAAATTTCTTACATCAGAAATTTGATCTAAAATTAAAAATAAGGGGAGTGTTGATCCTTCTGAACTTGTCTCAATTAATTGTTCTAAGTCAGCAAACTCTACCGGTGATATTTGTGCCACTGCACCTTGGTGGTTTTTCTTTTTTGAAAGTCTATCAAGCTTTTCTATAGGTACAAAACTTGTTGTTATTTTTTCCTTTCTTATAAGTAATTCTAGTTCAAAAAATAAATTTCCTCTTAACCCTTTTTGAAGATATACTTTATTAATTGTAGACCCGCTATTTATTGCCTCAATGATTGCTCTTAATCCAAATATTGTTGTGTTCTCCATTTATGGTGCAAAGATATTATAAAACAATGTATATTATATAAACTTGTTAGGGTTTTCCTTATTCCTTAAAATAGTTTTATAAAAAAAGACCTTTCAAATTAATGAAAGGTCTAATTTTTATTATCTGTTACTATCGTATTAGTATCAGTACTTATTTTTGATTATAAACAATTTAAAATTGTTAATGTTCCTGGTCCAATTCCTGCGTAAGATCCTAACAAAGAACCGTCTGGTGCATAGATTTGGAAAGACACCTCACCTGGATAAGAATCTCCAGTATACT
>JBELHH010000026.1:0-40305 GCA_042091515.1 Flavobacterium sp. | reverse complement strand
CCTGCGCTCTAACCAACTGAGCTACCTCGCCTTGGTTAAGAGGGAGCAAATATAATTTATTTTTATAGTACAGCAAGGTGAGTTTTTAATTTTTTTTAACTAGATTTAATACCTATATTGCTTCCTAAGATAGATAATAATTTTTCTCTATTGTTAAATTAATTAAAGACATAATGGATAAGGTTAAATTTGAAATTGAATTTCCAATTCATGCTTCCCCAAGTATGCTATATCAGTACTTTTCGACACCCTCAGGTTTGGAAGAATGGTTTTCAGACAGAGCAAATTCAAGAGGTAAAGTAATTACTTTTTTTTGGGATGATTCTGAAGAACAAGCACTGATTATTTCGAAAAAAAATGGGGAGAAAGCTCGATATAAATGGGTAGAAAGTGAAGATGATGAAAGTTATTTTGAGTTTAGAATTCAAGTTGATGAGATCACCAAAGACGTTTCTTTAATGGTTACAGATTTTGCAGAGGAGGACGAGTTAGAGGAGTCTAAAATGCTTTGGATTAACCAAATAGATGAATTAAAACATAGAATTGGAGCATAATTTTTTTTTACATAAATATTTAATAGCCTTGGGATAATTCCAAGGCTATTTTGTTGGTTTCTGATTCAATTGCCATAAATTTGTAAAATAGTATTTTTAAAATATTCGTATGTTAAATTACAATGGCGATTTAATTTCTTATCAGGAGTTTACAATTACACATGATAATAGAGGCTTTAAGTATGGAGATTCCATTTTTGAAACGATTAAAGTTATCAATGGTAAACTTATTTTTTGGGAAGATCATTATTTTCGACTCATGGCTTCAATGAGAATGCTTCGAATGAAAATTCCGATTGAATTTACCTTAGAATATCTTGAATCAGAAATTATAAAAACGATTCAAAAAAATGATCATCATTCTAGTGTAAGAGTTCGTCTTGATATTACTAGGAAAGACGGTGGTTTTTATACTCCTAAAACCAATAGAGTAGATTATTTAATTCAAGTTCAAGATATTACAACAACCCCTAAAACTAGTTATTGTATTGATTTATTTAAAGACTTTTATATTTATTCTGGTCATTTATCTACGATAAAATCTAATAATAAACTGCTTCAAACATTAGCAAGTATTTATGCAGAAGAAAACGAGTTGGACAATGTTGTTCTTTTGAATGAAAGAAAAGGTGTTGTTGAAGCTACTAATGGAAATATTTTTTTAATTAAAGGAACTAGTATTAAAACACCTTCTCTTAGCGAAGGATGTTTAAAAGGAATCATCCGAGGGAAACTCATTCAAATTTTATCAAATCATCCAGAATTGACTATTGAAGAGTGTGTTATTTCTCCTTTTGAGATTCAAAAAGCGGATGAAGTTTTTATTACTAGCTCAATTATAGGTATTCAGTCTGTAACAAAATATAGAAAGAAGGTCTTCTCTGTAGAAATTACAAAAAAAATTGCGGCACGATTAAAAATTAAAGAGGTAACCGATAAATAATTAGTTTAATTTGATATCGTTGGGAGCATTTGCCCATATTTTATATTCTCCTCCTTTTTGCATTAATTTATTTTTCCAAAGGGTTTCGTCGTCGACAGATAAAATATTTTCAAAATCATTTTCTGTCACAAACCAAAAATTATTTTCAATTTCTTCTATTAATTGAAGGTCGCCCCAGCCAGAATATCCTAAGAAAAAACGAATTTGTGTATTTTCGATCTGATTTTCTTGTAATAATTTTTTTAAGATGTCAAAATCACCCCCCCAGTAAAGTTGATTACTAATTTGAATACTATCTTGAATAAGATGGGGTATAGTGTGAATGAAATAAAGATTGTTTTGTTCTACAGGCCCACCTTGATATACTTTTAATGAGTTGTCTATTTCGGGAATAATATCTTTTATTGTATAATTTAAAGGTCTGTTTAAAATAAAACCTACAGAATTTTTATCGGAATGATCCGTAATAAGAATTGTTGTCCTATTAAAAGAATCATCTCTAAGTATAGATGGTTCTGCAATTAATAAATTTCCTTTATTTAATATGTTTTTAGACACTTTCCTCGTATAGGAGATTAAAAATAAATAAAAAAACCTTCTTAAATAAGAAGGTTTATATTTTTAACAGCAAGGCTTGTTAGTTTACAGAACCACTGAGTCCAGCTCCAGCTTTAAACTTAACAACATTTTTTGCAGCAATTTTAATTTCTGCACCAGTTTGTGGGTTTCTACCGTTTCTTGCGGCTCTTCTTGATACTGACCAAGTTCCCCATCCAACTAAAGCAACTTTACCACCTGATTTTAATGTTGAAGTTACGTTTGATGTTAATGATTCTAGTGCAGCTTTTGCAGCAGCTTTAGAAATTCCTGCATCAGCAGCCATTGCATCGATTAAATCTGATTTGTTCATAATAAAAAGTATTTAAATATTAATTGTTAATTTTTTGCTTGTATGCTTAACAAATATATACGGAATAAGGGCTTGTGCAAGTTTAGGTCTTAAAAAAGTACCATTTTGTTAATAAAACTACCTAAATTGTTAATAAAGAAATGATTTTTATCAAAAACTATGTATCCGTTGCTATTATTGACTTTAGAACATGCTAGCATCAGAAGAAAATGAAAAACCATTTAATAGGCTCTTGGCATCTAGTTTTTTCTTTCCAGAAATTTTTATTTCATCAATATAAATATAGCCCCCATTTACAGCAACTTTAAGGTCATTTTTAGAGGTGATTATTTGACCATTATTATATTGATGTAGGAGGCTCTCTTTTCGCACCTTATAGAGTTTAACTGTTGTAAGAGTATCTTTATTCTTTAAGTGAGACCAAGCCCCAGGAAATGGGTCTAAACCTCTAATTTTATTATATATCGCATCAAGTGAATCATTCCAATCTATTTGACAATTTTCAGAATATAGTTTTGGAGCCAATTGTATATCTATGTCTGGTTGTTTTTTTGTGGTCACAATCCCTTTTTTTATCTGAGAAACAGTCTCTGAAACTAATTCTGCACCCAGATCCATGAGCTTATTATGTAATTCTCCTACAGTTTCATCATTACCAATGGCTATTTTTTTCTGAAGAATAATTTCTCCAGTATCAATCTTTTCATCAATAAAAAATGTAGTAACCCCTGTTTTTTGTTCTCCATTAATGATTGCCCAATGAATTGGTGCAGCCCCACGATAGGAAGGCAATAAAGATGCATGTAAATTAAATGTCCCGTGAGTTGGCATTTGCCAAACAACTTTGGGTAACATTCTAAAAGCAACTACTACTTGAAGGCTTGCCTGTAGATTTTTTAATTTTAGTAGAAATTCACGATCCTTCAGGTTTGTGGGTTGTAGTAGGGCTAAGTTATTTTGAAGTGCATATTTTTTTACGGCAGATTGATTTAATTTCCTTCCCCTTCCGGCTGGTTTGTCAGGTGCTGTAATTACTCCAACAATAGAATAGTGTTCATCGACCAACTTTTTTAGAATTGGTACGGCAAAATCTGGAGTTCCCATAAAAACAATTCGAAGGTCTTTCATCGTAAAAAAAAATTATTGTGATTATTTATATCTACGATCTCTTTTGAGATTAGATAACGTAAATTTATTAAAATTGTTTTCTCCTCTTCCTCTATTATTGAAATTATTTCTTCTTTAGAGAGTTTTTCTTTTTTCTTTAATAAACTAATTATTTGTTGTTGTAAATCTTTTGATTTGTCATAATTTTTTGAGATACAAATATCACAAATATGACATTCGGTGCTTCCTTTTTCTCCGAAATAATTTAATATTTTAATACTTCTACAAACTGTATTATTTTCTATAAATGATACTAACTCGTTAGATTTTTTAATCTGTTGATTTAGATTTTTTTGTATCGTTTTAGAAACTCGATTAATACTTAAATCGTCTTCTCTTGGGATGAGAAATAATAATTTTTCATGATGATTAGCTTCTTTGTATTTTAAAATACCTGCAGCGTCCAGTAGGTTGAGTTCTTTTTTTACTCGTGAAGAATTGGTTTCAATATTTTTTGCAATTTCAAATTCATTAATATTGGTTTCTGATTGAAAAACACCTGGGTAACTTCTAAGAATACTATCGATTACTTTTTTAGAAAAAGAGCTGTTGTATTTTTGATGTAAAAGCTGCTTGCCAGAAACGGTAAATAAGAGAGTTGATAGTTGGTTAAAGTTAGAACTGACTTCTATAATACCATTGCTTTTTAGAATTTGAATACTACTAGATGTTTTTTTCTTATTGAGTTTATAGCTGTTACAAAAATCCACAAAATTAAAATCAAAAGATGTTTTCGGAAATTCGCCTTTTGCTATCTGAAAGTATTGATAAAGTTTTCGATGAACATTTTTTATCTCTTTTATTGTTGGTATTTTATCTAGTGTATTTCTCTTGTGTGAGAGAATATCATCTTTGTTTTGTAATACAACAGAAAATGATTTTTCACCATTTCTGCCTCCTCTACCTGCTTCTTGAACATAATTTTCTATACTGCTAGGCAAGTCTAAATGAATCACCACTTTAACGTTTGGTTTATCGATTCCTAATCCAAAGGCATTGGTAGCCACTATAATTTTTTTCTCCTCCTGAAACCACTGATTGAATGCTTTACTCTTATCGGTTGTATTCATTCCTCCATGATAGAAGGCAGAGGTATATCCTTTGGAGTTGATATAATTTGAAATTTTTTCTGTTTTTTTTCTTGAGTTCACATAAATTATGGTAGGAAATGGATTTTTTTTAAAAATTTGTTCTAATTTTTCAAATTTATTTTCTAAAGAAAATATTTGATAAGCTAGATTTTCTCTAAAAAAAGATTTTTTAAAAATAGAAACATACTTTAATTCTAAATTATTTACGATGTCCTCAAGTACCTTTTTAGTGGCGGTTGCTGTCAGCGCGATCATTGAAACTTCTGGAAGTATTTTTCGAATCTTTTTTATATGACGGTAAGAAGGTCTAAAATCATGACCCCATTCAGAAATACAATGTGCTTCGTCAATAGCAATTAAATTAATTGGTGTTTCTTTTATTTTTTGTTGAATAAATTCTGAACTTAATCTTTCGGGTGAGAGATATAAAAATTTTGTTTTTCCATACTTAAGAGTATCAAATAATCGAACAATTTCATCTTTTGTTGAATTCCCTTTAATGGTTAATGCTTTAATTCCTTTTCGATCTAAGTTCTCAATTTGGTCGTTCATTAAAGAGATTAGAGGGGATATTACTAAACAAACTCCCTCTTTACTAAGAGACGGAATTTGATAACATAAAGATTTTCCACCCCCAGTGGGAAGTAAAGCTACAACATCGTTATTTTCCAGGACTTTATCAATAATTTCTTTTTGAGAATTTCTAAAAGAAGAATAGTTCCAATATTTATATAAGATTTCTTTGGGATCTATCATACATTATCTCTGAGCCAGTTAATTATAAAATCAGTCCTGTTTTTGATGGTATCAAATGGGACTTCTATTATTGGAGAGCTATATTCTTGATAAGCATTTTTGAGATATTTATTTATCATTAATAACTCTTCATAATTTTCGTACCGTTCGTTATCTGAGGTATAAATTTTTTTCCAAGGGTTAAAAAGAAATACATAATCGTATGGGTAAGCAATACTTTTTTCTTTAAAAAAATTAGGGTATTTTATTTTTGAATACTCTAGATAGGCATAAATATCTGGGAGCCCTCTGTCAAAAAAAACAAGATCAGTATTTTCTTTTGAAGCATCTCTATACTGTTGCTCTCTTCCTTTTAGTATTAGGTTACTAAACAACAAAGGATCTGTTAGAAATAATTGATCTACTCCATCCTTTTGAGCTTTTAAAGTAATCTCTCTTGACACTTCGGGCATACAGAAATGGCCTAAATTTTTCAACTTATTTAATACGGATGATTTGCCCGTTCCTGGACCTCCAATAAGGACAATTTTTTTTTGCATAAAACAAAAATATAGTATTAATTTATTATAATGATATAATGATGTAATTTTGTAAACGTTCTATTAAAAATAATAGCCGAATAATTCAATGAAAGATAGAGAAAATTTTTATCAAAAATTAAAAATTAAACTAGACGATACAACTGTTTTTCCAACAGACTATCTATACAAGTTTATCGTTGAAGCTGATGAGAAAAAAACTCAACAAGTACAAGAGATTTTTAATAATAAAGGAGCTGTAATTACAACTAGGAAATCCAAAACAGGAAAATATATTAGTATTTCCATAACGATTAAACTAGTAAACTCAAACGAGGTAATTTCATATTATAAAAAAGCAGAAAAAATAAAAGGAATCATTTCATTATAATCTTATGAAAAAAACATATTTACTAATCGTATTATTAATTCAGTTTGGTCCAACTTTTTCCCAAAAAGAAGAGAGTACTTTGCTAACAATTAACGGAGAAAAATTTTCAGTATCAGATTTTAAGAGGGTTTACGAAAAAAATTTAAACGCTATTGATAATGAAGAAGCAAAGGATATAACGAGAAACCTTGACTTATTTATAAATTTTAAATTAAAAGTTAAGCAAGCTTATGATTTAAAACTAGATACATTGAACTCTTACAAAAGAGAAATTGATTCCTATAGAAATCAATTAATGACACCATACCTTCAAGATAAAGAGTTTTTAAATTCACTTATTAAAGAAGCCTATGATCGAACAAAAAATGAAATACGTGCTAGCCATATATTGATTAAGTTTCCTAAAAACTATTTACCAAAAGATACATTAATACCCTACAACAAAATCATGGAAGCTAGGGAGCGAGTCTTGTCTGGAGAAGATTTTGAACTGGTCGCTAAAGAAATGTCAGACGATCCCTCTGTGAAAGTTAATGGAGGTGATTTAGGATATTTTTCTGCGTTTAAAATGTTGTATAATTTTGAGAATATAGCTTATAAAACTCCTGTAGGGGAGGTCTCTAAACCTTTTAAAACTAGATATGGATATCATATTTTAAAAAATACTGGATCAAGACCATCAATAGGAGAGCGAAAAATTGCTCACATATTAATTGTAGATACTACTAAAATTGGAAAATCAAAAATTGATGAAGTATATTCTAAACTCAATAATGGAGCCTCTTTTGAAAAAATGGCCCAACAATATTCTAATGATCGAAACACAAAAAATAAAGGAGGTGTATTGCCAAAATTTGGATCAGGTAGAATGGTAAAAGTTTTTGAAGATGTTTCATTTTCATTAACTGATACTAATGAAATTAGCAAACCTTTTATGTCTAGATTTGGTTGGCATATTATTAAATTAATTAAGAAATATCCTGTCCTTTCTTTTGATCAAATGGAAAAAGAAATAACAGATAAGGTTCGTAAAACAGGAAGAGCTAGGCTTTCGGATCAAGCGGTTTTAAATAGATTAAAAAAAGAATATAATATTATTGAAAACGACAACGCAAAGAAAATTTTTGAAACAAAGAATTTTAAAAATATAGCCAAAGATTCTTTACAAGAGATTTTGCTTACCATCAATAATAAAAAAATTACTCAAAGTGATCTAGCTTCTTACTTAACAAGTAGAAGACGTGAATTTAGTGAGGCCTCATTTACTAAGTTTATGGACAATCAAATTCTTAGTTATTTCAAAGATAACTTAGTCTATACGAATAAAGACTTTGCCTATACTTTAAAAGAGTATGAGGAAGGATTATTGCTTTTTGAGCTAATGCAACAAAAAATTTGGAATAAATCATCGGACTCTCTTGCTTTAAGTAATTACTATAATTTGAATAAAAATTTCTATCAAAATAAAGAATTAGTAGATGTAAAAGGAAAAGTGATGAATGATTTTCAAACGTATCTAGAAGATAATTGGATTAAGAAACTACGTTCTTCCAATGATGTTAAAATTAATAAACGAGTGCTAAAAAAATTGATTAATTATTATCGAAGAGAATCTTGAAAAACTTTTTATTCATCATAATATTCGTCTTCTTTATTTCTTGTGAAACCCTAGGATTACAAAAAAAAGATCCCTCAGAAGATATGCCAGTCGCTACTGTTTTTGATAACAATTTATACAGTAGTGATGTTGAGTTTCTATTGCCCAAAAATTTAGATTCTAAGGATAGTATTGTCTTAGTAAGGAGTATTATTAATAGCTGGGCCATAAAACAATTATTATTAAAAAAAGCAGAAGACAATAATTCACAAACAGATAATTCAAAAATAAAGTCACTTGTTCGTGATTACCGTCAAGCCCTTTTAATAAATGGCTATAAAGAGCGGTTAATTAAACAACAATTAGACACAATCATTACTGAGCAAGAGGTTGCAGATTATTATCAATTAAATAAGAATAACTTTCGTTTAAATGAAGAATTAGTTAAGGTAAGGTATCTAAATTTCTCAAATGATATTATTGATAAAAAACAAGTTATTCAGCTTTTTAAAAGAGGTACCATTGAGAATTTAGAAGAATTAGAATTAAGGCAATTAAGTTTTAAAACGAGTATGCTCAATGATTCGGTTTGGACTCCTCTTAAGAATGTTTTGTTAAAAACAACGTTTTTGAGAGATAATTTGTTAAAAAAAACTAAAATCATTCAAAAAGAAGATTCATTAGGTTTATATTTGATCACTGTAAAAGATGTATTGTTAAGGAATGATATTGCTCCGTTGAGTCATGTAAAACCTACGATAAAACAAATGATTTTACATCAAAGAAAACTACAATTAATTAGAGATATAGAAAAAATAATAGTTAAAGATGCCATTCAAAATAAAAATTTTAAGATTTATTAGTTCCATATTGTTTCTGTCAATTTTCATTCAAAAAATATCTGCTCAAAAAATAAAGATTGATGGAGTTGGAGTGGTTGTTGGAAAAAATATAGTATTAGAATCAGATATTGAAAAGTTCAAATTAGAATTAGAAAATAGCAGTGAAGGAAAAATAGATATTTCTGATTGCGAAATGTTAGAGCAGTTGATGCTTCAAAAATTAATAGCGCACCATGCTGTCGTTGATAGTATTGTTGTCTCTGATGCAGAAGTTAATGCTCAGGTGGAACGAAATATTCAGTTTTTTAGTCAAGAATATGGGAGTGTGGAAAAAGTTGTTGAAGCCTATGGTTTTAACGATATTGACGATTTGAAAAAAGAACTTTTTGGGATTGAAAAAGAAAGATCTTTAATTCAAAGAGAACAAAGCTCAATTACTGAAAAGATTGATGTGACTCCAGAAGAAGTTAGAATTTATTTTAATGGATTAAAAGAAAAAGGAGAATTGCCAGAGTTTCCAGCAGAAATTCAGTTAGCTCAATTGGTCCTCAATGCATCAGCTACAGAAGAGGAGTTAGACCGAGTCGTAAATAAACTAACACAAATTAAAAAAGAAATTGAAGAGGGTTCTAGCTTTAAGATGAAGGCAATTATTAACTCTAATGATCCAGGGGTTACTCAAAATGGAGGTAAGTATACAATAACCAAAGAAAGTCCTTTTATCAAAGAGTTTAAAGAGATGGCTTATTCTTTAGACGTCGATCAAGTATCTGAACCTTTTAAATCAATGTTTGGGTATCATATAGTTCAATTACATGAGGTTAGGGGAGATACTAGAATCGCTTCTCATATCTTAATCCAACCAGATATCCCTCAGAGTAAATTAGATGAGGTAAAAGCGAAAGTAACGGAAGTAAAAGAAGACATTTTAAATGGTGATATCACTTTTGATGAGGCTGTAAAAAAGTATTCACAAGATAAAGACACTAAAAATAATGGAGGTTTAATTGTAAACCCATATACTGGAGAATCTACTTTTGATTTAACTAGAATGGATCCAGCATTGTATGCGAGGGTTAACAATCTTCAAAAAGGAGAAATGTCCGATGTTTTTTATGATGAAGAAAGAGGAGGTAAAAAGATGTATAAGATTATGATTATGAAAGACAGAACCAATACACACATCGCTGATATGGTAGATGATTATGTGAAGGTTCAAAGTCTTGCCTTACAAAAGAAGAAACAGGAAGCTATCGCCAAATGGTCTAGAGAAAAAATTGTAGATACTTACATTAAAATCAGTAACGACTTTCAAAAATGTACTTTTGAAAAAAACTGGAAAAAAGAAACTTCTAAGTAATGTCTGACGTAGCTGCTATTGATTCTCTTGTTCTTAAATTTAAAGATTTAAAACATCAAATAGGAAACGTAATCATAGGTCAAGAAAAAGCAATTGATTTTGTTTTATTATCTGTTTTTTGTGGGGGTCATTCTTTATTGATTGGGGTTCCTGGATTGGCAAAAACACTTTTAGTAAATGCTGTTTCCGATGCTTTAGGGTTGAATTTTAAGAGAATTCAATTTACACCAGATCTAATGCCTTCAGATATTTTAGGAAGCGAAATTTTAAATAAAGAACGGGAATTTACTTTCCTTAAAGGTCCTATTTTT
The DNA here is from genome assembly GCA_042091515.1 of Flavobacterium sp. Taxonomy (GTDB): domain Bacteria; phylum Bacteroidota; class Bacteroidia; order Flavobacteriales; family Flavobacteriaceae; genus Polaribacter. Next base: position 29,865 of record JBELHH010000026.1, on the reverse strand, counting down.
TCGAATATAATTTTAGCTGATGAAATAAATAGAACACCTCCTAAAACACAAGCTGCATTATTAGAAGCGATGCAAGAAAGTTCGGTAACTATCTCAGGAAATCATTATCAATTAGAGCCACCATTTCTAGTTTTAGCAACACAAAACCCAATAGAGCAAGAGGGTACATATCCTCTTCCGGAAGCTCAACTCGATCGTTTTATGTTTTCAATTACTTTGGATTACCCTAGTTTTGAAGAGGAGGTTATAGTAGTAAAAAATACTACAACTAATAAAAATCCTCAAATTTCAAAAATACTTTCATCAAAAGATATTCTTACGATTCAACAATTGGTTAGAAAAGTTCCGGTTTCTGATAATGTAATAGAATATGCAGTGGCATTAGTTGGGAAAACTAGACCTAAAAGTTCTGTAGCTACCGAATTAGTTAAGAAATATGTTGCTTGGGGTGCCGGACCAAGAGCCTCTCAAAATCTAATTTTAGCTGCCAAAGCAAAGGCAGCAATCAATGGCAAATATTCTCCAGACATTGAAGATGTTAAGAGTGTTGCAATTCCTATTTTATCTCATAGGATTGTTAAGAATTATAAAGCGGAAGCAGAAAATATTACTGTTTCTAAAATTATTGAGTCTTTACTATAAACCTTCTTTTGCCTCAAAAAAGCTAAAAACACTCCCTCCATACTTTTTTGAATGGCTATAAAACTCATTTTTAGAAAGGTCCATATGTTTAGAATGCTCGATAATTAATAGACCATTTTTAAACAATCGTTTTCTTTCAAAAACCAGATTAATAATAGTTAAGAATTTTTCTATATCCATATCATAAGGTGGATCTGCAAAAATAATATCTGAATTTAAATTCGTTTTTTCTAGGAATTTAAAAACGTCCATTTTATATGAGTTTATTGGAAAATCATATTCGTTAGAAATTTTAGTAATAAATTTTACACAGTGATGGTTTCCATCGATTGCATATATATTTTTAACTCCCCTGGAAGCAAATTCAAACGAAATATTTCCAGTTCCGGAAAATAAATCAATTACAGTGATAGTGTCTAAATAATAATGATTATTAAGGATGTTAAATAATGATTCTTTTGCGAGATCTGTTGTGGGCCTTACGGGTAATTTTTTAGGAGCTTTAATTCTTCGCCCTTTATGTTTTCCTGAGATTATCCTCATCCTAATAAAATATAGTTTGAATGTTTAGGGAGTTTATTTTGAGTGTTAAAAATAGGATTATTTGATTGATGAAAATTTATATTTCTTACATAAGTATATAAGATCCTGTAAGAGTCAGAAATGTTATCAATTGCCCCTATAAGCGTAATCATTGTTTTCTGGGGACTTAATTCTAATTGTTCTAAGGTGAATAAAATATAGTAGATAAAATCTTCTTTTGTATCATATTCAAAAGTATTGTAAAAAATAAGTTTAGACTCTTTGATAACAATAATATCAAACATGCTTTTACTTACATTAATATAGAATTTTAGATTAGAATGAGAAGTTGCAAAAAGCTTTTTTAATAAGACACTCGAATGATGACGATATTCAAATTCACCAAAATTTTGAAAAAGAAAATTATTAATATTTACATACGGGATATATACATTTTTACTGTCTATACTCTCTAGATCATCATAAACGATGAGGTCTGTTGCGATGGTTTTAATAGAGTATTTTAAATAATGTTTTAGTTCATCATCTCTAAAGTATTGATTAGGAACAATGGTATTGAGATTGTTTTGATGGATTACTGAAACAGATTCAAAATCTTCTTGTAACGACTTTTCTTGAATAAAAATATCTTTAAGTTTTTCAAGAATTAGTTTCGGAGTTTTGATATTTTTCGAAAATTCATAAGAAGAAAAATGAGATATTTCATTATTAGCATTACTAATGCAAAAAGAAAATCCATCCAAACTGAATTGGATGGACAATTTTATTTTTGAGAGATCCTCTAAAGTATTATTAATCGTTATCTTCTTCACGATCTGCTTTATCGTATGACGGAGGCCAATTACCACCAGTTGTTACTTCGTTTAAAGATCCAACGGATATATATTCACCTTTAATTTGATCAGTCTCAACTGCTTCCATTTCTTGTTTAACTAGTGATGGATCCATTCCTATTAAGATGTCTTTTTTCTCTGTTCTTGCTTCAAAAACAGGTACTTGTAGACCCGCAATTTTTTCTACTAATCCGATGGCAAGTTCAAATTGTTTTCCTTCAACACCTGGAACTTCAAACATAGTTTTGTAATCTTTATTTTCAAAACTTTTTAATACCGCTTCATATCCAATTGTATCTAGAATTCTTTTTTCCACATCGACCATTACAGGCTGCCATCTTGTACCCTTATTCACTTGAATAACAGTATCTCTTGTTTCAGTAATTGCGAACTGAGCAGAATCTATAAATTGTATCAATGCTTCTTTATTATCAGAATATTTTCCTTTTACTTCATAATGAGCTAATTCAGCATCTCTGATTATTTTGAGACTTTGAATTACTTTTGCAAATTTTACACGTTTATCTTTATTAAAGTTGATGGGTTTCATGATCCCATCATAAATTTTAAAAACTAGGAGAGCAGCGATCGCAACAAGCACAATAGAAACAATCCATTTGTATTTTAATGGTAGATATTTTACAATTAGATAAGCTAAACCAAATGCAGCAACAACAGCTAAAAGAATTAGTACAATCATTTTATATATTTATATTTTTTCACTTGAAGCAAATCTACAATTTTTTTTTAATGATAAAAACTTTTATAAGGAAATCAATGTATCTTTAGTGCTTTAAATTTTTAATGTTAAAAAACATCACAGACTTTTACCGAGAACTTTTGCATAAGTTCCCTTATCAACCCACTCAAAAGCAATCAGAATTATTTTTAATGTTGAGTGAATTTATCTATTCTAAAGATCAACAGTCTTTATTTTTATTAAAAGGTTTTGCTGGAACGGGAAAGACGACCACAATAAGTACCCTAGTTCATCAGTTGCAGAAAACAGAAAAAAAAGTAGTTTTATTAGCTCCTACTGGGCGAGCGGCAAAAGTTATCTCAATATATTCTAAAAGACAGGCATTTACAATCCATAAAAAAATATATTTTCCAAAGAAACAGCAGAATGGATCGATGGATTTTGTCTTGAAACCCAACAAACATACTCATACTATTTTTATAGTCGACGAAGCTTCCATGATTCCAGACCAACCACAAAATGGAAAACTATTTGATACAGGTTCTTTGTTAGATGATTTAATTTCTTTTGTATATTCTGGATATCAATGTAAGTTAATCTTACTGGGTGACACAGCTCAGCTACCCCCTGTGAAATTAAAGCTAAGTCCGGCTTTAGAAGCAGATCGGTTGGCAATAGAGTATCAAAAAAATGTTCAAAAGATTGAATTAGACGAGGTAACCCGTCAACACGAACATTCTGGAATACTTTCGAATGCCACATTTTTAAGAACTCTTATAAAAAATAATGCCATTAATTTTCGGTTTGATTTAAAATTACCAGACGTTATTCGTTTGATAGACGGTTATGAGATTGAAGATGCTATTACAACATCATATGATAATGGTGGTGTGGAGGAAACAGCTTTTATTGTTCGTTCTAACAAAAGAGCCAATCAGTATAATCAGCAAATTCGTTCACAAATACGTGGTCAAGAAAATGAAATATCTACGGGTGATTATATAATGGTTGTAAAAAATAATTATTATTGGTTGAAAGATTCTTCAGAAGCTGGGTTTATTGCTAATGGAGATACATGTGAGGTTTTAAGGATAAATGCTATTAAAGAATTGTATGGATTTCGTTTTGCAGAGGTAGAAATTAGAATGATCGATTACCCTCGGCAATCTTCTTTTGAAACAGTCCTTATTTTAAACACTCTCAATAGTGAGAGTCCTTCTTTAACTTATGAGGAATCCAATCAATTATATGAAGCTGTCAGAGAAGATTATAGGGAGGAAAAATCTAACTATAAAAAATTATTAGCTGTAAAAAAGAATAAGTTTTTTAATGCGCTACAAGTAAAGTTTTCCTATGCAATTACCTGTCATAAGTCACAAGGAGGGCAGTGGAAAAATATTTTTGTAGAACAACCTTATTTACCAGAGGGGCCATCCAAAGAATACTTACGTTGGTTGTATACAGCGGTAACTAGAGCTCAAGAAAAATTATATTTAATTGGTTTTAAAAATGAATCGTTTGAAGACGATTAATTAAATAGGTAGCTAAAAAATAATCGACCATATTCATTTCCTTTATTATTTCGTAAATTTTTAATTTTATTACTGTGAAAGTGATACGCATATCCAAAATTCCATTTTTTAGAGGTAAACTTATATCCAACTTCTAAGTCGAAACGGATGTTGATTGGATTAAAGGTAACTGGACTATCATTGTTGAATAAACTTCCCTCTATCGTAGCATCAGAAACAACATATGTTAACGTAGTTTGATAATATAAAAAGGATTCAATACCTCTATTATATGACGTGAATTTATTATTTAAGTGAGTTTGAAAAGCTATAGAATTTTGTAATGGTTGTAGTTTTTTAAATCCCACTCTACCCATTACACCGACAGTTGCTTCATTAAAAATAGTTCCTATTCTAATTTTCCCAACTAAATTACTATCCAAATAATTGCTTTTGTTGGTTCCAAAAGAGTGGAAATACTTTGTGTCTAAATTGATTGCAAACGTATTTTTAATTTGATATTCCCACCCATTTGAAGATTTGAAATTATATATTCTATGGATAATTTCTTGTAATTCTCTACCAAAGGCATTTTTTCCAACGATTCCTATTTGAATGCTGTTGTGTAAGATCGTATTATTTTTATAGGCTTTTAATATCCCAAGTTTACCATATAAATAACCAGCAAAGGGCCTGTCGTGCTGTGCAGGATTAAAAATAGTTGATTTATAGGGAGTGTAAATCTCATGGCCAATTGTAAGTTCAATGATTTTTTTTTCAACTTTTTTAAAGTCTGAAGTAAGGTATCGATATGAAAATAATAATCCATTAGAATAATATCGATCCTTTTCGAAGGAAACATACAAGTCGTTATCCGTAAGAAAATTATATTCTTTAGAGAACTTCTGCTGAGAGAAAGCAGTATTCATTAAGAAAAATAAAATAGCAACAAAAGAAAATCTCATTGTAACAAATATAGAAGTAATAAATACAAGAAGTTTTAATATGTATTAAAAAAAAGTGATATTTTAGGGCTCGCTTAAATCGTTAAATGTCATTGTCTAAATTAAAATTATCAACCGAGGATTTTCAAAAATCTACCACAGCGCAAGAGTTACTTTCTATCATGGAAGAGAAAGGGATTTCACAACAGAAAGTAATAGATATTCTTGCCTATGAAAAGCAGCTAAGATATTTGCAAATAGAGCTTGTAAAATTGCAACAATGGGTTTTAAAACAAAATAAGAGAGTTGCAGTTGTCTTTGAAGGAAGAGATGCCGCAGGAAAGGGAGGAAGTATTAGACGGTTTATGGAGCACTTAAATCCAAGATCTTCTCGCTTGGTCGCATTAAATATTCCAACCCGCGTAGAAAAAGGGCAGTGGTATTTTCAGCGATATATAAAAGAACTACCAAATCCAGGAGAAATCGTTTTTTTTGATAGAAGTTGGTATAATAGAGCTGTAGTAGAACCGGTAATGGGTTTTTGTTCAGATAAGGAATACAAGGAATTTCTTGTTCAGGTTCCAGAATTTGAACATATGTTGTATGAAGATGGGTTGATCATAATAAAATTTTGGTTATCTATCTCTAAAGATGAACAACTTAAACGGTTTCATGCAAGAAATAATAATCCGCTCAAAAAATGGAAGTTCAGTCCTGTAGATAAAAAAGGGCAAGAATTGTGGGAAACTTATTCGCGTTATAAAGAAGATATGTTTAGTAAAACACATACATCTTATTGTCCATGGATGATTATTAAATCGAATCATAAAAAAACAGCTAGATTAGAATCAATTCGATACGTACTATCTATGTTTGATTATGATGGAAAAAGTGAAGCTCTAACATCGTTGGTTCCAGATCCTAATGTAGTAATGCGATACTACAGGTCTACATTTCAAATAGATTAATTATGGAAAGAGAGTTAACCAAATCAGAGTTGAAAAAATTAAACTCTACCAAAGCTATAATTGCTCTTTTATCGAAAACACCTATTAATATAGAAAGAACCTTACGATATTTAGAGTATGAGCGTAAACTCATTAAGCTTCAAACAGAGGTTATTAAATTACAAACTTGGGCGATAGAAAATAATGAAAGAATTATTGTGATTTTTGAGGGGAGAGATGCCGCAGGAAAAGGAGGAGCCATTAGAAGAATTACCGAACGAATCAATCCAAGACATATTAGAATAGTAGCGCTTCAAAAGCCATCAGAAGATGAGCAGTCACAATGGTACTTTCAGCGCTATATTAAGCATTTACCAAAAGCAGGAGAAATTATATTTTTTGATAGAAGTTGGTATAATAGAGCTGTATTAGAACCTGTAAATGGTTTTTGCTCTCAACAAGAATATCAGACTTTTATGGGTCAAGTTAACGAATTTGAAAGGATGATCTTAGAATCGGGGATTCATATGGTTAAAATTTATATGTCAATTTCAAAAAAAGAGCAAGCAAAACGATTTGAAGAAATTAAGAACAACCCTCTAAAACAATGGAAAATGTCCCCAGTCGATGAAAAAGCACAAGAATTGTGGGATGATTATACACATTATAAGCAAGCGATGTTTGATATTACCAATACAGAAAAATCTCCATGGAAAGTAATCAAAGCAAATAGAAAAACGGAAGCTAGGATTAATGCAATTACTCATATTTTAAAGAGAATACCTTACGATAAAAACATTAAAATTTAGTTATAATAACTGCTTTACTTCACTAAAGAGAAGGTACATTTCAGCAGCAATTTGCTGGCTAGTTTTTAGGTAGATAGATTTTTGTTCTGGTGAACTATCTGAATATTTTGGATCTATATATGGAAGATGAAATCTATGGATTGCTTCAGGAATAAAAGGGCAATTTTCATCTGCATTATTACAGGTTGTTAGGACTAAATAGGGAGTTTTATTTATGGTATCATCATAGAGTTTTGAAAAACCTAACATTGTTTTTTTTGCACCTTGAAAAGAAATTTGATACACAGGGTTAAGATGAGAGAATTCTTTAATATCAAAACTAAAACCAACTTCTTTTAATGTATTGACCGTGTTCCGATGAAAAGCAGTAACTTCTGTACCACCAGAAAGAGCATGGATATTTAAATTAAAATAATTAGAAGCAAAAAACGACCAAACCTGTCCCAATTGACTTCTCCTAGAATTATGAGTACAAATAAAATTGATATTTATTTGATTGTCGTTGGATATATAATGAGCGGCTATTTTATTTGCAATTTTTGTGATAAGTTGTTTTCTACCTTCATTGATTACTACATTTCTATGGCAAGCTTCAAAAAAATCTACTAGCTTATGGGTATCTGTCTGTATCATCTTCTTATTTTTGCATAAAATTACTACATCACAGGTGTTTAACTATTAAATAAAAGTTAACAATGCGTTTTAAAATTGGTTTTCAAGTAGCCGTATTAGATGATACTCTAAAAGGTACAGTTGTAAATATTGATAATCAAATGGTTGAAATCGAAGATGCCTTTGGAATGAACTATCAATACCATCAAAAAGAATTAGTAATTATCCAAGAAGAACAGCATCAATTATCAAAATATTCAGATATTAATAATCCCATGTTACGTGATAAATTATCCGATAAAAAAAAGAATGTAAGTAGTTTTAAGAAAGACAATAATGAAGTGATTTTAGAGGTAGATTTACATATTAATCAATTGATAAAAAGTCATAAAGGAATGGATAATTTTGAGATACTATCACTTCAGTTAGAAGCAGCAAAAAGAAAAATTGAATTTGCCATCTCAAAACGGATTTCAAAAATTATTTTTATTCACGGGGTAGGTGAGGGTGTTTTAAAAAGTGAGCTTCAGTTCTTGTTAGGAAGATATCCCGTTCGATTTTATGATGCATCTTATAAAAAATATGGACTAGGTGCCACAGAAGTTTATATTTACCAAAATACAAAGTCAATATAAATAGATACTTTTACAAAATGAAAAAAGTTTATTTAGATAATGCTGCTACAACGCCTATAGATTCGTCTGTGATTGAGGTTATGCAACGCTCTATGCAAGAAAATTTTGGAAACCCTTCTTCTACCCATCAATATGGAAGAAAAGCAAAAACTCTTGTAGAAAATGCAAGAAAAAATATTGCAAAATTACTTCACGTAACTGCCAGTGAGATTATTTTTACTGCAGGTGGTACTGAAGCTGATAATTTAATTTTATTCAATGCTGTTACAAACCTTCAAGTAGAGCGAATTATTAGCTCTAAAATTGAACATCATGCAGTGTTACATACATTAGATTTTTTACAACAAAAGTACTCTGTTGATGTTGAGTATGTACAAATAAATTCTTCGGGAGAAGTTTCTTTAAAGCAGTTAGACAGCCTTTTAAAGGATTCATCAAAGAAAACATTGGTTAGTTTGATGTATATCAATAATGAAATAGGGAATATTTTACCAATCAATCAAGTATGTGAGATATGTTCAAAATACAATGCGTTGTTTCATTCAGACACCGTTCAAGCGGTTGGGCATTATGCCATTAATTTAAAACAAACACCCATAGATTTTATGGTGGCTAGTGCTCATAAGTTTCATGGTCCAAAAGGAGTTGGTTTTGCCTACTTTAAAAAGGGTTTTGGTATTCAGCCTCTTTTTCATGGTGGTAATCAAGAAAAAGGAGCAAGATCAAGTACAGAAAATGTTCATGGAATCTTAGGGATGGAAAAAGCATTTATAATTGCATCGGAAACATTAGAGGAGGATAAGTCTTCTATGAATTTCTTAAAATTTTATTTTATTGATAGGTTAAAAGAAATAAATTCAAAGATTCGATTTAATGGTAAATCTGACGTGATGGAAGAGAGTAGTTGTACAATTTTAAATGTATTATTACCTATTTCTAATGATCTCCTTTTATTTAATCTAGATCTTTATGGTATCGCTGCATCGGGAGGTAGTGCTTGTCAAAGTGGAAGCAATAAAGGATCTCATGTATTACATGAAATATTAGAGAGTGACCTTGAAGGAGTTACTTCTATACGATTTTCATTCAGCCGATTCTCTACAAAAGATGATATAGACTATACGATAGATCAACTTAAAAAGTTTCTTTAAAGGAGGTGATAGGGAATACTTTCTTGGTGAGTTCTACTAATTTTTACTTGTTTTATCATATTGACGTATCATAAAGAATGCCCATACCATAACACAAGCAACTACAAATAGGGATAAATAAATGACAATGTTATCTGCGCTCACGTTCAATTAGTTTAATAAAAATTAATACTCCTAATAAAGTTGGAACCCAAAGTCCTAAAAAAATACCATGTAATTTATTTCCAGACAAGAATAGGTATTCAGCAATAATAATGATAAAAGCACAGACTGCTAACATCAGAAAATTAGCAAAGCCTATTTTTTTTAAGAAATTCATTGATTAATTTTTTATAAAAATAGAAAATTTTAATAATTACAACTATGATTTAGTATTTTTTTTAATTAAGTTAATTAAGCTAATGTGAATAAAAATATTATATCGATATAAAATAAAGTAAGTATCTAAATGACTACTTTAGTAAATAAATGTTTATAAGATGAATAAACCCTACGTTAAACAAACCATTGAAAATGAAATTTCTTATATAGAGTTTTTTCACCCCATCCACAATTCGTTACCATCAAAGATGCTAAAAGAATTAGTACAAGCAATCCATGAAGCAGGATGTAATGATGAGGTTAAGGTAATTGTTCTTAAAAGTGGCGGTGAACGTACCTTTTGTGCCGGGGCTAGTTTTGAAGATATGATTCAAATCAAAAACAAAGAACAAGGGACAAAATTCTTTTCTGGTTTTGCTAATGTTATAAATGCAATGCGTACGTGTCCTAAACTAATTATCGGAAGAATACAAGGAAAAACTGTTGGAGGAGGTGTTGGTCTCATTGCATGTACCGATTATTGTATGGCTACAAAATATGCAGCAATTAAGTTAAGTGAATTACATATTGGAATTGGCCCGTTTGTAATCAGTCCAGCAATAGAAAGAAAAATAGGAATTACAGCCATGTCTCAACTTGCCCTAAATTCAACAACATTTTTCTCTGCTCACTGGGCGGAACAAAAAGGCTTATTTTCTAGCATTCATAGTAGTACAGAAGAGCTCGATAGGGCAGTTAAGAAAATGGGAGAACTTTTGTCTACTTATCATCAGGAATCAGTAGCAGAGATGAAAAAAGTATTTTGGAAAGGAACAGAAAATTGGGATGTATTATTAACAAAACAAGCAGAAATATCGGGCAGATTAGTTCTTTCTGAATTTACAAAAACCAAATTGAAAGAGTTTGATAAAAAATAAGTAAGCTCTATCAATTTATTTAAGTGATTCTCTTTACTTCACATCAAGTACTTATTATTGTCTCTAAATCATTCAAAAAATATCCAATATTTTCTACAGATTGCGATAAAATCAATTATTTAAATAAAAATTAATAAATAAATGTATAAAATTTATTGATTTTGCTGTTTTGATAAAAATATTTTTCCAATAAAACGTTATTTTTATGAATATGATAATTTTACTATCCTTAAAAAAGATTATCACATTTTCAACATGTATATAATTCTTCAAATTACATTTTTCTAATTTTTACCCCTTTTTTTTTGAGGCGATGGGTTTGTTCGAAAACGGTTTCGTAAGCTCTAAGCCCTTTGTATATTTGGTTTTATGACTTTTTTGTCTAAAATTAGCGGCTCATAAAAACTAAAAAAATAATTATGACAAACATCAACTTAAAAGTATTGGCTCTTATCTTATTTACAAGCTTAAGTGTATTTTCTCAAGAAACAGAAGAAGAAAAAAAGTTTTTATTTAGCGGGAGCATAGACACCTATTTCAGAGCTAATCTTAATGCACCCAATGATCAAAACGCTCAAGCCCCTGGGTCATCATTTGCTAACCTACCAGGTTTTTCATTAGGAATGGTAAATTTAGTTACTGCTTACAATGGAGAAAAAGTTGGTTTTGTTGCCGATTTAGTTTTTGGACCTAGAGGTGAAGATGCTGTTTTTGGATCTCCTTTTCTAAGACCAGGAGGTAGTTCAAATATTATTAACCAATTATATGCATATTGGAATGTAAGTGAATCTGTTACAGTAACTTTAGGTAATTTTAATACATTCTTAGGATATGAGGTGATTTCTCCAACTGCAAATTTCAATTACAGTACCTCTTATTTATTTTCTTATGGACCATTTAGTCATTCTGGTTTAAAAGTGGATTTAGCTCTTTCAGAAAAAGCGAGTTTAATGTTAGCTGTTTTAAACCCAACAGATGCCACCGAATATAACCCTACTGGAAACTATGCTTTTGGAGCTCAATTTGGATATTCAGATCAGTTTTTAAATTTTATCTCCGATGATGGTGCATTTGAAATTGATTTTACGGGAGGATTTGATATTTCTGAAGATTTTTTCTTAGGAATTAATGCTGCTTATTTTGATAATGATGGAGTTGGTTTTTCTGGAGTTGCTTTATACCCTCAATTGGCAACAAGTGATTCTTTTAAAATTGGTTTAAGAGGTGAATACTTTAAAGAATCAGGATCATTTGGAGCTATAGGTTCAGGTGTAGAAGATTCTAGTATCTTTGCTGTTACTTTGACGGGTAATTATACTGTAGGTGATTTAATGATCATTCCTGAAATCCGTTTAGACGCTGGTTCAGATGACTTTACAATCGATACAGATTTATCTCCTAATAGTAACTTAAGCTCATTTTTATTAGCTGCAGTTTATAAATTCTAAACAAACTAAAATTTACATAAATGAAAAAAATAGAAGCAATTATTCGGAAATCAAAATTCCGTGATGTTAAAAAATCACTTCATGAAGTGGGTGTTAATTTCTTTTCTTATTGGGATGTAACAGGCTTAGGAAATGAAAAAGAAGGACATGTATACAGAGGTGTTAGTTATAGCACAAGTGACATACAAAGAAGGTATCTCTCTATTGTAGTAAATGATGATTTCGAAGAACTTACGATAAAAGCAATCCTTGAGTCAGCTGCAACAGGGGATGTAGGAGATGGTAAAATATTTGTTTCTGAAATCAAAGAATGCTATAGAATTCGTACTGGAGAAAAAGGAGGAAAAACACTAAACTAACTAAAAACAATTATGGAATTATTAACTACAAATAATGTATGGATGATGATCTGTACAGCCCTTGTCTTCTTTATGCACTTAGGTTTTGCATTTTTAGAAATAGGATTGACAAGACAAAAGAATACGATTAACATTTTATTTAAAAATATTTTTATTATTACAGTTGGATTGTTGCTATACTGTTTAGTCGGTTTCAATCTAATGTATCCAGACTTTGCTGAAGGTTCTTTTGGATTCTTTGGATTTGCAGGATTTGGATTGGATGCGCCATTATCAAATGGAGCGTTAGATTTAGCTTATAATGAAGGATACACGTACTGGACAGATTTCTTATTTCAAGGAATGTTTGCAGCTACAGCTGCAACAATTGTTTCAGGAGCGGTAGCTGAACGAATGAAATTAGGCCCCTTCATGATCTTTACTATCGTATATGTTGGTTTTATCTACCCGTTAGTAGGTTCATGGAAATGGGGAGGTGGATTTTTAGATATGAGAGAAACCCCTTTTTATGATTTTGCAGGTTCTACATTAGTACATTCCGTTGGAGGATGGGCTGCGTTAGTTGCTGTTTGGTTATTAGGATCACGTATTGGTAAATTTACCAATGGAAAAGCACAAGCGATTCCAGGACACAATATTCCTTTAGCAACTGCAGGAGTATTAATCCTTTGGTTGGGGTGGTTTGGTTTTAATGGAGGCTCTGTACTTTCAGCAGATCCAGCATTAACGTCTATTACTTTAGTAACTACTTGTTTAGCAGCAGCAGCTGGAGGTGTAATAGCTTTTCTTACTTCGACACTATTGTATAAAAATTTTGACTTAACCATGTTTTTAAATGGAATTTTAGGGGGATTGGTTGGAATAACAGCAGGAGCCGATCAGATGTCTCCAACAGATGCCATTCTTATAGGAGCTATAGCCGGAGCAATTATTGTTTTTGCAGTGTCATTAATTGATAAATTAAGATTAGATGACCCAGTAGGAGCAATTGCCGTTCACTTAGTATGTGGAATATGGGGAACATTAGCAGTAGGAATTTTTGGAAATTTAGCAGGTTGGGATCAGTTTATTAGCCAATTAGTAGGCGTAGGTTCTTACGGATTAATTTGTATAGCCACCTCTTTTGTCATCATTTATACGTTGAAAAAGACAGTAGGTATAAGAGTTTCTGAAAAAGAAGAATTGGAAGGATTGGATAAGCATGAACATGGTATGGGTGCTTATTCAGATTTTAGAATGAATGAACATTAAGTAACATGATTATTTAAAAAAAATGACATACTTCTATGAGGGAAAAAATGCATTGTTTTCAATGCGTTTTTTTTCCTGTGTAGAAAACATAACAAATTATAACAAAGTAGCATATATATGGAGGATCAAGGATTGTATTTAAAAGAATTTGAAAGAGATAATTGTGGAGCGGGTTTTATTTGTAATTTGAATGGAGAAAAATCGAATCAAATTATTCATGATGCACTAGAGATTTTAATTAAATTAGAACATCGTGGAGCAGTAAGTTCAGATGGAAGAACTGGAGATGGCGCAGGGATATTAATAGATATTCCTCATGAGTTCTTTTCAAGAGTGTGTGATTTTGAAATCCCTAACCCTAGAGAATACGCGGTAGGTCAAGTATTTTTACCTAAAAAATTCAATCAGAGTAGTTATTGTCAAGATATTTTCGAAACTGAATTAAGAAAACAAGGTCTATCAATTTTAGGGTGGAGAGATGTTCCGGTAGATACCTCTAACTTAGGAGTAATCGCAGCAAAGACCCAACCAAAAACAAAACAACTATTTGTAGGGAAAGGAATAAAAGAATTGTCAGAATTAGAGTTTAACGCCAAGTTATTTGCAGCCAGAAAAATATCAGAGCATACTATTTCTAAATCAAAAATATCAGAGTCTAACTATTTCTATATACCTAGTTTTTCAACCACAACGATTATTTATAAAGGTCTTTTAATTCCAGAAGATATAGGTCGTTTCTATAGTGATTTACGTCAGCCAGATTTAGTTACAAGACTTGCCTTAGTTCATCAACGTTTCTCTACCAATACATTCCCTTCATGGGATCTAGCTCAACCTTTTAGATTTATGTGTCACAATGGAGAGATTAATACACTACGGGGAAATGTGAGTAGAATGAGAGCTCGTCAAGAATTGATGAAAAGTGATTTATTTGGAGATGAAATTAAAAAAATATTCCCAATTATTACCGAAGGAAAATCAGACTCTGCCTCAATGGACTTAGCGGTTGAGTTACTATTAATGACAGGTAGGTCGTTACCTGAAGTAATGATGATGATGGTTCCCGAAGCATGGGAAAAAGACAGCACCATGGATGATGATAAAAAAGCCTTTTATGAATATAATTCTTGTGTTATGGAACCGTGGGACGGTCCTGCTTCAGTTCCATTTACAGACGGAAATGTTATCGGTGCTTTATTAGATAGAAATGGACTTAGGCCCTCTAGATATACCTTAACCAAAGATGGTAATGTAGTGATGTCCTCAGAAATTGGAGTTTTAAATATTAAGCCAGAAAATGTTGTAAAACATGGTCGATTAGAACCAGGAAAGATGTTTTTAGTAGACATGAACGCTGGACGTATCATAGAAGACGATGAAATAAAAAAAGAAATTATTTCTAAAAAACCTTATAAGAAATGGGTGTCAGAAAACACATTGCCTTTAGTTGATATTCCGTATACAAACAACACAATTCCAATAGAAGAAACAGATTATAAAACCAGACTAAGACTCTTTGGATATACAACGGAGGAAATATCTACCATTATTTCACCAATGGCTATCGATGCTAAAGAAGGAATTGGATCTATGGGAACAGATACTCCTTTAGCTGTTTTATCTGATAAGCCTCAATTATTATATAATTACTTTAAACAATTATTTGCACAGGTAACCAATCCGCCATTAGATGGAATTAGAGAGGAAATTATTACAGATATTAGTTTAGCAATAGGCTCTGATAGAAATATTTTTGATGTGTCTTCAGACCAAGCAAAAAAATTACGGATCCAAAACCCAGTAATATCTAATGAAGATTTAGATAAAATTAAAAATATTGATCACCAAGATTTTAAAGCAACTTCGATTCCAATTCTTTTCCCACTTGATGAAGGGGTAAATGGTATAGAAAGAGCTTTAGATCAGCTCCTAGAAAAAGCAATAAAGGCAGTAGATTCAGGATCAAATATTATTATCCTATCTGATAGAGGTGTCACCAAAGAAAATGCACCAATTCCTGCTTTACTTGCCTGTTCTTATCTTCATCATTCTTTAAGTAGAAAAGAAAAAAGATCACAATTTGGCATCGTAATGGAAACTGCAGAACCAAGAGAGCCCCATCATTTTGCAACCTTATTTGGTTATGGAGCAAGTGCTATTAATCCATATATGGTTAATGAAATTATCTCTCAACAAGTAGAGGATGGTGAGATAAAAGGGATAGAATCATCTGTGGCTGTCAAAAACTTTAACAAAGCCATTGGAAAAGGAATCCTAAAAATAATGAATAAGATTGGAATTTCTACATTACATTCTTATAGAGCATCACAAATCTTTGAAATACTTGGTTTAAAGAAAGCATTTACTCAAAAATATTTTCCTGGAACCCCTTCAAGAATTGGAGGAATCGGATTATATGTTCTTCAAAAAGATATTTATAAAAGATGTAAGTCTGCCTACAGAGATCGAGAAATAGATACTGTGTTAGATTTAAATATTGGTGGTGATTATCGATGGAGAAGAGGAGGAGAACGGCATATGTTTAATCCAACAACAGTATCAAAACTTCAACAAGCAGTTCGATTAAAAAGTAAAGAGAGCTATCAAGTTTATGCAGATAAAATAAACCAACAGTCTAAAGAATTAATGACGTTAAGAGGATTGTTTGAATTTAATAATCTTGATCCTATTCCGATCGAAGAAGTAGAGCCTTGGACAGAGATTGTAAAACGATTTAAAACAGGGGCAATGTCTTACGGGTCTATTAGCCAAGAAGCTCATGAAAACCTAGCCGTAGCAATGAATCGAATTGGAGGAAAATCTAATTCTGGAGAAGGAGGAGAAGATAAAAATCGTTTTAGTAAACTCCCTAACGGAGACTCTAAAAATAGTGCCATTAAGCAGGTGGCTTCTGGGCGATTTGGTGTGAGTAGTAATTATCTTACCAATGCGAAAGAAATTCAAATTAAAATGGCTCAAGGAGCTAAGCCAGGAGAGGGAGGTCAATTACCTGGTAAAAAAGTATTACCATGGATAGCAGAAGTTAGAAACTCCACGCCATACGTAGGTTTAATCTCACCACCACCACATCACGATATTTATTCGATAGAGGATTTAGCACAATTAATTTTTGATTTAAAAAATGCCAACAGAGAAGCGAGGATTAATGTAAAATTAGTCTCAAAAGTAGGTGTTGGAACTATTGCAGCAGGAGTAGCAAAAGCAAAAGCAGATGTTATTTTAATTTCTGGGTTTGATGGAGGAACAGGAGCATCCCCTCTAACCTCGTTAAAACATGCCGGACTACCATGGGAGTTAGGAATTGCTGAGGCTCAACAAACCTTGGTCATGAATAACTTAAGAAATAGAGTAGTCGTTGAGTGTGATGGACAATTAAAAACGGGTAGAGATGTTGCAATAGCTTGTTTGTTAGGAGCAGAAGAATTTGGTTTTGCTACTGCGCCATTGGTGGCTTCAGGTTGTATTATGATGCGTCAATGCCATTTAAATACTTGTCCAGTAGGAATTGCTACACAAGATCCTGAATTGCGTAAGAACTTTAAAGGAACTCCAGAACATGTTGTTAACTATATGTATTTTGTAGCAGAAGAGCTGCGTCAGATTATGGCTTCATTAGGGTTTAGATCTATCAAAGAAATGGTAGGTCAGACCCATAAAATTAATGCCAACCCGTCGATCGATCATTATAAAGCAAAAGGGATTGATGTTTCTGCAATTCTTCATCAACCAGCAGGAGATGGAAATCAAATTTTATATAATACAGAGAAACAAAATCATAATTTAGATAAAGTACTCGATTTAAAAATTATAGACAATGCAAAAGCTGCTATTAAAAATAAGATAAAATCTGAATTTTCTTACTCAATTCAAAATACCAATCGTTCGGTAGGGGCAATTACAAGTAATGAAATATCAAAAATTCATGGAGAAAACGGACTGCCTGAAGATACATTAACACTCAATTTTAAAGGATCTGCAGGACAAAGCTTTGGAGCATTTGCAACCAAAGGACTTACCATGATAGTAAATGGTGAAGCGAATGATTATCTAGGGAAAGGATTATCAGGTGCTAAAATTGTTGTTAAGAAGCCAGAAGCAGCAGATTTTATTGCTAAAGATAATATCATCGTTGGTAATGTTTGTTTCTATGGAGCCATTAATGGTGAGGCTTATATTAACGGAATTGCTGGAGAACGTTTTGCAGTGAGGAATTCAGGTGTAACTACTGTTGTGGAAGGTATAGGAGATCATGGCTGTGAGTATATGACTGGAGGGAAAGTGATTGTTTTAGGAAAAACTGGAAGAAATTTTGCAGCAGGTATGAGTGGAGGTATTGCTTATGTGTATGATCCATCGTATCAATTTAGAAATGAACTTTGTAATTTAGAAATGGTAGAATTAGTTCATTTAGAGACCAACGATCAATTAGAGCTAAAAGAACATATAAAAACACATGTTGATTATACAGAAAGTAACTTAGGAAAAGACTTATTAAATAATTGGGAAGTTGAAAAAATGAATTTTATCAAAGTATTCCCAACCGATTACAGGATAGCTTTGGAAAGATTAGAGAAAGAGGCACAAACTAAATTAACAGCATAATTATGGGTGAATTAGGAGGATTTAAAAAATACATACGAAAGGAAGAAAATAATATTGCTGTTAAAGACCGTATAAAGAATTATAGAGAGTTTACATCACCACTTGATATTAAAGAGCAAGAAAAACAAGGCTCTCGTTGTATGGATTGTGGAATTCCATTTTGTCATAGTGGATGCCCACTTGGAAATTTGATTCCAGATTTTAATGATTTGATTCATAAAGGTGAATGGAAACAAGCCCTAGAAATATTACATGCAACCAATAACTTCCCTGAATTTACAGGAAGATTATGTCCTGCTCCTTGCGAACAAGCTTGCGTATTAGGACTCATTGATGATCCTGTTTCTATAGAGAATATAGAAAAATCGATCGTAGAAAGAGGATTTGAAGAAGGTTGGATAGTTCCTCAAAAACCTTCGGTAAGAACAGGCAAAAAAGTGGCCATTGTAGGATCTGGTCCTGCGGGATTAGCGGCGGCACAACAATTAAATAGAGTTGGACACACAGTGACTGTTTTTGAACGTGATGATCAAATAGGTGGCTTGTTACGCTACGGAATACCAAACTTTAAATTAGAAAAAGAAATTATTGATCGAAGAGTTATTATTTTAGAGGAAGAAGGGATAGAATTTAAAACAAACATAAATGTTGGGGTTAATTATTCTGTCGATAAATTAAAAGAATTTGATTCGATCTTATTGTCAGCAGGAGCCACCATTCCTAGAAATATTCCTGTTCCCGGAAATGAAGCGAAAGGCGTCGTTCAAGCAATGGATTTTTTAACCAGACAAACGAAGGCGTTATTTGATGATCGCTTAAAGAAAAATATAATTACTGCCCGAGGCAAAGATGTTATTGTAATTGGCGGTGGAGATACAGGATCAGACTGTATTGGAACCTCAAATAGACAAGGAGCAAAGTCGGTGACTAATTTTGAAATCATGCCAAAACCCCCAACCGTAAGAAGCTCAGAAACTCCTTGGCCTTTCTGGCCCATGCAGCTCAAAACAAGTTCATCTCACGAAGAAGGATGTGATCGAAATTGGTTAATAAATACCAAAGAATTTGTTACGAATGACAAGGGGGAATTAACGGCTTTAAAAACAGCTGAGGTGTCTTGGAAAAAGATTCCAGGACAAAGACCTCAACTCATAGAAAAAGAAGGTTCAGAAAAAGTATGGCCTTGTAATTTAGCCTTATTAGCCCTAGGGTTTTCGGGTCCAGAAAAAACACTCCCAGAGCAATTAGGACTCGAGTTTGATGCAAGAACTAACCTCAAAGCTTCCACCGATAATTATAAAACAAATGTTGCAGGAATTTTTACAGCCGGAGATATGAGAAGAGGTCAATCTTTGATTGTGTGGGCAATATCTGAAGGACGTCAAGCAGCACATCATATAGATGTATATTTGATGGGAAATTCTAGATTACCCTTAAAAGATGACAACGACTTGATGAGTGCTTAATATATTAAAATATGGGTAAAGCAATTTTACTTGAATAATCTAAAAAACCATTTAGAAATCTTTAAGAAGGCTACTCAAGGTGATAATAGAAATTGTTTTACTCATTTATAGTACTTGAAAACCAAGTTCTTAGTTGTCAATACGTCTTATATAGAATGTTTGTGAGAATTTTCAGAAGTAGGCGAGAACTAGCAATGAATTATAGACCTTGGTGTAGGCAGTAAATATTCTTCCTAAATTTCTACTAAATTATATTCTATTTTCTCTTTTTGGGAAACGGTATTAATTATTGTGATTTTTGATATTGTAAGATCCCTGTGTTCACCAATATGTAATTCTTTTAGTATTTTAGTAAATAAGCTAGTACATTTTACAGAAAAAATTTGACCTGAATCGATATCTTTAATTTCAATTATGTTTTTTAAACTTAAAGTAATTAATTCAGCTTTAAAGCTGATTGTTTCAGGTTCAGTTATCTCAATATTTTTAAAAGTATTTGTAAACATTAAGATTTTATCTTTATTTCCAATCCATTCTCGAGTTTCATAGTCTGGATTTTCCCAAGTAAGTTCAATTTCTAAATCATCTTTAACAAGTTCGTCTAGAAAATTTGAAAAGTATTTTGAGTTTTTAACTCCAACTTTTTCAATGTTTTCCATTAATTCTATTTCATTGTTTGAAGCAAATAATTCAAATGTGTTTTCTAATGAATTTTGAATTAAACTTTTTCCGAAAATATCAGGACTGGTTTTTGCTGAGACGTAAAAAATGGTTTTTTTTAACAAATAAAACTATAGGTTTTAACGAGGAGAATTATCCATGACTTTTGGGAGCCCTATACTAGATAACGGAGATCCAGGGAAGGCTACCATAGAATCTAATTTTTTTTAATGTTCTATTTTTATAAAGTAATATAGGATGCCCAATAAACAACTGCATACACGAAAGAGTAGTTAGATTAGTAATGCGAAAACAAACAAAGACTCTTTTTTTAAAGGACCTTCGAGTTGGATTTTTTTTAAAAAAAATAGCTACCTTTGAACATCACAAATAACGACATTTAAAATATTGTAAATCAGTATATTGTAATAAATCAGAATGCTATGACTTTAATCCAAAATCAAAATAGCAAAAATCCATAAAAAGAGCAATCAATTACTTTAGGACATAAAATAATACGATACGATGCTACCATAGTATGAAAGAACTCAATAAACACAGCCGAAGGTTAACACAAGATGAATCTCAGCCAGCATCTCAAGCGATGTTGTATGCAGTAGGGCTAACGGATGAGGATATGCAAAAAGCTCAAGTTGGTATTGCAAGTACAGGGTATGACGGTAATCCGTGTAATATGCATTTAAATCGATTAAAAGAGGAGGTGAAAATCGAGTGTAAGATTGCCAATATGGTAGCACTAGGTTTTAATACAATTGGGGTTTCTGATGGAATTTCTATGGGTACTTCAGGGATGAACTATTCGCTAGTTTCTAGAGATATTATTGCAGATTCTATTGAAACAGTTATGAATGCTCAAAGCTATGATGCGTTAATAGCCATTGTAGGCTGTGATAAAAACATGCCAGGAGCAGTCATGTCAATGCTTCGACTAAATCGACCCTCAATTATGATGTATGGCGGAACCATTGCTTCAGGGGATTATAAAGGTCGAAAATTAAACATTGTTTCTGCCTTTGAAGCATTAGGACAAAAAGTTGCCGGGGAAATTGAAGAGGATGAATATAGAGAAATCATCAAAAAATCAATTCCTGGAGCAGGCGCCTGTGGTGGAATGTATACTGCCAATACAATGGCGTCAGCGATCGAGTGTATGGGTTTTTCATTGCCTTATAACTCCTCTATTCCTGCAGAAAACCCTTACAAAGTATCGGAATCGGAAAGACATGCAACAGCGATTAGAAATTTATTAGAAAAAGACTTAAAACCTTTAGATATCATCTCTAAAAAATCGATAGAAAATGCCATTGCTCTGGTAAACGCTTTAGGAGGTTCTACCAATGCAGTATTACACTTTTTAGCGATTGCTCATGCAGCAGATATTGATTTTACCTTAGAAGACTTTCAAAGAGTTTCTGATAGAACGCCTCTAATTGCTGATTTAAAACCGTCTGGAAAATATTTAATGGAGGATGTTCACAGTATTGGTGGTACACCGGCGATTATGAAATACTTATTAGACGAAGGATATTTACATGGAGAGTGTATGACGGTTACTGGAAAAACATTGGCTGAAAACTTAGCTGATATTACTGCCATGGAATTTGAAGAGCAAGATGTTATTTTACCTACAGATAAAGCATTAAAATTATCTGGGAATATTCAAATACTCTATGGGAATTTGGCCATGGAAGGAGCTGTTGCAAAAATTTCTGGAAAAGAGGGTTTATTATTTGAAGGGAAAGCAGTTGTATATGATGGTGAGCAAGCGGCTAACAGAGGAATATCAAATGGAGACGTAAGTAAAGGAGATGTAGTAGTGATTAGATATGTGGGACCCAAAGGCGGTCCGGGAATGCCAGAAATGTTAAAACCGACTTCTTTAATTATGGGAGCAGGTTTAGGAAAGTCAGTTGCATT
Source organism: Flavobacterium sp. (assembly GCA_042091515.1). Classification (GTDB taxonomy): domain Bacteria; phylum Bacteroidota; class Bacteroidia; order Flavobacteriales; family Flavobacteriaceae; genus Polaribacter. The sequence goes on along the minus strand of JBELHH010000026.1, from coordinate 7,555 downwards.
AATCACCGATGGTCGTTTTTCTGGTGGTACACATGGTTTTGTAGTAGGACACATTACACCAGAAGCACAATCTGGGGGTACTATTGGACTTTTAAAGACAGGTGATAAAATAAGAATTAATGCACAAGACAATTCAATACATGTTTTAATTTCTGATGATGAATTAGCACAAAGAAGAAAGCAATGGACAGCACCCAAATTAAAATTTAATAAAGGTGTATTATACAAATATGCAAAAACAGTTGCTTCAGCCTCTAACGGATGTGTAACAGACGGAGTCTACTAAATGTATTTTTATGATCCTATATAAATCATGTTTTAGCCCAGTTGAAAAAAAATAAAGTAACATCTTAATAATATTTATGATGAACATACAAAAAGAAAAAACCCTGGAAAACAATACACCAACTACCGAAAGGATTTCAGGAAGTGAAGCAGTTATTAAATGTTTGTTAGCCGAAGGTGTCGATACTTTATATGGTTATCCTGGTGGAGCCATCATGCCAGTTTATGATGAGCTATATAAGTATCAAGATCAATTACATCATGTATTAACTAGACATGAGCAAGGAGCCACTCATGCCGCTCAGGGGTATGCTAGAATTTCAGGAAAAGTGGGTGTTGCTATAGCAACCTCTGGTCCTGGAGCCACAAATTTTGTTACCGGTATTGCCGATGCACAAATAGATTCTACTCCGATGGTTTGTATTACAGGTCAGGTAGGATCTCATTTGTTAGGGAGCGATGCTTTTCAGGAAACAGATATTGTTGGGATTTCTACCCCAGTAACAAAATGGAATCATCAGATTACCAAAGCTTCAGAAATTCCAGAAGTATTTGCGAAAGCATTTTATATTGCCAGAAGTGGAAGGCCTGGCCCAGTATTGATTGATATTACTAAAGATGCTCAATTCGAAGCGTTTGATTTTAGTTATAAAAAGTGTGAAAGAATTAGAAGCTATCAACCCATACCTGTTATTGATCCTTCAAAAATTCGAGAAGCAGCTACGTTGATAAATAATGCTAAAAAACCAATGATAGTTTGGGGGCAAGGTATTATTTTAGGAAGGGCTGAGGCGGAGTTAAAAGCCATTATAGAAAAAGCTGGGATTCCTGCTGCCTGGACTATATTAGGAGCCTCCGCAATCCCAACATCTCACCCTTTAAATGTGGGAATGGTAGGAATGCACGGTAATTATGGTCCCAATAAATTAACAAATGAATGTGATGTATTGATTGCTATTGGAATGCGTTTTGACGATCGAGTTACTGGAAATTTAGAAACCTATGCTAAACAAGCAAAAGTGATTCACTTTGAAATCGATGTTGCAGAAATAGATAAAAATGTATTGACCGATGTAGCAGTGTTGGGAGATGCAAAGCAAAGTTTACAGCAATTACTTCCATTATTAAAAACAGCCACTCATACAGAATGGCATCAAGAGTTTAAAGACTTGTATGCCATAGAATATGAAAAAGTTATTAAGCATGATTTACATCCAACAAAAGAGGGCTTAACAATGGGTGAAGTATTAAAAGAAATAAATCTACAAAGCAAAGGAGATGCAGCGATTGTAACAGATGTTGGACAACATCAAATGATCGCTTGTCGTTATGCAGAATTTAATAAGACAAAAAGTAATATTACTTCTGGAGGACTTGGAACCATGGGCTTCGGTTTACCAGCAGCCATAGGTGCAAAAATGGCAGCACCAGATCGCGAAGTTGTTTCAATCTCTGGTGATGGAGGTTATCAGATGACTATTCAAGAATTAGGTACTATTTTTCAGCAAAAAGCAGCTGTAAAAGTGGTCGTTTTGAATAATGATTTTTTAGGAATGGTTCGACAATGGCAACAATTGTTTTTTGACAAACGTTATGCCTCTACAGAAATGGTAAATCCAGATTTTGTAGCCATAGCAAAAGGCTATTATTTAAACGCTCGAAAAGTTACTAAACGAGATGAGTTAAAAGAAGCAGTAGCAGAAATGATGGAGAGTAAAGAGGCCTATTTTTTAGAAGTTTGCGTTGAAAAAGAAGATAATGTATTTCCAATGATTCCAACAGGTGCTTCTGTTGCAGATATAAGATTAGAATAAAATGGAAGATAAAAAACAATTATTTACCGTGTCTATTTATACAGAAAACAATATTGGTTTATTAAACCGAATCTCTGCAATTTTTCAGAGAAGACACATCAATATACAGAGTATTAATACCTCAGTATCTGAAATAGAGGAGGTTTCTAAATTTACAATCGTTGTTAATCTCAGCGAAGTAAAAATGAAAAAAATACTCGGTCAAATAGAAAAACAAGTAGAAGTAATAAAAGCCTATTATCATACTGATGAAGAAACGATTTATCAAGAGTCTTGTATCTTTAAAATTAAATCAGATTTGTTGTTTGAAGAAAGGCAAATTCAAAATATCATCAAAGAAAGTAATTCTAGAATTGTTACTGTAAATAAAGAATTTTTTGTGATTGAAAAATCTGGAAGAAAAGAGGAAATTGAATTATTGTACAGAGAATTAAAACCTTTTGGGATATTACAATTTACAAGATCAGGAAGGATTGCTGTCTCAAAAAAACCAATGAATATATCTCAAATGCTAAAAGCATTTAATTATTAAAAAAAAGAAGAATGGTAAATTATTTTAACACGCTATCATTAAGGAATCAATTAGAACAGTTAGGAAAATGTAGATTCATGGAAGCTTCAGAATTTGAAGACGGAGTAAATGCACTACTAGGAAAGAAAATAGTAATTGTTGGGTGTGGAGCTCAAGGATTAAATCAAGGGTTAAATATGAGAGATTCTGGATTAGATATTTCTTATACCCTTCGAGAAGTTGCTATTAAAGAAAAAAGAGATTCTTTTAAAAATGCAACAAGTAACGGTTTTCCTGTGGGGACCTACTCAGAATTAATTCCAACAGCAGATTTAGTATTAAATTTAACACCAGATAAACAGCATACAAATGTTGTTAAATCTGTAATGCCACTTATGAAAAAAGGAGCTACATTATCCTATTCACACGGGTTTAATATTGTAGAAGAAGGAATGAAAATTCGTGAAGATATCACTGTAATAATGGTAGCCCCTAAATGTCCAGGTACGGAAGTTAGAGAAGAATATAAACGTGGATTCGGGGTACCAACCTTAATAGCTGTTCATCCAGAGAATGATCCAGAAAATAAGGGATGGGCCCAAGCAAAGGCATATGCGGCTGCTACAGGTGGAGATAGAGCAGGAGTTTTACAATCTTCTTTTGTAGCTGAAGTAAAATCAGATCTAATGGGAGAACAAACGATTTTATGTGGTGTTTTACAGACAGGATCTATTCTTTCATTTAATAAAATGATTGAAAAAGGGATTGAACCTGCATACGCCACAAAATTAATTCAATATGGATGGGAAACCATTACTGAGGCTTTAAAACACGGAGGAATTACCAATATGATGGATCGATTATCAAATCCAGCTAAAATAAAAGCATTTGAGTTGTCTGAAGAATTAAAGGAAATCATGAAACCATTATTTGAAAAACATATGGATGATATTATTTCTGGACATTTTTCTAAAACGATGATGGAGGATTGGGCCAATGATGATGTAAATCTATTAACCTGGAGAGCTGCTACTGGAGAAACGGTTTTTGAAAAAACTAGCATCACTGAAAAAAATATTTCAGAACAAGAATATTTCGATCATGGCGTTTTAATGGTTGCTTTTGTAAAATCAGGTGTTGAATTGGCTTTTGAAACTATGGTAAGCGCTGGAATTATTGAAGATTCTGCTTATTATGAATCGTTACATGAATTACCATTAATTGCCAATACTGTTGCGAGAAAAAAACTATATGAAATGAATCGCGTTATTTCTGATACTGCAGAGTACGGATGCTATTTATTTGATCATGCTTGTAAGCCTCTGTTGGTAGATTTTATGAAATCTGTAGAAACATCTATAATCGGAACTTCGTTTTCAGAATCTAATGAAGTAGATAATGTACAATTAATTAAAGTTAATGACGCTATTAGAAATCACCCTATTGAAACTGTAGGAAAACGATTAAGAAGCGCAATGACAGCCATGAAAGTAATTAAAACAAATGAAGAACAACCCCTAGAAATCGCTTAAGTATTTCATGAAAACAGACGTTACATATCGTCCAACAATAGAAGCTATAAAAAAAGCAGCGATCAATTTAAAAGATGTTACTTTGAAGACTCCTTTAGTCAAGAATGAGCAATATTCTGAGAAATATCAATGTACTGTTTTATTTAAAAGAGAAGATTTACAACAAGTAAGATCATACAAAATAAGAGGAGCTTACAATAAAATATCTTCTTTAACAGAAAAGGAACGCTCTAAAGGAATTGTATGTGCTAGTGCAGGAAATCACGCACAAGGAGTTGCTCTATCTTGTAGACTTTTGAAAATAAAAGGGGTTATTTATATGCCTTCTCCAACACCAAAGCAAAAAATTAATCAGGTTAAGATGTTTGGTGAAAAATATATTGAGGTTGTTCTTGTTGGAGACTCATTTGATGACGCACAATATGCAGCAACGTTAGCGTGTGAGAGATTACAAAAAACATTTATTCATCCATTTGATGATCAAAAAATTATTGAAGGACAAGCAACCGTTGGATTAGAAATTTTAGAACAGGCTGAACAGCCAATAGATTATGTTTTTGTTCCTGTTGGAGGGGGAGGATTATCGTCTGGTCTGTCTTCTTATTTTAAGCAGGTTTCACCACAAACAAAAATTATCGGTGTAGAGCCCGAAGGTGCTCCATCAATGTCTTCCTCCATAAAAGCTGGAGAAAATGTATTGCTAGAGACGATTGATAATTTTGTTGATGGAGCTGCTGTTAAACGTGTGGGGAATCTTAATTTTAAATTATGTCAAGAGAATTTAGATGATATGATTACGATTCCGGAAGGAAAAATTTGTCAAATTATTTTAGATTTATATAATAAAGAAGCGATCGTAGTAGAACCAGCAGGAGTTTTAAGTATTGCAGCACTAGATGATTACAAAGAGTTAGTTAAAGGAAAAAACATTGTATGTATTATTAGTGGTAGTAACAATGATATTACGAGAACTGCAGAAATAAAAGAGCGAGCGTTATTATTCAAAAATATAAAACACTACTTTATTGTCAAATTTCCTCAAAGAGCAGGAGCATTAAGAGAGTTTGTGGAAGATATTTTAGGGCCAGACGATGATATTACCCATTTTGAATATACAAAGAAAACGAATAGAGATAAAGGATCAGCAGTTGTTGGCTTGGAGTTAAAATCAGCGGATGACCTAAAACCACTTATAGCACGAATGAAACGCCTAAATTTTTACGGAGACTATTTAAACGATAATCCAGATCTATTTCAATTTTTAGTTTAGAGTTTGTATCTTAGTAAATAAATCAACACCAATGACATTAAAAAAAACTTCCTTAGAAATTCCAGAAAAATTTAAAATTAATAGAATCATTGAGCAACAAACCTATTTAGTTGATGGTCAATTAAAATCTTGGTCTGGTGAAATAGCAAATGTCTATTCAACGATATCTTCAACAGATTCATATGAGCCAACTTTATTAGGAACCATTCCTCAGTTAGGAGAACAAGAAGCCAACGATGCATTAGATGCAGCATGCAATGCTTTTGATAAAGGGAAAGGTTTATGGCCGACGATGAAAGTGGTAGATAGAATAGCCTGTATGGAAAAATTTGTCACTCAAATGAAAACAAAGCGTGATGAGATTGTAAATTTACTCATGTGGGAGATTGGAAAAAATCTTGCTGATTCTGAGAAAGAATTTGATAGAACGGTAGATTATATTTATGATACTATTGAAGACTATAAACAAATGGACAGAGATAGTGCTAAGTTTGAAAAATCTGCCGGTGTACATGCTCATATCCGAAGAGGTCCTTTAGGAGTTGTTTTGTGTTTAGGTCCTTATAATTATCCGTTAAATGAAACTTTTTGTTTGCTTATTCCTGCCTTAATTATGGGAAATACAGCTATTTTTAAACCTGCTAAATTTGGAGTTTTGTTGATATCTCCATTAATGGAAGCTTTTCAAAATAGTTTTCCAAAAGGGGTTGTAAATATCGTTTATGGAAGAGGAAGGAAATTAGCAACACCAATCATGCAAACAGGTAAAATAGATGTATTGGCTTTGATAGGACATAGCACTTCTGCAAAATCATTACAAAGTCAACATCCAAAAGGAAATAGATTACGTCTAGTATTAGGATTAGAAGCTAACAATCCTGCAATTGTATTACCTGATGCTGATTTAGATATTACGATTCAAGAATGTATTGCAGGATCGCTATCCTTTAACGGACAACGATGTACTGCATTAAAAGTTTTATATGTTCATGAAGATATTGTTGATGAGTTTAACAAAAGGTTTGCTGCAAAAGTTGATGAGTTAAAATTTGGTAACCCTTGGGATTCAGGAGTAAAATTAACTCCATTGCCAGAACCAAACAAACCAGCTTATATCCAAGAACTAATAGATGAAGCCAAAGAAAAAGGGGCATCGATTTTAAATTCTAAAGGAGGGATGACTACTGATAACTATATCTTTCCAGCAGTTTTATATCCAGTAAATAAAGAGATGAGAGTTTTTCATGAAGAACAATTTGGTCCTGTAGTTCCTATCGTCTCTTTTAAAGATATTAATGAACCACTCGATGATATTGCTGATTCTAATTATGGACAACAAGTTAGTCTTTTTGGAAAAAATATAGATACTTTGTCTCCTTTAATTGATAGTCTGGTAAATCTTGTGTGTCGTGTGAATTTAAATAGTTCGTGTCAACGAGGACCTGACGTATATCCGTTTACCGGGAGAAAAGATTCAGCGGTAAGCACCTTAAGTGTTCATGATGCTTTACGTTCTTTCTCTATCAGAACCTTTCTTGCTTCTAAAGATAATGCCTCTAACAATGCTATACTAAAGGAATTATTAGAAAAGAAGAGTTCTAACTTTATCAGTACAGATTATATATTATAGAATAATTATTTTTATTATCACATTTATGAATTTTTTATAATTAAAAGTTTCTTATTTGAGAAATACATAAAACTTCAAAAAAATGATTTTGGAACCATTGTTATTCCAAAATCATATAGCATATTTGAATAATGTTTATTATAATAAATAATATATATATATAGTTTCTAACGCAATGCCCAAGAGCATGCGCCGCCGCTAATTCTTAAAATTAGTACACAACTATATTCACTATTTATTTTTTAAACATTGTTCACTTTCCATTTCATATCACTTTTTTCATCTTTAGTTATTTTAAAAGATAACAAGATTTTTCCACGTACTATTTTTACTCGTCGCCCTTAGGGTGTATGCTAAAATTTTGAACTTAGGTGAGTCCGGTTCTATTTCTATCAAAACAGTACAAATTAAAGTTTACAATCAATTCAAAGTATCATTTTGGAAATTATTATTGCTAATTTCTTATGCAGAATTACTAGTAGATGATGTATATCTTTTAGATGCTGCTATTAA
>JBELHH010000025.1:0-42585 GCA_042091515.1 Flavobacterium sp. | reverse complement strand
TGGTGAAATTAGTAGAGATATCTGAGGCGGCTTCATTAAGATTAAAATCAGAAAACCCATCGGTATCATCATCACATTGTTTAAGCGCTACTGTGGAAGTAATTGTTGGAAGTGGATTGACCACAATCTCAAAACTAGATCTGTCAACAAAACATCCTGTAGCGTTATTAGTCACCCTAACAAATATCGTTTGTTGATTGGAAAATGTATTAGAATAAGGAGAACTCAAAGCATTTGTTCCTGAAGAAGCTTCAAGTGCTGATTCGTGATAGGTGACTGTAAAATTCGCTGAATCTTGTGTTCCAAGAATTAGAGGTGTTTGAGTTTCTAGATCTATAGACTGCACAAAACCATTGGTATCATCACCATCATTTGTATCGTCGCAAATATCAAGGTTAGGGATGACATCTATCTCTGGAACGGGATTAACCGTCAAAGTGATATGAGTGCCAATATAAATACAATTGACATTGGCAGGATCGTCTACTCGAATAAAAATCTGTTGAGTGTAGGGTGAATTATTATTTCTGTAGTTGCTAATATCAGTAATTGGGTTTAGGGCATTAGTCGCATCAGCTAACGATTCGTAATAGGTAATATTGATGGTCTGCGAAGCTGGAAATAACGCAATAATCTCATTGGTTACCGAACTAAAATCAAATGAGGTAATTCCATCAGCATCGTTATTATTGGCGGTATCATTCCCGGTAGCATCTAGATAGTCATCACATTGAGAAAAACTTAGTTGAAAAGAAGATGGAATGGAAGTATTTGTTACTTCTAGTGTAACTTGAGAAATTCTATAACATCCATTTATAGTAATGGTTCTCACCCAAACAGCGTCATTAGTATCTGTAGTATTGGTATAATTGGTTGGGGTTAAAATTTCATTCGTATTATTTTCGGCATCAGTTTGTGATGGATAGAAACGAAATGTTTCATTGGCAAAATCTGCAGAGATTAAAGGAATGGCCTGCGTGAGGTCAAAATTAGCTAATCCGTCTTGATCATCATCACAGCTGTTTAATAAAACGGGATCTGTTACTAGTGGTAATGGACTGATAAGCGCTTCTACTGGTGTTCTATTAATTGTTGAACATCCTTGAGGAGAAGCTGCTACATAATATTCTGTAGAGAAATTTAATAAAGGAGTTGTAAATGTAGTACCTATCGCTAAAAGGGTCCCACCTGTTTCTGAATCGTACCAATAAACGTCTCCTTCTGAAGCAGTTGCTTCTAAAATAAGACTTTCATTAGGGCAGGTTTCACCACTTGTTGTAGACGTAATTTCAGGGATATAAATACTCGTACTCGCTGAAATATTGAGTTGTGGATCTCCAGGCATACCTCCAAACTCTACAATATAGCCTTTAGGTTGGTACGGACCACTAGAAGCACCCGTAATTGATAAATCATTCCATGAACCAGGGACTCCAATACTATTATCGGTTATGTGAGCATAATCTTCATTTCCTTGTTGATTTGGTTCTGGAGGAGAGGAGTTCCAGTTAGAGTAATAAGGTAGACCAGTAATTGGGTTTAGAGCAGGAGAACCAGAAAAATTCCCATTCCAGAAAGTAGTTCCAGCTTCAGGACCTGTGACCCAATTCCAAACACCTTCAGTTCCTTCATCACTTGCGCCAATCCAACCAGTACCAGATATTTGTTCTGCAGATATATTATTTTCTTCTTCAGATAAAATGGTTGCTAAATAGCCTTGTAATCCAAAGTATGTTGATGTTTCAGCTAAATTCTTAGCATTAGACCATGTAATGCCTATATTTTCTTCATACACATAAAAATGTTCTGTAGAAGGAAGATAATTAGCATCTCCTATAGTAAAAGAAAAAAATCGTTCTCCACTGATATTAGGATCTGAACTAGTAAAAACAATATCTCTAATGGCTAACTGAAGATCTGCGTATAATATTTGAGTTGCGGGAGCAGTAGGCTCTAATATTAATTTACCCTGTAAAATATCAAATGGTCTTGCTGTAATGGCAGGGTGAGTACCAGTTAGTTTTAAGAGGTCATTAGAGCTTGAATAGCCTGAAGAAATTTGAATGGTGAAAAAATCTAATCCAGTGTCATCAGAATCTGTAATCGTAAAGTTATCAGCAATTTTTATTTCACTTAAAGGGCAATAGGCTTCCCTTGAATCTGCAAAAAGTACTGGAGGTTCATTTTGATTACAATTTACCTCATCTGTAAAAGTTAGGTTGAATTCTCCTTCAGAAAAACATGTGGATTCATTGCTATTTATTATCCTAAAAAAAATTGTTTCAAGTGGTGAGGTACTTATATAATTTTGAGGATTGGTAATAAGATTAGAAAATAAGTTGTTCGTTGAATAAATAACTTCAAATATAGATGAATCTTGAGAGCCTAAAATTTGACTAGATTGAATTGTTAAGTCAAATGACTCTGAACCATCACCATCAAAATCACACGTTTCTAGGTTAAGAGGGGTATTTGCTATAGTAGGTGTTTGGTTAACGGTTATTATGACTGGAGTTACCTCATAGTTACCGCTATTAATTTCTTCTGTTCTCAAGAAGATTGTTTGAATCCCTGGATTGGTATTTATCCAAGTATTTGGCAAAGATCCAACGTTATTTTCTGCATCTAGATCAGATATATGCGCTGTGGAAACAAATTCAATAGCTTCACTGAACCCTGCAGATCCCCACCATTGTCCATGAGTAAAATTATTCCCTAAAATCGTCTCAAAGGTAGGCACAGAGGTGCTCAAATTAATTTTGTAAACCTCAGAAGGAGTCACACCGTAAAGAACACCCTGTTCACTAGCAAGTCCAAAAGTATCATCTATCAACGACCCTAATGATTCGTGAGAGATATAATTGGTATCTGAATCTATAGTTACTTTGTAGAGCTGAAAAGATCCATTGATTGTTTTCCAAGCGATATACATGTAACTTCCCAAAATAACAAAGTCCCCTCCAGGCTGACCATTTTGAAAATCATGCCAAAGAGACGGTGGAGATGAGAGTCCTGCGTCCAATCTATATACCGCTGAATTAATTTGAGAAAAATCGTGAAAATACAAATTATTTTGAGTGTCAAATGACAGCGAGTTTCCTCCAGAACTTAAAACAGTATCTGTTGTACAATCACTTTCATTTATTTTTTCTATACCTGCACTACCAGTTGTAAAAAATTCACCTTCAGAATTGATAGCAACATCAAAAGAAGGAGAAGGAAGGTTACAAATCACTGTGATACTTGGGTTTTGTATGACATCATCAAGCTGTAAGATTTTCCCATCAGAGGTACCAATCAATAATTTAGGATTGTCTGAGATTAAATTTCCAGCAACAGCTGTCTCTACTTGATCTAGTATTGGAATTAATTCTATTGTTGTTAATCCATCATTATCATCATCACAAAAATTGTAGGTGAAATCAGAATTATTAATCATTGAAATTTGACTATTGTTTGCCTGAATAATTGTTCTTGTAGGGTAGTTTTTTTTTAAATCGTCATTTGTCTGTGAAAAACAAGTTAATGATAAAAAAAACATCACTAGCAACAGAGTTTTACAAGTCATATTGATATGGTCCATAATTTTAAATTATATAAAAACTGAAAGTTTCTAATCTTCATAAAAATAATGTTAAATAAAAAAATAGAGGATCATATAATTTTTTTTACTGTTTATTGGACACTAAATTAAAGAAATAAAACACATTAAAAAAGAGTTGATGTGAGTTTAAATGAATTATTTCATAAATTGCTTTTTTACGGTTATTATTAAATCTTAGTTACTACTTTTGTACGAATTCAACAATCTCATTATAAATAAAAATATAATACGTATGGCAAGAAATACAGTAACAACAATCTGGAAAGAAAATTTGTTGTTTGAATCTGATAATCCAAGTGGAGATCTTATTTATATGGATGCTCCTGATGATGATATTGAAAGTAAAGGGCTACGTCCAAAAGCTATGATGCTTTCGTCTTTAGCCGGTTGTTCTGGCTTGGATGTTGTTTCGTTATTAAAAAAAATGAGAGCTGAAGTCTCTGATTTTAAAATAATTATTCATGCTGAACTAACTGAAGAACATCCTAAATATTATCACAAAGTAAGTGTAGAATATCATTTCTATGGGAGCGATTTACAAAAAGATAAAATTAATAAAGCCGTTACACTCTCTGTTGAAAGGTATTGTGGTGTGATGGAAATGTTTCGCCAATTTGCAAATGTGACCACAGATGTGTACCTTCATGAGGAATAAAAACTGTTATGCGTTGGACTTTTAAAAAACCCCCTAATCTTAACACGGCCCAGCGGCTCTCAGAAGATCTTTCTATCGATATAACTTTGTCGAAACTTTTGGTACAAAGAGGGGTTGAGAATTTTGCAACAGCAAAAAAATTTTTCCGCCCTTCTCTAAATGATCTTCATGATCCATTCTTGATGAAAGATATGGATCTGGCTGTTTCTAGAATAGAAACAGCCATTGCTAAAAATGAAAACATTCTTATTTATGGAGATTACGATGTAGATGGCACCACAGCTGTTTCATTAGTTTCATCGTACTTAAAAACATTAACATCTAGAATTGCTACATACATTCCAGATCGATATGAGGAGGGATATGGTATTTCCTTCCAAGGAATAGATTTTGCTGAGGACCATAACTTCTCGGTTATCATTGCGCTTGATTGTGGTATTAAAGCCCTCGACAAAGTCTTATACGCCTCAAAAAAAAACATTGATTTTATTATTTGTGATCACCATAAACCAGGAGCTGAAATCCCTAAGGCTATTGCTGTTTTAAACCCTAAAAGAACTGATTGCAGGTATCCATTTGATGAATTGTGTGGTTGTGGAGTTGGTTTTAAACTTGTTCAAGCATTAGCCTCAAAAAGAAATCAGACCCTTGAAAACCTTACTCAGTATTTAGATTTAGTAGCTACCGCAATAGCTGCAGATATTGTTCCTATAATTGGAGAAAACAGAATATTGGCCTATTACGGGCTGCAAGTAATTAATACAAGACCGAGAAATGGGATTAAAGCAATTATTTCCCAAATAAATAAAAAGAAATTAACAATTACTGATGTTGTTTTTATAATTGCTCCAAGAATAAATGCAGCAGGAAGAATTAAACATGGAAATGCAGCTGTAGAGTTGCTTACTGAAGAAAATTTTGATCTTGCTCTAGAGTTTTCAAAAAAAATTAATGACTATAATTCTAAAAGAAGAATATTAGATTCTCAAATTACTAAGGAAGCATTATTATACATTGAAAAAAATGGAGAAAAAGAAAAATATACTACCGTTGTTTTTGATGAAAAATGGCATAAGGGGGTAATTGGAATTGTTGCATCTCGATTAATTGAAACCTATTATAGACCAACATTGGTTTTTACCAAGAGCGGTAATAAACTTGCGGCTTCTGCAAGATCTGTAAGGGGTTTTGACATCTATGATGCATTAGATCAGTGTTCGGAATATATTGAACAATTTGGGGGACACAAATATGCTGCAGGTTTAACCCTGGATCCAACAAACTATACAGCTTTTAAAAAAAAGTTTGAAGAAGTGGTAAAGAACAGCATTGAAAAAAAATTATTGATCCCAGAAATCATAATAGATCTAGAGTTAGAACTATCAGATATAACTCCTAAATTTTTTAGAGTTTTACAACAAATGGGACCTTTTGGACCACAAAATATGAAACCCATCTTTTCAACTAATTCTGTTCGAGACAATGGATTTGGGAAAAAAATTGGTACTGATCAAAGTCATCTTAAACTAAATATTATTTATGGTGCAGACCGAAAAACATATAATACAATAGGTTTTGGGATGGGTGACAAAATAAAATTCATCAAAAATGATTTTGATATTGCTTACAGTTTAGATGAAAATGAATGGAATGGAACCACATCAATTCAGCTATTATTAAAAGATCTCAAAAAATCTCTTTAAAAAAGCAGGTTTCACTTATTTTTCTTTAATCAAATAGATATATACTGGATAATGATCACTATATCCTCCCGTGTAAGAGCCAAAAGAAAAACTTCTAAATGGATATCCTTTATAACGCCCTCTTTTGTTTGTCAAAAAACGTTTATTGAAAATAGCTGCTTTATACATTTTGTAAGAAGAAAAATCATTGTCACCATTTTCTAATAATGGGGATGTTATCATGATTTGATCAAACAGATTAATATTGTCTCTATACCCAAGGGTATTGAATCCTTTTTTTAACATACTTTCATAAGGATTATACAAGTCTCCTGCAATAACATCTTCTTTTTTACCTTTGGTTTTTAATACTTTTTTAAAGCTACTATTGGTTGGATCGTCATTAAAATCGCCCATGACCAAAATTTTTGGATTTTCCTCTTTCTGTTTTATTTGATCAATAATTTTAGTGTTCTGATAAGCTGCTTTTTCTCGTAAAGGCCTACTTTTCATCTCTCCTCCACTTCTAGAAGGCCAGTGGTTTACTATGATATGAATTAGTTCATCATCTAAATATCCTGAAACTAATAATTGATCTCTTGTATAGACTTTTCTATTGTCTCTATAAATATTTGGATTAAAAGACTCATGATTTGTAGGTTTAAAATAACGTTGTTGATATAACAATGCTACATCAATCCCTCTTTTGTCTGGAGATTCATAATGAATAATCCCATAACGTTTTGATTTTAACTTCTCAGAATTGACTAAGTCTTCTAATACAGTTCTATTTTCTACTTCACAGACACCAAGAATAGCAGGACTTGTATTAGATTTATCTTTCCCAATTTGTGAAATGACGGTAGCTAACTTATTAATTTTATCCCAGTAAACTTTAGATCGATTCCCTTTCATTTCCATCATTGGACTTGCTTCATCATTTTTTGAAAGATCATTTATTGTATCAAATAAGTTCTCAAGATTATAAAATGCAACAGTTCTAATCTTATATTCTTTTGTTTTATTTTGGCTAATCGTTGTTGAAATAGAAAATATAGTGAGTAAAAGAAGTATTTTTTTCATCTAAAAAGAGTTTTATATTGCAAACATAAAGAAGTAATTTTAAGCGGTCTATTAAATATTTAAATTTTGACAATAGGATAAATTAATTTGAGTAATTTTGAATATGCTTAAACGACTTACAATTTTATAAATAATTAACTATCCAATGAGAAAAATTATTACAACTTTATTACTCTTTTTTCTTGCAAGTTTTAATATATATGCTCAAAACGCAATTAAAGGAGTAGTTGTAGATAGTGAACAAGACAATCCTCTAAAGGGGGTGACTATCAACGTTAAAGATGCATCGGTTAGCGTACTTACAAACGAGAACGGTGTTTTTATTCTTCAAAATTTATCAAACGGATCCTATGTTATTGAGATCTTTTTTAAAGGATATGAAACTCAAAACTTTCCTATAGAACTCACTAATAAAACTATTGATTTGGGAACGATTCTACTATATAGGGATTTAGCAGAGGAAGAAGATTTAAGTACTGTAACCCTTACAGATGATGAGTTAAATGATGATACAAGTGCTGCCGATAATATCTCTGGACTCCTTCAAGCATCGAGAGATATTTATCTTAGAACTGCAGCTTTTGAATTTAGTCCTTCTTTTTTTAGAATTCGAGGCTTGGATTCTGAAAACGGGAAAGTACTTATTAATGGTATAGAAATGAACAAACTTTACAACGGAAGACCCCAATGGAGTAATTGGGGAGGATTAAACGACGTTCTAAGAAACCAAGAATTTAGTAATGGCTTACGTGCTTCTGATTATACTTTTGGTGGTATCTTAGGCTCTACAAATATTAATGTAAGACCATCAGAGCAAAGAGTAGGCACTCGTATTTCTTATGCTTCTTCGAATAGGAGTTATGTGCACAGAATTATGGCAACTCATTCTTCTGGAGTAACAGAAGATGGCTGGGCATTTACAATTGCAGCCAGTAAAAGAGAAGGTAAAGAAGGATTTGTTGATGGGACAATGTACAATGCCACTTCATTTTTCGCATCAGTTGAAAAGAAACTTAGTGATAAGCATAGTTTAAATTTCACTTCGATTACCGCTTTTAACAGAAGAGGTAAGTCTGCTCCTCAAACTCAAGAAGTTTTTGATCTCAAAGGAATTCAATACAATTCTTATTGGGGGATGCAAAATGATAAGATTAGAAATTCTCGTATCAAAGAAGTTTCCGAACCAATCTTAATGTTAAATCATTATTGGGCAATAAGTAATACTACTTCTTTAAACACTAATGTTTCCTATCAATTTGGGAAAATAGGAAATAGCAGAATTGATAATAATGGAACCAAAGTTGATGGTGATGCTGTTGATGGTAATGGAAATCCATACATTGTTAATCTAGGAGCATCGAATCCTGATCCTACATATTATCAAAAACTACCAAGCTATGGTTTAAGACAAGGATATTCAAATATCTATGAAATTGAACAAGCATTTCTTAATGACGGGCAGTTAAATTGGAATAGTTTATATAATGCTAATGCAAACTCAAATAATAATGGGAATTCTTCTTATGTCTTGTATGAAGATAGAAATGATGACACTCAGTTTACATTAAACACTATCTTAAATAAAGACATCTCTGATAATATTATCTTTAATGCTAGAGTTCAGTATACTCGATTAACCTCAAAAAACTTCGCTGAAATTATTGATTTACTTGGAGGAACTGGATATTTAGATGCAGATTCTTTTGCAGATTCTTTCGATGAAAAACAAAATAATTTATTAAATCCATTATTCATCGCTGAGGCTGGTGACACATTTAAGTATAACTTTAACTTATATTCTAATGTTGTTGATGGTTTTGTTCAAGGGCAATTTAAATATAACAAGATAGATTTCTATCTTGCTGCTAGTATTTCAAACACTTCACATCAAAGAGATGGTTTATTTCGGAACGGAGGATTTGCAGACAGTTCATTTGGTCTCTCTGAAGAACTAACATTTACAAATTATGGTGCTAAAGGTGGACTTACCTACAAATTATCAGGACGTCACCTTTTTGATCTTAACGCAGGGTATTTAACAAAAGCGCCTAACTTAAGAAACTCTTTTTCTAATTCAAGAGAGAATAATAATACTGTTGAAAATTTAACCAGTGAAAAAATCTTATCTGCTGATGCAAGTTATATTTATAGAGGTCCCATAGTTCAGGCCAAATTAACTGGGTACTATACCATGGTTCAAGATGCAACAGAAATATCGTTTTTCTTCGCTGATGGAATTGGAGGAGACAATACTGCGTTTGTTCAAGAAATTTTATCTGGAATTGATAAAAAACACTTTGGTGCTGAAATTGGTGTCGAAGCACAAGTAACACCAACTATAAAGTTAAAAGGTGCTGCCAATATTGGTCAATACACTTATGATAATAATCCTAATCTATATTTAACCACAGAAAACAATACCAGATCTCAAGAGGCAGGCTTTATAAATGGTCGTAAAGATTTTGGCGCTGCTAACCTCAAAAACTACAAACTAGCTGCTGGTCCTCAAACAGCTTATTCGATTGGTTTTGAATATAGAGATCCTGATTATTGGTTTGTTGGTACTACAGCAAACTTCTTTGATAATGTTTATGTAGATATTGCTCCACTAACGAGAACATCTAATTTTGCTGATGACGGTGGGATTCCTTTTAATGATTATGATGAAACGATTGCAAGGGAATTATTACAACAAGAGAAATTTGATAATTATATGGTTGTCAATATGATTGGAGGGAAATCTTGGAAAATAGGAAATCAATTCATTAGCTTATTTGCTAGCATTGGAAATATTTTTAACACTAAATACAAATCAGGTGGTTTTGAACAAGGTAGAAATGCAAATTATAGACAGTTAAAAGAAGACAAAGCATTAGACACTCCTGTATTTGGTAATAAATATTGGTTTGGTAGAGGAACAACATATTTCTTAAACCTTAACTATAGATTTTAAAAACATTGAAAACTTATTAATATATACACTTATGAAAACAACTAAATTTTATAGCTTTTTATCATTTTTAATGGTGGCTATTACAATTATCTCTTGCGTGGAAGATGGAGACTTTGATGTTCCAAATATTGCAGTTCAAGAACCAGCTATTGAAGTAAACTCAAGTATTTCAGCCGTTAAAAGTGCCCTTCAACAAGAGTACAACTCAAGCGGAGATCTAATTTATACTTTTTATGATAATGATAGTAACCCTACATATATAGAAGGGTATGTTGTTTCTACTGATGCTACAGGTAATTTTTATAAAAAACTAATCATACAAGATAAGGCAGAAAATCCTACTGCAGGGATAGAAGTTGTTCTAAATAAAACCTCTCTAAGCGAAACCTATGATTTAGGGAGAAAGGTATATATAAAATTAGATGGTTTGTCTGTTTCTTATGATGATGGAGAAAGTAGTAATTATATAAACCCAACTAATGATATTCCCGGGAAATATGTTTTAGGTGTTTTAGACGGAGATCAAGTAGATGATATTCCTTCAACATCTATAGAACAGCATATTTTTAGATCAGCCACCGTTGAATCTATTACACCAACAAATATTAGCTTAGCAGATATTACAGGTGCTCATGTCAACACAATGATCCAACTTTCATCTGCACAAATTTTAAAGTCAGATTTAATGAAAACTTTTGCTGGAGAAGCAGATGACGAATTTGATGGTTTCAGAACTATTTTTGAATGTGATACAGAAAAAACGATTCCACTCCAAACAAGTACGTTTGCAAGCTTTAAATCAAATGTTGTTCCTTCTGGGAAAGGGATGTTTAGAGCTGTTTTATCGAAGGACTATCGATCAGAGTTTTTAGTTGTAATAGCCAATACTCCTTCAGATTTAGAATTTACCGATGCAAATCGTTGCGATCCACCAGTATTGGATTGTGGCCCAGAGAATGTTGGTGGAAGTGTTGTGCTATTTGAAGAAGATTTTGAGAGTATTACTTCTGCAAATGACATCATTAATGCCGGATGGACTAATGTAAATAGTAATGGTGGAAGTACTGTATATTCTGCTAGAAGTTATGGGGGAAACAGATATGTCCAAATCTCTGCATATAATAGTAATGAATCTCCTTTAGAAGTTTGGTTAGTAACCCCAGAAATTGACTTAGATACTACTTCAGATGAAGAATTGACATTTGAAACAAATACTGGATATGACAATGGAAGTGCTCTTTCAACTTATGTATCCTCAGATTTTACTGGAGATGTCTCTACAGCCACCTGGCTAAGGTTAGACGCTACTTTATCTGAAGGACCCTCTAATGGATACAATAGCTTTTCGAGCTCTGGCTCTATCAATATCTCATGTTTATCTAGTAAAATTCATGTTGCTTTCAGGTATGAAGGAGCAGATGGAGGTGTAACTACTACTTTCCAAGTAGATAATGTGAAAATTACTGGAAATTAAAAAAAATTCTCATCTACATAAAAAAACATCTCTACAAAGAGATGTTTTTTTATTTTTTAAATTATAGTGTATTAGTCAATTAAAATGATTGCCTTGTTATCTTTCATTTCAATAGTTCCAGATTGTATAGAAATAGTTAAAACCTTATCATCATCTGCATGAGGAACTAAAGTCCCGTGTAAATCATCTAATTCTAGATGTTCTTGTGTATGAACATGGATTTTAACAGTTCCTGCTTTTAATGTAGAAACTACAGCTGCGTGATTATTTAACATCTGAAATTCTCCATCAGTTCCAGGAACAGAGATAGAATCTACATTGGATGAGAATAAAACAGCTTCTGGCGATACAACTTCTAAATGCATAGTTTACGTTTTGATTATGCTTCGGATAACATTTTTTCTCCAGCTTCTATTGCTTCTTCAATTGTTCCTTTTAAGTTAAAAGCCGCTTCAGGTAAGTTATCTAACTCTCCATCCATAATCATATTAAATCCTTTAATGGTCTCTTTAATGTCGACTAATACTCCAGGAATTCCAGTAAACTGCTCAGCTACATGGAATGGTTGTGAAAGGAAACGTTGAACACGTCTTGCCCTTGATACAGCTAATTTATCTTCTTCAGATAATTCTTCCATTCCCAAAATAGCAATAATATCTTGTAATTCTTTATATCGCTGTAATAACTCTTTTACTCTTTGAGCACAATTATAATGTTCATCTCCTAAAATCTCTGCAGTTAAAATTCTAGAGGTAGAATCTAAAGGATCTACAGCAGGATAAATTCCTAACTCTGCAATCTTACGAGATAATACAGTCGTTGCATCTAAGTGAGCAAAGGTAGTTGCTGGTGCTGGATCTGTTAAATCATCTGCTGGTACATATACAGCTTGTACAGATGTAATTGACCCTTTTTTAGTAGAAGTGATCCTTTCTTGCATTGCTCCCATTTCTGTTGCTAAAGTTGGCTGATACCCTACAGCAGATGGCATACGCCCTAATAATGCAGATACTTCTGAACCTGCTTGTGTAAAACGGAAAATATTATCCACAAAAAATAATACATCTTTTCCTTGGGCTTCACCAGCTCCATCACGGAAGTATTCTGCAATAGTTAATCCAGATAAGGCAACTCTTGCTCGGGCTCCAGGTGGCTCATTCATTTGTCCAAATACAAACGTTGCTTTAGAATCTTTCATTCCAACTTTATCAACTTTTGATAAATCCCATCCACCTTCTTCCATAGAATGCATAAAATCATCTCCATATTTAATAATCCCTGATTCCAACATCTCTCTTAATAAATCATTTCCTTCACGAGTTCTTTCTCCAACTCCAGCAAATACAGAAAGACCACCATGTCCTTTAGCTATATTATTAATTAACTCTTGAATTAATACAGTCTTTCCTACACCTGCTCCCCCAAATAATCCAATTTTACCTCCTTTAGCATATGGCTCAATCAGGTCAATAACTTTAATTCCTGTAAATAATACTTCTGTAGAAGTAGATAGATCTTCAAACTTAGGAGCTGGTCTGTGAATTGGTAACCCATCTTTCCCTTCTTTTGGCAAATCACCTAATCCATCAATAGCTTCTCCTGTTACGTTAAATAATCTTCCATAAATATCTCCTCCAATAGGCATCTGTATTGGATTACCCGTTACAACAACCTCTTGACCTCTTTGCAGACCATCAGTTGCATCCATCGAAATGGTTCGAACTGTATCTTCTCCAATATGTTGTTGAACTTCTAGTACTAGAATAGATCCATCAGATTTTTTTATTTCTAATGAGTCATAAATGTTTGGAAGATCAGCAGCTTCTGTATTAAATTCAACATCGATTACTGGTCCAATAATTTGAGAAACTTTACCTGTTATTGTAGACATTATTATTACTTTTAATTAAATTCTTATAAGAAGATATAATCATCTCTTATTTAGGCGGCAAAGGTAATTTATTTGTCTGAAAATGAAAAGCTTTTTAATTACATTATTTCAAAAAAAAAGTCTCATCTTTCGATGAGACTTTAGTAATTTTTATTAATTAAATATTACTCGTTAGTAACTTTAATATCTACTCTTCTGTTATTTGCTCTTCCAGCTCTTGTTTTATTTGTATCTATTGGATTTGATTCTCCCAAACCTTTCGTTTCTAATCTTGAAGCATCTACTCCATTTTTAACAAGATAATCTTTTACAGATGCAGCTCTTTTTGTAGATAATTTATCATTTAATGATTTACTTCCTGTACTGTCTGTATGTCCTTCAATTAAAAATGTAGCTTTAGAAAATTCTTTCATGATTTTAACAATTCCATCTAATTTATCTGACACATTATTTTGGAAAGTAGATCTTCCTGAGTTGAATAAAATAGTTTTAGCAAATTCACCCATTTCTTTTGTTGCAACTTCAGTTATAACAGGCTCTGGACAACCTCCATTTGAGGCAGGACCAGCTTCACCATTACACTTATCATCTTTATCTAATACTCCGTCACCATCTGTATCTGGCCATGGACATCCTCCATTAGCTTTAGGACCTGCAGTTGAAACACATTTATCATCTTTATCAACGATTCCATCTCCGTCTGAATCTGGACATCCGTTATTTGCTTTTGTTCCTTTGGCGTTTGGACACATGTCATCCTTATCTGCGATTCCATCTCCGTCTGCATCAGGACATCCATTTAAGGTAGCTAAACCAGCCACATTTGGACACGCATCTTCTCCATCAATAATTCCATCTCCGTCTGAATCTGGACATCCATTGAATTCTGCTAAACCAGCAACCTCAGGACAGGCATCTTTTTTATCATAAATTCCATCTCCGTCTGTATCTACTCCACCAAATTTAACAACCACTCCTAAAGAATGTTGAAAGTGTGTTGGAATATTATCTGAAAACTTCTCTTTGGTACCTCCTTGGTAAACTAATCCTACTGTTTCGCTTAACCAAACATTAAACCCTAAACCATAGTTGAGCATTCCTTCTGATTCTTCACCCAGTGTTACATAAGCACCACCAGCATAAACAAATGGATTAAAATATTGAGTAGTCCCTCCAAATATTTTATCAACTAAAACATCAAGATCGAACTTAAGGTTTGCATCTACGGCATAAAATGTTAAATCAGCATCATTTGGTACTGAAACATTTGTAATTCTATTCATAGAACCTGCTAATTGAAGCGTAAAACCATCGCTCAAAAATCTTTCTGCAGATACTCTTGAGATAGATGGTAATAAATTCCAATCTCCAGTTCCTAAAAAATCTTCAAAGAATTTTGTGCTTTCAGGAAGAATTCCTGTTACATCTACTGCATTTACCCCAACGGTAACAGCCCATGGATTGTTAGTATCTTGTGCACTTACGTTACTAACAGTTACTAACGCAAATAAAGCTATCACAGCTAATTTTAATCGTTTCATTGTTAAGAATTTAAATTTTAATGTTCTTTAATTCGTTGCAAAAGTAACCTCTTAGTTACTAATTACAAAGACAAATTTACAAAAACTTCCCATAAATGCAAGTTTATTCAATTTTATGACCTCGATTTTCTTTCTTATTTCATTAAATGAAGAAATCCCTTAACTAATTATCTTGAAGTGTCCGCCAAAAATAGTAGTGCTCTTAGTTCTCGATTTTCTTTTGGGACATCAGAAAAAAAAAGCTTCCAAAATAAATTTCATCTTCTTAAATTTTAAATAAAATAGTAGCTTTCCCTTTTATTAAGAAATATTTGATAATACTTTAAAATTCTTTTACAGTGATAGATTCATTAATATAAATCAGAACTTTCTTATTTGTCTTGTATCCAATAGATTTTAAAACATTTTCATAATTCTCTAACTGAGTATAATGTTCTTTTTTAAAAACCCCTGTCTTATAGTCTATAATCACGACTTTATTGTAGTTATCAAAAACCAACCGATCAGGAATTACTATGTGATGATTTGTAATAATTTCTCTTTCATTTAAGACTTTTACATTTTCTGAATAATATTTTGTTAGCCTTGGATGAGAGATAATATTTAAAACTTTCTTTTTGAGTTGACTTTCTTCGATAGCACTTATCTCTCCAAGCTGCCTATATTTTCCTATCACCTCTTCAATATCTTTTTTTATAAATACCTCTGATAATATTTTATGTATAAATGTTCCGTAATCTTTGGCAAAACCCCTTTGTGTTCCCCATAATTTAGATGAGTTTGCTAGTAATTTAATATTCTGATTTTTCCAGGATCTACTAATAAATCTTTCCTGATTGAAGCTTATTGATTCTTTCTTTGAGAATGATTTTAACTCTGGTGATCCAAAAGTGTATTCATTTTGATCTACATCCCATAAGGCTTGTTCTTTTAAAAAAGAAATAAAAATTCCAGAGTAGTATTTTAAATCTTCTAATCCTGATTTGTTAATCTTCTTTTCTGTAATAATATACAATTGTTCAACAGCTCTTGTTAAAGCAACATATAGCAAATTGAAACTATCTAATTCTAATTCTGCTCTTCTGTTATTATAAATCTCTTTCCCCTTTTTATCAACATGTTGTATTTCTTTCGTCAACGGAACCATAATTTCTTGAAAATTATCACTATGATTTTCTAACCAAGTCTTTGGTTTTATATCTTGATAAATATTTAAATCACATGGAAGAATTATAATAGGGAATTCTAGACCTTTAGATTTATGAATGGTCATAATCTTAACAGCATTAGGATTTTCAGAAGTTACAACACTAAGTGTATCTTTTTTATTTTCCCAAAAATCTAGAAAATCTTGAACACCAGACTCTTTTTGTTGTTGAATTAACACTTCATCTAAAAAGAACTGAATATAGGCATCTGTTGTATCTTGAAGATGGAATGATCTTATGACCTGTTCAACTTTTTCATACAGCGGATTTTGATGATATGTGATCATATTTAAATTACACTGGTATTCTTTTAATTCGTTTAAAAGTTCTTCAATTTCAAGATGAATTAGATCCGTTAAAAAAATGTGTTTATCAACGGAAAGGTCTAGATGAGCATGAAGGAAATTCAAAACCTCAAACAAACTTTCTTTGTCATTTGTTTGTTGAGTATATTTTAAAAAATTGATAATAAAATTTACTTTTTTACTATTGCACAATAACAATGTTTCAGAAGAAACAATTTCTATATTATTCTCTGACAAGTGATTCGCAACAACTACTCCTTCGCTTCTTTTTCTAACTAATATACATATAGTACCTAAAGAAATTTTTGACTTTAATTTTTTAATGATTTGATACACTTTGTCTGCATATTTTAATGCATCTTCTTCTTTATTATCTAGTTTTTCTAAAAAAGAAAGAGAAATAAATCCACCTTTATTTTCATTTTCTTCTTGGTGAGAATTGTTTAGAAATAAATTTGAATAGGATTTATTTTGTAAAAAGTTAGAAACATGTTTAAAAAAAGAGTTATTAAAATTTATTATCTCACTGTAACTTCTGTAATTTATTTTTAATTCAAGAATCTTTTTTTTGATTAAAAAAGGGTTGTTAGACATTTCACTTTCAGAGCCCAGCTCAATAAATTGCTCTGCCTTACCTCCTCTCCATCTATAAACCGCTTGTTTTCCATCTCCAACGAGTAATAAACTTGTATTCTCTTGCGCTAATGAATTGTCAATTAATGGGAGTAAGTTTTGCCACTGCAAAACAGAAGTATCTTGCATTTCATCAATAAAATAATGCATAAATTTCTGACCTATTCTTTCGTAAATAAAAGGGGCTGGCTGATCTTGTATATGATCTGAAATTAATTGATTGAATTCTGCATTTAATCGGATATTATTATCTTCTTTTATCGTTGTTAATTCTTGATTAATATTGTTTAGTACAGCCAATGGAATAATCGCTTTTAATACCAATCTATTTCTTAATAATTGTTGATAAAGAAGCTCAGAATCTTTATATAATATCTTGAGTGTAGGTAAAATTTCTTCAATAGATACTCTAAGGTCTTTAGGTTTGGACTTCGAATAAAGTTCTTGATTATCTACTTTACTTTTTAGTGTACTTTGATCAAAGAATTTAGTTTTTTCTGGAGTATTTACAAGGGATAAAAAATGATTAGGGAACATTGATTTATAAAAATCTTTAAACTCTAAATTGTTATTTTCAATAGTTTGTAAGGCTCTTTCTCCAATGGATCTCATCTTTTTGATGAGTTCTTTTTGATGAGCAGTTATTTTTAACTGTAGGTTTTTAAAATCTTGTAGGGTCTTGTCACTCAATTTTCTAAAACGAATCAAATCATCCTCATTCAATAATATTTTTGAGAACTCGGTCAACTCTCGAGAGATATCCCACGATTTATCATCGTCTACTTTATCTAATGAGTATTCAATTAAAACATCTGTTAGTTCTTTATTTTTACCAATTCTAGATATTAGAACCTTAACAGCTTGGTCTAATATCTCTTGAGCATTCATTTCTACCTCAAAATTTTGACTCAATCCTAAGTCAAATGCAAACTTCTTGATAATTCTATAGGTAAAACTATCTATTGTTGTAATATGAAAGGCTGAATAATTTTGAAGAATTAAGTGAAGAATTTTTTTACTTTTTAGTTGAATATTAATTTCATCGAGGTTTGTCTCTTTTTGAATTGTTGTTTTTAAAGGAGAATTTATCCCTTCAGAAAATTCTTTTAAGCTATTAACAATGCGATGTTTCATCTCGGCAGCTGCCTTGTTGGTAAAAGTTATTGCTAATATATTTTGAAAAGTAAATACATCTTTATGAATCAATACAATTTTGAGATATTCTTTTACTAATGTAAAAGTTTTCCCACTACCTGCTGAAGCATTATAAATTTGAAAAGTAGATTCTGATTGCACAAAAGTATTTTGTTGCAAAGTACAAAAAGCCAGACAGAATTTATTGAGTTTTATGGTTTATGGTTATTTGTTTATCCCAATCCCACATCCAAAGACATCATCACAATAAACCCCCCGATAAAACCCAGAGTTGCAATATCTGTGTATTGATCTCTTTGAGTTTCTGGAATCACTTCTTCTACGACCACAAAAATCATTGCCCCAGCAGCAAAAGCTAATGCATAAGGTAAAATGGGCGTAAAGAAAGAAACAGCCACTGCTCCAACAACTGCTGAAACAGGCTCAACAATTGCAGATAATTGTCCATACCAAAAACTCTTTAATCTACTCGCTCCTTGTCTTCTTAATGGCATTGCTACTGCAAAACCTTCTGGAAAATTCTGTATTCCTATTCCAATAGCAAGAGAAATGGCAGCTATAATCATTTCGGTTTGTTCTACTCCAACTAGAGTTGAAGCTGCTCCAAATAAGACCCCTACAGCTAACCCCTCTGGAATATTATGTAGGGTAATCGCCAAAACTAATAATGTTGTTTTATGCCACCCTGTTTTTACACCCTCTGCTTCAGATTCCTTAAAATTTATGTGTAAATGGGGTAATATTTTATCCATTCCAAACAACGCCAAAGCCCCTAGAGCAAAGCCAATAGCTGATGGAAGTACTTTGACAAACCCTTCTCCTGGACTATTATCTATTGCAGGGGCCAATAAACTCCAAAAGCTGGCCGCAACCATAACACCTCCTGTAAATCCAAGCATTCCGTCAAGAACAGCTCTATTCATTCTTTTAAATAAGAAAACTAAACTTGCACCTAAAGCAGTTAAGGCCCATGTAAATAATGATGCGTAGAAAGCTGCCAAAATAGGTTGCTCTTTTGCAAATACTACTAATTGATCAAAATTGCTCATTTAAGATTGTATGTATATATTATTAGATATTTTATGTGAAATGGAAATTTCCTTATTATTAATTAAAATAATAATTGATCTATCAAATGATTCTTTAGACAGGACTTTTATGTGTTGGCCCAAGGAGATCTTATATTTATCTAAATATTTTAGAAATTCTGAGGAGGAATCATTAACTCCTATACATTTTCCGTATTGGCC
The DNA here is from genome assembly GCA_042091515.1 of Flavobacterium sp. Taxonomy (GTDB): domain Bacteria; phylum Bacteroidota; class Bacteroidia; order Flavobacteriales; family Flavobacteriaceae; genus Polaribacter. The sequence goes on along the minus strand of JBELHH010000025.1, from coordinate 23,151 downwards.
TTCTTCTAATGTTGACAATAGTCTTTTTTCAATTTTTTGAAAGTTACCATCTTTGTCTGGAATCGGATCTCCATGAGGATCTTTTTTGGGGAACCCTAAAAAAATATCCAATTCATCAATAAGTTTGGGAGATTTAATATGCTCTAATTGTTCCGCTATATCATGAACTTCATCCCAAGAAAAATTTAATTTTTCAACCAAAAAAACTTCCCAAAGACGATGTTTTCTTATAATTATAGTTGCCGCCTTTCTTCCTTTATTCGACAGTGTTACACCTTGGTATTTTTTATACACAAGTACATCTTTCTCTGCTAGTTTTTTAATCATATCGGTTACAGACGAGGCTTTTGTTTTGAGTTTTTTGGCAATAGCATTCGTACTTATCCCTTTTCCAGTAACAGCTTCTAGGTGGAAGATCGCTTTTAAATAATTTTCTTCTGAATGCGTAAACATTTAATTAAAATTAGGGAACAAAGATATACTTTTTTTATTTTTTAAAAATATTTTTAGACAACACTAAAAATTTATTTATTTTTATCAAAAAAATAATTTTTATTTTGATAAAAAAAACAGCATACTTCCTGAATTTCCTTGTTTTGACAACCTCTTTTCATTGTTATTCACAAACGAACAGCTTGTCTGGAAAAATAGTTGAGAATGGAAATGCATTACCATATGCGAATGTTCATATAAAAAATACCACACTAGGGAGTTCTTCTAATGATAATGGTTTTTTTGAAATTAAGAATATTCCAAACGGAACTTTTACTGTTATTGTTAGTAGTCTTGGATATAAAACAAAATCAGTAATAATCTCATTTAATAATGAACAGGTAACTCATAATTTTTCATTAGTGTATGACAATTCTTTGGAAGAAATTGTTATTTCTGGAACTCTAAAACCTGTTTCGAAGTCTGCCAGCCCAGTGCCTGTTGAGGTTTATAGTGACTTATTTTTTAAGAAAAACCCAACTCCATCTATATTTGAATCCTTACAAAATATAAATGGTATACGTCCTCAATTAAATTGCAATGTTTGTAATACTGGTGATATCCATATTAATGGGCTGGAAGGTCCATATACCTTTGTATTAATTGACGGAATGCCAATAGTAAGTGGCCTTTCTACTGTTTATGGGTTAACTGGAATTCCTCAAGCTTTGATAGAAAGAATTGAAGTTGTCAAGGGTCCTGCTTCTTCTATATATGGATCAGAGGCTGTAGGTGGAATCATTAATGTAATTACAAAAAAACCATTAAATTCTCCTTCTGTATTTGTAGATAGTTTTTCAAGTTCTTGGGGAGAAGTGAATTCTGACCTTGGACTACAATACAAGGTTTCGAAAAAAATAAGTGGATTGATTGGTATCAACTATTTTAACTATCAAAATATTATTGATAATAATAATGATGGTTTTACTGATTTAACATTACAAAACAGAATATCTATCTTTAATAAGCTAAATTTTGAACGAAAAAACAGTAAAAAATTTTCCTTAGCCTTTCGATATGTATATGAAGATCGATGGGGTGGAGAAACCAACTGGGAGAAAAAATTTCGAGGAACCAATCTAGTCTATGGGGAAAGTATTTACACCAATCGATGGGAGACTTTTGGTACTTATCAACTTCCATCTTCTGAAAATTTTAATTTTCAATTTAGTGCCAATGGTCATTATCAAGATTCTTTTTATGGAACAGACTCCTTTGACGCCTCACAATTTATTGCTTTTGGACAATTGGTTTACAACAAAAAAATAAGAAAAAAACACGATATCCTTGTGGGACTTGCTTACCGCTTTACTTCCTATGATGACAATACATTTGCAACCTTAGACAATGATGGTGTAGCTAATAACCCCTCAACCACTCATTTACCAGGCATCTTTTTACAGGATGAGGTTAACGTCAGCAAAGGGACTAAATTATTGTTTGGAGTGAGATACGACTACAACAGCCTTCATGGAAATATTTTTTCTCCTAGAATTAATTACAAATGGAATTCTAAAAATAATAAAGATATCATTAGGTTAAGTGTTGGAAATGGATTTCGAGTTGCCAATGTGTTTACGGAAGATCATGCTGCTTTAACGGGAGCCAGAGAGGTTATATTTGATGGAGAATTAGCTCCTGAAACTTCATGGAACACAAATTTAAATTACATAAAAAAAATTATTGCTAAAAAGGCTTCTATTATTATAGATGTTAGTGCTTTTTTCACCAACTTTAACAATAGAATCCTACCAGACTATGAGACTGATCCAACTAAAATTATCTATTCTAATTTAGATGGTTATTCTGTTTCTCAAGGGGTTTCATTAAATGCTGATATTAATTTTCTAAATGGTTTGACACTAAACATTGGTTCAACGCTAATGGATGTTTCTATCTTTGAAAACGGAATAAAAGAACAACAGTTATTAACTGAAAGCTTTAGTGGTGTTTGGAGTATTTCATACAAATTTAAAAGGAACGGATTTAAAATTGATTATACAGGGAATGCCTATGGACCAATGAGATTACCAAGATTAAACCCTGAAGACCCCAGAGCCGATAACTCTCCTTGGTTTAGTATCCAAAACATTCAATTTACAAAAAAAATTGGAGCTAATTGGGAGTTCTATGGAGGGGTGAAAAATCTTTTAAATTTTACTCCAGCAGTTAATAGTATTGCTAGATCTTTTGATCCTTTTAACAGTGATGTTCTTTTTGATACTAACGGACAAGCAATAGCTACACCTGAAAACCCATATGCATTAACTTTTGATCCCAGTTATGTATATGCATCTAATCAGGGGATTAGAAGTTTTTTTGGACTTCGTTACACATTATTTTAAATGAATAGTACCTTTTAAAAAAATAACCATCTTATTTTTAATATGTTTAATAGGAACAGATGTCTTATTTTGCTGTGAAAATAATAGAAGAAAACTTCTGTTTTAGTAATTTTTATCTTCTTCTATCCCAAATCCTTCTTACAAGGGGTCTGGGATTTAGGCTATACACTAATCCTGCTGTCAATTGAGTATGAGAAATCATACTTTCATATTCTTCAGGTGAAAATTTATAGATGTATTGGGCGTTAAGACCCCAATGATTCGAAATCCAATAAGTACCTCCAAATAAAAAATTTAGGGTTGCTGTTGTTTTTGAGCTTGGAAGCGTTTCTGGTCCACCAACGATACTTGCTCCAAGACCTATGTATGGAACCAAGTTTTCATTTGATAAATTAAAATCGTATCGTACACTCCCATCCAATGAGAAATAATTAAATGCATTCGAAAAAATTCCATCTACTTTATTAATAACACTAGAGGTTAAACCGACATCTAAACTAAAACTAGAGAATACATATCTAGAAATATTGATTTTTGGAATTTGAGAATTAAAACGTTCTCCAAGAGTATAATCTTCAAAAATAGTTAGAGAGCTGCTTGCTCCAATTACCCATTTACTGTCAAGATTTTGAGAATTAACAAAAAAAGAGAACAATAAAGATATAATTAAAAAAAAGAATTTTTTCATTTGCTTAGATCGGGGGTCTACACAATATTATATCTGGATGCAATTATAGTGAATTATATTTAATAAAGCACCATAAAATTAGTTGTTTATTAAAATTAATACTCTGTTCAAAAGATATTTAAAACAATTCTACTTGTTTTATGTTTAAGCAACTATCTTTACAAAAAAAACAGTTGAGTTGAATAAACAAGAAATTGTTAATTTATATCAAAAATCTGGCAAAGTAGAGCAGGTTTTAAAAGAAATACAACGAGATCGGAATCATTTTCAAATAATGAATTTGGTAGGTTCTTCGTTGTCTTTTGTTATTTCAGAGACCTTTAAAAAGGCATTAAAATCTTTCCTCCTTATTTTAAATAACAAAGAAGAGGCTGCCTATTATTTGAATGATTTAGAACAATTATTAGGGCATAAAAATGTACTTTTTTACCCTGGCTCTTATCGAAGACCCTATCAGATTGATGAGGTTGATAATGCAAATATTTTATTAAGATCGGAAGTTCTAAATCGAATTAATTCACAAAAAAAACCAGCACTCATTGTCACATATCCTGAGGCTCTTTTTGAAAAAGTTGTCACAAAAAAAGAGCTAGAAAGAAATACATTATTACTTTCTGTAACGGAAAAAATATCTCTTGATTTTGTTAATGAAGTCTTATTTGAATCTCATTTTAATCGTGTTGATTTTGTTACAGAGCCTGGAGATTTTTCTGTTCGTGGAGGAATTATTGATGTCTTTTCTTTTTCTAATGATAAGCCCTACCGTATTGAATTTTTTGGTGATGAAGTTGATAGCATTCGAAGTTTTGATGTAGAAACACAACTTTCAGAAGAAAAACTCCAAAAAGCAAGTATCATGTCTAATGTTGAAAATAAAACATTAAAAGATTCTCAAAGCTTACCTCAACTAAAGAAACGTGAAAGTTTTCTAAAATATATCTCTTCAAAAACTGTCATTTTTGCGAGTAATAAAGAGCTTTTGATAGAGACCTTAGATTCATTATTTTTGAAAGCAGAAAAAAACTTTCAAGAACTTTCTAAAGATATTAACCATGCTAGTCCAAAAGATTTATTCTGTAATGGTGATTTTATAAAAAAACAGTTAACAAATTTCACTTTTGCTAGTTTAAAAACATATTTACACAACGATCAAAAAGTTATTGATTTTGTTGTTAAATCACAACCTTCTTTTAAGAAACAATTTAATCTTTTAATAGACAATTTAAACGACCATCATAAAAACAGTTTTACCAATTATATATTTTGTGCAAATGAACAACAGGCACAACGTTTTCATGATATTTTTCATGATTCTGAAAAAGAAGTTCACTATCAAACTATCGTACTTCCCCTACATCAAGGGTTTATTGATTTGGAAGAAAAAATAGCTTGTTATACCGATCATCAAATTTTTGAGCGATATCATAAATTTCGTTTGAAAAATGGATATGAAAAAAAAAGGGCCATTTCGTTAAAACAACTCAACAACCTTGAAATTGGTGATTTTGTAACACACATGGATCATGGTATTGGTATATTTGGTGGACTGCAAAAAATTGATATTGAAGATAAAAAACAAGAAGCTATCAAATTAATTTATGGAGATCGAGATATTTTATATGTTAGTATTCACTCACTACATAAAATTTCTAAATTTAATGGGAAAGATGGGAAACCTCCTAAAATCTATAAATTAGGCTCTGGTGTTTGGAAAAAGATTAAACAAAAAACTAAAAAAAGAGTAAAAGAGATTGCATACAATTTAATTCAACTGTATGCAAAGCGTAGAATCCAAAAAGGAGTTGCTTTTGGTCCTGACACACATATCCAACACGAACTAGAAGCAAGTTTTATTTATGAAGATACACCCGATCAATATACTGCTACACAAGATGTAAAAGCAGATATGGAAAAAGAACAGCCTATGGATCGATTAATCTGTGGAGATGTTGGTTTTGGAAAAACAGAAATTGCTATAAGAGCCGCATTTAAGGCCGTTGATAATGGAAAACAAGTCGCTATTCTAGTTCCAACTACCATTTTGGCATTTCAACATTTCAAAACCATTTCAAAACGATTAGAAAATTTTCCAGTCAGAATAGATTACCTAAATCGTTTTAGGACTACCAAACAACGAAATAATGTCATTGAAGGGATTAATGATGGGGCTATTGATATTGTTATTGGGACTCATCAACTCACTAATAAAAAAATTAAGTTCAAAGATTTAGGATTACTCATTATTGATGAAGAGCAAAAATTTGGTGTTGCTGTAAAAGATAAACTAAAAACACTCAAGGAAAATGTTGATACACTAACACTAACGGCAACGCCAATACCAAGAACGTTACAATTTAGCTTAATGGCTGCTCGGGATTTATCTGTCATCACAACTCCACCACCAAATAGACATCCTATAGATTCAGAAGTAATCCGTTTTAGCGAAGAAGTAATTAGAGATGCGATCAGTTATGAAATTTCTAGGGGGGGACAAGTTTTTTTTATTCATAATAGAATTGAAAATATTAAAGAAATTGCTGGTCTTCTTCAACGATTAGTTCCAAAAGCAACTATTAGAGTTGGTCATGGACAAATGGAAGGGAAAAAACTGGAAGAACGTATGCTTGGTTTTATGAATAACGAATTTGATGTATTGGTCTCTACCACCATTGTTGAAAGTGGCTTGGATGTAACGAATGCAAATACCATTTTAATTAATAATGCCAATAATTTTGGGTTATCTGATTTACATCAAATGCGAGGTAGAGTTGGTCGATCTAATAAAAAGGCTTTTTGCTATTTTATTACACCTCCTTATCATATGATGACTAATGATGCAAGAAAAAGAATTGAAGCTTTAGAATTGTTTTCTGATCTGGGGAGTGGTATTAATATTGCTATGAAAGATTTAGAAATAAGAGGTGCTGGAGATCTACTGGGTGGAGAACAAAGTGGCTTTATCAATGATATTGGTTTTGAAACCTATCAAAAAATATTAAGTGAAGCTATTAAAGAATTAAAAGAAAATGAATTTAAAGAACTTTATAATTCTGAAAGTTCCGGACCAGAAGAATATGTAAAAGACGTTCAAATTGATACAGATTTTGAAATCTTAATCCCTGATAATTATGTAAATTCAATTACAGAACGATTAAATTTATACCATGAACTTTCAACCATTAACAACAACGAAGCATTGCAACAATTCGAACAAAGATTAATTGATCGATTTGGCGAAACCCCAATTCAGGTTATCGATTTACTTAACAGTGTTCGCTTAAAATGGTTTGCGAAAAAATTAGGTTTAGAAAAAATAATTCTGAAACAAAAAAGAATGATCGGCTATTTTATCTCTGACCAACAAAGTTCATTTTATCAAACAAAAAACTTTACTAATATAATAACCTACGTGCAACAAAATTCTAAAAATTGTGTAATCAAAGAAAAACAAACAAAGACAGGCTTACGTTTATTGATTACTTTTATTAAAATAGACGCTGTAGAAACCGCCTTAAAAACACTCCAAAAAATTTAGTTTAATACTAAAATTATTATGAATAATATCCATCTAAAAAATTTATCAAATTTACTTTTAGCAACTTTGTTTATTAGTACCTCTGGTGTCTTAGGAAAGTATATCGCTATGCCATCGGAGGTAATTATTTGGTTTCGATCTGCTTTTGCAATGGTTTTTTTAGTTGGTTTTTGTAAATACAAAAAAATAAACCTGAAAGTTCTTAATAAGAAAACGCATATCCCCTTAATTATAAGTTCTCTTTTAATGGCCTTACACTGGGTTACCTATTTTTATGCTCTAAAACTATCAAATGTTGCCATAGGGATGTTATCACTATTTACATTTCCTGTAATGACAGCTTTATTAGAACCTTTATTTTTAAAAAAAATAAAATTTAATCCAATTCACCTATTTTTAGGAGTGATTGTATTAATTGGAATCTATATTTTAAGTCCAGATTATAATTTAGAAAGTACTGATGTAAAAGGAATTTTATTTGGTTTATTTTCAGCTTTATGCTATTCAATTCGATTCTTAATTTTAAAACAACATGTTCATCACTATCATGGAAGTATGCTTATGTTTTATCAAACATTTGTGATTACCCTAGTTATGTTCCCAGTATTGTTTTTTATGGACCTCACTGGTTTTCAATCACAATTTCCATATTTACTAATCCTTGCCATTTTAACAACAGCGGTCGGTCATAGTTTGATGGTTCATTCTTTAAAATTTTTCTCTGCTTCAACAGCGACAATCATTAGTAGTGTTCAACCTATTTTTGGAATCATAATCGCTTTTATAATTGTGGGTGAAATTCCAACTACAAATACTGTCTGGGGTGGATTATTAATTCTTTCTACTGTGTTTATTGAAAGTGTTAGATCCCAAAAAAATAGCTAACTATTTTGTAATTACATCCTGATAATTCCTTTTAACAAAAGCTAAGGCAGCTTCTAAAATCTCACCCATATTATTACTTTTTTTAAACTTAATGTCATTAGTAAAATAATAAATTTTTAGTTTTAATGTAGTGATATTATCTGGTTTTGAAATCACATCATTTTTCATACAATCAACTAATTCTTGAATTCGATCATTAGAACTAAGAATCCTCTTAGCGATAATTGATCGTTCTTCTAATTTATATTGGTCAATAGAATTTTTTTGGAGTTTTTCTCCAACCATTTCTACCATTAAAAAATTCTCTTTAAAGAATTGAGGGGAATACACTTTAAATTTCCCTTCAAAAGATTGTTGATCAAAATCAATGGCTCTGATTTTATAAACAACATGATCAAAATCATGAGTGGGTACAATCACATAATTATAAGAACGCATATCTCCCAATAATCTAATCATGCATCGCTCATTGAACTTTACAAATTCTTTGGCTATTTGAGTTTTCTCTGATTCTGAGCATTGAGGTAAAAAATTTTGAATAAATATATCTCCTGGGACTCCAGCAATATGCTCTTCTATGAGTGTATTTTTATACACTAAAAAGTTCAAATTATAAGGAGATAGTATATGCTCTAACTCAAGGCCATAAATTCTAGAAGAATCTGTTTTTTTTATATAGAAATAAGTATAGTTGTCATTTAAAATATTTCTTACTTTTACACGGAAAGGTTTTGAATTTCCAAAGGTACAGTAGTCAATGGCGTCAATATTAAGGTATTCAATATTATCTTCATTCCCATTTGAATGTAAAATATTATATACTTTTTTTAAACTTAAATCAATCTCTTCTTTATCTAACTGTGAATAAAAGCAAGTTACCCAAAGTGTATCATTATCATTTTTATCATACACAATAACAGTCCCTTGAAACCTTAATAAATCCTCATAAAAAACAGGGATTTTAATATTTCTGTTATACTCTTTTAAATATCCATTTAATTGATCAAAGACAGGAAATGCTGGTTTTTTTTGAGAGATTAATTTATTTTCTAAATTCATTCAATATGATTTACTTTTCAAATGTACTTATATAATTTTTATATTTAAATCAATTTAAACATCTTTCCAGGTAAAGGTTGAATTATATTTTTTAATTCTAACTGCAGTAAAATGGTTGCCAATTTAAATACTGGAATATTGGTTGCTAGAGCAATTACATCAATCATTTGGTGTTCTTTTTCCTTCAAGAAATCAATAATTTTTTGCTCATCATTTGTGAGCTCCAAAAATAGTTTTGTTTGTTTGGGTGAAAAACTTTTTGTTAGATCCCAGTTAAGAATTTTTATAATATCTTCTGAAGACTTTAATAAGTATGCTTTGTTATTATAGATTAAATCATTGCATCCTTGACTCATTCTGTCATTAATTCTTCCGGGAACTGCAAAAACATCTCTATCATATGAGTTTGCTATATCAGCGGTAATCAACGATCCTCCCTTAGTGGCTGATTCTATAATAATTGTCGCTTTTGAGATTCCTGCTACTATTCTATTTCTTCTTAAAAAATTTTCTCTTAGAGGGCTTTCATTATGAAAAAACTCTGAGATAAATCCACCATTTTCATTTACTTGATGGATGTATCTTTTATGATTTTTAGGATACATATATTCAAGTCCGTGGGCTAACACTCCAATGGTTTGAAGGTTATTTTTTATGGCTGCTTTATGTGCACATATATCGATACCATAAGCAAAACCACTAACGATGATTGGATTATAAATAGATAATTCTTTAATTAATGACTCACAAAAATCTCGACCATAATTTGTCATTTGACGACTTCCAACAATAGAAATAATTTTTTTATTTGAAAGATTAATATTTCCATCTTTAAAAAATAGAATTGGGGCATCAACACACTGTTGTAAATATTTAGGGTACTCGTTGTCTAGAAAGGAGAGATAACTAATATTATTTTTTTGAATATATTCTAATTCTTTTTTTGCTAATTGTCGATTAGAATCATCTAATAAATGGTGAGCTGCATGGTTACCGATCCCATTGATTTTACGTAGTATGTTTTTCTTTTGTTTAAAAACTGCTTCTGCACTACCGACAATAGCAATAAGTTTTTTTGCTAAAATATCACCAATAGATTTTGTCTTTTGCAAACGCAAAAGTGCTAAAAGTTCTTCTTCTTTCAAAACGCAATTCTTTGATAGTCAATATACAAATTAATTGTTGAAAAATAAATGAAAGTTTTCAAACTTCTTGTGTTAAAATTTTTATCTTTGTTAAGATGTCATTAGGTATTCACATAAAAGATTTATTGTATCGGTATGATTGTGTAATTGTTCCTGATTTTGGTGGTTTTGTTACTAATAAAATCAGTGCCAAAATTCACACAGAAACCAATACATTTCATCCACCAAAAAAGCAAGTAAGTTTTAATTCTCACTTAACACACAATGATGGATTACTAGCCAATTATATTGCTTCTGTAGAAAATATTTCTTTTGATCTAGCAACGGCAAAAATTTTAGAAATTGTTTCTATATGGAATGCTACAATAAAAACGAAATCAATAGAAATTGATGACATAGGCTCTATCTACATTAATAAAGAAAATCAACTAATTTTTAATCCTATTTCTTCTATTAATTATTTGAAGTCATCTTTTGGATTAGTGACTGTTGACTGTCTCTCAATTGATAGAGTAGTACCTACAAAGGCAATTCCATTAGTTCCTAATCAATCCCAAAAAAGCATTTTTAGAGTTATCAAATATGCTGCTGCTGCTATTTTATTATCTTTATCTTATGTTGGTTATTTAGAGTATGAAAATAAACAAGATCAACTAAATTTTGTCAAAAATCAAAAAAAAATTGAGGAACAAATTCAATCAGCTACATTTATCATAGAAAATCCTTTACCGACAATTGAATTAAATGTTAATCGAGAGCCTTCTAAATCGTTTCATATTGTTGCAGGCTCATTTCAATTTTTAGAAAATGCCCATAGAAAAGTTAACCAACTAAATGCAAAGGGTTTTAAAGCTACAATTTTAGGAAAAAACAAATGGGGGTTAACTCAAGTTGCTTATGCTTCTTTTATTACAAAAAAAGAGGCTTTTAAAAGTCTAGCTACTATTAGAAAAATAGACTCTAAAGATGCTTGGCTATTGGTAAAAACATTCGATTAGCTCCACTTTTATTTTCTTACAATAACGATCTCTAATCCTAGTGATTGATTATCTTTATAAAAAACCTTTAAGATGGAACATAAAACACCTAGTGAATCTCTAACGATACTCACAGATTTAGTATTACCAGGAGAGACAAATTATTTAGATAATCTTTTTGGCGGTGAATTATTAGCTAGAATGGATAGAGCTTGTAGTATTGCTGCTAGACGTCATTCTCGCAGAATTGTTGTTACTGCTTCTGTTAATCATGTTGTTTTTTCTAAATCAGTTCCTGTAGGGAGTGTGGTAACAATTGAGGCTAAAGTGTCACGTGCTTTTAAATCATCAATGGAAATCTATGTAGATGTTTGGATTGAAGATCGTCAATCTGGTTCTAAAACCAAAGTAAATGAAGGGATTTATACTTTTGTTGCTGTAGATGAAACAGGTAAACCCGTTGAAATTCCTCAAATAAATCCAGAGACAGACTTAGAAAAAGAACGTTTTCAAGGAGCTTTAAGAAGAAAACAACTCAGTTTGGTGTTGGCCGGAAAAATTAAACCCTCTGAAGCAACAGAATTAAAAGCTTTGTTTTTAGCCTAACAAGGCAATGATTCTCCCTATTTATCCCCTGTTATTTTAGTATCTTAGCTCAAGAAGTTTAGTTTCCATTCACTCATACTCAATAATATTCATTATGATTCAGTCATATAAGAAAAATCCTCTTTTAGCAAATAAATATGATGCTATTATCATTGGCTCTGGAATGGGAAGCTTAACTACTGCAGTAATTCTAGCAAAGGAAGGTTATAAAGTATTAGTTTTAGAACGTCATTATACAGCTGGTGGCTTTACTCATGTTTTTAAGAGAAAAGGATTTGAGTGGGATGTAGGAATTCATTATATAGGAGAAGTTCAAAGACCAAATGCTATCATAAAAAAATTATTTGACTACATCTCTGATGCTAAATTGAAATGGGCGGATATGGGAGAAGTTTATGACAAAATTATAGTCGGTAATAAAGAATATGATTTTGTGAAAGGAACTGAAAATTTTAAAACTAAAATAGTTGAATATTTCCCTGATGAAAAGGAAGCAGTAGACACCTATGTTCAAATGGTTTTTGATGCGGTTAAAACAAGTCAAAAATTTTACTCAGAAAAGGCTCTGCCTCCTCTGATACGTAAAATTTTTGGAAAGAAAATGCGGAAAGGTTTTTATGAATTTTCTGATAGAACTACCTATGATGTCCTAAGTTCTATTACAAAAAATAAAGAACTCATAAAGGTTTTATGTGGTCAATACGGAGATTATGGATTGCCACCAAAGCAAAGTAGTTTTGTGATGCATGCGTCTGTAGCTAGGCATTATTTTAGTGGTGGTAGCTTTCCTATAGGTGGCTCCTCCCAAATAGTTAAAACAATCGATCCGATTATTGAAAGAGCTGGAGGTACAATTCTTATAAGTGCCGAAGTTGAAGAAATTATTATCTCTAAGAATAAAGCTACAGGGATAAAAATGAAAGATGGTAAGATTTTTTCTGCAAATAAAATTATAAGTGGAACAGGAATTATGACTACTTATAAAAAACTTCTACCAGCAACTATTTCTAAAAAATATAATCTTAACTCTCACCTAAAAAAACTAAACCGATCAGTTGCTCACGCCTGTCTATATATCGGTTTAAATGGCTCTCCTGAAGATTTAAAACTTCCAAAAACAAATTATTGGATTTACCCAAGCGATCTTGATCATGACGCAGCTGTTGAACGATATCTAGAGAATATCAATGCAGAATTCCCTGTTATTTATATTTCATTCCCTTCGGCTAAAGACCCTGATTGGGATAATCGATATCCTGGTAAAAGTACAATCGATATAATTACCTTGATCCCATATGAACTATTTGATAATTGGAATGGAAGTAAATGGATGAATAGAGGAGAAGATTATAATACACTCAAAGAAAAGATAACACAACGCTTACTAAAAGCTCTTTACAAAAAAATTCCTCAAACAGAAGGAAATATAATTCATCATGAACTTTCTACTCCATTAACAACCAAACATTTTATAAATTATGACAAAGGTGAAATCTATGGTTTAGATCATTCTCCTAAGAGGTTTCGCCAACAATTTTTAAAACCAAAAACTCCTATTAAAAATCTATATTTAACAGGACAAGATATTGTAACTGCTGGAGTTGCGGCAGCATTGTTTTCAGGAGTTATTACTAGTGCTGCAATTACCGGTAAAAATATAATAAAAAAAGTTTTAAAATAATTAATTCTTAACAATCCAACTTGTTGGATTTAGCCTGGTTGTATTTTTTGATAAAACAAAAATTAATTTAGTCTCTCCCGTAATTCTATCAGTAAAAATCTTCCCTAAAGCTTGACCTGTTTTAACTTTTTCACCGACATTTATATACACGCTTTCTAAGTTATTATAGACAGAGATATAATCTCCATGTCTTAACAAAATGGATTTTTTCCCTTCTGATTGAGTCTGAATAGCTAATACCTCTCCATTAAAAATAGCTTCTGCATTCGTTCCTCTTTTTGTAGCTATATGAATACCTGTACTATTAATATAATTCCCCGGATAAATTGGATGGGGTTGTTTTCCAAACCTTCTGGTAATTAATCCACTTTCTAATGGCCAAGGTAACTTTCCTTTATTTTGTTCAAATTTAATCGCTAGCGCTTTTGCTTCAGGCGTTAATGCAAACCCTCTGACTTTTTTTTCTCCACTTCGTGCATTTGATTTTGCTATCGCCTCTTTAATTATTTTATCAACTCTTTCTGCTATTTTCTTTTCTTCTTGTTGCTTTTTTTGAAGTTCTTTAAGATAGTTTTTTTCTTTCTTTTTTATTTTAGAGATTAAATTTTGTTGTTGTTTTTTATCTTCTATAATTTTTAATTTTTGATCTTCTTCATTGAATAATAAGGTGTCTTTTAATTTTTTTTGAAAAGCCAATGAATCTTTTAATTTAATAAGTTGATTTTTTAAAATATTAACTTCCTCCCCCTGCTTTTTTCTGAAGGAAGAATATTGGTTCATATATTTCAACCTTTTATAAGCCTGGTAAAAGTTTTTTGATGAGAATAAGAACATAGTTTTACTTTGCTGAGAGTTACTTTTGTATGACTTATAGATCATATCAGCATAATCTTCTTTAAGAATTATTAATTTTTTAGACAGATTAGCAACTTGTTTTTGGTAGTTCTTAATTTCACCTGATAAAGATTCAATCTCTAAATTAATGACTTTAATTAATCGTTCTCTAGTACTAATTTTTTGATTTAAATCTTTTAGATCTTCTAAAGCGTTTTTTTCTTTTTTTTTGGTCTCAAAAAGTAGTTTATTGACTTTTTTTATTTCTTTTTTTATTTTATTTCTATCTGCCTCTAGCTGTTTCCTTGATTTTTTTTGTGCAGTCACAGAAAACACAAGAAAGAGAAGAATTAAAAAAAAAGATATGGTCTTGTACTTTTTTATCATTAAATTTTGATGCGTTTATAAGAAGAAGGAACTCTGTATGGAGTACTGACTTTTTTATTTATAGTTAAGGATTTAAAATCAATATTTATCTTGGTATTCATTTTTTTCTTAGAAATATTTATACCTATTTTTTTGGGAATATATTGTGTATCTAAATAAGTATAAGCACTATAGTCTATTTGAAGCTTCTGTTTTTCTTTATCAATTTTTAAAATTTGACTTTTTAACTTAAAATTATTGGGGTTGATTAAAAAAGAAATACGATACATTTCATTTTGCTTTTTCGGTGATAGTACGTATGAGTTATCAGCAACATAAGAAAGATATTTTTGCTTTTTTAAATCTAATATACTCTCACCAAATAATAAGTTTTGAAGTTGATTAAAACTAATTTTAGTTCCTAATATTTTTTCTAATAAAAAATAATCACCATCAAAGTACTGCTTATTTATAAGTGAATAATAACTAAACGTTGATGGAGTAATTTTTATTTTAAATACGGGAATAATTCCCTTAGATCCTTTCATCCAGATCGTAGAATCTTTTTGAACTCGTAAGCGAACAGTAAATGAGTAACGTTTTGCATTCCCGTTTTTTTGCTCAAAATAACCAACTTTTAATTTAGCATCTAACGAAGTAGCGTCGAAAGAAACTGCTTTATGTTTTTTAATAATTTTTTTTGCAGTAAGTTTTTTTACTACATCATTTTTAATGACGTTTTGCTTGCTTTTACATGAGGTTAACACCAATGAAAAAATAATTATAAATGATATTATTCTCATGTTAGTTACTTGATATTTTTGCTTTCTCCATATATTCTAAAGACTTTTTTAGATTTTTTATTTTTTTATAAATGTTAGCTAATATAGAGTAAAATTGACTTTCTAATGTTGGATTATCTATTACAAAATCAATACCAACCTCTAAAACATCAATAGCTTCCTGATGTTTATTTTGCATATCCAATGCCTCTCCTCTGTACATATATACTATAGGCTGAGCTGGAAAAAGATCAATAGCTAACTGGCTGTATTTATAAAACAATACTTTATCGGTTTTAATTGCTATTTCAAGGATTTTTTTTAATAAGAGAAAGGAAGTTCTATTTTCCTCAAAATCAGAAATTAAACTTGGTAAATCATCTTTGAGTTCTTTATTTAGTGTATTTGTTTTTCTAAGCTCTAAATTCTGTTTTAATTGTTTTAAACTTTTAGGCAACCCTTTTTGTTTTTCTATACTGTCTAATAACTGTAACGCTTTAGAATATTCTTTATTTAAATAGTATAGCCGAATTAGTTCTTCTTTATAACTTGGGTTTTGTTGACTAATTTTGATTAAAGTCTTAATTGCTTCATTGAAATTTCTATCTTTTTTTTGAATTGAGACCAAATGAAGCAGCATCCATATATTGGTTGGTTCTATAATCAATGCTTTTTCTATATATTGTTTCGCCTCTATCGTTTTATTTAACAATAAATAATTCTTAGACAATTCAAAATAAACTGTTTTATTTTCAGGGTCTATTGTAGTACAGAGTTCTAAATTTTGAATTGATGCTTTATAATTTGAAATGGCTTTTTCTGAAAGTGCTTTAAAAAAATATTCTTGAAATTTTAGTTGATTCTTTTCAGTCACGTCTATGGCAGGTGTAATACTATCCTGCGAAAAAAAATAAAAAGGATTGCACATGAGCCCAATTGAGATAATAAGCACAGTCCTATTAATCATTTACATATAATTTATGTCAGTTCTGAATAATCACCAATACTAACGGACGTATAATTCCCATTGTACTTGGCATAGTTACCAATCATTGCTTCTTCTAAATGAGCATTGGAAATTTTAACATTTGTTTGAATCAATGAATTACTAATTATTGAGTCTTCAATCAAACTATTCTCTCCAATTGAAACAAAAGGTCCAATTGTAGTATTTTTTAAAACTACATTTTCTCCAATATAACATGGCTGAATTATTTCAGAATTCTTCAGCACTGCAGAGTCAGCAATTAAATTAGTCCCATTATCATACTCAAACCCAAGTATTTTTTTATTCGTATCTATCGTTGGGTTTTTTTTACCACAATCCATCCAAACATCAACCTTTCCTGGAATAAATTTGGCTCCTTCTTCCTTTAACGTTTCTAAAACATCCGTTAGTTGAAATTCTCCTGAAGGTCTGATATCATTCTCTATCAGAGAATTTATTTCTCTAGATAGTTTATCTCCATCTTTAAAATAATAGATCCCAATAATAGCTAAATCTGAAATAAATGTTGTTGGTTTTTCAATAAAATCACTAATAAATCCATCTTCTAATTTGACAACACCAAATGCAGAAGGGTCTTCAACTTGCTTTACCCAAATTGCTCCATCAGCTTCAGAATTTAACCTAAAGTCTGCTTTAAATAATGTATCTGCAAAGGCAACCACACAAGGGCCAATTAATGATTTTTTAGCACAAAAGATTGCATGTGCAGTCCCCAATGCTTCATGCTGAACATACACAGATCCTTTTGCACCTAATCCTTCAGCAATATTTAATAATTTATTTTTTGTATTAGCAGGAAATCCTTTTGCTGTAGGACCAATTATAAAAGCTATTTCGTCTATGGGTTGATTAACTACTGAAGCAATATCTTCTACTAATCTTTGCACAATAGGTTTCCCTGCAATTACTGTTAAAGGTTTAGGAACTGTAAGGGTATGTGGCCTCAATCGAGAACCAATTCCTGCCATAGGAACGATGATTTTCATATATTGATTTTTTACTTTTTTTGCTACTGCAATATAGTATTAATTAAGTGATTTTTACGAATGAAAATTATTAAATCCCCTTTGGTATTGACTCTATTAAATTTTTTGTATAGCTTGATGTTGGTGCATCATAAATTTTATCTGCATCTCCCATTTCCTCAATTTTACCATGGTTCATAACCATTAATTGATCCGACATATGTTTCACTACAGAGAGGTCATGTGAAATAAAGATATACGAAAAATTAAATACTTTTTTTAAATCATTAAGTAAGTTAAGTACCTGAGCTTGAACAGAAACGTCCAGTGCAGAAACAGATTCATCACAAATAATTAATTTTGGTTGTATTGCAATGGCTCTTGCAATCCCTATTCTTTGTCTTTGCCCTCCGGAAAATTCATGAGGGAATCTATTGAAATGATACTCCTCTAAACCAACTTTTTTTAATAGTTCGAAAACATGAGTTTTTCTTTCCTCATGAGAATTCATTATGTTATGAACTGTCATTGGTTCTAAAATTGAATTTCCAATTGAAATTCTTGGATTCAGTGAAGAAAATGGATCTTGAAAAATAATTTGAATTTCTTTTCTCAAATTTTTCAATTCACCTTTAGAAACATTTGTTATATCTTTCCCTTTGTAAAATATTTCTCCGGATGTCACCTTTTCTAGGTGTAAAATTGTTCTACCAAGAGTCGTTTTACCACTACCTGACTCACCAACCAACCCTAAAGTTTCTCCTTCATATAATTTAAATGAAACAGTATCCACTGCTTTAATCGAGGAGGTGTGAAAAAAAGATTTTTTATGAAAATATTTTTTTAATTCAACAACTTCTAATAGTGGTTTGGAGGCGTATAATTTTTTATGGAATTTTTCTCTTTCTGTTTTAGAATATATTTTAGGAGTCTCTTTTTCTTTTAAAAAACTATCTAAAGTTGGAAGTTTTTTTAATCGCAATTCTAAACTAGGTTTAGAATTAATAAGTGCCTTAGTGTAATTATTCTTCGGATTTCTAAAAACTTCAATCGCGGATCCTTTTTCAACAATATCACCCTTATAAATTACTAGAACGTCATCCGCAATTTCTGAGATCAATGGTAAATCATGAGAAATAAAAATAATTCCCATTCCATTTCTCTTTTGTAAGTCTTTTAAGAGTCGTATTATTTCTTTTTGAACTGTTACATCTAAAGCTGTTGTAGGTTCATCTGCAATTAACAAATTTGGTTTACAAGCAATCGCTATTGCAATCATTACTCGTTGTTTTTGTCCACCACTTATTTGATGAGGGTATGAATTATAAATTCTATTGGGGTTTGGCAATTTTACGCTTTCAAAAAGAGAAATTACCTCATTATAAATTTCTTTTTTAGTAAGGTTGGTATGTTGTTTTAAAATTTCAAAAACTTGTATGCCACAGGTAATTGTTGGATTAAGAGAACTCATAGGTTCCTGAAAAATCATTCCTATTTTAGCGCCTCTTATTTTTTGAAACTCTTTGTTTGAAAGTTTGAGTAGATCTTTTCCCTCATATAAAATCTCCCCACTAATCATTGAGTTCTTGGGCAATAATCCTAAGATAGCTAATGATGTTACAGATTTTCCACTCCCTGATTCTCCAACAATTCCTAAAATTTTATTTTTTTTTACCAGAAAAGAAATATCATTAACCACAGTACTCACTTGAGTATTGGACTGGAATTTTATTGTAAGTTGATTTACCTTTAACATATCTATTCATGTAAAGATACTTTTTTAACTGCGAACCTAACTAAATTTTTGGTTGATATAGAGTGAAAACTAATTCTAACTCCCTTTTTTGGGGAGTGAAAAAATTTGCTAATTATGGGTATTGTAGAGTGTTTTTTTTGTTATTATTTTTAACGCGTAAATGTTTTTTTATTTTCATATAATAATGTCTTATTCTTTTGAAATAGTAAAAAATTACTTTAAGAGAAACAGTTTTAATATTTTTAACTTCTTTATATAAACCTGTTAAATAAACATTTACATCTCCCACCCTCAGTAAGACTGAGTCAAAACCCAGAAAAACATTCTGGGTTTTTCCTTTTGTTAATAATCTTTAAATTTATTTTAGTGGTACTATTATTATTATTAAATGAGACAAGAAAAAATCACATACACTAAAAAGAAAGAAGATAACACTAGTGTTGTACTCAAGTATTTTTAGTTCCTTTGTTAAAATTATTTTTTGTGAATTATATTTCAGTTGAAAATATCTCTAAAACCTATGGAGACAGAACTTTATTTAGGAATATTTCATTTGGAATTAATAAAGACCAAAAGATTGCTTTTGTTGCAAAAAACGGAACTGGAAAAACATCAATACTCAATATTATTGCTGGGTTAGATAGCTCTGATGGAGGGCAGGTGATTCAAAGAAAGGACATACAAACTGCCTATCTGTCTCAAAATCAAACTTTTAATAACGATCTCAGCATTGAAGAAACAATTTTTGCGACTGAAAATAGAATCTTACCGATTATAAAACTGTATGAAAAAGCTTTAGAAAGTCCAAATGATTCAGAAAACTATCAAAAGGCTTTTGATTTAATGGATCAGCACGATGCATGGGATTTTGAAACTCAATATAAGCTTGTTCTTACAAAACTAAAATTAAAAGACTTATCCAAGAAAGTAAAAACACTCTCTGGAGGTCAAAAAAAACGGTTAAGTCTAGCTATTTTATTAATAAATAAGCCTGATTTAATCATCTTAGACGAGCCAACTAACCATCTAGATTTAGAAATGATTGAATGGTTAGAAAGTTATTTTAAAAAGGAAAAAATAACCTTATTCATGGTAACTCATGATCGTTATTTCTTAGAACGTGTTTGTAATGAGATTTTAGAATTAGATCATGGAAAGCTTTATAAATACAAAGGGAATTATTCTTATTATCTAGAGAAAAAAGAAGAGAGAATTGAACAAGAAACTACCGCTGTTAATAAAGCTAAAAATCTTTTTAAAAAAGAGCTTGATTGGATGAGAAGGCAACCAAAAGCAAGAACAACAAAGTCCAAATCTAGAATTGATGACTTTTATGAAATAAAAGAAAAAGCACATAAAAGAAGACAAGACCATACCGTTCAATTAGAAATTAATATGGCACGACTAGGAAGTAAAATCCTTGAACTTCATAACATAAAGAAATCATTTGGTGATTTGACTATTTTTAAGGGTTTTGATTATGTTTTTAAAAAAGGAGAGCGTATTGGTATCATTGGAAGAAATGGTACTGGTAAATCTACTTTCTTAAATATCTTAACAAACCAGGACATGGTTGATGCAGGGAAAGTTGTTGTTGGCGATACAGTAAAGTTTGGATATTATACTCAAAAAGGAATTGTTGTAAAAGAAGGTATTAAAGTTATTGAGGTTATTAAAGAGTTTGGAGAAGAAATTCCTTTAACTAAAGGCAGAAGAATTTCTGCCTCTCAATTATTAGAGCGTTTTCTTTTTGACAGGAAAAAACAATATGATTATGTCGAAAAACTAAGTGGTGGGGAACAAAAGAGATTATATCTCTGTACGGTTTTAATTCAAAATCCAAATTTTTTAATTCTAGATGAGCCCACTAATGATCTGGATGTTGTAACTCTTAATGTTTTAGAAAGTTTTTTATTAGATTTCCCTGGAAATTTGATTGTTGTATCTCATGATAGGTATTTTATGGATAAAATTGTTGATTCGTTGTTTGTTTTTAGAGGTGATGGAGTGGTTGAGAATTTCCCAGGTAACTATTCAGACTTTAGAATTTACGAAGATTCTAAGCCAAAAGAAATAAGAATAAAAACTAAAATAAAACAAGTTAAAAAGTCCTCTACAAAAGCGATTTTAACCTATGAAGAAAAGAGAGAATTTGGCTCTTTAGAAAAAGAAATTGAACGATTAGGTCGTCGAAAGAGCTCTATTGAAGAGTCTTTTGTAAAAGAAGATATGAGTCAAGATGAAATAACTAAAGCCTCAGAGGAATTACAAGAGGTAATTCTTTCTCTTGAAGAAAAAGAAGAAAGATGGTTAGAAATTTCAATGAAATTAGATGATTAAACTCTCACAATATCTTTTTCTAGAACTAATTTTTCGTTGTTGAAGCGCATGATGAGCTGAGCAACAGCAATTGTATCTTTTTCACAATAACTGACAATTCTTTGTATATTATTTTCTTTATAATAAATATGGGCTACTTCACTCCCATCTATATCATCTTTAGGAGATGGAATTCCTAAAATAGAGGTTAATAACTGAAGCGAGCTATAATGTTTATAGTCTCCAAATTTCCATAATTCTAGTGTATCTAAATGAGGTACTTCCCATGGTTTTTTGCCAAATAAATTTAATTTAGCAGGTAATTCTATCTGATGAATAATCATTCTTCTTGCGATGTATGGAAAATCAAATTCCTTTCCGTTGTGTGCACATAAAAGATGATTTGTTTTATTAAAATGGGTATCTAATAGCTTTTTAAAATCAAGCAAGAGTTGCTTTTCATTGTCTCCAAAAAAAGAGGTTACTCGTAAATTTTTTTTATTTTCTTTTTCTGAAAAATAGGCAACAGAAATACAGATAATTTTTCCAAATTCTGCCCAAATACCTGCTCTTCTGTAAAAATCTTCAGGAGAAATCTGTTCTTTTCGTTGGTAGGCTGTTTTTTTAGCAAATAATTCTTTTGTCGTCTTAGGCAAATCAGCCCAAAATTCTTTTTGAGGAACCGTTTCAATATCTAAAAACAAGACATTATTTACTTTTATTTTTAAATTCATATGACAATCTTTGTCATAAATTTAGTAAAAATAAAAAAAGCCTCGAAAATTCGAGGCTTTTTTAATATTTTTAAAACAGGGTTATTATTCAATAATCAATTTTCTTGTGGCCGAATTACTCCCCTCAGAAACTTTTAAAATATAGATTCCTGAAGCAATTCCAGTAAGGTCTATTGTTTTGTTCATAGAAGAAAAACGTTGGCTAAATACTTTTCTTCCCAAGACATTAAAAATAGCTATAGATTTTACATCAGTACTTAATGTACTTATAGTCAATTGAGCATTTTTAACTGGGTTTGGATAGGCTCCAAAACCTGCTATGGAATTATCACCAACAGAAGCTGTTGTATTTGAATATGTCCCAATTGGAAACGGTAAAGTTGCTGATGCATTGTCTGATTCCCCATCAAAGGAATTAGCTCCACTATAACTCCAATTTGTAGGGGTAAATGTAGTGCCCTCTGGACCAGTATTTGAATTTCTGTATGCCCACCCATCTAAATAATCCCAAGCTTCGCCAGAACCATCTGTGTCAACATCTCCAAATGTATCTATAATTTGACCATTTTCATACAGTTCTATTGAATCATCCCCGTTTATTGAAACCACTCCATTGGTGTAAGTTGGGGCTATTCCAAAAAATGTGGTAAACTGTGAAGACTCGGTTGCAAGATATATGTATGTTCCCGCAGTTACTGCATCAGCTGGGAAATTATACTCCACATTGCCTGAAGAGGACCCCTGTCCATTAGTTATAGAACTAATTCCGTATAAACTCAAATCTGGAATATCTTGTAAAACATATAATTCTATTCCTTTTGGTGTACCTCCTGATAAAGGCCCATCATATGCTCCAGTGATTACCAAACTATTTGTAGCTGCTCCATATGCATTTCCATTAACAGCGATAAGTTCGTCAGTTACACCAGTTGAAGAAACAGTTATATTTCCGTCATAAGTGGCTGCGGAAAGA
>JBELHH010000024.1:0-45738 GCA_042091515.1 Flavobacterium sp. | reverse complement strand
TCTGGTGCATAGATTTGGAAAGACACCTCACCTGGATAAGAATCTCCAGTATACTCCCAAGTAAACCCTTCTGTTCCATCAGGAACATTTAAGACTTGAGAGAAATCTGTCCAAGTACAGCATGGTGGTCCACCAGAATATGAACTTAACATATCGATGTAAACTATAGATCCATCAGATGGACCACCGGTTAAGGTTACTTTGATCCCGTCACCTTGCCATCCATCTCCATAAGAATCTTGCATGTCAATTACATAATCTCCTGGTTTTGGAGTACATAAAATTGGTGAACTGTATACAAATGGAGAAGAGAAGTAAGACCCTTGTAAACTTCCACTACTACTCGCAGCTGAAAATTCTCTACCGTCTGTTAATTTAAGAGATAAACGAATCCCAAAAACATCTCCTGGACCGCTTGGCACAGGCAAGCCTAAAGCCGTTAATGTTTCACCAAATGTTACTGAAATAGTAGTTACAGGCAATCCTTTGTCTCCTGTTGTAAAAGCACTTGCAGGGATCGTATTTACCTTAGCTTCATTTCCATCTTTAGAAACATATACATCCACCTCAGATAATAAGGCTCCGTATTCTTCGTCTTGCTCTTCAACAACTACAGAAAAAGCAGAGTTAAGATCTGAAAGGTTAAAGCTTTTTCCTGGAACATCTAAGGTTCTTAGAACAGCTCCATAACTTACACCGTCAAAGACTAAGTCAATAGCTTTATCGTCACTCTCACAACTGTTAAGTACAAGAACAGAGAGCAATAAAATGACTACTTTATTTATTTGTTTTTTCATTTTTTAGTATTTAAATATTATTAATTAGCAACTGGAAAACCAGGAGATGCAGGATTCGTATCCCAAAATACTTGAACCCCTACACCATCTTTTTGAGTGATGTTTGAATTTGTATTTGCATGATTTGCAGGGTAAAAGAATGAACGGATAAATCCACCTGGATTTGCCTCAATATTAGGCTGTAAGGTTGTTGGATATCCTGTTCTTCTATAGAAGTTATAAGCATCCAGTCCATTTCCGTATTGAGCAACAAAATATTGCATCCCTAAGACATTCATTTTATCAGCCGCAGCATCCCACTCATCACTAGTTCTAAGATAGAAATCATTAATTACTTGGTCTAAACCTCCGAAATAGAAGTCCATGATTCCATCAAATCTGTCAGTTCTAGGATAAAAGTTAGTTACTTTATCCATAGACTTTGCCATTCCAGCGAACATAGCAGCTTTAGCAGCAGCCTCGTCTCCGTTAACAGCCAGTTCAACTTCACCTATCATAAAGTCTGTCCATGAAGCTAACATGATAGGGGTAATTCCATTACCACCAAAACCAGCTCCATTCTGTTGTCCTCCATACGACCAGTCATCTAATTTACCACCAGCAGGATATACTCCAGCCAAGGTTCTTAAGAATCCATCTGGTGGAATTCCATTGTCATTTCCATGATCTCTACCCCACCATCCTTGTGGGTTTGCACAGAATATATAACCTGCATAGTGCGCAGGAGGGTTTTGTAACCCACATTCTAATACTTCTTCATCAGGTGCTGCTCCATCAATACCAGGAGTTGGATTCGTTTGTCTGTGGTAATAGAACATGATACGTGGGTCTCCAATAAAAACTCCACCACCAATATCATAACCACCATCAAATCCACCTCTCATATAATCCATTAAAGAATTAGACATATAAGATCCACCACCTGTAGCAGTATAATTACTTCTATATCTTGGATGACGAGAATCTGGTTGTACCTCATTGGTTCCCCATTTGAATTGGAAATCATCAGCGTTCGTCGAGATGTAGTTTCCAGAGGCTACAATAGCATTAAAGTTTGCTACAGCACTTCCGTCTACCAATCTGGTAGCCATATATGCTTTCATCTTTAAGGTATTGGCAGCTTTTGTCCAAGCAGTCCAATCTCCATCATAATACATATCTAAAGCAGGGTTTGCAGATGTATCTCCATTAAAGTTTGTAATGGCATCATCTAATAATCCTAAAGCTGCTGCATAAACACTTGCTCCAGAATCTGCAACAGGGTTTAAGTTATCAGCTCCTTGTAACGCTTCTGTATAAGGAATGTCTCCAAAGAAATCTACTAAGGTCATCATGATATGAGCTTGAATTACCTGACCAATTGCTTTGTGACGAGTTAGTCCACTTGCATCAGCAATGGCATTCATTTGTTTGATATCTAACATAATTGTTTGATATGCAGAACTCCATCGTCCATCAAAGTTTGAAGGTGAATAGGCATTGGTATAATCTCTACCACTCATATAGTCTATTCGGGTCACTGCTCCTGCAGTATTTCCAAAACTTTCTGTTAAGTATGCAAAATTAATTTGGATTGCATTTAGAAAGAAATCTGGATCTGCCTGCTCAGGTGCTAGTGCATTTGGATTTTCTGTCAAATCCAAATTAGTTGTCTCACACGATACGAAGAATAATCCTCCGCATAAGACTAACATTTTAATTAAATTGTTTATTTTTTTCATAATATAAATCGTTTTATGTTAGAAAGAAGCTTTCACTGAAATTCCATATCTTCTTGAACTAGGTCCATTCAAATATTCAAAACCTCTACCATTACCAACACCTAACCCTGCAACATTAGGATCAAAATTGGTGTTATCAGGCATGTTTGGTGTATGAAACCATAAGTTGTTCGCTGAAAGCGTAACACTTAATGTTCCAAAAGGAGTTTTCTCTAACATTTCATCAGTAAGAGCATATCCTAAAGAAAGTTCCTGTAATCTGAATACAGTGGCATCATAAACTCCCATTTCATCTGGTCCGTATAATACGTTAGAGAAGTAGTATGTTGAGTTATTGATTTGAGTTGTATTTGTTTCTCCAGCAGGATTAACCCCTGGTAAGATAAAAGAATTGGCTCTATCAACTCCTGGCTGACTTACAACTCCTCTACCTAATAAGGTTTGAATTGTTTGAGAATACATATCTCCTCCTTGAATCCAGTTAAATAAGAATCCTAAAGAGAAGTTCTTATAAGAAATTGAATTTGCTATGTTTAGGGTAAAATCAGGGTTTGCATCTCCAATAATGTTGTTTCCATTTTGAATTACATAACTTCCTGAACCATTTACTCTAAAGTTTCCATTATCGTCTCTTGCAATAGCAGAACCAATCATAGTTCCTAAAGATTCTCCTTCAATTGCTGCATTACCTCTGTTTGTAAATCCAGCATATACAACGATATCAGTATCTAATCCTAAATCGGTAACAATTGCTTCACTGGTAGACCAGTTAAAGTTTGTAGACCAGTTAAATCCATCTCCATCATTTCTGAAGATATCATAGGTTAAATCAATTTCAATACCATCATTTTGAATCTCTCCAACATTGGTTTGTGTATTATCAAAACCAGTAGAAGGATCAAGCGGTCTATCAACAATTAAATCTTTGGTGATTCTTTTATAAACAGATAGGTCTAAAGAGATACGGTTGTCTAAGAAACTACCTTCAACTCCAAATTCTAATTCGTCCAATCTTTCAGGCTTTAAATTAGGGTTTCCAAGGAAACTACTTGATGTATTGGTAACAATATCTACCCCTTGATCTGTATTAAAAGCTTGTGTATTTAAACTTAACGTAGAAGCAATAGGGTATCCTGTTGGAAAACTTGCAGAAGTACCATATCCAGCTCTAACTTTTAAGAAGTTGACAAAATCACTTTCCTTTATAAATTCGAATGCTTTCGAAGGAAGGAAAGAAATACTCGCCGAAGGATATGTAATCGATCTGTTTTCTTGTGTTAAGTTAGATACCCAGTCTGTACGAGAGGCTAAGGTTAAGAAAGCTAAGCCTTTATAACCAAGATCTGCTTGTCCAAATGCACCAACAATATTTCTTTCTTGGAAAACTTGAATCTCGTCTTGTACTGCAAAGTTAAAGTGTCTTAAAACACCAAATACTTGTTGTCCTGTACTAGAAACACCACTTCTGTCAAACACATCTCTTCTAGAATCAGCACCTACAGTAAAGTTTAAATCAAAATCTTCTGAAAGATCATAACTTCCTGCTACAGTTACTTTATGATTGCTAATTGTGTTTGTGTTGTTCCAAGTATCATAAACTCCTGATTGGTTGGCAACACTTCCTGTTTTTCCTCCTTTATTAGAGAAATTAGAGTTGTTCTCACTATAAGTATCAAAACCATACTGATAATTAAGATTGATATTATCATTCAATGCATAAGTAATTGCTGCATTACCAAACACTCTGTTTGTAAGCTGCGTATTCCCTGCATTGGCTACAGTCCATAATGGATGTTGGATACTATTATTTTGTCGGTAGTAAACAGATTCTCCTGTTACAGGGTTCTGAAAAGGAAGCCCCATTAAATCAACACTTCTAGGTGTGTAGAATAAGTTACCAAAAATTGATGCATTTGATCCCCCTACATTACTTCCGTAACTTGCAGCTACTGGAGGTGATTTAAAGTTAGTTCTTGCATAATTCATTGTACCACTTATAGAGAACTTATTCGATAATTTTGCATTACCACCAATACTCAAGGTATTTCTACCCACAGAGTTTCCAGGAGTAAATCCTTCATCATCTAAGCTACCATAGTTAATATTGTAATTTACTTTACCATCTTCTGATGAAGAACGGATATTGATGTTATTACTTTTTACAACACCAGTTCTAAAGAAATCTCCAACAGAGTTATAAGGTCTCCACTCATATCTTGCTCCAGCAAATTCTGGAAATGCTTGAGGAATTCCTGTTGCTGCTGATGCAGTAGAATATGGATGCTCTAATGTTCCATTAGAATCGAATGCAGAACTGCTTCCCCATCCACCTGGACCATCTCTATTAAATGAAGGTCCCCAGTTACTGAAGAACCATCCAAATGCTTGATCAAAACCACCACCATATTCATTTTGGTAATCGGCTACGGAAGCAATTTCATTAAAAAATACTGAAGAACTTACAGTAATTTCTTGTTTGCTAGCACTACGACCCGAAGAACCTGTCTTTGTTGTGATTAAGATCACACCATTTCGTCCTTGTGTCCCATAGAGGGTTGCAGCAGCTAATCCTTTTAAAACGTTTACGCTCTCAATATTGTTTGGATCGATATCTAGAAAACGACTAGAACCATTATTCCCATCAACAAAATTACCTTGAGCGTTAGTGTCACTACTAAAAGGAACACCATCTACAACAAATAAAGGTTGGTTAGATCCACTAAATGAACTCATACCTCTAATAAGGATACTTGTTCCAGATCCAGAAACACCACTTTGAGTTTGGATGTTTACCCCAGAGGCCTTTCCTGTTAAAAGTCTTCCGATATCTCCCTCAGAACGTTGTTCTAATTGTTCGGACTTCACTTCACTTACAGCATATCCTAATGCCTTTTTCTCTCTTTTAATCCCTTGTGCAGTAACGATGATTTCATCTAAAATCTCACCACCTTCAACAAGTGTCACATCGATAACGTTGGAAGTACCAACAGTTTTTTCGACAGTCTTGTATCCTAGGTAACTAAAAACTAAAATGTCACCAGCTTTTGTTTTGATAGAATATTTTCCATCAAAATCTGTTTCAGCTCCTGAACTTGTGCCTTTTACAATTACACTTACTCCCGGTAAACTACCAGAACTGTCAGATACTGTACCAGAGACAGTCTTTTCTTGTGCAAATGATACCTGCGCAATCAAAGCTACTAATAGCATTAAAAATAATTTTTTTACTTCCATACTTGTCATTTAATTAAACATTTATTTTGAATTAAGTCCGTACAAAAAGTCATATAATTTGTTGATTTATTTTAACCTTTTAAAAGTGATTTACCAACAGTATGCTATACAATCTATTTATACAGCCTATAAAAAAAAACTTTACCTAACTAATAGCAGTTAATTCTTGTAAGGGTTTACCTTTACCGATAATTATTTACTCATTACTTTTTAGGTTATTCTTACCTCTTAAATTCTTTATATATTGTGTAGGTGTCATGTTGGTTATGATCTTAAAAGCCTTGTTAAAAGTGACTTTATTATTAAAACCTACATCATAGGCAATGTCTATTATATGTAGTTTTCTATGAACATCATGATCTAAAATCTCAATTGCTTCTCCAATTCTATACTTGTTAACAAAATGAAAAAAGCTCATCCCAAAATGCTCATTGATAACTTGCGAAATATTATGTCGAGTCGATAACATTTTTTCTGCTAAGGTGTCTAATGATAAATTACTTTCTTTGAATATTTTATGTTCTTGAAACATAATAAGCAATTGATTTTTTAGTTCGATAGAATAACTTTTTGTTAATCCTGATTTTTGATATTTTGACCCTCCAATATTCCCAAACAAGCAGTTCTTATCAAAAAATATTGGTTTATCGTAGGCAATATAACTGATGTATAAAATGATCAATGATATTGAAAACATTTTGAAGTAGATCAAATCATGAAATGCTATAATATTCATTAAAACCATTGCATAAGTCACAAAGAAAACAACATAGAAAACATAAAATATCATTAAATTCCTTTGCCATCTTCTTATTTGAGGAAGATGAGTATTAACTGGGTTTTGCAAATTATTTTTATAGATTTTAAAAATCAAAAATGCATAAACAGTTAATGAAAATATTTGGGTAATAAGAATCCATTGAAACAACACTGGATATGTTTTGCCTACAGTAAGTAATACCTCTAATTTTTCTTCAGCTGAAGTTGAATAAATGGGTATTAAATAAATTAACAAAATGATGAAAGGAATTAAATGCAATAGATCTCTTTTTTTTAAGATGTATTTTTCTAAAATTCTTTTTAAATAAAAAAATAATAGAGGACCGTATAAAAAAGGAAATAATGCAGAAAAATAAAGTGAGTGTGGGGTTTCATACTCATACCTAGATAAGAAAAGGCTTAAATGAATGATGAATAGGGAATGAAAAAAAACAAATAAACTTATCAGTAAATTAGAGCAGACATCACTTTTTCTTCTTAAGCTTATAATAATCGATAAAAACACTCCAACTATACCAACAGAGAAGAAAAATAAGACCCAACCATTAATGGTCGGTTTATATTGTTTCAAGATATTTTTAAATTCTTCGGTATCAGAAACATTTAAAAAGGCCTGATGATTTAAAATATCAATATCATGTTGTTTATTAATGTATTTTTTTAGATATAGGGCAGATTTTTTTGCCTTACGAAGGCTAGCGTACCCAATCGCAACTCTTTTATAATCTTCCCCTGTGGGTGCTATCTCTTTTTGTTTGACTAATTTTTCCCAGTTTGCAATAAAATATAAAAAATCGATTTCTGTTTTTAATTTCTCTTTATTAAAAATACTGTCTGTTAAATTTTTTATACTCTCCTGGTCAGTTGTGGGTTTTTGATAAGGGAAAAATCCATTAATTATATTAAAATTTAAACATAAGAGAATTATAAATTTACTTAATTTCATAGTTGGGGGATTTTAAAAAATATAATTATTGTAACAACTGTCTTAGTAAGGGTAAAAGCCGATAATAATTTACCTAAAAATAATCAATTTATACTTTATTTTCCATTTTCAAAAAGGGATTGTCTATAAATGACTTATAAATATCTATTCACAATAAAGGACTGGTTAAAAAAGAAAGGATAGAAAATTTTTATTTCTTAATGATTTGCTTGGTCGTCACCCCTAAATTAG
Organism: Flavobacterium sp.; assembly: GCA_042091515.1. Classification (GTDB taxonomy): domain Bacteria; phylum Bacteroidota; class Bacteroidia; order Flavobacteriales; family Flavobacteriaceae; genus Polaribacter. The sequence goes on along the minus strand of JBELHH010000024.1, from coordinate 38,029 downwards.
ATTCAAACTTTAAGAAATAAACCCCTGAATCGTATAGTGACATGTCCAATGAAGTTTCTTTAGAGTCTATCGTAAACATGTCTAATTCTTGACCAAGAAGAGAATATATTACAGCGTTTGTTCCAACTAAATAGGCTGGAATTTTGATAGCTACAATATTCTCTGTTGGATTTGGATAAACAATAATATCTTCAGGGGCAATCGTTGAAGAGGTTAAAGAACTTTCTTCAAATATTCTAACATAATCAATTTCCATAATTGCATCAAAAAAATCACTTGGAATACTACCTCCTAAATTTCCTCCCATTGCTATGTTTAATAATAAATAATGCTGATTGTCATATGGGATTTCTTGAGTGTTTTCTTTTTCGAAAAAAACTGTATTATCTAGTAAAATTTGAATGATGTCCTGAGTCCAAATGAGCGAATAGACATGAAATTCACCACTAGAATTCGCAATATACGTTGTACTTCCTTCATTTTGATAGGTATTTGTAGTGGCATTAGTATAATGAAGATGTCCTATAAGATTGGTTTTATCCCATCCGTTTTGCTCCATGATATCTATCTCTCCACAGGAAGGCCATCCAACACTCCCATAAGTGCTTCCAAAATAATTTCCTAGTTCATTTATATTTGCTCCCAAAGTCCAAATTGCTGGCCATGTTCCTGCTTCTGCAGGTAGTTTTGCTCGTACATCGATTCTTCCATATCGAAAGACTGCCTTTGAATTTAGCCTGGCTGAAGTGTAAGGTTTTGTCACATTATTAAAGATATAATCACCTTTAATGGCTCTAATCTTAAGAGTCCCATTACTCACGTATGAATTTGCTGTTTGATCAGTATAATGTTGAAGTTCTCCATTGGCCCAATCCTGCCCATTTATGATTGGGATAGTCTGATGATGCCATTTATTTGAATCTACTGCACCAGAACCATTAAATTCATCAGACCAAACTAAAGTAGTAAATACTGGCTCTGAATAGGTTGATTCTTCATAAATAAAATCATCTATATAAGCTATTACATGATCATAGTTATCTTCTCCGTTTACTTGAATAAGCACTCTATTGAAATCTGTTCTTGTTGTTGGTGGTGGAGATGTTGGAGTTAAATTAATAAACGAGTCATTTTCAAAATCAAAGCTAACTTCTTGCCATTGATCTAAACTTATAGATTTAATTATCTCACTTTGGGTAGACCATGGCTGGGCTAAATTCCCGTCTTGAAGCTTTAGTGATACCTTATTGGTTTGATTACCTGTAAGTCCATTCGAAGGGACATAAATTTTGAATGTAAATGTGTTTTTAACTGATAGGTCTAAGTTTTCATTGGTATCAAATCGAACATTTGCATATTGCCCACCCGAATCTGAGTATTTGAGCACTGTATTTGAAGTATTTATTCCTTCTACATGAGGATTTGAGTAGGAACTATTCACACCACAATCATCACCAATCCATGCAGCAATTGTTCCATCTCCTTCAAAATTATCTTCTATATTTTGTTGAGAAAAAATGGATAAAGAAATAAAACAACAAATTAATAAAAATAAGTAGCGCATGGTGTTTAATTATTTAATTTTCAAAAATAGAAGGTAATTTTTTTTCTCAAAAGAAAAATACCTATACAATAACCAAACAAGTAGTAAATTAGTGACAAGTATCTGTATTTTTATCATAGCCATAAGGACAGTGTTTACAGGCACTTTTACAACAATACCCTCTCTTAAGGTGGTAGATTTCTGTAAAGACCCTAAACCCTTGTGTGTTAAGATAGAAGTCTTCTTCTAAAATTTCTATTCTTTTGTGATACATATCTTTACTAATATAATAAAAAGGTCTAATAATACATTTTAGTTATTTTGATGTTGGAGGATAGACTGAAATGATTTCATTAACAAACTCTTTGATTCGTGCTTCCTTCTTCTCAATGTTTTTCATTTTTAATGCTCCAGAACCGATTCCCTGCCAAACAAGTTCATTATTTTCATTATCGATAAAATCAATAAATAGGGTTCCTTCTGTATATTGATTTATATTTAGATTTGTTCTCCCAAAAAACCAAGGATTATACCCCCATCCAAAACCTAAACCAATATTAGAATCAGTCACATTTACTTGTTCTCTGGATTTAGTGAAAATACTAATTAAAATATCGGGGTTATTAGACTTTGTATACCCTTTTAGGACAAGTTCTGATTCAATAGCCCGCATGATGCGTTTTTTGTCTAAATCGGATACAGAGGCCTTGTCGATTCCTTTTTTGTAAAAAGCAAATGTTTTATATTTTGAAAAATCTACTTTGGTATCATAATCAGAAACAACACTAACAGTAGAACATGAAGAGAGGACAAATAAGGTAGTGATAAAAAATAATTTTAAAATTTTCATGACATTTGATTTTATATTCAGTTTTTAAATAGTGCTTCGTCTACTTTATTAGGTAGAGTCACTTTTAATTTTTTTTCTGATTCCATCGCTCTTTTTATCGTAAAGGTAGCTTCCTCATTTCGAGCCCAATTCCTTCTAGCAATTCCGTTGTTAACATCCCAAAATAGCATAGACTTTAGTTTCTTTGCAGCTGCTTTAGATCCATCAAGAAGCATGCCAAAACCACCATTTACTACTTCTCCCCAACCAACACCTCCACCATTGTGAATGGAAACCCAAGTTGCCCCTCTAAAACTATCACCAATAACATTTTGAATGGCCATATCGGCAGTAAATTTAGAACCATCATAAATATTTGATGTTTCTCTATAAGGTGAATCTGTACCTGAAACATCATGGTGATCTCTTCCCAAAATAATTGGACCAATTATTCCCTTTTTGATTGCTTTGTTAAAAGCTTCAGCTATTCTAATTCTTCCTTCTGCATCTGCATATAAAATTCTCGCTTGTGAACCAACAACTAATTTATTTTGTTTCGCACTTTTTATCCATCGGATATTATCTGACATTTGTTGTTGAATTTCCAAAGGGGAATTCTTTTTTATTTCTTCAAGAACTTCACAGGCTATTTTATCTGTATGTGCTAGATCATTTTCATTTCCTGAGGCACAAACCCATCGAAAAGGACCAAAACCAAAATCAAAACACATGGGTCCCATAATATCTTGTACATAACTTGGATATTTAAAATCAATTTTATTTTCAGCCATTACATCAGCTCCAGCTCTACTTGCTTCTAACAAAAAAGCATTTCCATAGTCAAAAAAATAGGTGCCTTTTGTCGTATGATTATTAATAGCTTTTGCATGTCTTCTGATGGTTTGTTGAACTTTTTCTTTAAACAATGAAGGATTGTCTGCCATCATCACATTTGCTTCGTCGAAAGTAATATCTGAAGGGTAATAGCCTCCTGCCCAAGGATTGTGCAATGAAGTTTGATCAGACCCTAAATCAATAAAAATATGTTCATGGTCAAACGTTTCCCAAACATCTACAATATTCCCAAGGTAGGCTATAGAAACGGTTTCTTTACTTGACTTTGCACTCTTAACCCTAGACACCAATTCATCGATGTCTGTGATCATTTCATCGATCCAACCTTGATCTAAACGAACTTGTGTTATTTTTGGATTAACCTCCGCACAAACAGTTATACAACCAGCAATATTACCAGCTTTCGGTTGTGCTCCGCTCATTCCACCTAAGCCTGCAGTTACAAATAAATTACCTTTGGGATCCTTTCCTATTTTTCTAAAAGCATTTAAAACTGTAATTGTAGTTCCATGAACAATCCCTTGTGGACCAATATACATATAACTCCCTGCAGTCATCTGTCCATATTGGGTAACTCCTAACGCGTTAAATTTTTCCCAATCGTCTGATTTTGAGTAGTTAGGAATCATCATGCCATTGGTAACGACGACTCTTGGTGCTTTTTTACCTGATGGAAATAGACCCATTGGATGACCTGAATACATAGCTAATGTTTGTTTTTCTGTCATTTCAGATAAATACTTCATCGTCAGTAAATATTGTGCCCAATTTTGAAAAACTGCACCATTTCCTCCATAGGTTATTAATTCGTGTGGGTGCTGAGCGACCATAGGATCTAGGTTATTTTGAATCATTAACATGATAGACTTTGCCTGATCACATTTACCAGGATACTCTGAAATAGACCTGGCATACATTTTATAATCTGGACGAAAACGATACATATAGATACGACCGTATTTTTGCAATTCTTCTGAAAACTCAATAAACAAGGTTTCGTGATGCTTAGGATCAAAATATCTCAAGGCATTTTTTAAAGCCAGGATTGTTTCTTCTTCGGATAAAATCTCTTTTCTTTTAGGAGCGTGATTTATTGAAGTATCATAGGCTCTTATATTTGGTAAAATATCTGGAATTCCTTGTTGTATTTGCTCTTTAAAGGTCATCTTCGCATTAAAATTAATTAGAATAACAAATATAATTATTTTTTAAGTGGTTAATTCCTTTATCTTTTAGAAAATAGGTTTCCTTTTTTAAATTTCATAAAATTTATGATATTAAATCACTTTTTTTTACGAATATTATTATTTTTACGTATAATTATTTAATATTTGATAACAAATAACCTCCAGCCATGAAACAAACTACTCCTTACAAACCTACAAATAAAATTAGAATTGTTACGGCTACATCTTTATTTGATGGCCATGATGCTGCCATCAATATCATGCGGAGAATTATTCAATCTACAGGAGTAGAAGTTATTCATTTAGGGCATGATCGAAGTGTTGAAGAAGTAGTAAGCTGTGCTATTCAGGAAGATGTTCATGCAATTGCAATTACTTCTTACCAAGGAGGTCATATCGAATATTTTAAATATATGTTTGATCTACTAAAAGAAAGAGGGGCTAGTCATATTAAAATATTTGGTGGTGGTGGTGGTGTAATTCTTCCAAAAGAAATTAACGAATTAATGACCTATGGAATTACACGAATTTACTCACCTGACGATGGAAGAGAATTAGGATTACAAGGAATGATAAATGATTTAGTAAAAAAATCTGATTATGCCATTGGTGATGTTTTACCAAATGAATATTTAACTATCAATCATAATGAAATTGGATACATCGCCCGAATTATCTCATGTGTAGAAAATTTCCCAGACGTTGCTAAGGAAACGATGGATAGTATTCACAAGAAGAATAAAACATGTACTACACCTGTTTTAGGAATTACTGGTACAGGTGGAGCAGGAAAATCTAGCCTAGTTGATGAATTGGTAAGACGATTCTTAATCGATTTCCCTAAAAAAACAATTGGTATTATTTCAGTAGATCCATCTAGAAGAAAAACAGGAGGTGCTTTATTAGGAGATCGTATTCGAATGAATGCCATCAATAACCCTAGGGTGTATATGCGTTCGTTAGCAACCCGTCAATCAAACCTCTCCTTATCTAAATATGTAAATGACGCTCTGGAAGTGTTAAAAGCTGCTGAATTTGATTTAATCATTTTAGAAACCTCAGGGATTGGACAATCTGATACTGAAATCACAGAACATTCAGACACTTCACTTTATGTAATGACTCCTGAATTTGGCGCCGCCACTCAATTAGAAAAAATTGATATGCTAGACTTTGCTGACATCGTTGCCATCAATAAATTTGATAAACGCGGAGCTCTTGATGCTGTTAGGGATGTTAAAAAACAATTTATGCGTAACAAGGGGCTTTGGGAAGTTAAAATGGATAAGTTACCTGTCTTTGGAACAATAGCCTCTCAGTTTAATGATCCTGGGATAAATTTGTTATACAAAGCAATTATGGAGATACTAGCCGAGAGCCATGGGGTCGATTTTAAATCAACATTTGAAATTACAAAAAAAATGTCTGAAAAGATATTTGTTGTTCCCCCTTCAAGAACTCGGTATTTATCTGAAATCTCAGAAAATATTCGCTCTTACAATAAAAAAGTGATTAATCAAACAACCATTGCTCAGAAGTTATTTGGTATCTCTAAAACTATCGAATCTATTACTAATTCTGAAGTTAATTTGATTAAAAACGGATTGGATGAAGATCAGATTTTAACCACTGTTAAAGAGATGGATTTAGAATTTTTGAAATTATTAATCTCACAATTTAAGAAAGAAAAAATGAATCTTGATCACTTAAATTGGGATATCATTCTAACATGGAAAAATAAAGTTCAACGCTACAAAGAGCCAATCTTTTCATATAGAGTACGAAATAAAGAAATAAAAATAAAAACGCATACGAAATCATTATCTCATCTAAATATACCAAAAATCATACTTCCAACCTATGAGGCATGGGGAGATTTATTAAAATGGAATTTACAAGAAAATGTTCCTGGGGAGTTTCCGTATACTGCAGGTTTGTATTCCTTTAAAAGAACTAGTGAAGATCCGACTAGGATGTTTGCTGGTGAAGGTGGACCAGAACGAACCAACAGACGTTTTCATTATGTAAGTTTAGGAATGGATGCAAAACGATTGTCTACTGCTTTTGACTCTGTCACTTTGTATGGAAATGACCCTGACTACAGACCCGACATTTATGGTAAAATTGGAAATGCAGGTGTTTCTATTTGTTGTTTAGACGATGCTAAAAAATTATATTCAGGTTTTGACTTAAGTGACCCAATGACATCTGTTTCAATGACCATTAATGGGCCTGCGCCCATGCTACTTGGTTTTTTTATGAATGCAGCAATTGATCAAAATTGCGAAAAGTATATCAAAGAACATTCCCTTGAAAAAAAAGTTGAAGAAAAATTTAAAGAAGTATATGATTCTAAGGGCTATGAAAGACCTATATATCAAGGTGTGTTGCCAGAAGGAAACAATGGTTTAGGACTTTTATTATTGGGTTTAACAGGTGATTTAATACTACCTGCTGATGTGTATGCAACCATTAAACATAAGACCCTTAGACAAATTCGAGGGACTGTACAAGCTGATATATTAAAAGAAGATCAAGCACAAAATACATGTATCTTTTCTACAGAATTTGCATTGCGATTAATGGGCGATGTTCAAGAATATTTTATTGAACATCAAGTGCGTAATTTTTATTCAGTTTCGATCTCTGGATATCATATTGCTGAAGCGGGGGCTAATCCAATTACTCAATTAGCATTAACACTCGCCAATGGATTTACTTATATTGAATATTATATTTCCAGGGGGATGGATATTAATGAATTTGGCCCCAACTTATCTTTCTTTTTTTCAAACGGAATCGATCCTGAATATGCAGTCATTGGTCGAGTAGCTCGTAGAATTTGGTCGAAAGCTTTAAAATATAAGTATCATGCAAACAACCGAGCTCAAATGCTCAAATATCATATTCAAACCTCTGGGCGCTCCCTCCATGCTCAAGAAATTGATTTTAATGATATTAGAACTACTCTACAAGCATTATACGCAATCTACGATAATTGTAACTCTCTTCATACTAATGCTTTTGATGAAGCCATCACTACTCCAACTGAAGATTCTGTTAGAAGAGCCATGGCTATTCAATTAATTATCAATAAAGAATTAGGGGTCACTAAGAATGAAAATCCACTTCAAGGATCTTTTATTATTGAAGAACTCACAGAATTAGTTGAAGAAGCTGTTTTAAAAGAATTTGATAGAATTACAGAACGTGGTGGTGTTTTAGGAGCGATGGAGACCATGTATCAACGTTCTAAAATTCAAGAAGAAAGTTTGTATTATGAGACACTTAAACACAATGGTGATTTCCCAATCATTGGTGTTAATACTTTTTTAAGCTCTAAAGGATCTCCTACTATTCTTCCTTCGGAGGTGATTAGAGCTAGAGAGGAAGAAAAGAAATTTCAAATTCAAACAAAAGAGAATCTCAATATTACTATGAAAGAAGAGGTCTTTAGTCAATTAGTTATTTTACAGGATACTGCCCTGCAAAACCATAATTTATTTGAGAAAATTATGGAGGCTACCAAAGTATGTTCTCTAGGACAAATTACAAGTGCTTTATTTGAAGTTGGTGGAAAATATCGTAGAAATATGTAAAAAAATATTTTAAAGTGTATTTTTACAATTATACTAAATAAAATAATTTGATGAAAAATTTACTAACCGCTTTATTCTTTGTAATAACCATTATCGCTTATTCTCAAACTCCCATCACAGATTATAATTTTTCAGAAGCCATTAAAACTTGCTTAACAATGAGCCCAGGTGACGGAATGTGTAGCTCTAGTGAATATGGAGCTATGCCAGATTGGGATGTAAGCAATGTAACAAATATGAAAAATGCTTTTAATGCAATGAGTATAGAAAAATCTAAAAAAAATATACAAGCTGAAAATAATGTTATCAAAATTTTAACTACTATTAAAGAGAATAAAAATATTAATATGTTAGAATTATTAGATAATCTAGTCAGTCAAAATGACATTAAGCTTAGAGGGTTTTGGAGGGCATTATTAATGGATCTTAATAAGGATTTTTATTTGGAGGTTACTGGAAATTATCTAGAAAATACTTATGATAATTCAAAAGTTAGTGTGAATATTCTACAAAAAGGTATTGATTATTTATTAGATCCGTGTTCATTTTATGTTGCAAATCAATCGATGTTTAAAAGTGTTCATAATTTTTCAAAAACTTTAAAATACAAAAAACATTTTAATGCAGATATTAGTAAATGGGATGTTAGTAATGTCACCGATATGTCTAATATGTTCTATGGATCTTCTTCTTTTAAACAAGATTTAAGCAGCTGGAACGTAAGTAAGGTCTCCAATATGTCATACATGTTCCATATGTTTGAAAATAGCGATTTAATACAGATGTATATAGATAATGGGACTTTGAGGAAACATCTACTAGAAATAGGTGATATAGGAAGATGGGATGTAAGCAATGTTACCAATATGAAGGGAATGTTTTCGGGCTCACTATTCGATAAGGATATCAGTAATTGGGACGTAAGTAAGGTTACTGATATGAGTTTTATGTTTGCTCAATCAATCTTCAATCAAAATATTAGCAATTGGAATGTCAGTAATGTTGAAACCACGATCGGTATGTTTGGAGATAATAAATTCTTCAATCAAAATATTGGTAATTGGAATGTGAGTAGGGTTGAAGATATGTCTAATATGTTTTATCAAGCATGGTCGTTTAATCAAAATTTAAATAGCTGGAATGTTTCTAATGTAAAAAAAATGAGTTTGATGTTTTCAAACACAATGAAAATTGGTAATAAAACACCAACTCCAGGATTTAATCAAGATCTAGGAAACTGGGATGTGAGTAATGTAACAGATATGAGGGGAATGTTTTCGCGTTCAAGTTTTAATCAAGATATTGGTAATTGGGATGTGGGTAATGTCAAAAATATGAATAGTATGTTTTCTTATGCGTTAGCTTTTAATCAAGATATTAGTGGGTGGAATGTTAGTAATGTTAAATATATGAATAGTATGTTTTCTTATGCGATAGCTTTTAATCAAAACATTGGTAGTTGGGATGTTAGCAATGTTATAGACATGACACATCTGTTTTATTTTAAAATAACAGAATTTAATACCCATAGATTTAAGATTTTAAACTCAGAGGGATTAGTTTTTAACCAAGACATAAGTAATTGGGACGTTAGTAATGTTATAAATATGACTAATATGTTCTATGGAGCTTCATCTTTTAATAAAGATCTTGGTCGTTGGAATGTAAATAATGTTAAAACTGCTTATAATTTTGTTGATGATAAAAATACCCAGTGGACACAAAATAAACCAAAATTTAACAACCTTATAAAATTTTATAAAGTAATGAGAAGTTCAAGTTGTAATGGAGATAATGATTTGAATTGTTATGTTTATTTACCTGAATCTTTTATTTGTAGTGGTAAAGATTATGAAGATGCTATTACAAGATCATCGGTTACTAATTTTAAAAATTCATACTCAATTGGTAACGCTGTAAATTTTAAACGAGTAAAAAATAATCTTTGTTTTGGTATAGTACAAACAGGTATAATAAAAGATATTAATTATAAAAATTATGAAGTAGATTTTAATACTTTAAAACAATATAACACTGATAGTCGAATATCTCAATATGTATTGACAAATGATAAGGCATCTGATACTAGTAATGACCCTCAAAAGTGCTACTCATCCAATAAAATTAAAGATTTTAAATAGATATTTTCAGCTTATAAATACATTCTTTTTAGAATAAATATTTAGTTTAATTTTACGATATTTTGTTAGGTGTTACACAAAAAATTAAAATTTATGGACTAGTCTTTTATTCCTGGTTGTTTTAATGTCCATTTTGTTGCTTTTTTTTCTGCATCTACCATTTTTTTCACATCTTTGAGTAATCGTTTTGAATCATATATAATTCCGTCTTTAATCGTATATTTTACTCCTCCTACTCTAACTACTTCATTATCGTCTGTTAGTTTAATTGCCCCTGTGCCGTAAAGAACTTTTAAATTTTTTAATGGATTTTCTTCTACAATTACAAAATCTGCTAATTTTCCTATTTGAACAGAGCCAATTTTATCGCTCCAACCCAAGGCTTCTGCTCCATTTAATGTTGCAGAACGTATAACTTCTAATGGATGGAATCCTGCTTCACGTAATAATTCTAACTCACGTATGTATGCAAACCCATATAATTGATAAATAAAACCAGAATCAGATCCAGCAGTAACACGTCCTCCTCTATTTTTATATTCGTTAATAAATGTCATCCACAATTGAAAATTTTTTTTCCAGGCCACTTCTTGCTCAGTACCCCAATAATGCCAATAAGAGCCATGGGAAATTTTACTGGGTTCATAAAATTTCCAAAGAGACGGTAAAGTATAAATTTCATGCCATTCTGCTCTTCTTGCTCGTTGTAAATCTCTACTAGCCTCATAAATATTAAATGTGGGATCTAGCGTAAAATCTAACGCTAACAACTCATTCATGACATTATTCCAGTGAGTCGAAAATGGTTTTGCTGCTTGCTGCCACAACTTACCTGCTTCTTCAAAACGATGTTGTTCATTTTGATAATTATAATCTAAGGGATAATTCTGAACAGTTCTATCATTAAATAAAGCCTCCGGTAAACCATACCAATGTTCCATAGAAGTTAGCCCTGCCCTGGCAGAATGCAATACATTCCATCTTGCTACACTTAATTGAGCGTGATGACATGCGGAACCTAAACCTAATTTTTTATTTTCATCAATCGCAGCATTCATAATTTCTGGTTCTGAACCAAAAAACTTAATTCCGTCTGCACCTCTTTTTGCATTGTCTCTTACCCATTCCCTTGCCATTTCAGGAGTAGTTATTGGTTCTTTACTACCAGATCCAAATCCTACATAATCAAAAATTCTTGGAGCTATTATTTTATTGTTTGCGCTTAAACGTTTCAATTCTTTGGCATTGATCCCACTGGGTTGACGTATTGTTGTTATTCCATGAGCCATCCATAACTTAAAAACATAGGCAGGGTCGGCTCCTTGAGACTTCCCTCCAATATGACCATGCATATCTATAAATCCAGGCAATAAATACATCCCTGAAGCATCCAATTCTTTTCCACCTTTTTTTAATTTTGGTCTTTTCTGATTTTCTATTTTTACTCCTGGGTACCCCACCACTTGTATCGCTACAATTTTATTCTCTTCAACTACAATATCTACTGGCCCTCTAGGTGGAGAACCGTCTCCATTAATAAGAGTAACTCCTCTTATAATTAACTGATCAAAAGGTCCTTCTCCAAGATAACTTTCTTGAGAAAATAGTGCTGTTCCTATAAGAAACAATAGGAAAGTGAATTGTTTTTTCATATGTATTTGGGTTAGTTTCTGACTTTAGGGACAGAGATATGATTTCCAAGAAACAAAGCATTTAAAAATAGTTTATTTGTCCCATACCAAGCACCTCTAAAGTTTGGGTTATCTGCAAATAAAATGGCTCTTCCTTTACCAATTTGACTTACTATTATTGATGCTGAGGGTTTTAAATATGTATTGAGGTTTTTTGATGAAATATATCCATCAATATGAGGGTTTTCGGTGTATTTTGCCACGGTAGCATAAGAATTATTACTGGGTGTCATAAATACTGTATTATTCTTGTACACTGGGAGTCTTAGATCTGTGTAACCGAATCCTATTGGGTGAGTGAGATCTAAATCAACCTCAAAAATAGCACCTCCTAAGCGTTCTCTCCCTATGTTTTCTGGGGCATTGACATAGGGCAATCGTTTTGAATCTTTAGATGTATTCTCGTTGGTAGCTTTTGTAAGGTTTTCTTTTACTATTTTTTTATTTATCAACCATTTAGAAGCCGTCCCGATTGTAATTAAAGTATTTCCCTTACTAACCCATTGCTTAATTTTATTTATTTGTAGAGAATCTAATTGTGAATAATTGCCCGATACCATTACCAAGGTGGTATACTTATCCAGAGAAATTCTATTAAAATTATGCAGCTGTAATTTAGTAATTGGCATTTTTACTCGAGTATCTAATAGATGCCATACTTCTCCTGCTTCATATGAAGAAACTCCATTCCCTACAATCATGGCAGCTTTAGGTTGTTGAATTTTTCTAAAATTATTACTTCCTAAGTCGATTCCTTTTGTACTAAACCCTGTATTTGTAGAATATATTGGTACATTAAAATTCTGGTGTGCTTCTTTAACAATCTCAAAAATCTCATTTGAAGATAGACTTTGTTTACTAACCGGAATCATAATAGTTCCGTAATTAAAAGCTTTATTTCCATTTGTTGTATTAGCAGAAAACTTCTTGAAAGCAGCAGAAACTTTTATCCCTTTTTGTTGGATATAGTTTAAGGCTGCCGGAGCATTATAATCATCCCAATCTACTAGATAAGCATACATTGTTTTAACAATTGTTGGTGTTTTTATTATATTATTTTTCGTTGTTATTTCTTTCCCATATTTAGAGGATTTTACTCCTTTGGGTTTCATATTGTAAAAGTTTGAAACACTCCAAGCAGAGGCATCGTAAAAAACACTATCTCTAAATTGATTGTAGGTTTCAAACATTGTTTGCACCATTCTGTGTTGTTTTTGCTTTAACGGTACATAATATTTGGTTCCTTTTTCATACACTTTAATTTTATGTTTTAATAAGAAGTCTATAAATGCTTTGTTTCTATTTTGATCGTATATATCTCCAAATTCATATCCATCAAGTCCAGATGTTGCTTTTTTAGAAATAGCCGATTTGAAAAAATCTTGCTGATATTTTCTTAAAGTTGCTCTATTTTCTACAGCGGCTTTTATGGTAGCAATACTAGATCTATACTGATTTCTAATGGTAAATGGAAATGAAATTGTACCGTAATCAGTATCTTGTAAATGCCCTCTAGAGCTTGCCTGTTCGAATAACAAAGCCAGTGCTCCTTGTAAATCTGGATAGGAAGACCCATATCCAGGATAGGTTCCATCAAATCGTTCTTTTGTAAAGTATAAAGAACCAATATCGTCCATCGTTTTAGCAAAATAGGTAGCAAATAAATTATTTAAATCTTCATAGTTCTCTTTGGGCATTATCGGGTTCTTAGAACCATTTGGTTTCATAGGTTCGAAAAAAAAGTGACTATTAGTACCCATTTCATGAAAATCTGTGACAACATTTGGATACCATTGATGGTACCACTTTAATTTCCCTTGACTTTCTGGATGAACTGCCAAGAGCCAATCTCTATTTAAATCAAACCAATAATGATTTGTTCTTCCTCTAGGCCACATTTCATTATGCTCTGCATCATCATTATCAGAAACCAATGAGAGCCCTTTGTACTGATTTACCCATTGTGTATGACGGTCTCTTCCATCTGGATTTATTGTTGGATCTATAAAAATAATTGAATTGGTTAAATAATCTTGAACTTCTAGACTATTTGAAGCCACTAATGTATAGGCTGTTAATAAAGCAGCTTCTGAGCTAGAGGGCTCATTACCATGAACATTATATGCCAATTGAATAAAAACAGGAACTGTATCATAATTTTCGGGAGTCATAGAAGGATCTACAAACTGTAAATGTTCTTTTTTTATATTTTCTAATTCAGATAAATTTTGAGGAGTAGAAACTCTTAACATTACCAATTTTCTTTTTTCATGGGTATATCCATACACTTCTATAGATGCTCTGTCTGAAAGCTCAGCAAGTTTATACAAATAAGCAACTATTTGATCATGTCTTGTGTGTTGTTCTCCAATTGGGTAACCCAAAAACTCCTCTGGTGTAGGTATTTTTGAATCAAAAGGCGCCTTATCTTTAAAAAAATATACCTGAGAAAACGAGTTAAAAATTGAAAAAAATAGTGTAAATGTTAGAATTTTTCTTAGAGACTGCATTGATTGATGTTTTAAAATATTTTTAAAAATACAATTTTATTGGAAGTAAGCATTTAATTTATCATGGAAACTCATTTGTACCTATTTTTGTTTTGTACTTTTACATAGTATTTGTTAACTATATTACAAAATTTAAACCATGAGAAAAACAATCGCCTTCATTCTTTTTTTTAGTGTAATCATTGTTAATGCACAAAAAAAAATAGGTCCTATTTTTAAAAATGGGGAAGCCCAGATAGTCGATGAATTTAACGACAAAACAAAATGGATACGTCATGATCTTTGGGTTGAAACATCTTTTGATTCGGATGGTGATGGTAAAAAAGATAGAATGCATGTAGATGTGACAAGAGTCGCTCAAACCGAACAAGGATTAAAACTCCCTGTAGTCTATGAAACTAGTCCTTATTATGCTGGAACAGCCAGTAATATTACTGGATTATTTTGGGATGTAAAACATGAACTTGGAATGCAACCAAGTCCAAGAGTACACGTGGAGGTTACTCGAACTGGTAAGCGTCCCATCATCTCTAATTCTCAAATAAATACTTGGGTTCCAAGAGGGTATGTAGTTGTTCATTCATCTTCTCCTGGAACGGGTCTCTCAGATGGGGCTCCAACGGTAGGAGGCAATAATGAATCTTTGGCTCCAAAAGCTGTAATCGACTGGTTAAATGGGAGAGCTAAGGGGTATACTTCTAGAGAAGGAGATGAAGAAGTGGTTGCGTTTTGGTCTACAGGAAAAGTAGGAATGACGGGTACTTCTTATAATGGAACTTTGCCCTTAGCAGCCGCTACTACGGGTGTTGAAGGCTTAGAGGCAATCATCCCAATTGCACCCAATACTTCCTATTATCATTACTACAGGTCCAACGGACTTGTTCGGTCTCCCGGAGGATATCTAGGGGAAGATATTGATGTACTCTATGATTTTATCCACAGTGGAAAAGAAGAAAATAGACCTAGAAATAATAAGGTGGTAAGAGATACTGAAATGATGAATGGAATGGATAGAATTACAGGTGATTATAATGATTTTTGGGCTGGTAGAGATTATTTAAATGAAATGCAACCAATGAAAGCAGCTCTATTAATGGCGCATGGTTTTAATGACTGGAATGTGATGCCGGAACACAGTTATCGGATCTCTAAAAAAGCAATTGAAATGGGAATTCCTACTCAAATATATTACCATCAGAATGGTCACGGCGGACCACCACCAATTAAAATGATGAACCGCTGGTTTACACGCTATTTACACGGGATTAAAAATAATGTTGAAAATGATTCAAAAGCATGGATTGTTAGAGAAAATGATACTCAAAACAATCCAACTCCTTACAAAGCATATCCTAATCCTAATGCTTCTCCAGTATCCCTTCACTTAAATGCAGGTGTTCCTGATGCAGGCAGTCTCTCTCTTAAAAAAACGAAGACTAAGAATATTGAATCTTTTATAGATAATTATTCTATTGATGGTGCCTCTCTTGCCAGGGCTAAAACTTCTAATAACAGATTGCTTTATTTGAGTCCTATCCTACAGGAAGATATTCATTTGTCGGGGGTCTCAAAACTAACAATCAAAATAGCGAGTTCTAAAAAAGCCGCAAATCTATCTGTTTGGTTGGTTTCATTGCCTTGGAATTCTGACGGGAATGTGAAAATTACTGATAATATAATTACTCGTGGATGGGCAGATATTCAAAATTATAAGTCTTTAGTAGATAGCAGTCCTTTAATCCCTGGTAAATTTTATTCGATGTCTTTTGATCTTCAGCCTGATGACCAAGTGATTTCTAAAGGCCAGCAAATAGGGCTTATGATTTTTTCTAGTGATCAAGAGTTTACATTACATCCTAAACCAGGAACAAAACTAACCGTTGATCTTGATGGCACCTCCCTTCGTATTCCTGTGGTTGGAGGATATCAAGCATTTAAAATGGCAATTAAACAATAAACCTTCACTGGGTATTTATGAAAAAAGTAATCCTTATTTTTATTTTCGCCTTTTTAGCGGCTTGTAATTCACAAGACAAAAGACCTCTTATAGGTGATTCTGCCTTTCAACAAAAACTGAATGCTCTGTTTAAAGATGCTACAAAATCACCTTTAAAAAAGAGTGATTTAAAAAATTTTAAAGGCTTAGATTTTTTTCCAGTGGACTCTAGTTATATTGTCAATGCCGTTCTTCAAAGAACACCCGATAGTCCTTACGTAGAAATGGCAACAACAGATGATAGAAAACCTTACTATAGAGAATATGGGGGTCTTTATTTTACATTAAAAGGAAAAAAATTTAACTTAACATTATACCAAAGTTTAGAGGAATCTCAAGATCCTACTTATAACGATTATTTATTCTTACCCTTTACAGACCTAACTAGTGGTGAAGAATCTTATGGTGGTGGTAGATATATGAATGTTTTTAGAAGTTCTATTACTTCCGATGATACGATAGAATTAAATTTTAATAATACCTATAATCCATATTGCACTTATGATGAAGAATATTCTTGCCCTATTACCCCGAGAAAAAATCATCTACCTATTGCAATTAAAGCTGGTATTAAGAATTTTAAGAGAAAATAATCCTTGGTTAGAGAATTGTTTTTATAAAATAAATTCCCGCAAAAACTGCTAAAAAAGCTATTACAAAACTTGCAATAGTATACAAGGCAAAGGAAGTAAAATCTCCATTCTTTAATAGAATATGATTTTCATAAGCAAACGTTGAAAATGTGGTAAAACCACCGCAAAAACCTGTGGCTAATAATAAAGTGTGATTTTGACTAATCGCTTCATTTTTAGCAGCTAGTCCTAAAATAATTCCGATAATTAGGCTCCCTAAAATATTAGCAGTAAAAGTTCCTAAAGGAATACCACTTTCAGGATTATTTAAATACTTACCAATCAGATAGCGCAACACACTTCCAAAACCTCCTCCAACAAATACTAATAAAATTTGTTTCATCTAAGTTATAATTTCACATCCTCTAGATCATTCCAATTGTATTTCCCAGTTACAGTTCCTTTACTTAAAGTAATCACACCTGGGTTTGCTCTAATCATTGTTTTTAAAGTTGTTTCATCACAAAACAAAAAGTCGAATGGTAAATTGTAGGCATTTTGTATTAAAATCAAATCATCTTCAAAGGAAGCAGATACACCATAAACTGTGTACCCTTTATTAATGGCTTTATCTGCTGCTTTTTTGATGGCATTAAAGCCTTTTACATTAGATTTCCCTGCATTATAAACAATTACTAGCATGACTTTATCCATCGCTAGAATTTCTGGTGCTAAATCATTTTGAGTATCTTCGAGCATAAAATCATGAACAGGCGGAATACTTCCGTCTAAGGGATACTCCATACCTTCTGGTATATTTTTACCAACAGCATAGGCTCTAAAATCTATGATAGGCAAATGATTGAGCACATGGAACGCAATGAATGAGAAACTCAGAAAAGCTATAATTGTAAAAAAAGTAGTTATTCTTTTAGAAAAAACTTCTTTGATGTCTTTTACCCTCATCAAAAGCAACAAAACTAGGCCTATTAAAATCACATTTTTCCAAAATGTTTCCCAGGGAGTCAATTTAATAGCATCTCCAAAACATCCACAATCAGTAACTTTATTATAATAAGCCGAATACCATGTTAAAAATAGAAACAATGTTGTAATCCCTACTAAACTCCAAACTGTAAATTTCGATTTATATCCCAGTAATAACATCACCCCCAACATAATTTCAGTAATAATCAACAGGATAGAAAATGGCAATGCATAGGGTATCAAAAATTCTAAATTTAAAACACTTTCGCCAAAATATTCCTCAAATTTATATTGAGATCCTATTGGATCTACAAGCTTTACAAAACCTGAAAAGATAAACATCGCTCCAACAAAAAATCTCGAAAGATGGACTATTATTTTGATCAACATGATAGTGTGTGTTTTTAATTAAATTTATTAGTATGTTTTTGTTTAGGACATATGAATCATTGCAAAAACAGCATAATTTATCATATCCTGATAATTGGCATCAATTCCTTCTGAAACCAATGTTTTCCCTTTGTTATCCTCTATTTGTTTTACTCTAAGCAACTTCTGAATAATTAAATCTGTTAGAGAACTCACTCTCATATCTCTCCAAGCTTCTCCATAATCATGATTTTTATTTTCCATTAATTTTTTGGTGATTGTAATATGTTTATCATAAAGTTCTGTTGCTTTTTCTGAAGATAAATCTGGGTTATCAACTACCCCTAACTCTAACTGAATTAAAGCCATCACAGAATAATTAATAATTCCAATAAATTCTGATTTTTCTCCTTCATCAACTCTCCGAACATCGTTTTCTTGTAACTGACGAATACGTTGTGCTTTAATAAAAATTTGATCTGTTAAGGATGGAAGTCGTAAAATTCTCCATGCAGATCCATAATCACTCATTTTCTTAGTGAATAAATTCCTACACTGTTCTACAACCCGATCGTATTGATTGGAAGTTTTTGGCATAAACTATATTAATTTCCGTAAATTTCGTTCAAATTTTATGAACTAAAAAATCTAATGAAGTTTAATGAAAAAAATTGTTGTTTTTTGCGGATCTAGTTTAGGGTTTAATCCAATATACAAAAAGGGTGCTATTACTCTAGGAAACTATTTAGTAGCCAATGATATTACCTTAGTTTTTGGTGGCGGAAAAATTGGAATGATGGGGGTTTTATCAGAAACAATTTTAAATGAAGGTGGAAAAGTTATCGGTGTAATTCCAGAATTTTTAAAAAATGAAGAGGTCGTAAATTCTAACGTTACTCAATTAATTGTCACAAAAACAATGAGTGAAAGAAAAATGATTATGAGTCAATTAACCGATGGTTATCTGACCTTACCCGGTGGATTCGGAACATTAGATGAATTGTTTGAAGGATTAACTCTTGGTCAGTTACATATTGAGCAAAAACCTAATGGTCTTTTAAATATCAATGGTTTTTTTGATCATACTTTAAAACAGCTGGAAGTAATGGTAAAAGAGGGGTATTTAAAACAATCTAATAAAGATATGTTGTTAGTGGCTGATAATGTTAGTGAATTAATGTTAAAAATGGACACCTATACTGTACCAAAAAAATCACAAGTAATTAATAAAGTAGTTAAACATGACCATTAATTGCAACGGAAATTTAGTTGATCTTTCTTCACCTAAGGTAATGGGTATTTTAAACATTACACCTGATTCTTTTTATGATGGTGGTCGTTATAAAAGTGAAAAAGAAATCCTACTCCAAACTGAAAAAATGTTAACAGAAGGTGCAACATTTATAGATATTGGAGCCTATTCATCTAGACCAGGAGCACAACATATTTCTGAAGATCAAGAATTACTAAGAATCGTTCCTATTGTTACTTTAATCTTACAGAAATTTCCAGAAACACTAATATCTATAGATACTTTTAGAAGTCGCGTAGTAAAAGAAACTATAAAAATTGGTGCGTCTTTAGTAAATGATATCTCAGGAGGTACTTTAGATAAAAAAATGTTTGAGACAGTTACTCATTTTCAGGTTCCATACATTTTAATGCATATGAAAGGAACTCCTCAAAACATGCAAGAAAATCCAACTTATAACAATATTACAACTGAGTTGATCTCCTTTTTTTCTGAACAAATTTTTAAACTACGTCAACTACAACATAAAGATATTATAATCGATGTTGGTTTTGGTTTTGGCAAGAATTTAAATCACAATTATCAATTACTTAAAGAACTAGCTCTCTTTAAAAATTTACAAGTACCGATTTTAGCAGGCATTTCTAGAAAATCTATGCTATACAAACCTTTAAATATCTCTGTAAAAAAAGCACTAAATGCCACAACTTCAGCAAATACCATAGCATTACTCAACGGAGCAAATATTATACGAGTTCATGATGTAAAAGAGGCTACAGAAGCAGTGAAAATTGTGGAATTACTCAACTAATTTTGTACATTTACCCAAAGCAGAACAATATCAATGTTAGATTTTCTTGATTTTTCTTTTTTAGATGTACTAGATATCCTTTTGGTGGCAATTCTTATCTATTATATTTATAAATTATTAAAAGGAACTGTTGCTATAAATATCTTTATGGGTATTGCTTTTATTTTTTTGATATGGAAAATAACGCAGATCTTAAAAATGGAAATGTTGAGTAATATTTTAGGATATCTTTTAAGTGGTGGGGTGATTGCTTTAATTATAGTTTTTCAGCAAGAAATTAGAAAATTTCTTTTAATGATAGGGAGTAGTAATGTTGCCTCTAGAACAAATTTTCTTAAACAACTAAAATTTTTAAAATCTGAAATTACTAATGAAATAGATATAGATGCTTTATTAAATGCCTGTAAAAATATGTCTAAGACCAAAACTGGAGCTCTCATTGTAATTGAACGAACCAATAGTCTAGATTTTTTAATTAACACAGGAGACCCTATGAATGCTGAGATAAATGAGGTTTTACTAGAGAGTATTTTTTATAAAAACAGTCCACTACACGATGGAGCTACCATTATTCGAGATAATTTTATCATTGCTACTAGGGTTATCCTCCCTGTTTCAGATAGTAAAAACATTCCTTCTCGCTTTGGGTTAAGACATCGAGCTGCTTTTGGGATTACAGAAAAAACAGATGCTCTATGCATCTTAGTCTCTGAAGAAACAGGAGAGATTTCTTATGTAAAGGATGGAGATTTTGAATTGTATGCTGATTATAAGGAATTGACAGACAAGTTGAAGCAAGATATTCAGTAAGTCATTAACCTTCATTTGGAACTTTTAAGTTCTATGCAAATAGTATTTTTTGATCCCAAGCAAATTACAAAATGATTATTCTATGAAACTAATTCGATACTAAATTGTTTGTTGTAAAGATTTTTATAATAGCCTTCTTTTTTCTTAATCAATTCTTTATGTGATCCTTCCTCTACAATTACTCCCTTATCCATTACAATGATTTTATCTGCTTTTTTTATGGTCGCCAATCGATGTGCGATTACAATAGAAGTCCTTCCTTTAGTGATGGTATCTGTTGCATGTTGAATCATCTGTTCTGCATGAGAATCTACAGACGATGTTGCTTCATCTAAAATTAATATTCTTGGTTTACTAACATAGGCTCTTAAAAAAGCAATCAGTTGTCTTTGACCAGATGAAAGCATAATCCCTCTTTCTTTCACATTATAATTATAAGCTCCTGGAAGTGACATAATAAACTCATGAATTCCGATTTTTTTTGCAGCCTCTATTACTTCTTCTAAGGTGATTTTAGGATTCTTTAATGTAATATTATGATAAATAGAATCTGAAAATAAAAAAACATCCTGTAAAACCACAGCTATTTGATTTCGTAATGATGCTAATTCATAGTCCTGAACAGGAATGTCGTCTATAAAAATGGTACCACTGTCAATTTCATAAAAACGATTAATTAAGTTAATAATTGTTGATTTTCCTGCTCCTGTTGCACCAACAATAGCAATAGTTTGACCTTTTATTACCTTTAAAGAAATCCCTTTTAAGACTTCTTCATCTTTTATATAACTAAATCGCACATTTTTAAAATCTATATTTCCTTGAATATATGTTGCCGCTATTTTCCCTTCTTTTCTAATAAAGCTATCTGTATCTAATACCTTAAAAACACGTTCACCAGCGACAATTCCCATTTGTAATTGATTAAATTTATCTGCAATTTGTCGTAATGGTCTAAATAACATTTGAGACATTTTAATAAATGCAATCACAGCACCAACTGAAGTAAATCCTTCTAAAATCTGATACCCACCATACCAAACAATGAGCCCTATTGCTATTGAGGATAAAATTTCTGCTATTGGAAAAAAAATAGAATAATACCACACAGTTTTTACATGTGCTTTCTTATGATTATTATTAATTTCTTTAAAATTCTGATATTCTTCTTCTTCTCTATTAAATAGTTGAAGAATTTTCATTCCTGTGACTCTTTCTTGAACAAATCCATTTAGGTTAGAAACTTGATTTCTAACATCCTGAAAGGTTGCTTTGATAGCTACTTGAAAGACTTTAGTTGCATACACTAGTATTGGAAGGACAGCAAGAGTAATTAATGCTAAACGCCAATTCATTACCAGCATAAAAATAATAACAACAAACATTTTAAGAATATCACTTACAATCATAAAAACACCTTGGGTGAAAAAATTAGCGATTGTTTCAATATCAGAAACAACTCTTGTTACAAGCCTACCAACTGAGTTACGATCAAAATAGGTCATTCTAAAACTTTGTATATGTCTAAAAACTTTAGCTCTTATGTCTCGAATGATATGCTGACCTACCCAATTGGCAAAATAAATAAACAAAAATTGTAAAATTACTTCAGCACAAACAATCAATACTAGAATTCTAACATAGTACAGAAGGGTATCAAGATCTTGATTATCAACGAAATTATTTACAGTTTCGCCAACAACTAATGGATTTATTGCCGATACTAATGCTAAAGTAATCGTAGAAATAGTTGCAATAAAAAACCTCAGTTGATAGTGTTTCGCAAAACTCATCAACCGTAGGAATATTTTTATATCAAATGCTTTTCCCGATACTTTTTCTGACATTTATTTTTGTTTAGAGATTCATTATTTAATTGATTTGATCTTCATCAACGATTTTGTATAACTTTTCTATAAGTTAATATTCAACTTTTGTTAAAAACAACCCTTTTGCTGGAACTGAAAATCCAGCTTCACTTCTACTCTTACTTTTTATAATTTTTCTAAAATCGTCAATTGTTTTTTTTCCTAACCCAACTTCAATTAGAGTTCCTACAATTGCTCTAACCATATTTCTTAAAAATCTATTCGAAGTAATATGAAAAGTAAGATGATCCCCATCAAGATTCCATGATGCATGTGTGATTTTGCAATTGAATGTTTTGACATCTGTTTTAACTTTGGAAAAACTTTGAAAATTTTTGTATTCAAATAAAATTTTAGAGGCTTTATTCATCTTATTTATATTTAATTTTTTTTGATGTAATTGCCATGTGCTTTCGAGTAAAAAAGGGTCCCTTCTTAATAAAATTCGATATTCATAACTTCTACTTATTGCATCAAATCTAGCATGTTTATTGTCTGAAACTTTTTCAAGCGACCTGATTACTATATCGTCGGGAAGTATTGCATTAAACTTATATATAAATTCGTTTGATACTATTTTTAGAGTATCAAAATGAGCAATCATTTGACTGGCATGAACTCCCGTATCTGTTCGACCCGCTCCAACAACCTGAATATCTTCTTGAAGTATGATAGAAAGAGCCTTTGTAATTTCTGCTTGGACTGAGTTTACATCGGGTTGAATTTGCCAACCATGATAGTTTGTTCCTTTGTACGAAAACTCAACGAAATATCTCAAAAATACCCTATTTTAAAAGCTTATAAAATTACAAAATTTATTTTGTTATTTGTACTTTCGTTTTGTGAAGAAAATCTTACTACTCTCCGATACACACAGTTTTATTGATAATCAAATTTTAAAATTTGTAAAACAAGTTGATGAAGTTTGGCATGCAGGAGATATTGGAGATATTAAGGTTACTGACACCATAAACAGTATAAAACCTCTGAGAGCTGTTTATGGAAATATTGATGGTACAGAGGCTCGTTCTCAATTCCCCTTAGATAACAAATTTAGGGTTGAAGATGTTACAATTTGGATGACTCATATTGGTGGATATCCAAACAGATACAATAAAAGAATAAAAGATGATCTAAAAAAAACAACGCCTAAAATTTTTATCAGTGGCCACTCACATATTTTAAAAGTTCAGTACGATAAAAAATTAAATCTATTACACTTAAACCCTGGTGCAGCAGGAAAACACGGATTTCATGCCATTAGAACAATGCTTCGATTTGAACTTGATAAAGGTGAAATAAAAAATCTAGAAATAATAGAGTTGGCTAAGAAAAGTTAACTTTTGCCTTCTCATAAACTGGAAGTTCTATATTAATAAGCGTTCCATTATCCTTTTTTGTTTCAATAATAAATTTGCCTTTCATCATTTGAATTCGGGCATCGATTTGATTGATTCCTAAGCCATCTTTTTCTAATATTTTATTTTTTTCAAAACCCTTGCCGTTATCCTCTATTCTCAGATAAAGTTTATGATTCTTTTCTAATAGAATAATATTAGCTTGAGTTGCTTCACTATGTTTCAAAATATTGTTGACAAATTCTTGAATAATATTATATAATTTAATTTCAAAACCTTGTTCATACCTCCTTATGCTTTTTGTTTCATAGGAGATGAGTAGTTGAGAATTCGAATATTTATTGGCTAAATCTTTAATGGCATAACCAAGACCAAACTTTAACAATATTGAAGAAACCAATGTATGTGATAAATCTCTGATTTTACAAGACGCTTCATTAATAATACTTTGAGATTTCTCTACTTCTAAAGGAACCGTACCATTAAATATTTTTTTACATGCTTGTAAGTGTAAATTTGCAGATGAAAGTAATGCACTAACATTATCATGTAAGGTTTCAGCTATTTGTTTGCGCTCAGTTTCCTTCCCATCAATAGTTGCATTTAAAATTCTAATTTGAGAATCTGACTTAACCTTTTCAATCCTTTGTTGCTGTAATAATTCTTGTCTGGAGAGCTTTAGACTTAAATTATTTTGACGAAGTTTATATTGGTTTAAGAAAAAAGCTAAAAATATGATAATAGACAAACTTATAACGCCTATAAACCATGAATTTCTTTGAGCACTTTGTTTTTGATTAATAACCAATTGTCTTTTTAATTCTTCTTCTTGGCGAACTGTATTTACATTATATTCACCCGTAATTCTTTCCAACATTTCATGTGTTTCAAGTTTCCGTAAACCATTTTCCATATCAACAGAAGTGATTAATTTGTCATATGCTTGATATTCCTTTAAATTTCGCATAGCCCAAGCTAAATTATAATATAAATCTGCCTTATATCTAATTGCTTTTGTACTAGTATCTCTATTAATCAGATTAATTGCTTCAAAATACGTTTTTTTAGATTTTTCAAAATCTCCTTGAATCAAATAAACATTTGCTAGATTATTAATCGCTGAGGTTTGACTAATTTTATTATTTCTTTTTTCATGAATTTTAATTGCTCTTTTTGCATAATCTATCGCTTTTTTATGGGAATCTAAATATGAAGTGTCTTTTTGAAAAATTCCAGATAAATTTGAATATGAAGATGCTTTAAAACTTAAAACTTGATCATTTAAAGAACTTATTTTATCCAACTCTTTATAATAATAAATAGCACTATCATTTACCTTTAGTTTTTGAAAAGCACTTCCCAAATACAATAAATTTTTTGCATACTCTTCTATTGAATAGTATTTTAAATTTCTAAATTCATCATTCCTATTGTGTATAAATTGATACGATTTTTTATAAAAATTTAAAGACTTTTTATAGTTTCTATTCTTATCATGAATATCTGCTATTAAAGACAAACTTAGAAACTCATATCGTTGATCATTTAACTCTTTAGTCTTATCCAGTAACAGTAATGATACTTTGAGTGCTTCAACATATTTTTTTTGTTTAACTAATTTTTTTGCTAAAAGATAACCATGTGTTAAAATAGAATCATTTTCGGTTAATTTCTGATGTATATTTATTTTATTGCCTAATGAAGTATCAATTATTGTAATCAAATTTGAGGCTTCGACATATTGCAAAGCCCCAAATAGTATTAAAGAAAATTTTAAAAATTTATTCACGCATAAGAAATATTTATCGTTTAATGAGAATTTAAATATTGATTAATCATCATTTCCAGTATCAATAATTACTCTTGGTCTTTCACCAGTTGTTGGTGGTGGAGTAGTTCTTGTTGATTCAGAAGAAGGAAAGTTTTTAAACACAATTATTAATTTTTCATTAGCTTCTCTAGAAAAAGTACGAGAAAAATTAAGTTTATCTCCATTTCCTGGAACTAAATGTATTTCATATTCACCAGTATCTTGATTTTTTATAAAATCAACTTGAATATTATTATTTACGGTAAATTCTAATTCATAGGTTAAATCACCATTATCGATAATGCTATAGGAAGTTAAATAATCTTTTTCTGTTTCTTTAGAAAAATTAATATCATCATCAATGATCGTTAGTAGAGAAATATTATTATTTATTGTATTATTTAGCTTAACAGAGAATGATTCTTCCTTGCCTGGAGATAATGACTGAGAGAGTTCTTGTTTATTTTCTCCCAAAGAAGCATATAAATTAACATCTATTACATTCGCTTGATTATTTTCAAAAATATCTGAAGCTATATCGTTTTTTGTCTCTAAATACATAGAATAAGAACCTGAGGCATCTCTGCTTAATTCTAATTTACCAAATAACGGTGTACTCTGTTCTTGTGTGAGTATTGAATCTTCTTGAGTACATGAAGAAAAAATAATAGCAATTAATAAAATGACGGTTTTTGTAAAGTTACTTTTCATAATTTGAGGGTTTTAATTTATAGTTTATAGTTTATATTTTAGTTTTTAGTTTTTTAATGATTTATTTTATTGAATCTTTAACCAACAAGATTATTTTTTACGGCATACATAGCCAATCCTACTGCGTTTTTTGCATTTGTTTTCTTTAATAAGTTTTTTCTATAAGTATCCACAGTACTTTGACATAGACTTAATAATTCTGCTATTTGTGGAGAACTATATTCTTTAGTAATTAATTTTAATACTTCAATTTCTCTATCAGTTAAGCTATTAATAATTGTGCTTTCTGGTCTTATGCCAGCTTGTACATCCTTGCCCATGTATAATTTTAACAAGTTGTTTTTTATAACATCACTAAAATATTGCTCACCTTTATAAACTGCTTTTATTGCTTTAATAATATGCTCTCCAGCACTATCCTTAGATAAAAAACCTGAGGCTCCAAGATTCATCATTTCTTTAACGAGGTTTACATCATCGTAACTTGAAAGAATAATTACCTTGACATTAAAATTTTTATTTTTAAAAAACTTTAATACTTCAATCCCATCATATACAGGCATATTAATATCTAGTATCAAAATATCTGCATGATTTTTTTTTGACCAATTTATAACATCTCTACCTGTTAAGGAATAGCCTTCAATTTCTATGTCCTGGTCTGTACTTATGACTGCCACAATTCCCTCTATGAGTATTTTATGATCGTCTGCAACATGAACTTGTATTTTTCTATTCATATATATTACAAATTTAACTGAGTTTATAATACTACACAATACCCTAAATTAATGAAATTTTTTTCTCCCCATAAATGGGGATATGACTTCATTGATAAAAAAACAAATTGAGGAGATATTAAATAAAAAAACCAGAGCTTTCGCTCTGGTTTATCGCACCAAATATACTAATGTTTAAGGTTTATCGTAATCTATCTACAGATTTCACAAGATCTTCATCCTTTTTAATTGCTTTGTTTGCTAATACAGCAAGTAAAATAACAACAATCGGTATAAACATCCCAATACCTTTCTCAGAAGAAACTTCTCCAGGTAAGTTTAGAGATAAATAAATCAATATTCCTAATAAAAAAAGATTTATCAAAATAATAATACGCACCAATACAAATTGCAATTGTCGATTTTTAAATTTAAATATTGTAACTGTTGCAATGAGTGCTGAAAAGATAAAAGATATTGGTATCAATTTTAATAGTAAGCTTTCATCTGTTAATAAATCAAGAGGATACACTTTGTCACCAGCAACTTCCCATAAACTAAAAACAGATGTTAGTCCAATAGACAAAATGGCTATTAGCAACAAATAAATTGATTGAATTCTTTGTATCATCCTTTTAAACGTTTTACAAAATTATTACTTTATTTTTTAAAAAGAAACATAAACATTTAAAATATTTGTATATCTTTGTGAAAGAATAACCACACTTACGTATTGTATATTACTCTATACAACATAAAAAAAATCATAAACTCTTAACAAATTCTTACTCAAACTTAAGAATCTTAATTTAACTAAATATTTATGTTCGAAATTTCTGAACTAAAAGCAAAAACACTTGCAGATTTACAGCAAATTGCTAAAACCATTGGCTTAACAAAAACAAGTCAATTAAAAAAATTAGATCTTGTTTATCAAATCTTAGATATTCAAGCTGCTACTCCATCCAAAAAGGAAAAGGTTATATCAGAAAAACCAATATCTAAGACGGAAAAGCCAAAAAGAAAAAGAGTTGCAAAAAAAATAGCTAAGAATCAACCAATAGCTGACAAATCAACCGACGTTACTCTTTCAACAGATGATACAGAGAAAGAGACCCCAAAAACTGAATCAGATAAAACTGAAATACAGAAAAAGAATACGCCTACTCCAAAATCAAATAAAAAAGAGGCTGCTTCTGTAAAAAAGAAGCACACTGATCTGAAGGAAGTAGATAAAAATAAGGGGTCAGAAGATAAATCAACTCAAATCAAAACGAAAGCTTCTCACAATTCTAATCATAGAAACAAGAATCAAAACTCAAATAGAGATCCTAAAAATCATCATCAGAGAAATCAAAAGAATGGAAATAAATATAAGGATCCTGACTTTGAATTTGATGGAATCATTGAGAGTGAAGGTGTTTTAGAGATGATGTCAGATGGATATGGCTTTTTACGCTCATCAGATTATAATTATTTATCATCTCCAGATGATATTTATGTTTCACAATCTCAAATAAAGTTATTTGGCTTAAAAACAGGGGATACTGTTAGAGGAAATGTAAGACCTCCGAAAGAGGGTGAGAAGTACTTCCCGCTAATTCGAGTTTCAAAGATAAATGGTTTAAATCCTAATATTGTTAGAGATCGTGTTTCTTTTGAACATCTTACCCCTTTATTTCCAGAACAAAAGTTTAATCTAGCTGAAAAGGGAAGTTCTCTTTCGACCAGGATTATTGATTTATTTTCTCCTATTGGAAAAGGTCAGCGTGGTATGATTGTCGCCCAACCGAAGACTGGTAAAACAATGTTATTGAAAGATGTTGCTAATGCAATTGCTGCAAACCATCCAGAGGTATATCAAATTGTTTTATTAATCGATGAGCGCCCTGAAGAAGTAACGGATATGCAACGAAGTGTTCGTGGTGAAGTAGTTGCATCTACTTTTGATGAGCCTGCTGATAAGCATGTTAGAGTAGCAAACATTGTTTTAGAAAAAGCAAAACGTTTAGTTGAATGTGGACACGATGTTGTTATTTTATTGGATTCAATAACTCGATTGGCTAGAGCTTATAATACAGTAGCTCCTACTTCTGGAAAAATACTTTCTGGAGGTATTGATGCAAATGCTCTTCACAAACCAAAACGTTTCTTTGGAGCAGCTAGGAATATAGAAAATGGAGGTTCTTTAACAATAATTGCAACAGCACTTACTGAAACTGGTTCTAAAATGGATGAAGTAATTTTTGAAGAATTTAAAGGAACTGGAAATATGGAATTACAGTTAGATAGAAATATCTCTAATAGAAGAATCTATCCTGCGATTGATCTTATTAAATCTAGTACCAGAAGAGATGACCTATTATTAGACCCTAAAAATGTTCAACGTATGTGGGTTTTAAGAAAATACTTAGCGGATATGAATCCTATAGAAGCAATGGAATTCATTAATGAAAAAGTTAAATTCTCCAGAAATAATGAAGAATTTTTAATTTCTATGAATGGGTAATTCATTTCAATTCAATAAAAAAGCCGCTACAATGTAGCGGCTTTTTTATTGTTGAAAAACAATTATTGTACTCCATGGAAGGCAGCTCTATTATCTTCGATTTCAGATGATTTCTTTAAAGCTTCAAATATTGTAACTATCATATTTTTTCTGTCATTAGATAAACCTTGTCTAAATGATTCATAATTTGGTAATGCGGCTGCGTTTTCTTTTTTAGTAATTACAAAAGCAAAAACACCCTTATCACCTAACACTTTATTATAAACTTTATTTTCTTTAGCGTATTGCATGGCTCCGACTACTTTTGGCTCTAGACCAACCCCTGTAATTGAGGGAGATTTTAAAGAAATATCGGTAGCTTTTCTAACCGTAACATTAGTTGCTTGAGCAATATCATTAAGTGAAGAACCAATCATTTTCGCTTCAATCATTGATGCTTTTTTCTTATTTAATAAAATAGGCTTAACGCTATTAATCGCTGTTGAAGGATCCATAAGTCCTTTATTGGTTTTCTTAGTCAAAAGAGCTACAATATATCCTTGTTCTATATCAAACCTTTTATAATCTCCAACATTTGTATCACTACCAAAGGCCCATGTTATGATTTGTCTTTGTGGTGATAAAATACCCGGAATTTTATCATCCATTATTTTTAATCCAATTGCAGGTCTAGTAGAATACGATTTTTCTTTGGCAACATCATAAAAATCTGTTCCTTCTGATGAGATATCTAATGAAAATTTCTCTGCATTTAAAAAGGCAGTATTTTCTGTTTCTTGAGAAGCAATAATTTCTCTACCAAAAGTAATCATCCTTACCCCTTTTTGTTTATTTTTTTGTTCGTCGATTCTAATAATATGAAAACCATATTTAGACTTTACTACACCTACTTTTCCTGTTTTATTATCAAACATAAAAGAGGCTAATTCAGAATCGAATCTTGGAGAATTAAATGATACACTGAGTGTATTCCATCCAAGATCTCCTCCATTATTTTTACTATTGTCTGTGTTTATTTCACTTGCTACCTGTGCAAATTTCTTCTTATTTCTTCTTACTAGTTTATAGAGGCTATCAATAGATACTTTCGCTTGTTGTTCTGTTTTTGTTGTTGTAGCGGTAGCGCCTTGTGACCCTATGTATGGAATAAAAATACCACTCGCTTTTACTGAATCTGGCCTAGAGAAGACTTCGGTGATTTTAGAAATTTTAAAATAGTTTTTATCTTCATAAGGACCAAAAGTATCATTTATATTTCCTTTCAAAACGGATTCAGATATAGACATTGGTAACTCTAGTTTTGTATAATATCGTTCTTCCATGGGAATGTCTGAGCTATTTTCTTCAAAAAAGAGATTATAATCATTCGAATTCTTTAATCCTTTAATAACTATTTTTTGAGCTGTAACTTTATTTACATCTTCCCTATCTTCTAGGTAAGATCCTACCTCATTTTTAATAGATTCTTTATCTTTTTCAGTTGGTGAAATATCAAATGTAACATATGAAATATTTCTTGATGCTTCTACCTGATATTTGGAAGCATTTTTTTTGATATAAGCTTCAACATCTTTTTTAGTTACGGTAACTAAACTATCGGCTATTGATGTAAAGGGAATGTAAACAAAATCTGCACTTACTTTATTAGTGTCTTCATTGTATATAAATTCTCCTTCTTTCAAAGAAGCTCCTAAGCCTGCCTTGATTAGATCATCATAGGTATTTCTTTTTAAATTATCTCCAACTTGATTGATATAGCTATTCCAAGCATTCCAAAGATTTTGGTTTTCACTTTCTTTTGTATCTTTTAAAAACTGCATAAATTTATCACGATCAAAAAGACCTACCTCGTTTAAAAATTGAGGGTTTGATTGAACAGCTTGTGAATTTATAACAGTATTTAATACATCATTTTCGCCAATAGTTACTCCTGCTAATTCTAGTTGTTTAGAATATATTTTTTCTCTTACTATATTATCCCAAACATTTTTAGCAGCTTGTAGATCAGACACATTACTATTAATTCTTGTTTTGTACGTATCTAAGGCTTCTGCATATTCTTGTCTTGAAATTGATTCTCCATCGATTTCTCCTACTTCATTTATTTTAGTTGAATCAAAGAAGTCTGTTAACGTAGAAGGATCCAATACAAATGCAAATAAAGCTAGACCTATCACAGCTATCAAAGCTATTGAACGATCCCTTATTTTAGATAAAATTGCCATAGAATAAATAATTTAATTTTGAATGGGCGAATATACAATTTGCCAAGAGAATAAGCAACCACAAGACTTAGTATTTAATGAAATACTAAAGAAAAAAAAGACCTAAATCTCTTCACTTGATAGAATATGCAAATGTATTTCGTCTATTTTAGATGAACTAACACTAAGAATTTTAATCTTATAGTTTAGAACGTTAACAATTTCACCTTTTGCGGGTATATTTTCTGTGTGATATATAATAAAGCCTCCTAATGTTTCATATGCTTCCTCTTTAGGGATCCCCAGATTGTATTCTTCATTTAGAAAATCTATTTCTAATCTAGCAGAGAGATTAAATTCTGTCTCATTAATTTGTTCATTTGTAAATTCTTGTACATCGTGTTCATCTTCTATTTCTCCAAAAAGTTCTTCCACTAGGTCTTCTATTGTAATCATTCCTGATGTACCTCCATATTCATCAACAACAACGGCAATACTTTTTCTTTTTTTCATTAAATTATTCAAAATATCGTTAATCATCATAGATTCAGGAACAATTTCTACAGGTAATAAAATAGACTTGATAGTTCTTGGTTTTTTAAACAATTCAAAGGCATTTACATATCCAATAATATCGTCAAGAGATGTTTTATAAACTACTATTTTAGAAAACCCACTTTTAATAAAGGATTCTCTTAATTTTTGGACTGTTTCATGAATTTCTATGGCCAACATCTCTGTTCTAGGAACCATGACCTCTCTAGCTTTTACTTTTTGAAACTCTAATGCATTTTGAAAGATTTGTATTTCTGAGTCTATATCCTCATCTTTACTATTACCAGTCTCCAATTGTTCTGAAATATAATTCCCTAGCTCTTCTTTACTAAACTCTGTTTTCTCAAAATCTCTATCTGTTCTAAAAAATATTTTCAAGAAAAAATCTGAAATTCCATTAACAAAAAAAGAAAAGAAGTATAATAACAAGTAAAAGAAATACGCTGGTAAGGCAAATATCTTTAGGGTCTTATTCGCATAGATTCGAAAAATTACTTTTGGTAAAAACTCTGCAGTAACAAGTATTAAAATCGTGGAGAAAATAGTTTGTAATAAAATACTTTGAATACTAAAATACGCTATAATAACTTCACCCATAAAGTAACTATAAATAACTAGAGAGATATTATTACCAACCAACATCGTGGTGATGAATTTTGACGAATTTTGAGTTAATTTTGTTAAAATATAAGAAATAAATCCCTCTCGTTTTTTTTCTAACTCAAGATGAAGTTTGTTCGATGAAACAAATGCAATTTCCATTCCCGAGAAAAAAGCAGATAGTATAATTGAAATAAGAATGATAAAAAGATCAATCTCCATTTATTTTTTATTTCTCTTCTCTATTTTTTTTCTGAACTTTCTCTTAAAGAAGAATATTAATAAAATAAAGATAGAAAAACAAAGCATAAGTATTGCTTTTCTTTGATTGTCTTTCCATTCAATTATTGCTTCTATTAAAAAAATAGCTGAAATAATTAAATAGCCATATTGTAAAAATTTCCAGATATTGGTCATAATTGATTTTCATTAGTGATAATATTACCCTTTGTTTTTTTTGCCACGTATTTGTTTAGGTTTTCCATCGATTCAAAACCAACACCAATAATTGTATCATTTATTTTAGTAAGGGTAAACTCTTGCTCGGTAAAAAAATATTTATTTTTCTTATCCCAAAATAATTGATCTGTTTCTAATCTTGAAAAGTCTGAATGATTAATAACAATCACATTTCCTTTTAATTCTGAAATAGATGTTTTTGAATATGACAATGCATAATCTCCTATGACTGTGATAGAATCTTTACCATTATTTTCAAAATTTATGATTGTAATCCCTTCTGGAAATTCATTATATGGATGATTTTTTCGATTGCTAAAGTCATATAGTAGAGGGGTGGTTAATTTAGAGGTTACTCTTCCTGAGTCTTTATACACATGATGTGCTTTTCTAGCAACAGCAGTGGGTAAATTTTTTTCAGCTAAAAAATCTCTAACTTTAGTTGAATCATTGGTACAAGAAAAAAGCACTGTAGTAATGGTGATTACTACAATGCTTTTGACTGTTATTTTTAATATTTGATTCATGTTTACTTACCACTCGAGGCAACCTTAACATTTTCATTAATCCAACATTTCACTTTAAAAGCATCTCCTTCTTTAATACCCTCCGTAAATATAATTTTTTTAGAAGGGAAGTTTGCTTTATAATTTCTTGTAAACTTTCTGGCTACAGAACTCATACTAGGATCAACTCTACTCGCTACAATAGCTTTGTTATACGCAGCTACATACGTCATTCTCTTTTGAAATTCATTAGAACCACATTTATTTACTGATGAAGCATACAGACTAGCGATAAATAGATATGCTCTACCCATATTTGGATTTAATGCGATTGCTTCTCTAGCTAATTGTCTAGCCTTTGATTTTTGCCCTCTTTTTTTAGCAGCTTGAGCAAATTTTAACTTGAAATTTGCCTTTTTCAACAAATCTGTTTCTAATTCAAATGCTTTCATTCTCATTTCTTGAGCTCCAGAAGGATCTCCATTTTTTTCTAGAACACCCGCCACAAAAGAATATGCATCTGCTGAAGGGGAAGCTTCTGCGTATGCTTTGGCTAGGGTTTCGAATAATGGATCATCGGTACATTCTTTATTAAACATCCTAGAAACAGCTCTTTTAAGCCATTTAGCATCATTCTTATTGGCTTCAAAATCTCTAGAATAAAGGGGTATTAAACGGTCACAAGTAGAAAGGGTTATAATGATATTATCTAAACCAGACTCTACTTGACCAAGTGCCTTTGAATTAATTGTATAAGCTCTCAAGTTTTGCTTTTCTCTTCGATCTAATTCTTGACCAGCCTCTAATTTGTCGTTTATTTTTTTTCTCTTTTTAGCATAATCTTCTAATTTCTCCCCTACAGATTCTAAAACATCATCATACGTATCAAATACTTTTTGTGGATTTGTATCTTTATTGGCATCTGTGATCCCTTGAAAATATCTGTAAATATTCTTAACTCCCATTCTTGTAGGATCAATACTGTAAGCTAATTCAAGTATTTTAAAAATCTCATCATCCGTTGCTAATTTATTTTTTGTCAAAAAAGTAGCATAGTCACTGTGGACTTTTGCAGGATCTTTCGATGGAAAGTTTTCTAATCTTTGCGTATAAATTCTGTTAATTAATGCTGTAGCTTCAGATTTATCTGTTGCTTTTTTATACATCGCCTGAGCTAGCTTATCCCCAAGTTTGTATATGTTAATCGATAATTTTGGACAATTATCCATTAAATAAATCCAATTAGGATAGGCTTCATCGTATTTTTTGGATTGATAATCTCCTTTAAACAGATTGTACTTTATAGTACATTCTTGTTGTGTTGCTTGAGCATTTATAACATTTAATCCTAAAAAAAGAACTAGGCTTGCTAATAAAATAATTCGTTTTTTCATTTGTAATAATATTTGTTAATCAATTTTTCGTTTTTTAAACCAAAGATCATTAAGAGATAAACTCATTCTTATGTTAAAATAGTTTTCTTCTAACAACCCATTTTCTGTTGTTCCTTTTTTTCCGAGCTCAAAACCAATATTTAAATTTGATAATCTATTTCCCAGAGGTAAGCCTAGCCCAAAAGATATGCCAAAATCATTTATATCTGTAAAAGTATCGGTTCCTGATGTTCCATCGATTGACAATCCGAGCTTCTCAACTCTAACTCCTCCTCTAAATGTGACTCTTTCCCAATAACTGGAAATGGAATTTATTTTAGGAATATAAAACCCTCCAATAGAAAGTCTATCGGATTTCCCATATCGATAACTCTCAGCGGTATTATCTAAATAACCTGAAGCCACTAGGGCATCTTGAGATTTATAATCGACCCCTGCATACCATTTATTTGTTTTCCCAAAGCCTACCCCAATAGTAGTTTCGATAGGTCTTAGTAAATCACCCGATAGGGACCCAGAAAAAATGGTGTCTCTAGGGCTCTCAAAACCTGAGGAACCAAGGGATAAGGAATACAGGTTTTCTGTACCTTTAGATCGTAACGAATTTTTTAATTTGGCGGACGCACCGATAGTAATATCTAAATCTTTTGTAAGGGTTGTTTTGTATTGAAATCCTGCTTTAATAGAGGCACCTCTAATATTTGAATCTTCAACATTTTTACTTGCTAAAGTTACACCTTCTCGGACTTTAAGAACATCATTCTGAATATTACCAAAGAGGAAGTCTGTCTCAAGACCAATTGAAAAACCTTTAAACAGTTTCAAACCTACTCCTCCGTATATTCTATTGATGTCTCCTGAGCCAGAAAATCGAGTAATTTCTGATGGGTCTCCATCAGCATCATTTAGCGTATTTATTAATGAATACCCAACAGATGATGTGGGCTGCATTCCGAAGATAACCGCCATTTTTTTACTAATTGGAAAAGCAAAACTAAAATAACTTAAATTGGTTGAATTAGTTGATTGCTTAGTCGAAGCATCTTTAATTGTTAAACCATTATTCAAAATACCAAAAACATAGGTAGCATAACGAAGTTCCGATAGAGAAGCTGGGTTTGTAAAATTTAAATACCTATTACTACTATAGGCAGCACCAACACTCCCCATACTAATTTGCTCTACCGTTCTTGTTCCAAATTCTTCACCTACTCCAAAATAAGAATATGGAGAAGAAGTAGACCTTTGTGAAAATACATTTGCTGAGATAATTACAGCTATAAAGAATATGATTTTTTTAATCATTATCGATTGTTAAATGTCAATATTTTATTTAATCCGTGTAAGAGAAAATTTTGATTGGCAAATATGCTATTTTTTAATTGTTTGGACAAGAATTTTGTGTCTCCTCCTGTTAAAACTACTGTTAAATCATCAAATTCTTGCTTATATTGTGCAATAACACCATCAATCTCATTAATCACCCCATTTATCACACCCGAATGAATGGACTCTGAAGTAGATCTTCCAGTCAAATCAAAAATTTCTTTTTTAACCAATTTTGGAAGTTTAGAGGTATGGTCATGCAATGCTTTGTAACGAATTTCAATTCCTGGAGAAATAGCACCTCCACGATATTCATTATTCAAATCAATAAAATCAAAGGTAATACAAGTTCCGGCATCTATTATTAAGGTGTTTTTATGAGGAAATAAAGAAACAGCTGCCGCCACCAAAGCAACTCTATCCATCCCAAGTGTTGTGGGAGTCTGATAAAGATTCTTAAATGGAAGTTTTGTTGCGGGGGAAAGTATTATAAAAAAAAGTTGTTGTAGTTTTTTATTGAGAAAATCGTTTGTTATTGTTGTTGTTACTGAAGATAGAATACAGTTGGAAATTGGATGATTTACTAAAATCGTTGTTAGTTCCTCAGCAAAATTAATTTCATCAAAAACATAAGAGGCTTTTATTGTATCTGATTCAAAAACAGCAGCTTTAACTTTAGTATTTCCAATATCAATGACTAAATTCATTATTCGTTTAAAAATGAAACTCAAAAATACAATAGATTTTTGTATTTTTATTTGGTAGATACGAAAAACTCGCTTTATATTTGCGTCCGCTAAAGGTCATGGTACCTTAGCTCAGTTGGTAGAGCAAAGGACTGAAAATCCTTGTGTCCCT
>JBELHH010000023.1:0-47871 GCA_042091515.1 Flavobacterium sp. | reverse complement strand
CCTATGCTGTTTTAAAGGCTCCTGAGTTAAATAATCCACTCGATCCAAATAGTGGAGAGACAGGAAATACTCTTTATGGAATTACTGAAATATATAATGGTCCTGAAGG
Source organism: Flavobacterium sp. (assembly GCA_042091515.1). Classification (GTDB taxonomy): domain Bacteria; phylum Bacteroidota; class Bacteroidia; order Flavobacteriales; family Flavobacteriaceae; genus Polaribacter. Next base: position 47,762 of record JBELHH010000023.1, on the reverse strand, counting down.
TGCCATGGCACACATGGAATTGGGTCAGCAAAGAGAACAGATGTTTTCAGAGTTAGTAGCATTAACAAATGAATACTGTATTTCTGGAATTCTTGGAGCACCAGTTATTGGAGCAATGGTTGATTAATAGATTTTACTAATAGTTATATCCAACATCACTTGTTTACAGAGTAAAAAATATAAGTAAGATTAGCTTAGCTTTTTTTAGATAAAAATTTATTAATCAAATAGTTTGTTAATTCAAAATATTTTCTTGTAAAACTAATGTTCAATATTTTAAAGAAGATATCTGCTATAACAATAAAACGGTTATACTATTGTAAAATGTAGCTGTTTTTTATTTATTGTTGATATAACGCATCCCTTCTACACCCTTGCTAAGAATCACATCAACCTTGACTTCTGTTCCATTTTTATTTTCAAAATAAACGGTTTCATCTTTACTGATATATACTTTGGTTTTTCCTTTAGGTGCCATACCGAAACTTTGGGTTACCTCCCTAGAATTCTTGTCTACGACTTTCACTATAACTGTCAAGTTTGATTTATTGATCAACTTTGCAGAATAGTTTTTATCATTGAATTCTCCCAACAAGAATATTTGATTGGCAGGGATCGTTAGTCCTGATTTGAAGGATGAGCATGAGTTAAGAATTAGAAGCGCTGTAAATGCAAAAAGTAATTTTTTCATATTGTTTTATTCTATTAACACCTAATCTTATTAATTTTTAATACCTTGTGTTAATAACAAATATACAGAAAACTGAGAGTAGAGCCTTTAATTTGTTATATTGATAATTAGCGTAAATCCTTTTTTTAGATGAATAAGATGCCCTTTTAAAACAAATCAAAAAATATCAGTTGAATCGTGAAATATTTTTTTGATATAAAGTGGATATTACTGCTAGAAAATATAAAAATAAGTTTAATAAAAACCCCCTACATTTCTGTAAGGGTTGTTCTGTTAAATAAAACGTTATTAGTACTTATCCATCTTAGAGATAATTACTTCTAATCTTTCCAACCTCTTACCTTGTTGCTTTATTAGATTTTGTTGCTCGATATACTTGCTTTCTTGTTCTTTAAGTCTGTTAATTTCTACTTGTTGCTCTTTTAAAGCATTAATAAGAACAGGTACGAGCCCTTGGTAGTTTACTGCTAACATCTCATTAGCATCTTTGGTTACCAATTCTGGAAATACCTTTTGAATGTCTTGCGCTAAAACTCCTATCTTTTGTTTGCCATCTTTTTTCATTGTATAGCTTTTCCCATCGATGCGTAATAGTTTGGCTAGTGTAGCCCCTAGCGATACAATATTGGCTTTGAGTCTTGCATCTGAGGAAACTACTACATCGCCATTAACGGTTAAGTTATTACTTATGGTGGTATCTCCATTAAATAGTACTTTAAAAGCATCGGATTTGTTTGAGGAGTCTGATCCGTTTCCAATCACAAAAGCGGTGTTTGCTGTGTTAAATACTGTTGCATTGCTAGTTACTGTAGAACCACTTAAATTGAATTGCCCAATCACTAAAGAACCATAATCACTTGCTGTTGTGTTATATCCCATTGCTGTAGAGAAATTACCACTTGCTGTTGTGTTATATCCCATTGTTGTAGATAAACCTCCAGTTGCTGTTGAACAATCAAAGCCAGCGTCAGTTATTGACCAACCATAAGTATCTATAAAAATTTGTCTTGCATCTAAACCTGAACAATATCTAAGACCGTCTGCTCCAAATGGAACATTTGATTGGAGTGCTCGTGAAGACCACCCAATTAGGATATTATCATAATTGTCAGTGGATACTCCTGAATTATCAAACATCGAAGTCATATTTGTTATATTACTCACATTCCAAGTACTCACATCTTGATTAAAGGAATCGGCTGAATAAAACATGAACTGCATATCCGTCACATTAGAAACATCCCAAGAACTAATATCTTGATTAAAGGAATCGGCTGAATAAAACATCCTATTGGTTGTAATCAAATTAGTCGTGATCCAGGAACTTATATCTTGATTAAACGAAGAAGCTTCTCTAAACATATTAGTTGCATCTTGTACTTGACTTATATCCCAAGAACTTAAATCCTGATTGAATGATTGTGCTTTTTGGAACATAAATGCCATATTTGTAACTTGACCTACATTCCATGAAGAAATATCGCTATTAAAATTAAACCCTATGTCCCTAAACATACTGCGCATATTAGTAACTTGACTTACATTCCAAGAACTTAAATCCTGATTGAATGAAGATGCACCACTAAACATTAATTCCATGGTTAAGACATTACTCACATCCCAGCTGCTAATATCTGCATTGAAGTCAGATTTTCCTTGAAAAGCACGATCCATATTAGTCACTTGGCTTACATCCCAATCAGGCATTGCACCATACTGTGAACCGGTACACATCCCATCTACTGGATTGGTAGATAAACATTCGTTTATAGCATCTTGAAAATTAGCGTCTGTTAATTGAGAATAAGATACAGTTGAAAATATGATTGCTAAAAGTGTAAAAAATTGTTTCATTGTGTTGGTAAGTTGTTTTATTATGATTGTAATTTGCTGCAATATAAAATTTATATGGATTGTATTCAAATTTTTTAACATTTTCAAGCTAGCTTAATATTAACAACTTTACTCTCGTACAAATATTTTGTCATTCCCTGAGGTTTGAGGTGTTTATGGGGGCAAGGCTTAAATGAATCCTTGTAATAATATTTGTGAATCGTACAATCGTACTAAAATAACCTACTATGAAGTACGAATTAAAATAATGGCATATCCTCCTCTTTCAGTTGGACTTTATACCCTTTTAAAAAATTTATAAATAATACTATTAACAACAATCCGAGTTAGGATTACAGCTTACACCGCTTGTTGTAATACGAATACGAGGCTTTTCTTGCGGGATGCCACATTGGTCGGGTGCTAGGCAAGCCGTTTGAGTATTGATAAGTTGAAATATAGCTCCGTCAAAAGCCAATTTATAGCGCCCAACGGTACTCTGTTGGTATTCGACTTCTAATTCCAAGTTTGAATAGCCTAATTGTTTTTCAGCCAATTGAAGTATGTTTAAAATACTCTTAGGTTGCAGGCGATGGTCAGTATCAGAATCCACCCAAAGCTGTAAGTTGAGCTTGTTTTCTTGCCGCAGCATACCACCACAATCTATATAGTTCCTTGTTATGTTTCCTACTTCCGTGATATGAAAATGTGCTGGGACAAACTGCCCATTGGGGAGTTGAAACTTTAGTGTATCTAATTCACTAAGCGTTTGTTTAAAATCTGAAAGGCGCATATATTTTTTTACAAATTTACGAGAATATTTTAAAAATATATAGGTAGCATTGTAAATATTTTTATTTAATCCATAGGCATATCTCCCCCTTTTATTTCAAGAAGTTCTTACCTTCATAAATCTATATTTCTTATATTTGATTGTGAAAGAATTTACAACCTCATTAGGCGCAGGAATAGGTTTAGTTTTTGGGATAATAATTGGAAGCGTTACTAGTAATATTGGTTTATGGATTGCATTAGGATTAAGTTTTGGTGCAGGTGTTGGAAGTATATTTGAAAAATTTAAATGAAAAAACTACTCTTATTCTCCGCTTTATTGTTAGTCTCTTATAGTTATGGGCAAACTTTTGAAATTACAGGTGGTCAATCCATGTGTATGCTTGGTAAGGGTCAGGGACAAGATGCAACCATTAATCCTTATGCTGATGAAGATTACTCCTATGCTATAATAGAAAATATTGGTTCTGTTGAATTTCAGGTTAGAATAGAATCAATTAAAAAGGACTTAACACAATATTCAATAAAACCAAATTGTAATGTGGCACTAAAGCTATACAGAAATAATATTTTATATCTTGATGCTTTAACATTAGAAAAGGGAGAGGCAAGAATAAAGTATGCAATAAATGAGAAGGAGATTTTTAAATGGACTAATGGTAAGAATAAAGTATGTAATAAATAATAAGAGAATTTTTAAATGAACTAATGGAATAACAACGAAACTATAGAGATTCCCACTTCTTTTAGCTAAGCTACCTGTTAACCACTTCAATAAGATAGATCAAAAATCACTATTTATTCTTATAAATATAATATAAACACAAAAATGAAACAATTCGTTATCATTTTAATAAGTTCATTAGGAATAATAAGTACTTTCTCTCAAACATATAATATTAATATATTTTATTCAGAATTAGGAGGGTATGTGATTCAGGTAAATTCTGACAATACACAGGGTTTGGTTGTTGCTATGCAAGACCAAGGAAGTTCATCTTGGCCGATAGCAAATAATTTAGCTAACAATCCTAAAAAACACACTTCAGACGGGAGTAATTTTAATGATTGGCGCCTACCCACTAAAACAGAATTAAATCTTATTTATAAAGTTTATAAGAATGGATTTTTTGCTGGTTCTTTTAAGAGTGCTTGGTACTGGAGCTCTAATCAGTACATTCTTGATGAGTCCGCATGGAAACTGAATTTCACCAATGGTGTTCAGAACTTCTACAGCAAGGTTGGGATAGGTGCCATTCGAGCAGTTCGAACTTTTTAAAACGGTAATAATTTATAAATTTAGTTGATAGGTTAGCTGTCAATTTAACGACTACAAATATTTTATAATTTGTGTTGGTTAAGCATATATAAGATGGTGTGGTCTTATTATTTTCAATAAATAATTCTCAAAACGAAATTGTCAGAGATCTTCTTTAAAAATAGGTATGCTCCAATTATAAACCACTGCAGCGATTCTAATCGCAATGATAATAGAACAGGATAAGAAGGTTTTTAATACAAGATTAAAACCCAGCCATTCAAATCCCAAGTATGATATTGCCCCAAAAATACATGCCGAAGCATAAATCTCTTTTCTTAAAATAAAAGGAATTTCATTACAAAGAATGTCTCTTAAAACACCTCCAAAAGTGGCCGTAATAACACCAAAGATAATTGGGTAAAATCCATCAAAATTATGTTGTTGGGCCAATTGTAACCCATGTAATGTAAAAAGGCTTATTCCTAAAGTATCAAACAGGAAAATTGTTTTTCTTAATTTATTAAAACTATTTTTAAATAAATAGGCTAGTACAACTGATGCGATAACTATATATAAATTAATTGGATCCGAAACCCATGCCACATCGGTATTGAGGAGGATATCTCTAAGAGTGCCACCACCAAGACCAGTAACAAATGCAATAACAAAAGAACCAAAAAGATCTAGCTTCTTCTTTACTGCTGTTATAAATCCACTAATAGCAAAAAAGAAGGTAGCAAGGTAACTTAACAATAAAATGAGAGTATTAAAATCCATTTGCCAAAAATAACATTTAAAATAATGTTGTGTGTCATTCGCCTACCAAAAAACCCCTTATTAATACAACAACATCTCAATCAACAAAAAACTCATCTTAAAATCTCTAAGGAAATTAGATTTATGAGATCGATTGACGGTCTTTTCATCAAAAAACACAAATCTATCTAAAAAAAACACACATCTATCTAAATTATGAGAGTTATTAGGTGAAATAGTAGTAGTTTTCGATAAGTAATTATCAAATGACTATGAAAATTAATTTACAATTAGTTGTAATAGTCCCTACAGAATCCCATAAAAAACAATTAGAACAACAATTGTGGAACATTGCCAATACCCTGCGTGGCAAAATGGATGCTGATGAATTTCGTGACTATATTCTTGGTTTTATTTTTTTTAAATACCTATCTGAACGTATGCATTTATATGCTGACAAGCTTTTAGAAGAAGATGGCATTAAGTATGATAGCATTGATGAGAATACCCCAAATGGTAAGGAATACTTAGAAGCTATTCAAGAAGAAGCCTTGGGGAAGTTAGGCTACTATCTTAAACCCTCTGAGTTATTTGCCACAATTGCTGCCAAAGGGAACTCCTTAGAAGGAGGTGATACTTTTATCTTAGAAGAGTTAACAACCATCCTAAGAAATATTGAATCAAGTACTATGGGTACTGAGAGCGAAGATGACTTTGGAAATCTGTTTGAAGACTTAGACCTAACCTCCACCAAGTTGGGTAAAACAGATGAACAGCGAAATGCTATCATATCTAAAGTACTTTCACATTTAGATAAAATTAACTTTCAATTAGAAAACACAGAGATTGATGTGTTGGGCGATGCTTATGAATATCTGATCTCACAATTTGCCAGCAGTGCAGGAAAAAAGGCAGGTGAGTTTTATACCCCTCAAGAAGTCTCTAAAATATTAGCCAAGATTGTTACAACGGGTAAAGATAAATTGAAAAGTGTGTACGATCCTACCTGTGGTTCAGGATCCTTGTTGTTGCGGGTAGCGAAAGAGGTAAAAGAAGTGAGTGCTTTTTATGGGCAGGAAATGAATCGTACCACCTATAATTTAGCTCGAATGAATATGATTTTGCACGATGTGCATTATAAGCAATTTGATATCAAGCAAGAAGATACTTTAGAGCATCCGCAGCATCTTAATAAGCGTTTTGAAGCAATTGTAGCCAACCCACCTTTTAGCTCTAAGTGGAGTGCAACTTCCCTTTTTATGAGTGATGAGCGATTTAGCCAATACGGTAAGTTAGCACCCAAGAGCAAAGCCGATTATGCCTTTGTACAGCACATGATACACCAATTAGCAGAGAATGGAACAATGGCCTTGGTATTACCACACGGAGCTTTGTTTAGGGGAGGTGCTGAGGGACACATAAGAAAGTATTTAATAGAAGATAAAAACTACTTAGATGCGGTGATGGGTTTGCCTGCAAATATCTTTTACGGCACAAGTATTCCTACCTGTATTATGGTATTTAAAAAATGTAGAGAGCACAGCGAGAACGTCTTGTTTATTGACGCCTCAGAGTATTTTGAAAAGGTAAAAACTCAGAATATACTACGAGAAAAACATATTAAAAAAATTGTGAGTACTTATCGTAATAGAACTGTTGAAGATAAATACAGCTATCTGGCGACAATGGAGGAGCTAAAAGAGAATGAGTACAACCTCAATATCCCACGCTATGTAGATACTTTTGAAGAGGAAGCCCCTGTGGATTTGCTAGCCGTGAGTAATGAACTACAATTCTTGGAGGGAAACATGACTATCACCGATAAAACCATAGCAAATTTTTGCGATGAGCTAATGATACAACCTCCTTTTTAATATGGATACGATAAAAGAAAAAAAGTTAGTTCCTAGGTTGAGGTTTGGGGAGTATGTGAACAATTGGGAGATAGATAAATTTTCTAAATACATTAAATTATATAGAGGAAGTTCACCAAGGCCAATTAGCATATATAGAACAAAAAATAATGGAGTAAATTGGATAAAGATTGGTGACACTAAAGGATGTCAAAATTATGTAATTAATAATGCGTCAGAACAAATTACAGTAGAGGGGTCTTTAAAATCAAGAAAAGTTGAGGTTGGAGAGTTAATTCTTGCCAACTCAATGAGTTTTGGAAAAACATATCTACTTAATATATGTGGTTGTATTTATGATGGTTGGTTTGTTTTAAGAGAATATGAAGATAATTTTAATAAATATTTTTTACATCAGCTTTTAAATTCTGAACATTTGCAGAAGCAATATCTTAGACTTTCTACAGGTGGTGTTGTACAAAATATTAGTAGTGAGATTGTTTATAGTACTATACTTTGTAAACCATCCATTTCTGAACAACAAAAGATAGCTTCATTTTTAAGTGCCATCGATAAAAAGATACAACAACTCACCCAAAAGAAAGAATTATTAGAGGAGTATAAGAAAGGGGTGATGCAGAAAATCTTCTCTGAAGAGTTACGCTTTAAAGATGAGTTTGGAAATAACTACCCTGATTGGGAAGAGAAAAAGTTAGGGGATTTGTGTGATATAACTACAGGAAAGTCAAATAGAGAAGATTCAGGTCTTGGTGGTGAATATACTTTCTTTGATAGGTCAGAAGATATTAGGACAAGTAGTATCTATTTGTTTGATGCTGAGGCTGTAATTGTAGCAGGAGAAGGTTCGTCATTCCCTCCTAAATATTTTAAAGGTAAATTTGATTTGCATCAAAGGACATATGCGATAATGGGTTTTGAAAATTTATTTGGCAGATATTTATTTTATTATTTACATCAATATAAAAACTATTTTGTTCGGTATGCAGTCGGTTCAACAGTTAAATCATTGAGATTACCTATTTTCAAAAAGATGAATATCCATCTCCCTTCTTTTAAAGAACAACAAAAGATTGCTAGTTTCCTATCTTCATTAGACAGTAAAATAGATTTAGTTAGTACCCAAATTGAAAACACAAAAGCCTTCAAAAAAGGGCTTTTACAACAACTATTTATATAAGATGGTACGACCTCAAAACGAACAACAATTAGAACATGCGCTTCTTAAGCAATTAGCAGACTTAGGGTATTCTCCTATAAACCTAAGTAACGAAAAAGCCCTGCTTACCAACCTAAAAAAACAGATAGAAGTTCATAATAAAATTTCTTTTTCTGACAATGACTTTAAAAAAGTACTCAATATCCTACAGGCAGGGAGTGTCTTTGAAAGAGCAAAAACACTCAGAGGCATTAAGCATCATATTATACAAGAGAATGGAGAGCCCTTATATTTTGAGTTTTTGAACAAAACAGAATGGTGCAAAAATCAATTTCAAGTCACCAATCAAGTCACCATAGACGGTATCTATAAAAATCGATATGATGTTACTATCCTTATCAATGGCTTGCCCTTGGTACAGATAGAACTTAAAAATAGAGGCTGCGAACTGGCAGAGGCACATCGGCAAATTCTACGATATAAGTCTCACTCCTTTAGAAGTGGGGCTGCCTTATTTCAGTATGTACAGCTGTTTGTCATCAGTAATGGCGTCAATACCAAGTATTTTGCCAATAACCGTAACCAAGCACTAAACTTCAAACAAACCTTTTATTGGACCGATGAACATAATAATAAAATTACCAACCTCTCTGAGTTTGCTCAAGTCTTTTTAACACCTTGTCACCTCTCTAAGATGATCTGTAAATACATTGTTTTGGCAGAGACAGATAAGCTACTGATGGTGCTAAGACCCTATCAGTATTACGCCACAGAAAAGCTAATAGAGAAAGTAAAAAACACCACTAAGAGCGGGTATATTTGGCATACCACAGGAAGTGGAAAAACCTTAACCTCTTTTAAGGCGAGTCAGTTACTAATGCAGTTGCCACAAGTACATAAAGTAGTGTTTGTGGTGGACCGACGAGATTTAGACTATCAAACCACCAAAGAATTTAATAATTTTTCAGGGGGTAGTGTAGATGGTACAGACAATACAAAAGCATTGGTAAAGCAATTTGGTGATGATACCAAGCTTTTAGTCACTACCATACAGAAGCTAAACAATGCCATCGGAAGCCAACGATATGCCACTGTGATGAAGCCTTTAAAGGAAAAGAAAATCGTGTTTATATTTGATGAATGTCACCGGTCACAATTTGGAGCAACTCACAAACGGATTGTACAGTATTTCAATAATTATCAGATGTTTGGATTTACAGGGACGCCCATATTTGCCGAAAATGCAGTAAAAAACGATTTAGGGAAACGCACCACGTTTGAACTTTTTGGAGAGTGCCTTCATAAGTATGTCATCACCGATGCCATAAGAGATGAAAATGTACTTCGTTTTTCTATTGAGTATGTAGGGAAGTACCAACAGCGAAATAAAAGTAGTGGTAACTTTAGAGATATTGAAGTAGAAGCCATCGACAAGAAAGAGTTGTATGATAACGAAGAACGATTAGAAAAAATAGTAGACTATATTCTAGAGTACCATCCTATCAAGACACAGAAAAAACAGTTTACTGCACTGTTTTCGGTTAGTAGTGTGGAGGCCCTCACTAAGTATTATGAGCTTTTTAAATCAAAAAAACACACACTGAACATTGCAGCGATCTTCTCCTATGGAGCAAATGAAGGAGATAATTTGGCCGATGGTATTACCACCTTTGATTACGATCGGATAGAGGAACCTGCTGAGGTTTATGGCAAACATAGGCGTGAAAAATTAGAGGACTGCATACAGGATTATAACAAAATGTTTGGCACCAAATTCTCTACAAAAGACAGTCAATCGTATTACAACTATTATAATAATATTGCCAAGCGTGTAAAGAACAGAGAGATTGATATATTACTAGTGGTCAATATGTTTTTGACAGGGTTTGATAGCAAACCATTAAATACCTTATATGTAGATAAGAATCTAAAATATCACGGACTTATACAAGCCTTTTCACGAACCAATAGAATACTCAATAAGAACAAGTCTCACGGAAATATTGTCTCATTTAGAAACCTAAAAAAGGCAACAGATGATGCCATAGCTTTATTTTCTAACAAGGAGGCTAAAGAGATTATTTTGTTACAACCTTACCACGAATGTGTAACAGAATGCAATGAAGCCATACAAGCGCTTAAAGACATTACACCCAATATTGACACCGTGGGTGCTTTGGCTTCAGAAATTGAAGAATTACAATTTATAAGAGCATTTAGGCAGGTGATGCGCATACAAAATACACTGAGCTGTTTTGCAAATTTCTCTTTTAAAGATCTCAAAATTTCTGAACAAGAATATTTAGATTACAGAAGTAAGTATTTAGACATCTATGAAAGAACAAACAGCCCCAATAAAGGAAAGGTCTCTGCATTGGATGATGTCGATTTTGAATTAGAATTAATGCATAGAGACCTCATTAATGTAGCATATATTGTAAACCTTCTTTCGATATTGGTAGATGCGAAAGGGACCAACTTCGAAAGCAAAAAGAAGCAACTTTCAGAGATGCTTTCTAAGGAGCTTCCCCTTAGAAGTAAAAAAGAGCTTATAGAACAATTTATAGAAGAAAACCTAGTCCATGTCAAAACCTCAGAAGAGGTTGCAGATGCTTTTAATACCTATTGGGATCAGCAGCAGTTAAAAGCTTTTACAATACTATGCAAAGAAGAAAATTTAGAGGCTAAAAAAATTGAAGCAATCATAGAAGAATATTTATTTGCCAATCAAGTACCCGCTATTAGAGATAAGGTAATGAAGGCAATGCTCAAAAAAGAGAGTCTGTTAGTTCGTAAAAAAACCATTCCAAGAGTGATTTCCAAAATTATGGACTTTATCAATACATTTATTGAAGGGATTGCAGCTTAAAAAAGAGATTACAAAGGTAGAGAGCTGAAAATTTTGATGCGCTCTTATTTTTTTATTTGAAAGCTAGGTTGAAAATTAACTACTTTATTGTGACAACTAAAAGTAATGCCTCCTCTGAAGTTAACAGGGTTCTAAAAAACGGATATAAATTAATTTATATCTTTACTTTTTAAATAAACAAATACAAGATGAAAAAATTAATTACATTCATAGCCATTTCACTAATAACAATTAGTGCTTTTTCACAGTATAAATTAAATACTTATTACCCAGAATTAGGTGGGTATGTAATAGAGCTAAGTGATATGGGAAAACACGGCTTAGTAGTAGCTCAAGAAGACCAAGGAAAGAGGACTTTCAATGATTCATTGGAGTTAGTTGCTGACTCTTCACTTGGGGATTTCAATGATTGGCGTCTACCTACCATCTGCGAATTAAATCTGATGTATGATTTTTATAAAAATGGAAATCAAGTACAATTAAATGCAAATGATTATTGGAGTTCTACTAAGGTTAAAAACGGTGCTGCATTTTATAAAAACTTTAGGAATGGTGAAAGCTGGGGTGAGCTCGAAAATAATGCGATAGGTTATATACGTGCAGTAAGGAACTTTTAATTTTTAAAATAGTCTCTGCACCGATTCTGCTTTGAGTTTAGGGAGTTCTGAATTTTGTTAATAGAATAAGCATGCATTGCATATATTTGAGTTATGAAAAATTTATATTTTATTTTGGTACTCAGTATCATGTTTTACAGTTGTGAAAACTCATCAACAAAAAAAACAGACAAGATCCCTTCTGAAATTACTACGATGTATAAGAAATATGTAAGCGCTTGGAGTGATGCGGATTTTACAACGATTACTGAAGAGATATACGAATTACCCTTTTCTCTATACCTTAATGACACCACAATTATTTACAATACAAAAGAGGATTTAGGATTATTTTTAATAAATTCATTTAATACCTTAGAAGAAAATAATTATGGTTACTCAATTACTAATAGCTGGGAGCATTATAAAAGAGATGATAATATCGTAGTTATTGAAATGAATTTCACCAGATTTTTAAAGGATAGTACATTAATGGGCCCCAAAAATAGATCGGCTACCTATGTTTTAAGAAAGAAAAATGGAGCGTTTAAAATTTCTGCAATGATTCCTCATACTCCAGTTTCAGAGTAATTTACCTAACCTTATCTTCTTGGGATATTTAGGAAGCTATTTCTCTTATACAGACTCAGTGTTACTCCCTAATTTGTTTGTACATAAGTAAAGGCATCTTCTATTTTAGAGACATCAAAATAACGTTCTTCAACCCCTTTATTTAAATGAGTATAAAATATATTATCCATTTTCACCAAGGTTTTTAAAATTTTTGAGTGAGCCACAATAGCAAGATTTCCAAACTGTTTTAAATTTTTAAAAACATATGCGATGTCTTGTAATGCAGCGATTAATCCGATGTGACCTATCGTAAGTCTATCAATCTTAATTAATACATTAATCGTTGTATGACCCTCATTTATTTTTTCTTCAAAAATTTTATGAGCTAATTTTCCGTCAGTCTCGGTGAATGAATCAATTACTTCAAAAGCGACTGCATTCCCATCAAGTTTTTTAATTTGTTCAATCATTTTTTTTAATTTTTTATGGTAATATATCTGGGTGTGTTAATAAAAACTATCGATACTAACTATTTTTTTTTTAAAAATTTAGCTATTTAGGTTACTAAATTAGTAAAAACGAACCAAATAGAAAATTTGCAAGTAATTTTTTGAGGAAGCAATTATTTTCTGGGGTTGAATGATCGTTATCTGAATTACAACTTAGAAAGAGGATACTAAGAAATAAAATAAAAAAATGTTTTGTCATCATATTTTCTAGAGTATAATAAACAAAAGGATTTTAACAAAAATAGTTTCTTAAATTTGTAACCAACAACGAACACAGAATAAAACCATGCTAAAATTAATTAAAGAGTCCTTCAATCATTTTTTTAAGAATAATCCATTAAAAGAAGGGGCAGCCTTAGCATATTATTCTATGTTCTCTTTACTGCCAGTAACCATTATTATAATCTCTTTTTTAGATATATTTTTTTCCAAACAGGCTGTTGCTGGAGAGGTGTACCTCTTATTTAATGATTTACTGGGTCATAAGGCTGCATTACAAATACAAAATACAATTAAAGACCACCATATGCACTTTAATAGTATCCTCACCTCATCAATAGGCTTTGTTTCACTGGCACTTAGCGCCTCAGGGATGTTAAATCAAATGCATAGTTCCTTTAACAGTATATGGGATGTTACAATGAAAGAGAAAAGTAAAATTCTTACCTATTTATCAAAACATCTGACCTCGTTTTTTTTATTAATATCATTTATTTTTTTTATGCTACTAAGCACCTGTGTGAATAGTTTTTTGGTGATGCATTATAGCAATTTACATGTCGATTATAAATTTTTAGTTGTTTTAGAACATTTTATTTCGTTTGTGGTTGCAAGTTTTATTTTTACCATTATGTTTACAATTTTAAGTGATGCTAAAGTAAATTTGAAACCGGCATTAATTGGTGGAATGATTACATCATTATTATTTCTCTTAGGGAAAATAGGTATTGGAATTTATCTGAGCCATTCTAATACATCTTCATATTTTGGATCGTCAAGTTTTATAGCATTGTTTATGCTTTGGATCTACTATATCTCACAAATTATTTTTCTGGGTGCATCATTTGTTAAAATAATAAGTGATCGGCTAGGGTGTGAAATAGTGCCTAAGAAATAAGTATTTGCAACGATATAAATATGAATAAACTCTTGATGAATACTACCAATAGTTTACTAAAAGTAGTACATATTTCTTAGCCCTTTATGGTACACTAAAAAGAGATCCTGCTAGTTTTTTTTTATCTTTTTTCTTTTTCTACCATCGAATCCTTATAATTGTATTTCGAAATCAACTAATAAATTTTTTATGAAAACCTACCTCCAACGATTATTTCAAAGACCAGCCCATAATTATAAGCCCATTGATGGCATTCGTGCAATAGCAGTATTATGGGTAATATTTTTTCATGCTTGGTTTTTCCCAAAATTTAATAAGTATGCACAAGGTCATTTAACCGATCTAGAAATTGTTTGGGAGAATTCGATCATATCACTAGTCATTATAATTTTTACAGCTACTTTAATGTACTTGTTTGTTGAGCAACCCTTTCAAGATTTAAAATCAAGAATTAAAACAAAATACTTGGAGTTGTTTGCCTATTTTAAATTGATTTATCTAGCCTAATAATCCGATGATATTTTTTCAATCATTCTAATAAATAGTGTACCATGTTAAAACGAGTTTGTGTTATTGGAGCAGGACCTTCGGGGATTGCTGCAATTAAAAATATAAGTGAAGCTGGAATACCAGTTGTGGCCTATGAGTACAATCATGATGTTGGTGGAAATTGGATTTATCATGAAAATGAGAGCCATTCTAGTGTTTTTGAGACCACGCACCTAATAAGTTCAAAAACACTCTCTCAATATGAAGATTTCCCTTTTGCAGATCACGTATCAGAATATCCTTCTCACGAAGAACTCTGTCGTTATTTTCAAGGATATGCAAAACATTTTGACGTATATAAGTATATTCAGTTCGATACCTTGGTAAAAAGCTGTGTTCGACTTTCTTCAAATCAATGGGAAGTAGTAACCCTAAAGAAAGGGAAAGAAACAACAGAACTTTTTACCGATTTGGTCGTTTGTAATGGACATCATTGGCAACCTAAATACCCAAATTATCCAGGGATATTTGAAGGAGATTTTCTCCATTCACATCACTATAAAAAAGCAGCACCTTTTAAACAAAAAAAAGTATTGGTGGTTGGTGGCGGAAACTCTGCATGCGATATTGCAGTAGAAACAAGTCGTGTGAGTCGTCAAACTTCAATTAGTTGGCGAAGAGGATATCGTATCATTCCAAAATTTTTAATGGGAAAGCCTACCGATGTTTTTGCAACAAAAATGACTTTTCTTCCTATTTTTTTTCGTAATTTTTTAGCTGGTATTATTGCCAAGTTAACCAATGGATCTAATAAAATATATGGGTTACAAGAACCCAATCATGCATTTGGTGCGACTCATCCTACCATCAATAGCGAACTGTTATACAAAATTAGGCACGGAAAAATACATCCTAAAGTAGAAATTGATCGTTTTGAGGGAAAGACGGTTTATTTTAAAGATAAGAGTAAGGAAAAATTTGATGTGGTGATAGCCTGTACTGGTTTTATTCTGTCGCATCCTTTTTTTGATAAAAAATTTCTAAACTATAGTCAAGGACCTGTTCCCCTTTATTTAAAAATGTTTCATCCCGAATATGAGAACCTTTATTTTATAGGAATGTTTCAACCGTTAGGGTGTATTTGGCCTGGATCTGAACAACAAAGCAAACTTGTTGCACAAGCTCTTAAGGGGCTATGGAAAAGACCGTCTAATATTGCTGCCTTGTGCCAACGAGAAGTTACGCATCCTCACATGAAACAAATTAATACAGATAGGCATCGAATTACTGTAGATTTTCATCGATTTATGAAAGATATAAAAGAACAAATAAAAAGAGGAGTTTAAATAATTATTAATTTCTTAACGAAAGTGTTTTGTGATAGAAATTAGTTTCTTATATTGTTGAGAATTAACTAACTAAAAATTTAAAACATGAAAAAAATATGGATGGTATTGTTTGTTGTTATTATTTGTTCCTGTCAGAATCCATACGGAACTGTTACAGTAAATGATCAACGAACTGAAATTATTAAAACGCTCTTTAAAAATGTGAGTGATGAGAACATAGATTATCTTAAAGAGGTGTTTTCTGATGATATGACATTTGTAGATTCGAAAAACAACACCAAAGACAAAGCCGGATTTATTGCTGGAGTTGAAGGTCTTTTTGAAATGTTTGATGAGATTTCAATAGAAGAGGTGAATGGAGATGCAGTTGGTTCTGAAATTGAAACAATAGTTTATGCTAACGGAGTTGCTTGGACAAATATTTGGAATACATTTACGGCAACAGGAAAATATACAGGGCAGAAAGTAAGTTTCCCTTTTCATTTGTCTTATCAATGGGACGGACTTAAGATTATTAAAGAAGTTCAATTTTTTGACATGTCTGTTTTTGATAAAGAACTCACTGCAATGAAAGCAGCGAATAATGTTTCTGAAAAATTGGTAATTCTCTTAGAACTAAAAGTAAATAAGGGGTATACTAAACAAGATGTTGGAACACTGGTGAAAAAATTAAATGATTTTGTTAGAGCTAACGAACCCAACACATATGACTATACTTACTTTATTTCTGAAAATGGAAAACGAGTATTTTTAATTGAAAAATATCTGACTTCTGAAGATATGATTCTCCATGCAAAAAACTTTGAAGGAGGACCAAATTTTGAACCTTTTATGAAGATGTTTGAGATTGATAAGTTTATTATTGCAGGAAACAGTACTGATGAATTAAAAGAGCTTTTAAAAGCATATCCTATAGAATACAGAACATCTATCGGTGGTTGGATTTTTTAGAGTAGAAATGTCTTATAAAATTGAATACTAACTAAACTATACTATTATGAACAAACTATTTAAATTATTGATGTTAGCAGTACTAGTGTCTGCTTGCTCAAAAGGAAACCATGCTGAATTTGAAACAAATACAGCAACAGCAAAAAAATACTTTGAACTTCATCAAGCTGAAAACTCAGAAGAGATGTTTGAGCTTTTACATGATGATTTAGAATGGCATATCCCAGTATATGGATCTCCAATGGTTGATATTGATGGTTTAAAAGACGCGATTTTAAATTATCAGCAGTCTTTTGATAATATGAATTTTACGGCAGATTATTGGTTGCCAGGAATTAACGTAGAAACTGGAGAATTAGATGGGAGTACAAGAGTATATGGTACTTGGACAGCCGATCACGTAGCTTCAGGAAAATCGGTAAATTTAACGGCGTACCATTCTTTTGATTTTAAAGATGGTAAAATTGTTGGGGGAGGAGATTGGTTTGATTTTGGAGGAATGATGAATTCACTTGCTGAGGAATCTTCAGAAGAACCTGAAGAATAATCCACAACCATCAAATAAAATAAAAATGCCTTCTTTAAAGAAGGCATTTTTTTGTATAAGTGTGCTCATTACTCTAAGTTTTTAAGGTTCGAAGCACAAAGAATTAGTTGTGTGTCCAGCACTAACAGTATTGTTTCTGCTGCCTTTAGAAATAAAGATAAAAGTAGTATCATTGTATCTATGAATGTAATCGACCATTCTTTAGATTATACAATCTTGATGGAATCAAAAACATCAAAATTAAAAATTGTGCCACATTCTATTCAATTGATTTAGTAAACAAAGAGACCTATGACTAAAAAATTAATATTTATTGCCTTTGTAGTTTCCTTAGGAGGGTTTCTCTTTGGTTTTGATGCAGGAATTATCTCTGGAGTTATGACCTATGCAACACCTGAATTTGATTTAAACGATATTGAATCAGGATTGGTCGTGAGCGCCCCATCATTTGCCGCAATGTTTGCCATGTTGTTTTCTGGAAGACTAAGCGATATAATTGGAAGAAAAAAGACCCTTATTTTTGTAGCAGTTTTATATGCTATTTCAGCGATATTATCGGCCATCTCAACATCTTATGAAATGCTATGTATTTCGAGAATGATCGGAGGGATCGCTTTTGGTGCTGCTTTGGTATTAGCACCTATGTATATTGCAGAAATTTCAGCTGCAGAGAATAGAGGAAGGCTTGTTTCCTTACAACAACTAAACATTGTTTTTGGGTTTTTTGCAGCTTTCTTAAGCAATTATTTTTTTAATAAATACAATACAGAAGAAAGTACTTTTTTAACGGATGAAAATGTATGGAGATGGATGTTAGGTGTTGAGCTACTTCCGGCGCTATTGTATTGTTTGCTGTTGTATTTTGTTCCTAAGAGTCCACGTTGGTTGTATTTAAAAGATAGATTTGATGAAGCAACAAAAGTACTACAACAAATTCATGGCAAAGAGAGAGCACTCATAGAAATTTCTTCAATTGAAAAAAATATCCATGCGGATAAGAATAAATCATCTTTAAAAATTAAAGAGCTCCTCAAACCATCACTACTCTTTATTATATTGATTGGATTTGTGGTAGGTATTTTACAACAAATTACAGGGATAAATGCGGTGTATTTTTATGCAACATCTATTTTCGAACAAACAGGTATAGGAACTGATGCTGCATTTTCATCGGGAGTTTTGTTAAGTACAATTTCTGTAATTTTTACCTTCGTTGCCATTTATCTAATCGATAAAATGGGAAGAAGACCCTTGTTGTTAATCGGTACAGCAGGTATTTCGGTAAGTCTTTTATTGTGTGCTTATGGATTTAATAAAGCGACCTATCAACTAACAGAAACAAATATCAACCAGTTTGACTTTTTAGAGGCTGAAAAACTGTTACCACTAGCAACAAAAATCTATACAAATGATGTAGATTTTAAACATGATTTAAAATCAGCATTGGGTAATAAAGCATACAGTAAAAATGATGGTGCAATTTTAGAAGCAGCAACAACGATTAATGCCACTCTAATATTAATCGGAATTTTAGGGTTTATCGCTTGTTTTGCTTTTTCTCTTGGACCTGTGATGTGGGTATTATTGTCAGAATTATATCCATTAAAGTATAGAGGGTTAATTATTGGTGTGATTGCTTTTGTTAACTCATTAATTAGTTCTTTAGTTCAATTAGTTTTTCCTTGGGAGCTTTCCAACCTAGGAAATGCACTCACCTTTTTCATCTTTGGAGCGATTGCATTTGTTGGTTTTTTTATCCTTTTAAAAATACTTCCAGAAACAAAAGGAAAATCTTTAGAAGAGCTAGAAGTGTCATTTACATCTAAATAATACATATCTGGTTAAGGTGGAATTCAGTATTTTACTTTTTAATGCAGATAAAGGATCTTTTATAAAAACATTCTTGGACAATATTATTTGATATTTTTAGTTTACATTGATATTGTTAATATTATCATAAGTTATTGTAGTATTTGATATAAAACAATATATTTACAACCTTAAGGATGTTTACTTTTATGAAGCTATTAAAAAGTTTTTTTTTGTTTTTTATCTCTATCTTTTTTATGGTAGAAGGAAACTCACAAGAAACCCTCCCTATCTATTCTGATTATCTATCCGATAATGTATACTTAGTTCATCCATCAGCTGCAGGTATTGGGAATACTGGTAAGTTAAGGTTTACAGCAAGACAGCAATGGTCAGGTATTAAAGATGCACCTACACTACAAACATTAAGTTTTCACAACCGTTTTGGAGACAAAGCTGCCTTTGGGTTTATACTTTTTAATGACAGTAATGGTTATCATTCTCAAAAGGGATTTCAAGGAACTTTTGCGTATCATTTAGATATCAATAGAAGTTCTTTTTTTAACCAGATATCTTTTGGGCTTTCCTTAACAGCCGTTCAAAATCAAGTAGATCAATCACAATTTTTTGGAGATCCTACCGTTGCTCAGCTAATACAAAGTAGTGGTTATTTTAATGCAGATTTTAGTGTGGCATATCATAAGTCTGGTTTTTCTTCTTATTTTACAGTTAAGAATCTACTCTTATCAGCAAAAAATAATCTCAATAATAATTTAGAACCCCTAGATCTTAGGAATTATGTTCTTTCTTTAGGATACTATTTCGGTCGAGATAAAATGATCCAATTAGAGCCTTCATTAATGATTCAATTAAGAGAAGCTACGGGTGAAAGAATTGCTGATTTTAATATCAAAGCGTATAAAGATTTTAATGGTACTCAACTTTGGGCAGCCTTATCGTATAGAAGAAGTTTTGATGTGAATCCAATTGAAGATTTAGCTTATATTACTCCAATTATTGGTGTAAACTATAATAAATGGATGTTTTCTTACACCTATACAAAACAAAATAATGATATTGTATTAACAGATTCCGGCTTCCACCAAATATCTGTGGGTGTAAATCTTTTCACGAAAAAGCCAAGAGCAGCTGCTTGTCCTAATATTAATGCTTCTTTTTAGAAATCATTTAGCGTTATAATTGCTTTTGATTTAGGGATTAATTTTGACAAAACAATCGTATTTTTATTACTGTAAAATTGATGTTCTACCTTAGAATTTTTATGTATTTGAAGTACCTTGTTTTTAATTAAAATATTTTTTGTCTGTCTTGCTACTGCTGATCCAGAATCTATTATTTTAATCGTATCTCCTATTATTTTTTTTATTTCAGGAATTAAGAATGGGTAATGTGTACATCCTAGAACAAGAGAATCAATATTCTGATGAATCATTGGGGAAAGATATTTTTGGAGTAATTGTATTGTTTTAGGAGAGTGTAGTGCTCCATTTTCTATCAAATCTACCAAACCATCTCCTACTTGTTCAATAATTTCAACCGTTGGATTAATCTTTCGGGATGTTTGCTCAAATAATTCACTAGTAAGTGTGCCTTGAGTCGCTAAAATCCCAATTCTTTGGGTCTTAGTCATTAACCCTGCAGTTTTAATAGCAGGTTCAATACCAATAAATGGTACATCGTATTTTGATCTTAAAAATTGAATGGCATTTGTAGTAGCAGTATTGCAAGCTACTACAATGATTTTTACATTATGGTTAAGTAAAAATTCAGTATTTTTTGTACTAAATTGAATAATCTCATCTTTTGATTTTTGACCATAAGGAGCGTTTTTAGAATCAGCTAAGTAGAGTGTGTTTTCATTTGGTAATAGTGTAGTTACTTTTTCCCAAATAGAAATCCCACCAACTCCAGAATCAAAAAAACCGATAGGATTACAATATGCATTCATGATTTAAACACAAAATATTTTTTTAAATGATGTTAATAATGACTTTTTTCTAACCAAAATCCTTTCAATAGAATGAAATCGAATATGGTAAAAATAAAAAAATCCTACTCGATACGTAGGATTTTTATTGAACTAAAAAGGTGTGTTTTTAATTTTGGTTACCTGGTAAAGGTTGTTTAGCATCCGCTAATAACCCAAGTTCTGACTTTACTGCGTCATATAGGTCTTGCCCATCAGCCACTAAAAGACCTCTTCCTGCAGATGCATCAAATACATAGAGTATTCCTTTTGCTTTCGCTACTTTATTGATTGACTTTCTAGCCTTTTCAATAATAGGAGCTAATTTATTATTTTGTTTTTCTTGAATGTCTTGATAAGCAGCTTGTTCAGCTTGTTGAATTCTAGCATTATCTGTTTGAACTTCTTGAGCTCTTTGCTTATTGGTATCTTCTGTTTGTTGAGCTTGTTCTGCAGTATATTTTTTGATCTTGTCATCAAGCTTTTTCTTCATACCGTCAATATCATCTTTGTATGTCTTAGTAATTTTAGCCAATTCCGCCTGTAATGCTCTTGTTTCTGGCATATTTGCTATTACTCTTTCGTATACTACATGTCCAACATTCTGTGCAGTTGAAACACCGCTCATACCCATTGCTAAAAATCCTACAATTAGCAAACTCTTCAATTTTCTCATTTTGTTAAATTTAATTATTATCCTGTTCTTTTTTTTCTTGTTCTTTCTTTTTCCTAGCAGCTTCTTTCTTTTCTTTTAAAATTCTTCTTTTCTCTTCAATATCTTTTAATCTTTTCTTTCTAGCATCTTCTATTTTCTTCCTTTGGGCAATTCTTTCTTCTTCTTTCTTTTTCTTAGCAGCTTCTCTATCGGCGATCGCTTTTTTCTGTTTTTCTGTAAGTTCTCTTTTTGGAGCTACTTTTTTAGCTCTTTTTTCTTTATTAGCTTTTAACTTACGTTCTCTTACAATGTCATTTAAAATAAGTTCGCTAATATCGTATTTTTTATTGGAATACAACATAACCAAGTCGCTAGATTTATCAAAAACAAAGTCATATCTTTTCTTAATAACGATACTTTGTATAGAATTATATACTTGATCTTGTACAGGCTTCACCAACTGTTTCCTGAGTAAGAACATATCTCCTTTTGGACCAAAATACAAAGACTCTAACCTTCTTAATTCTTCTTGTTTAAGAGTAATTTCATCTTCTTTATCATTAATAAGGTCTTCTGTTAAGATCGCTCTTTCATTGGCTAGATCTGTTTTTAATTTCTCAATATATCTACTTAGTTTATCTAATTCTCCTCTCCATTTAGTTACTTTTCTGTCTAAGGTATTCTGCGCTTCAAGATATTCTGGAACGTTTTCTAGAATATAATCCATATCGATGTATGCAATTCTTTGAGGTTTTTGAGCAGAAGTAAAGGGAACGGAGAAAATAACTAATAACAAGACTATTTTCAATTTCAAGTTTTTATTCTTAAGAGATTTCATACCAAAAAAATTAAAAATTAAGTTCCATTTTATTAAAATTGCTGTCCAATGATAAAATGAGTTTGCCATCCTGATTTTATATTTGTTCCTGGTAAGGGATCAAATCCATGAGCAAAATCTATCCCTAGTAACCCAAATGCTGGCATAAATATACGAATTCCCAATCCAGCAGACCTTTTTAAGTTAAACGGATTAAAGGTGTTAAAATTGTCATAGGAATTACCAGCTTCTAAAAAGCCTAATGTATAAATCGAAGCAGAGGGTTTATCTGTAATAGAATATCTTAATTCTAATTGAAATTTATTATAAATGGTACCACCCTCTATCGAAGATAATCGATTGTTTTCGTACCCTCTTAATCCGATATTTTCTCTTCCATCAAGTTGAAATTGAGCAATTCCATCTCCACCAACGAAGAAACGTTCAAAAGGAGTACTTCCTAATTCATTATTGTAAAAGCCTAAATATCCTATTTCTGCATTTGCCATCAATACTAATTTGTCTGTAAAACCATTATACCATTTCCCTTTAAATAATAGTTTGTAGTATTCTAGCCATTTAAATCTTTCTGCAGGATCTAAACTTTGATAGTCTGTATCATTAAAAAGTGAATAAGGTATTGTGGCTTTAGCGCTGATACTAAAGGTAGACCCATAGGTTGGAAAAATTAAACTAGGTCCAGCAGAATTTCTGCTTAAAGAAATATTATAGGCAAGGTTGTTTAAAACACCATCACTTAAAATATCATCACCAACTCTAAATTGATAATCATTTAAATTAAAGCTTTGATAACTTATTGTTTGCGATAAAGTAAACCAATCACTTGGCCATAATAATCGTTTTGCTAGTCCAAGAGAGGCTCCCGCAATACCAAGGCTTCTAGTTTTATCTACATCAAAAGTTTGTGGATTTAACTGAAACTGTTTTGATGAATATACTGAGAAAGATAATGATTGTGGTTTTTTTCCACCCAACCATGGTTCTGTAAATGAAAAGCTGTAAGTATTAAATGTTCTACTAGTTTGTAATCGCAATGATAATTTTTGTCCATCTCCCATTGGAAGTGGCTTGTATGCTTCTTTGTTGAATATATTTCTAATCGAAAAGTTGTTAAATGATAGTCCTAAAGTTCCTATAAAAGAACCACCACCATACCCTCCTTGGAGTTCTATTTGGCTTCCACCTTTTTCGATAACACTAAATTCTATGTCGGCAGTTTTATCCTGATAGTTCGGTTTTACATCTGGAGTAACATTGGTATCAAAAAATCCTAATTGTCCAATTTCACGAATAGAACGAATGATTGCATCTCTACTAAACAGTGACCCTGGTTTTACTCTAAGTTCTCTGTAGATAACATTGTCATTAGTTTTATCGTTTCCAACAACACTCACTTTATTAATAGTTGCTTTTTCATCTTCTCTAATCCGAATCTCAACAGTAATAGAATCATTAACAACTTTTGTTTCCACTGCATTTACCGATGAAAATAAGAAACCACTGTTTTGATAAAGAGTTTGAATATCTTCAGAAGAAGGAGTGCCATCTCCAGAGATTCTTTCTTTTAATACTGCTCCGTTATACACATCTCCTTTTTGAATTTTTAACAATGTGTTTAATTGTTCATCTGTATAACTTTTATTTCCGACATAAATAATGTCTCCAAAAATATATTGTTTCCCTTCTTCTAACCCTATGGTGATATTGATAGTATTATCATCATTCCATGAAATCGAGTCTGTTAAAATTCTGGCATCTCTAAACCCTAATCGGCTGTAGGTATCAAGAATACTTTCAAGATCTTCTTTAAACTTTTCATCGATAAATTTAGACCCTTTCCAGAACCGTCCTAAAAATTTCCTTTTAGTATTACTCATCGAAGAGCGTAATTTTCCTTCGCTTATTGTTTTGTTTCCTTTAAAATTGATGTTTTTTATTTTTATTTTAGATCCCTTGTCTATATATACAGACATATCTACTACATTAATATCTGTAGAATCGGGTCTGGTATTAACACTAACTTTTGTTTTTAGGAAACCTTTATCAGTATATTTCTTTTTAAAATAATTCCGGGTCGTAACAATTAGATTGTCTGTAACCATAGCACCTTCTTTGAGATCGGCTTCAGATTTTAATGTTTTTGATTGGTTTTTTCGTACACCAGTAATTTTAACTTCGTTAAGTTGAGGTAATTCTTTTACGTCGAATTGAAGATAAATGGTAGTTCCGTCTATTCTGAGTAAATAAACGTCAACAGTACTAAATTGTTTACTTTGGTATAATTTCTTTATGGCACTTGTTAGCTTATCTCCGGGCAATCTTAAAGGTTGACCAATTTTTAATCCAGTAAAAACCTTCACTGTTGATTCTGAAAACTTTTGAAGACCGGTTACAGAAATTCCACCTAGGATGTATTCCTTTCCTTTCTCATATACAATATCCTTTTGGATTTTAATTGTATCGGTTTTTACCACAACGGTAGTATCTGTAGCTGTCTGTGCATCTAAAGAAAAAATAGCAATTGTACTATAAAACATTACTACAATTGCACTAACTATAATATTACTTTTCGGGTATAATTTGCTCACTAGTTTTTCCAAATCTTCGTTCTCTATTCTGATATTCTATTATTGCATCATAAAAATGCTCTTTTCTAAAATCTGGCCAAAGTATATTTGTGAAATATAATTCGGCATAAGCCATTTGCCATAAAAGGAAATTACTTATTCTTTTTTCACCGCTAGTTCTTAATAATAAATCAACGTCGGGCAAATTAAATGTATATAAATGATTATTTATAATTTTTTCGTCTATTTCTTCAATACAAAGCTCGTTATTAACAACTTTTTTAGATATGTTTTTAATTGTATTAACAATTTCTTGCCTAGCACCATAACTCAAAGCAAGAGTTAATACAATTTTTTTGTTATTTTTTGTTTTTTCTTTAACCTCCTGAAGTGTTTTTTGAGCGTTTTTTGGAAGGGATTCTATCGTGCCAATTGCATTAACTTTGACTTCATTTTCTTGAAAAGTTTTTAGTTCCTTATTCAAAGAACTAATTAATAAACTCATTAATGCATTGACTTCTATGACAGGTCTTTTCCAATTTTCGGTTGAAAAAGCATATAAAGTAATGGCCTCTGTTCCTAATTCAGCAGCAGCCTCTACAGTTTCTCTTACAGCAGTTAAAGCATTTCGATGACCAAAAACACGATTCATACCCTTTTCTTTAGCCCAGCGACCATTACCGTCCATGATTACGGCAACATGCTTGGGGATATTATTTGGGTCGATGTGTAATTTTTTATCCATTAATTTATCTTTGATCAGCAAAACAAGCGGGCCTTCCAAAAGTATATACAAGAGAAATACCTGTAAAGAAGTACCAATCGTTTGAGGTACCCCCAAAATTTAAATCAGAAAAGTCACTTGTTGTAAAATCTAGTTTGTCTGTGAAGGAATATCTTACAGACGATTCAAAAGCACAAGCTATTTTTCCATATATTTTTGTTTTATAACCGATTCCTATTGGGATAGAAATGGCAGTATTTCTTGTAAAAACATAGCTGCCATCATTATTTTGCAATCGTGGTGTTTCAAAATCCACAGCTGCTACTTGTATTAAAATGTAAGGAGTACTACTCTTATCCTTTGAAGAAAAGTAGTATTCGTAAAAATTATATTCTATGCCCACTGCAAATTCGTTTATTGGATTTTTAAAACTAAATCCTCTTTGATTTCTAATTGAGTTTTCGGAATCAGCATCATCTCCTTGCAGAGAAAAATAACTGTAAGAGCCTCTAACCGCTATTCTAGGATTTAAATTATATTTGTATAAGATACTTGCTCCTGGGCTATTGGGATGAATATAGTTTGTTCTTCCAACATCACCCACATAATTTGCCCCTCCTACAAAAAAACCAATTTCATTTATTTGCGATAAACAATTGCTTGAAATGCAAATACATAGTAACAATATTAAATACCTTTTCATCTTAAAAAATAGCGTGCAAATATAAATAAATCTATTTGCTTTATGAAGTTAATACATGAGTCTTTTTGAATAACAATAAATTTATTTTTTTATTGTGAAGTAATTGGTTAAAGGTTTGATTCGTTTCTAGTGTCTTCTCCCCATAGAAGTTTGGTTCTTAGAGTTGTTAGGAAAGATTGGTTAGAGGGAATAATACTTTTGATAGTAAAAGGTGATTTTTTGATATAAATTTTTGTGTCTTTAGGAACTGACATAATTCTAGAGTCTAACGAAATTAAAAAACTTTTCTCTCTAGAGTTTACCTCCAAACAAATAGATGTATCATCAGGAATCACCATAGGTCTTGCATTAAGGTTATGGGGAGCAATGGGTGTAATAATTAGATTTTTTGAATTTGGCGAAATTACAGGACCGTTGCAGCTTAATGAATACCCTGTTGACCCAGTAGGAGTTGCAATAATTAACCCATCTGACCAATAATTAGTTAAATATTCATCATTTAATAAGGTTTTTACACCAATCATTGATGTTGTATTTTCTCGAGCAACAGTAATTTCGTTTAATGCAAATGACAGTTCATCTAAAAGATCAACTGGAGGACTTGTTTTGATACTTAGAAGTGTTCTTTCTTGAATTTCGTATTTTTTTGCTATCAATAATTCGATTGATTCCTCAACAGTGTTTTTTTGAATACTAGCTAAAAAACCAAGACGGCCAGTATTAATTCCCAGTATAGGGATGTTTAAATCTCGAACATAGGTTACTGCTCTTAAAAATGTGCCATCTCCACCGATGCTAAAAAAAAGATCAAAAGAACTATCCAAATCGTTAAAACACTGGAACGTCTTAAACTCTTTGTTTAATAGTTGATTTATAGTTAATAGATCGAAGAATTTTTTTTCAAAAAAAACAATAATATTATTTTTATCAAGAACAGAGAGAAGTATGGTGATTTCTTTCTCAGCGTTTTCTGAATACGACTGGCCAAAAATTGCTACTTTTTTCATAATTACATATCAAGGTATTTCTGTAAATATTCTGACTTATATTTTAAATCTTGAAGGTAGAAATCATCTTTATGTTGTGAGATTACTGAATAATTATATCTTCTAAATGTTTGTATAACTTCATTAACATCTTCTGAACTTATTTTAATTGTTACCTGGGTCGTATCTGAAATTTCAGCTGAAATGTAAAGACCAAGTAGTTTACATTGATTACTTTCTATAATTTGACATATTTCACTCATTGAAAAGTTTTTTCTAACTTTTTCAACAACCAATGTTACTCCTTCGTTATAAATAAATGGGGTTGAGCAGACTAAATCTAGTAAATCATTTAATTCATAATACCCGAGATAGTTCTTTTCTTGATTTAAAACAGGGACTATATTCGTTTCATTATCAGCAAATATTTTTATGTTTTCTAACAGAGTTTCTCTTTCGTTTGTGAAAAAGTTGGTAAGTAAATGAGAATATTCTGAGACAGATGAGGTACTATCATCAATAGTTTCGAAATCACTTTCCGAGATACATCCAATTAGTTTATTATTTTCAACAATCGGAACATGAGTTAAAGAATGAGCATTACAAATTTCTTGAGCTCTTTTAATTGAGCTATTCAGTTTTAAAACATCAATATCATTCAGTATATATTCTTTCATATTCATCTGTTACGAATATAGTTTAAAATCATTTAATACCGTACTTTTGTTCTTAATTTGAAATGAATGACAAAGTTAAGTGTAAATATTAATAAAATAGCAACATTACGAAATTCAAGAGGAGGAGAGGTGCCAAATCTTTTAAATGTTGCTAGTGATATTCAGGAGTTTGGTGCTCAAGGGATCACTATTCACCCAAGACCAGATGAAAGACATATTCGTTATCAAGATGCTTATGATCTTAAATCAATTATATCAACAGAATATAACATAGAAGGAAACCCTATCCGTAAATTTATGGATTTAGTATTGGATGTAAAACCAACACAAGTAACCCTTGTTCCAGACAGTATTTCTCAAATTACTTCAAATGCGGGATGGGATACGATTCGTCATCAATCCTATCTAAAAGAGGTAATTAGTGAATTTGTTAATGCAGGGATTCGAACATCTATTTTTATTGATACAGATTTAAAATTAATAGAAGCAGCTGCCGATATAGGTACGGACAGAATTGAATTGTATACAGAACATTTTGCTACACAATACAAACAGGGCAATCAACAAGCAATTCAACCCTATACAAAAGCCGCTATGGTAGCTCATGACTTAGGATTAGAAATTAATGCAGGCCATGATTTAAATTTAGATAATATCGAATTTTTCAAACAGAATATTCCCCATTTAGCTGAGGTGTCTATTGGTCATGCTTTGATCTCTGAAAGTTTGTACTTAGGGTTGCAAAATGTTGTCAATATGTACCTTCATCGTCTTATGTAGTATGGAAATTCTTCAGTCAAAAATTATTGGAAAAGGAAGTCCTTTTTTAATCCTTCACGGATATTTTGGGATGAGTGATAATTGGAAATCTATGGGAAATCTTCTTGCCTCGTATTTTGAAGTTCATCTTATAGATCAACGGAATCATGGTCGAAGTTTTCATTCAGATGATTTTAATTATAAATATATGGCAGAAGACCTTTATAATTATGTTAGTTATCATACTCTAGAAAATAGTATTTTACTAGGTCATTCAATGGGAGGGAAGACAGCCATGATGTTTGCCGTCGAGTATCCACAATTGATCAGCAAATTAATTATTGCAGACATCTCTCCAAGATTTTATCCACCGCACCATCACCAAATACTAAAAGCATTAAATTCGATTAATTTTTCTATACAATCATCAAGAAAGTTAGTAGATGAAAAATTATCGAAGCTTATTCCAGAGATTGGAGTTCGATCTTTTTTGTTAAAAAATGTATATTGGAAGGAGAAAGGGGTACTCGATTTTAGATGTAATTTAAAATCATTAACAGCTCATAATTCTGAGATAGGAAACGCATTGCCATCGTTTACAAATTTTAATGGAGAAACATTATTTTTATCAGGTGAAAATTCAGAATATATAACAGAAAATGATGTTTCAATCATTAATAAACACTTTCCTAATTCACAAATTAAGAGAGTAAAAAATGCAGGTCATTGGTTGCATGCAGAGAATCCAAAACAATTTTACCAATTGGTTATTGATTTTTTGAAGTGTTCTCTATAAAGGGATTAAAATTTTAAGACCCTTTTTATTCGCTGTGAAATTAAGGGTAGAATTTCATATGAAATTGTATCGGTAACTGAAGAAATATGAATGATATCTTCTTGTGTTTTAAAAATATAAATTTCATCACCTTCACAACAATTTATATTGGTGATATCAATCATTATCATATCCATACAAACATTTCCAATAATTGGTACTTTTTGGTCATTAACAATTACATAGCCTCTTCCATTTCCTAATTTCCTAGATATTCCATCTGCATGACCAATGGGTATTGTGGCTATTTTGCTACTGTTTTCTGCAATAAATGTTCGATTATATCCAACCGTTTCACCCGGATCTATCATATGTATTTGAGAAATGATTGATTTTAAAATATGTGAATTTTTTAAGTTAGAAGTTTCTTGCTTGTTATTCCCAAAACCATACAGCCCAATTCCTATTCTAACCATATCATACTGGGCCTCAGGATAGTTTATGACTCCCGATGTATTTAATGTATGTGCAATAGGTTTATTTTTTAGATAAGGATATATTTGTGCGAGAATGGTTTCAAATTTTTTCAGTTGATTTTTTGTAAACTCTTGTTCGTCTTTATCTTCACTAGCTGCTAAATGAGAGAATATAGATTGAATTTTCAGATGTTTAGTAGCTAAAATAGTCGTTAAAACTTCAGGAATATCAGCGTGTAATAGTCCAAGTCGATTTAATCCAGTATTAAATTTTAAATGAATAGGGTATTTGATGAGTTGTTGTCGTTTTATATAGCTTAAGAAAGCTGTCAATATTTTAACAGCATAGATGCTTGGTTCTAATTGATAAGTGACAATCTGATCAAAATTTTGAATTTGAGGGTGTAAGACTAAAATTGGATTTTTTATAGATGCCTCTCGTAAAGCAACTCCCTCATGAGTGTATGCGACAGCAAAATAATCTACTGTATCCTTTAAAAGATTGGCAACCTGAACTCCGTCACTTCCATAGCCAAAAGCTTTTACAACGGCTAGAATTTTTGTTTTTGGATCAAGTCTTTGTTTGAAGTAGTTTAGGTTGTGTATAATTGCACTTCCATCAATTTCTAAAACAGTTACATGATTATTCATCGGAATATTATGGACTATTTTCAATATCTTTTCTTTTCTTGAGATTTTTTTGCTGAGATCGAAGAGCTTGAAAATAAGCAGCTCTACTAAGGGGTTCGTATTCTTCAGTTTCTCCTAAAAAAACAATATCTTCATTCGTTACTTTTCTAAAACTATAATTAGCTAAATTTCCAGTTCTGGTGCATACAGCGTGAACTTTAGTAACGTATTCTGCAGTTGCCATTAATGCTGGCATTGGGCCAAAAGGGTTTCCTTTAAAATCCATGTCCAATCCAGCAACAATAACACGGATTCCTTGATTTGCTAAATCATTACACACAGCCACAATTTCATCATCAAAAAACTGTGCTTCATCTATGCCAACAACATCTACATCATGAACCATCAATCTGATATTTGATGCGATAGGAACTGGTGTTGAACGGATTTCGTTTGCATCATGCGAAACGACCATTTCATTGTCATAGCGGGTGTCGATTACAGGCTTAAATATCTCAACTCGTTGCTTTGCAAACTGAGCACGTTTAAGTCTTCTGATCAGCTCTTCTGTTTTTCCAGAAAACATTGAGCCACAGATTACTTCTATCCATCCAAATTGTTCTGTATGATTTACTGTATTTTCAAGAAACATTTTGTAGTTTTAAGGCTTCAGAGGATTTGTTCTTAATTCTTTGTGAAAGTAGGCAAATTTATTAAATAATGAGATCAAAATATAATTAAACCAGACAACTTATGCACAAAAAACTCGCTGCAGACCTCACTAGTTTAGCTCACAGTATCTTACAAATGAAAAATAAGGAAGATGTTTTTGCTTTAAAATCTAAAGCAAATGAACTTTATGAAAAATTATCGGTTCTTGCTTATGTCGAAGAGTATATCAATACCACACCAAATACAAACCATACAAAGGAAAGCTTACTTATGCTGATTGAAGAAGCAGATAAAAAGAAGAACAGTAATACCATTGAACAGAAAATTGTTGATACGGTCATTGAGGAAACTAGTGAAATTGAAGAAAATCAAGAAAAGTCTTCTGAAAACGAGTTAAAGAGTGATGTGACATCTACTAATGAAGAATTGACAGAAGAAGAAATAGATTCTAAAGAAGAAATCCAACTTGATGAGAACGCTGGAATTGATGGGATAGATCTATTTTCTGATACGGAAGAAAAAGATCTTTCAGACGATGACCAACCCACAGATAATACAACAACATTAGAGGAAGAGTTAAAAGATACCATAGCTGCAGATGTTGTTGCAGACTTGTTTGAAAATGCTCCAAAAAAATCACTTAATGATCAATTACAAGGAGATATTCAAATTGGATTGAATGATCGCATAGCGTTTGTTAAAAACTTGTTCGGAGGGAGTCAAGAGGATTTTAACAGAGTAATTTCTCAACTAAATTCTTTCAAAACACAAAAAGAAGCAACGAAGTTTATCAATAAAATGGTTAAACCAGATTATGATTGGACCGATAAAGAAGAAATAGAAGAACGTTTTTTATCAATTGTTGATCGTAAATTCACCTAAAAAATTAGTTATGAAGATAGAAGTTTCTAATGGAGAAATCATAGACAAATACACTATTTTAGAAATTAAACTTTCCAAAATTAAAAGTGAACAAAAATTAGTTAATATTAAAAATGAGTATGAAACCTTAACTCCAGATGTTCAAAAGATTTATATGGCTTGTAAAAACGAAAGTCAATTAAAAAAATTACAAAATGACTTATTAGCAGTCAATAAAAAATTGTGGAAAATAGAAGATGATATTCGGGAGTGTGAAAGGGCTAATGACTTTGGAAAAACTTTTATTGATCTTGCACGCGCAGTCTATTATACTAATGATAATCGTTCAAATGTAAAAAAAGAAATTAATATTCTTACAGAATCTGGCTTAGTAGAAGAAAAGTCATATGAAGATTACAAATCATAATAAAGATGAAGTTGAGGCTTTTGTTAGTACTGTTAATGATTTCATTGATAGGATGTAAATCTACTTATGATACTCAAGATTTTAATGCTAACAATATCCCTAGCGTACCTGATTACAATCGTACAGATTCTTGGGCAGTGTTACCCGCTCTCTATACGCAAGAATTTCAGCAATTTTCTTCGAAACAACTAGATACTTTACAAGCAGATGTTTTTTATGTGTACCCAACGTTAAATACCGAAAAAAATGATGCCCGTTGGAATGTGCCAATTACCGATATTGAGCAATATAAAAAAGTACTAGGGAAAGCTGTATTAATGCAGGCATCTGCATTTGCAAACGCAGCAAAAATATATGTTCCACTCTACCGACAAGCACACATTCGTTCTTATCAGATGTACGAAGAAGGTGGGAAAGAAGCCTTAGACTTAGCTTATTCAGATGTGAAGAATGCTTTTAAACTCTATTTAGAAAAATATCATAATCAAAGGCCCATTATTTTGGTAAGCCATAGTCAAGGAACTACGCATTTAATACGATTATTATCAGATTTTTTTGATGGTAAAGAACTTCAAAAAAAGTTAGTTGCAGCATATTTGCCAGGAATGCGCGTAAAACCAGATCAGTTTAATACCATAAAGCCAATGACTAAACCGCGGGAAACAGGTGGATTTGTGTCTTGGAATACATTTAAGAAGGGGTATTATCCAAAGAAAGATAAAAATTGGTATCGCGGAAGTGTAACAACCAATCCGATTTCGTGGAATGATGAAAAATTTAGCACTCTATCACAACACAAAGGATTTCTTTATACTAACAAGAAAATTTATAGGAAAGCATTAAAAATTAAAGTTACCGATGGCTTAATTTGGTCTTCCAATCCCAAATTTCCAATGCGGCTTTTTATGTCTTTTTTAAAAAATTATCATGTAGGAGATATCAATTTATTTTGGCAAGATATCAGAGATAACCTCCTCGAGAGGCTTAAATCATATTTAAGTACTTACTAACTTAATATCTGTTTTAACCGTTCAATTTCTTTTTTACTATTGCCAATAAAAATATCATTATCAACAATAAAAACAGGGCGTTTTAAAAAGGTATATTCATCGAGAATAAGCTGTCTATAAGTCTTTTCAGAAATTAATTCACCATTCAATCCCATTGCTTTATATTTTTTGGCACGCTTATTAAATAAAACTTCATAGCTCCTAGAAAAAGAGTACATCTCTTCTAATTGGGAAACCGAAATTGGATTTGATTTTATTTCTTGTTTTTCAAAATCAGTTAAAGAGATTTCTCTTAAAATTCTGCGACAAGTATCACAAGTTTGTAAAAAATAGACTTTCTTCATTTGTAAAAAATTATCTTTGATAAATTTACATAAAATATATGAAGACACAATTTATCATCTTAAGAACCGTACGAGATCTAATTTTAAAACTTACTGAGAGATTGTCTATAGAGCAACTCCATACCATTCCTCATGGATTTAATAATAATATTGCTTGGAATATCGCACATTTATTGGTAACACAACAATTGTTACATTATGGATTGTCTGGGAAAGATTGTTTAATTTCTGACGAATTAATTACCAACTTTAAAAAAGGAACAGCCCCAAAGAAACAATTTTCTAAAGAGGAATACGATGAGATGATCGAATTATTTAAAGGCTTACCAACAACCCTGGAAGAAGACTTTGACGCAGAAATCTTTACAGAATATTCAGCATATAAAACGAGTACAGGTTTTGTTATAGACTCAATGGAAACAGCAATAATCTTTAATAATTTTCATGAATCACTTCACTTAGGAGTCATCATGTCATTAATTAAATTAGTTTAAAAGATCTTTTTTATAGAGTAAAAATGATGAAGAGAATTATGTTAGGCTCCGGTATTTCATAAACCAAAATATTTTGAAATGAGACTTAGTTCTGTTTTATTTTTATGATTTGATTTAAATTCCAGTTCGCTCTTAATTCTTGAACTTCTGGAAAATATTCGATAACCTCAGGTTGTAAGCCTTTAAGATAATTTCCGGTATCCCATTTCCCATTTTTATTCCTGTCATAAATGATTCTAATCTTATACTTCTTCGGTAATAAATAGTCAAATGTTATGATTTTACTGGATGAAGTAATGTCTTGTAAAACTGTTTCATCTTTCATATTTGTTAGTTGAATGATGACAGAAAGCATCTCTGGATTTTGAATTGTAAGTGAGATTTCTCCATAATCATCAAGAGATCTTGTTCTATATTGAGAAATGATTGTGTCATTCGTAAAATTAAAAATATCGGTAAAAGCATTTGGATATAGATTAAACTTGTATCCAGATTTGAATTTTTTCTTAAAAAGAAAACCAACTTTACTCTCTTTTTTTGAAATAAAAGGGATGTAGGGAACCTTAATGGTATCTGCGTCAACAAATTCAATTTTTGAAGTATCCAATTTGACGATGGGATTATTAGTCCCATAAAATAAGGTATCTCTATATTCGAGAAGGTTTCTATTTAATTCTGTAACAATTAGGGAGTCTAATTTTTTCTTTCGAAGTTTCACAACAACGGTATCGATACTCGTTTTATTACTTACTTTAAAAATCAAGGAATCTTTTTCGATGGGTGTGTGCCATAGGTTTAGTGTATCTTTTCCTTTTTCAGTGAAAGAGATGGTAGAAAAATCTTTAGGGATTTCAGAAAGAGTTTCAACAATAAGTTCGGATGGCTTTCCTTGATACCCAAAAATAAGTTGTCCTTTTCGAATTTCCTTAGCACGTTTAAATAGGTAAGGGAGTTCCTCTTTGAAGACCGGGATTATATGATTAATTACACTATCTTTAGGGAGTGATATTGTATCTTTTAAAAATCCAATTTCATCAGCTTTAGGATTAAAAATATAGTCACTCCCAACATCATTTAAAGCAATTAATCGATAGTTACCTTTTCTGAGATTTGAAAACGTAAAAGCAGAAGTGTCTAAAGAACTTGTAACATAATCTGGTTTTCTTTTGTAAACAACAGAATCTGAATAGGTGCTATCCAATCGAAATAAGAGGAGCTTAATGTTTTTAATACTTTCAGATTTATATGCCTGCTTTACATCTCCTGATAATGTTAACGAGTCTATATAACTTCCTGTTGAAAAAACATACTTAAAACGTTCCAAAATATTTGATTCATTATTATCTTGTACACTCTTTCCAAAATCAAAAATATAGGTTGTATTTGCTAATAAAGTATCTAAAATTTTAATGTTTATATATTTACTTGGAGTTCCTTGAGGAGAAATTAATGAAGGGTTAGCAGGGTTTAAAGGGGGAGAAATGATAAGTTGCTGATTGATGTTTTTTAATTTAATATACTCATCAAAGTAGATGTTAATTTCATCCTTATCAAAATTGATACTTTCATAAGGGGGGTCTGCTGTTACAAACAATGGGGCTTCTTCATCTTTTGGGCCACCACTCGGTCTTCCCTTTTTAGCACAATGTGAAAGAGATAAAATAAGAACAATAAAAAAAAGAGACTGAATTTTTTTCAAATCGTTTAGTTTATTACAAATAAACAATATATTTTTTGGAAAGTCATGTGAGACTTTTGATAATTTTCATTCTGTTAAAGCAATTGTGGCGATACTAATTTTTATATTTTGTGATTTTAATAACTCCTTACTGCAAGCTTCTAAAGTAGCCCCCGTTGTAACCACGTCATCAATCAGAAGAATATGGTTTTTTTCAATCAAATCTGGTTTAGAAACACTAAATACGGTATCTACATTTTTAAATCTTTCAAGTCTTTTTTTTAATGTTTGAGTGTTTGTTAAGTTGATTCTTTCTACAATATTTTCCTTAAATGGCACTTGTAAGATATCACTAAGGCTTTCTCCAAATTTAGTTAATTGATTATAGCCTCTTTTTTTTAATTTTTTTTTGTGAAGAGGGACTGGAATGATACAATCGATTGTAGTAAATTGATTAGATGCTTGCAATAGACGCCCAAACCATTTGCCTAAATAAGTTCCAATTTCTTGCTTACTTTTATACTTCAATTCATGGATGAGTTGTTTTACCTTACCTGAAGAACTATAAAATAAAAAAGAAGCTGCATTTTCAATGGGAATTCTTCCTTCTAAAACTTGCGTTAATGGGTTGGATTTAAAATCTCTATTATCAACAAAAGGGAGATCTGTTCTGCACCCTAAGCAAATTATTTTCTCTTGATCGAGTAGAGTTTCGTCACAACAAATACAATGATTAGGATAAAAGAGATTAAAAAAGTGATGTGAACATTTCATTTTTAATAGCATTATGAGTGAAGATAGTAAAAAAAGAGGAGATTGGTTTGGCAGATTTTATAAAGTAGCATTAATTTTTTCTTGAAAAAGTTCTTTATTCATGTATCTTTGCGATCATTATGGCACAACAAGAAGATCAGTTTAAAAAGGTATTATCACACGCAAAAGAATACGGATATATTTTTCAGTCTAGTGAAATTTATGACGGATTAAGTGCTGTGTATGATTATGCTCAAAATGGGGTAGAGTTAAAGAAAAATATTCGAGACTATTGGTGGAAAGCAATGGTACAAATGCATGAAAACATTGTTGGCTTAGATGCCTCTATTTTAATGCATCCAACAACCTGGAAAGCTTCCGGTCACGTAGACGCTTTTAACGATCCTTTAATTGATAATAAAGATTCTAAAAAAAGATACCGGGCCGATGTATTAGTAGAGGATTATTGTGCTAAAATAGAAGGTAAAATTAATAAAGAAGTAAGCAAAGCAGTAAAACGTTTTGGTGAAACTTTTGACAAAGAACAATTTTTAGCAACCAATCCAAGAGTTCTAGGATATCAAGATAAAATTAAGACAATTTTATCTAGAATGGGAAAATCTTTAGAGAATGAAGATTTAGCCGATGTAAAAAATCTAATTGAAGAATTAGGAATCGCAGATCCATTAACGGGTTCTAGAAATTGGACTGACGTAAAACAATTTAACTTAATGTTTGGAACTCAACTAGGAGCTTCAGCAGAAAGTTCTATGAAAGTATATTTACGCCCTGAAACAGCCCAAGGAATTTTTGTGAATTTTTTGAATGTTCAAAAAACAGGACGTATGAAGATTCCTTTTGGAATTGCACAGACTGGAAAAGCTTTTAGGAATGAGATTGTTGCCAGACAGTTTATCTTTAGAATGCGAGAGTTTGAACAAATGGAAATGCAATTTTTTGTAAAGCCAGGAACTCAAAAAAAATGGTATGAACATTGGAAAGAAACACGATTAAAATGGCATTTATCATTAGGGATGGGTCAGGAGAATTATCGCTTTCATGACCACGATAAACTAGCACATTATGCCGATGCCGCTGCAGATATAGAATTCAAATTTCCTTTTGGATTCAAAGAATTAGAAGGGATTCATTCTAGAACAGATTTCGATCTAAAAGCACATGAAGAGTTTTCTGGAAAGAAATTACAATATTTTGATCATCAAGAGAATAAAAGGTACACTCCCTATGTTGTAGAGACTTCTATTGGTTTAGACAGAATGTTCTTAGCTGTTTTTTCTAATTCACTTGTTGAAGAGCAGTTGGAAAATAATACCACCAGAACAGTATTAAAATTACCCGCTGTTTTAGCCCCAACAAAAGCGGCTGTTTTACCTTTAGTTAAAAAAGATGGTTTGCCAGAAGTGGCTCGTAAGATTATTGAAGATCTTAAATGGGATTTTAATGTATTTTATGATGAAAAAGATGCTGTCGGAAAACGCTATCGAAGACAAGATGCCGCAGGGACTCCTTTTTGTATTACTGTAGACCATGATACTTTAGAGGAAGATACAGTAACCATTAGATATAGAGATAGTATGAAGCAAGAACGAGTACCCATCTCTAAACTGAAAGACCTCATTAAACAACAAGTCGATATAAAGTCTTGGTTAAAAAAAATGTAAGATACAGAGCTTATAACATCTAAATAGTGCTTTGTAGCGTTGCATAAAAAAGCCTTGTCTTTCAAGACAAGGCTTTTTTATGAGAATTGGAATCATTTAAAAACGATA
Source organism: Flavobacterium sp. (assembly GCA_042091515.1). Taxonomy (GTDB): domain Bacteria; phylum Bacteroidota; class Bacteroidia; order Flavobacteriales; family Flavobacteriaceae; genus Polaribacter. The sequence continues at coordinate 8,784 of JBELHH010000023.1, read as the reverse complement.
TCCAATAGAGATTCCTGCTCTAACTACTACATCATCGTAATAATTATCATTTCCTAAATTTCTCCCTAATCCAAGATAAAGATCTGTTGTAACCCCCCCCCTTTAGAAACAAACTTACCACCAACAGAGAAGCCAAGTGCAAAAAGGGTACTATGATCACCTTCATTGAAATCACCAATGTAATCATAATAGATGAGCTCTTTATTCTTATGAAGCATTCCAAAAGCTTCTACATAAAACCCTCTAGCAAATTTTGAAGAAAAGTAACGTCTGTAATAGGGAGTCAAAGAGAAGGCTCTGTAATAAGAGTATGAAACACGACTGGTTTCATCCAATCCTACTTGTAAAGCAACTCCAATAGAAGATTCTTCATTAATTAAATTTTCATAACTCACATCAATCCACTCAGAGGTAAGAAGTCCAAGCGCATTTAATTTTAACTCATGTTTTTTTCTGTGTCTTGCGGGAAAGAATCATCCTGAGCAACAATAGTTGCTGAGAGGCATAAAGCAATAATCAGTGGGAGTTTTTTCATGTTTTAGAATTTATAATTTAATATATAAAAGAGTGTTCAATAATCATACCACTTAAAAAATGGCTCTTATATTTACGGCTCCAGTGTGTATTGTTTTAGAATTTATACTTTTTCTCCCTCTATAATTCAGGGTTAAATTTAGAAAAGAATTAATTTTTTTATTCCATAAAAACACCCAAGTATAATTGGTGCCTTCCCGAAGTCCCTCTAACATTTGGTAGCCAACAGGGGTGTTTGGATTTCCTTTGAAATTGTTTAATAAAGTGGTAATTTTTATATTGAATTGAGATGATGATTTCCCAGTATGTAAATATTCTAACCCAATTTTTTGTTGAGATAATTTTTCAAAATCAAGAAGACGATTCTCTTTATTTTTATATTCGTAAAAGGAAGAAAAGATATTGTCTTTATCTAACACATAGCTAATTTTAGGTTGAAATTCTAAAGCATGGATTTGATAATTTCTACTGTCAAAATTTTCAGTTACTAAATCATTATCAGAAACCTTTCCGAGAATATCAACAAGCCAAAATTTGCTAATTTTATGTTGAAAATCTATTTGATGAAATTGAGTATCTGTCTCTTGACTACCAATTAAATATTGCTGTTTATTAGTTGCAGTAGCATAAGTATAGGAGGTGCTAAACTTTTGCTTTCCTCTATTAAAATAGAGGCTATTTTTTAGTGTATAATTTTCGCTTATTTGTTTGTTTGTATTAGACTTAAACGGATTTAAATTAAAAGAATTATCGTCTCGTTCTTGTTCATTCGTGTTGCTTAAAAAAAATTGATTGTAAAAATGAGATAGGATTTTTTTAATACCTTTTTTATTTTTCCATTGACTGGCATTTAGGGTAAAGGATTGATTTATTTTCACACGTTGTGTTGGAATAAACTGTAGGTTTGGCAAAGGAACACGGAGGTAGTCTGCTTGGTCTTGAAATTCTGCAATCTCAAATTCATCAAATTCTTGAATACCGTTATCATTATAATCAATCCAAGTATAATACCCTTGTCCAGGTTCTACTTCAACATAAATAAAATCTTGTTGTGCTACATTTCCTGTGGAGGTTTCATAACGAGTTCCAATAGTGATAAAATTATTAAAGAACCGCTGATTGTAAATTATTCTTGAATTTAGTGCTTTTTCGTTTTCTTTAAACGCATTTTTTGTCTCTCTATAATTGGCATATAATGATAAATTTGTTTTTTTTGTTTGAATGATTTTAGTGTTTGCATAATAGGTTTTTCGGTCATTAATTTCTGCAAAAACATTATTTCTGATGCTATCATTGGTTCTATAATTAAAACCTATTTTAGCATATGTCTTTGTGGTATCTCCTATTCCCAGATACACCTCGTATTCTTTAAATTTATGATTTGTAAGATTAGATTCACGAGTAATTTTATTGGTGCCATCATTCGATTCTAAGTGTAAAAAACTTCCAAACCAAGACTTTGAAAAACGGTGCTCTATTCCACCTTTAATTCGTGAAAAAGTATTGTTTTGTAATTCAGAATCATTGGTTAAAAAACTGCCATTCGAATACAACAGGGTGTTTCCGAGTTGCATTTTAGAGTTTAAAAGATGTTTGTTTCCCTGAAAATTATTTGAAAATTGCAGTTGTTGAAAAGAATAGGTTAGGAAGTTATCTTTTTTATTTTTTAATGTCAGATCAATACCTATTTGTTGTTGATTGCCTGTAGGGTTTTTTAAATTCCAGTCCCTATTAAATTCGACAGCTTGAAAACGTTGTACTGTCTTAAAATTTTTATGAATAAAGAGGTAGTTAATATCACTAAAAAGTGTCCATTTTTTATCGAGTAGTGTTTGTTTCCAATGAAATTTTGTAGCAGCTCCTTTATTGAGATTATTATCGAGGGTTGAAAATAAATTTTGATCATGATTGCTAAACGCTACTTCTGCAGTAATAGATGTTTTTTCTGTTGGGTTAAAAGAAGAATTTACAACGGCAACTTGTAATTTTATTGGAGCGATTAATTGAACGATTGGATTATAATTTCCTTGATCTGATCCAGCATATACAAATACATTTCCAATCGCTAATGTTTCTCCGATCGTATAGTCACCATTATTTTCTCCAACATTGGTAAAAGTCACGGTAAACAGGTCATCATTTTGATTGGTAGAATATTCAAAAACTTCTTCTGAGCCAACCAGTACCTTTTTATAGAGAATCCTACTTGCATCATAGGAATTTGGATAGGCACTTTCTGAAACCATTAAATCGAGATTGTTTCCAGCATTGGCTAAGATCTCTTTTTGATCCTCTGATAAAGTCAATTGAATGGGTTGATTTTTTACATCATTTTCATTGTAAAAATAACCAGCAAGTTCAATTTTATCAGTGTAGTAGGTGGCTTTTTCATAGTTCACAAAACGAGTGTAATTTCTGTTAGAGAATTGATATTCTACTCGAACACGCATATCATTGGTAATGGGAAATGTAGTATTAAATCGTATTTCTCCAATATTATAATCAATTATATAATCGTTGTTAATGCCACGAGTAATTTCAGAACCATTGATAAATACTCTTTCACTCCCTTCAATCATCACAAAATTAGGTTCATTGTTAGGACCAAAAATTTTATAAGGACCTTGATTTCCCTCGATGCCTACAAAATTATAAGAGTTAAATTGCCCTCTTACCACAGCACCAGAAGCAGAAACAGATGTTTTGTCATTGAGGGTTGCTGCCACTTCCAACCCCGCTACCTGTTTTTCAAAAGTTAAAAAATAACTCTCATCATTTTTTAATCGCACATCCCCTGCTTTTACCTTCCAATATTGGCTAAATATTTCTATAAAAATGCGATCAAAATCTGTAATACTTTGCGAATATCCATTGGCCTGTAACGGAATGTTTGTATCAAAAATATGAGCCCTGATAGATACTTTTTCAGAGAGTTTTCCTTCAATATTTAAATCCATTGAAGAGTTTGTAACCGTACTTTGATTATTTCCGGAAGTAAGACCCCTATTAATAAACCCACTTGTTTTTAATCCGTCAAATAATTTTAATTCACTTGTTTTTTTATTAGTTGTAAGACTATATAATGTTCCTGAATTCGCATTGCCAGGGACAATAAATTTTTTATCAAATGGGCTATATGTTTTGGTAATAAAATCTGGATATCGAAAATAGTTAATCGTAATTTCTTGATATTTTTTGCTGTCGATAATTAATACAGCGTCATTATACAGTATTTGATACTCTGTAGGATATAAGATTTTTTTAAGATTGGTGACTACTTTAAAATTTTGAGGATTTACAGGAACAGAATCAAATTTAATAGTATCCTGAACAACCATAATTTTTTTACTTCTAAAATCAGATGAAAGATGTTGTGCCTTGGCAAAAAATCCAATAAAAAACAGCAGTAAAAACCATGCTTGTTTAGTCATATATTGCTAACGTAAGAATTACAAAATTAGTCTAAAATAACGATTCTTGTCGTACTGGACTCTCATGATCTAATAACCATTTTTTACGCCAAAGACCTCCAGCATATCCTGTTAAAGAACCATCAGTGCCTAGTACTCGATGACATGGTATTACAATCCAAATAGGATTTTTACCATTAGCAGAAGCCACAGCTCTGACAGCTTTCGGATTACCGAGACGCTTACTTTGTTCTAAATAAGTCTTTGTCTTTCCGTAAGGAATAGTTCTTAGTTCTTCCCATACAGACCGCTGAAATGCAGTCCCTTGAGGGTTTAATTGCAACTCAAATTCTTTACGTGTGCCGTTAAAATATTCGTTTAATTGATCAATACATGTTTGTAAATAAGCGGGAACCGTCTTTATAATGTCTTTTGGGATTTTCACATCGTCAGTAACGGAGATCGATTGAATTCCGTTTTTATCACCAATAATTTTTGCAATTCCTAGCGGAGTTTTTAGATATGTTGTATCAGATTCCAAAGAGTTGTTTTGAGTTTTCTGTTGTAATTCTTACAATTTCCTCAAAAGAGAGGTTGTAAATAGCGGCTAATTTATCTATAACATAAGTGATATAGCTACTTTCATTCCTTTTTCCTCTGTAAGGAACAGGAGAAAGATAGGGAGCATCAGTCTCTAGGACAATATGTTGTATCTCTATTTGATTAAGAAATGTATCTATTTTTCCATTTTTGAAGGTGACGACCCCTCCAATCCCTAATTTCATTTGATAAGATATCGCTTTTTTTGCTTGTTCTAAGGTTCCCGTAAAACAATGAAAAACACCGTGTAAATCATCTCCTTTTTCGAGTTCTAATACCTCAAATATTTCATCAAAAGCCTCTCGGCAATGAATAGCAATAGGGAGATTTTTTTTCTTAGCCCATTGTATTTGTAATTGAAAAGCTTCTTGTTGTTCGGCTAAAAAAGTAGTATCCCAATATAAATCTATTCCAATTTCACCGATGGCAACAAAGGGTCTTTTATGAATTAAATTCTTAATCTTTGCTAATTCTTCTTTGTAATTTGAGGATACAGAAGTAGGATGTAAGCCCATCATTAAAAACACATCATTTGGGTATTGTACCTCTAATTGAAGCATTCTGTCTGTGTAGCTACTGTCAATTGCAGGGATAAAAAACCTAGAGACACCCTGCTCTTTTGCTCTCGCTATCACCTCATCCCTATCATCATCAAATTGTTCTGAATATAAATGGGTATGTGTATCTGTAATGATCATTTTATCTTATTGTTTTAACGGAGTCTAGCTATCTAGTATCAATCATAAAAAACTAGGGTCAACTCTTTATGAAAACTGTACTTTTGTTTTTCAAAAATACAGTTAAATGGGTAGTCTAAAAAAACTATTAGAAAAAAAGAACTATACAAAAATAACCTTAAAGAAAATGGTGACCAATCATTTAGCGTTGGTGGCTACAATTAATGGAGTGGAAGGTACATTTATTTTAGATACTGGAGCCTCAAACTCTTGTGTAGGGATTCATATGACCGACTATTTTAAATTAGAAGCAATCGAGAGTGAGACCAAAGCTTCTGGTGCAGGAGCTACTAATATGGAAACAAAGCAATCAGAAAATAACACCTTGCAACTAGGTGTATGGAAAACGAATGAGTTTACGATTGTATTATTTGATATGATTCATGTAAATACTGCCTTAATTCAACATAATGCAGAAGAAGTTCATGGGATTATTGGCGCTGATATTCTAGAAAAAGGAAGTGCAATTATCGATTATAATAAGAATGTTTTATATTTAAAAAACACTAAATAATAGAGTAAGAATTGTATCTTTGACATGCTAAAACGATAAGAAATGAGTTTGCAAAAACAAATAATGGAAGAAATGAAAGCTGCTATGAAGTCTAAAGATACAGTTTCATTACGGGCCTTACGAGCGGTAAAATCTGCTTTTTTATTAGCCAAAACCGAGACTGGTGCGGGTGACGATTTGACAGAGGATCAGGAAATGAAAATCATTCAGAAACAAGTAAAGCAACGCAAAGACAGTGCTACTATTTTTATAGCCCAAGGAAGACAAGATCTAGCAGATCCAGAGTTAAAAGAAGTTGCCGTATTAGAAAAGTTTTTACCTGCAGCCTTGTCTGAAGGCGCCATCGAAAAAGTTGTACTAGAGACCATTACCAAACTAGGTGCAGTGGGGATGAAAGACATGGGAAAAGTAATGGGGATTGTTTCAAAACAATTGGCTGGTCAGGCAGATGGTAAAACAATTTCTGGAATTGTTAGAAAAAATTTAGTGTAAAAAAAGGCCTCGTGGCGCAACTGAATAGCGCACTGGATTTCGGCTCCAGCGGTTGTAGGTTTGAATCCTACCGGGGTCACTTGATAATGAGAGAGTTACAGTAAAATGTAGCTCTTTTTTTGTTTATTAGGGACACCTAGAGGGATACCTAGAGGGGCATTTAGGGGCGGCTATTTGCGTTAAATTCATTTAAGCTGTTTACCCCACAACACTTTAAAAAAACCAAATCTCAAGGAATGACAAAATATTTGTACCAAAGTAAAGTTGTTAAAATTAAGCTAGCTCTAAAATGTTAAAAAAATTGAATAGAATCAGATAAGTTCTATATTGCAATAAATTACAATCATAATAAAACAACTTACCAACACAATGAAACAATTTTTTACACTTTTAGCAATTACATTTGGATTAACAATCAATGCACAAATGACAGACAATAGCACTTTTACTTCAGCAACAGGAAATAGTTCTGTAGCAATGGGATTTGACACAACAGCAAGTGGTGATTTCTCTACAGCAATGGGAGCTTACACAGAAGCAAGTGGTGCTACTTCTACAGCAATGGGAGCTTACACAACAGCAAGTGAATATTTTTCTACAGCAATGGGAGCTTACACAGAAGCAAGTGGTGGTAATTCTACAGCAATGGGAGCTTACACAACAGCAAGTGGATTTGGTTCTACAGCAATGGGATATAACACAACAGCAAGTGATTATGGTTCTTTAGTGATTGGGCAATTCAATTTAAGTGGTTCTACAGTAACTAGCAATGCAACAGTATTTAACACAGCAAACACCGCTTTTGTGATTGGAAACGGATCAGACTCCTCAAACAAATCCGATGCTTTTAAAGTACTATTTAATGGAGATACCACCATAAGTAATAACTTAACCGTTAATGGCGATGTAGTAGTTTCCTCAGATGCAAGACTCAAAGCCAATATTGTATCGCTAGGGGCTACACTAGCCAAACTATTACGCATCGATGGGAAAAGCTATACAATGAAAAAAGATGGCAAACAAAAGATAGGAGTTTTAGCGCAAGACATTCAAAAGGTATTTCCAGAATTGGTGACCAAAGATGCTAATGAGATATTAGCAGTAAACTACCAAGGGCTAGTTCCTGTGCTTATCAATGCACTCAAAGAACAAGATTCTAAAATGAATGTTCAACAAAAAGAAATAGACAGACTTAAAGAACAAGAAAGCAAGTATATCGAGCAACAAAATCTAATAAAGCAACAAGGTAAGAGGTTGGAAAGATTAGAAGTAATTATCTCTAAGATGGATAAGTACTAATAATGTTTTATTTAACAGAACAACCCTTACAGAAATATATAGGTTGTTTATTTTACTATTTTCTAAATTTTCTAGCTTAAATTATGAGTTTCAATTAAAAAGATATTTCACTTTTTTTATATTTGATATTCACTTAAATAAATACAAAATGAATAAAAAAATAAGTAAGAGAGCCTCTATTATATTAGGTTATTTTTTAGTAATAATTTCATTATTTTCTTATGGAGTTTTGTTTGGTGGCGGTGTTAAGGGTATAGTTTTTTTAATATTATTTATTTTTAACACCTTTATTTTAATTAGTGGAATACGATTTATAAAAGGAAAACATAAATACAAATAACAAGACACAAAATAATAATTTTATGAAAACACTATTCTCCATTTTCTTTATAATTTTAATTACAACTTCATTGTTCTCTCAAAAAGAATCTTATAAAAGTAGTATTAGAAGTGATGATAATCTCTTTCTAGAAAAATATATAAAGTATAATGATAATTTTAATCACAAACAGTTTGAAAATATGTTTGGGGTAACTATTACAGATGAAAATCTTTATTTCTGTATCGACCCTTTGGCTTGTAATTTTAACACTTATTACAAGTATAATTCTGTTTATGCATTAGATTACCCTAAACTGATTGGTCCCTTTTGGTTTCCTGCTTTTCCAGCTGGAAATCCAGTTATTGGAAAATGTTTTTATAAAACAGAATTTAAAGATTTGTTTACCATGAGCTGTAATTGTTCATTTGATTGGGAGGTAAACCAGGAAAAATATACAGGAGCTTACTTTGGTACTGGAGAAGGTAGTACTACATTAACACCAATAATTTGTGAAGACGTTGCAATAGCTGGTAATAGTACTGGTGGCATGAATGTAAGCGTATCATATCCTTGTAATGTTGAATATGGATTGTATGATGTAAGTACTGGAAATAGCCATTATGAAATAAAAATTCCAACCACCATGAAAAAGTTTGTGTTTAGAGCAGCTACTGGTGTTGGAATTGTTGCAAATATTTATTATAATTCTGCTACCACAAAAGTTTCAAAAGATAATAGCACAGGAAATGTGACAGTTAATTTTATTGATACCGATAAATCTAAGCTTCCAAAATGTGATTAACTTATTTAGTTTTTTAATCAAAAATCAAATTTAAAATTTTCCAAGCTTTCAACTTCATTATGTTGAATTAATTC
>JBELHH010000022.1:0-49558 GCA_042091515.1 Flavobacterium sp. | reverse complement strand
ATAGAAATGGAACACTAAGAAATAGAAAAGGAAATTTTTCACTACTTAGACGGTAGAAATAATAATATCAATCTAAAATTAAAAATCATGCCACTAGTAACACCATTATCAGCAGAACATGATATAGAAACTAAAAAACTTGCAGAATTTTTTAATGAAACTCTAGGGTTTTGTCCGAATTCAATTTTAACCATGCAACGAAGACCAGCTATATCAAAAGCATTTATTAACCTTAACAAAGCAGTTATGGCAAATGAGGGGCGAGTTAGCTCTGCTTTGAAAAGAATGATAGCATGGGTCTCAAGCAATGCAACAGGATGTAGGTATTGTCAAGCACATGCAATTAGGGCAGCAGAACGATACGGAGCTGAACAAGAACAATTAGATAATATTTGGGAATATAGAACACACTCAGCCTTTTCAGAAGCAGAAAGAGCAGCATTAGATTTTTCATTGGCAGCAAGTCAAGTACCTAATAATGTAGATGATGAAATTAGTATTAGACTACATTTATATTGGGATGAGGGCGAGATAGTAGAAATATTAGGAGTAATTTCTCTTTTCGGATATTTAAATCGTTGGAATGATTCAATGGGTACTTATATAGAAGAAGGAGCAGTTCATTCAGGTAAGCAATATTTAGAGAAATATGGCTGGGAAAAAGGCAAACATATATAAGGTTAAAGCACTATGTGATTACTTTAAATGTTGTTGGTCATTAATTGCTATATTTTTCTCAAATTCATTGTGGATTAAAATAATGATCAATCCATAAACGACAGCTGATACAATTAAAATATTACTAATTAAACCAGTAGTTCCAAACGACATACGGATTAGTATAGTAGAAACAACAAACCCTGAATTTCGTATAATTTTATGAAACTTGTCAGTATAGAAAAATGAAATTAAAAGTAAAATGACATCAATTAAAATTAGTATTGTAAAAAATTGATCAAAAAATAAACTGTTAATGCGATCAAAAGAAAGAAATGTTTTTGGGTTTAAGTAAAATCCACCTAGCCAATTAATTAAAGTATACAATGCCATAATAAAAAATAATGGAACTAAAATCAAAGCAATCATCTTTTTCTTTTCAATGAACTTTGCAATGGTGAGATTTGTGGGTTGATATTGTTGAAATTTTCGCTGACCTTGTTTTTGAAATTGAAAAATTAAATAGAAAAGTACTAGAGACGTAATTAGATCATAAGTAAATTGAACATCACCACCAATGCTAAACCAATCAGTCGAAAATTCTAAAGAAGCTAAATCTTTAAATAATTTTCTAATGATGATTAAGGTAATAATTTCGTATTGTTTTGTTATATATGTAGTAAATGACCTTGGAAGATAATAGATAAGTAAGTAAACCTCATAAATAAGAATAAAAGAAAATGGGGTATAAATTGCTGAGATAGGGTTTTCAAATAATCCAGAGCTTTCGAGAAAAACGCGGCCATTTAATCTTGCAACTAAGATGATTGATAGATGAATTAAAAAACTTGAAATAGCAACATAAAGTATTAGTTTCTCTACTTTGTGTTGTGTATTTTCAGAGAGTATTTTATCGAATGTAGACCGTAATATATTATTTTCCAAAATTAGTTAGATTCATTTATAACAAATATCAAACTTTTATTGATAATCAATTTAAAAACTAAAGTTACTTAAAAAAAAGTTAGTATTTTTTTTAAAAATTATATTTATTTTAATTGTATATTGCAATTTCATAATAAGATCGCTAACAACATAAATAACATACATGAAAAAACTATTTTTGGGAGTGTTTTTAAGCACAACTTTCGGTTTATGTGCTCAAGGAAATTTAACAATTACTGGAGGTTCGCTCACAGTTTCCAGTGAATCCAATATAACAGTTCCTGGTAATTATAGCAACATAGGAGGAGATCTAAACTTAAATTCTGGATCATCTATTATTGTTTCAGGATTTTCTTCAGGAGATATTACTTACATTCGAACTATACCGACATCAGATTGGTATTTAATATCTTCCCCAAATGATGGTCAAGACATCGATTCTTTTGTTACCTCAACAAATTTAGCATCAGGAACAGGAGCCAATATGGGGCTAGCATCCTATAACAATACTAATTTTCAATGGGATTATTATATCAGTGGTACTGCAGGATCGGGAAGTTTTGCAGCAGGAGATGGTAGAGCTATAAAATTAGCTGCTGCTGGTGACATATCATTCCAAGGTACAATAGACGCAAGTGATTCAGGTGTGGATGTAGCGATTACTGATAATCTTAATGGATTTAATTTAATAGGAAATCCTTATCCATCTTATATTCCTGCAAATATTAGTGCCGATGGAATCAATAATATTTTAGACATCAATACTGCGAATCTATCCGAGAAAACCTTATGGTTTTGGGATGCTTCTACCGATTCTTATGATCAAATTAATCATACCTCATCAGCTTTGTTTATTGCCCCTGCTCAAGGGTTTTTTGTAAGTTCAAGTGGGAATACAATCTTTAGTTTTGAAGAGAATATGCAATCACATCAACCGACTGACACTTTCCAGAGAGAAGCCACCTCCACACGTCCCGAAATTAATTTACTGATGACCAATGGGACCGATACCCGAGATACTGATATTTTTTATATTGATGGAACAACTACTGGTTGGGACAACGGGTACGATAGTACAATTTTCGGAGGAACCCCTAATGAGTTTATGATTTATACACATTTAGTGAGTGGTGGAGAAGGAGAGTCTTTAGGGATCCAATCGCTCCCAGACTCATCATTTGAAGATATGGTGATTCCTATAGGAGTGACGGCTGTGTCAGGAACAGAGATTGTTATCTCTGCGACAGGAATCAATTTTCCAGCCGGAATTAATTTGTATTTAGAAGATAAAGACCAGGAGAGCTTTACATTGTTAGATGCAAGTTCAACCTATACAACGACACTAGAGAACGATGAAAATGGAATTGGCCGTTTTTATCTCCATACCAATACCAGTACGCTAAGTACAGATACTCCGTCAATTCTAAATCACCTGAGTGTTTATCCCTCAAGTAGAGAAAATCTTCGTATTGTAGGGGTACAAAATGGAACAGCAGCGATTCAAATGTATACTATTCTTGGAAAAGAAGTATTAAGAACCACCTTTGAAGGACAGGGAATGAATGATATCGCCTTACCAATCCTTTCAAGCGGTATCTATATTATTGAGCTGGTAACAGAAACAGGAACCATTAATCAAAAAATTAGGATTGACTAATCAACTTTTATCATTATGAAAAATCAACGAAACAACCATCCTCAAGATATTTCTCGTAAAGACGCAATAAAAAAGATAGGTAATTACGGAAAATATGCGGCCTTAACAGCTGTAGGAACTTACTTACTGTTAAACCCTAAAAAAGCACAAGCATCAAGTCCATCTGATCCAGGAACAGGATTTTAATTAATAGGATACACTTTTAAAAAAACCTTTTTAGTTTACTAAAAAGGTTTTTTTATAAACTTATTTCTAAAAAGTTGTAAGATTAGAAATTATAATTATATTTGAGTACATTTTTAACCCCCCTAAAAAAATGAAAAAAATAATCTATACATTATGTATATGTGCTTTTCAGGTATCCTCCATACATGCACAATTTACTTTTGATTCTAGTACGCCAGCGGCGCTTACAAACAGCGTTGCTTTAGATGCGACAATTACCTTAACCTTTAGTGAAAATACAAATAGTGGTTCTGTTACAGCCAGTACGATAGTCATCAGAGGCAGAAATACAGGAATCATTTCCGGGAGCTTTTCAGGAGGAGGAACCTCAACGGTAGTATTTACCCCAACCAATAATTTTGAATCTGGAGAAATAATCACTGTCACATTAACAACAGGAGTACAACAAGATATTTCTAATACTGCTTTAAGCAATCCGCAGAGTTTTATTTTTACCACAAAGAGCAGTCTAACTGGGTTTAATCCTAGTTTTACAGTAGAAGATATAGACACTACGGTAGACGGAGCATCTTCAGTTTTTGTAGCTGATTTGGATGGTGATGGCGATCTGGATATTGTAACAGCTTCTAACGCTGATGATACGATTGCCTGGTATGAAAATGACGGAGCCGCTGACCCTGGTTTCACCAAAGCAGCGATTACGACCAGTGCAGAAGGGGCAGCTTCAGTTTTTGTTGCTGATTTAGACAATGATGGAGATTTAGATATTGTGTCAGTTTCTGACATAGATGATACTACTGCCTGGTATGAAAATGATGGAGCCGCTGACCCTGGTTTTACAACTCATATCATTTCGACTGATTTAGATCGTGTAAGATCTGTTTTTGTGATAGATCTGGATTCTGATGGTGATTTAGATATTTTAACGTCATCATACGGTGCTAATACTATTGCCTGGTATGAGAATGATGGAGCTACTGATCCGAGTTTTACTTTAACAGTAATAGTTGATAATCTCTTCCTTCCAACTGCAGTTTATGCTGCAGATCTGGACAATGATGGGGATCAGGATATTATATCGAACACTCGATTTGGGCCTACTGTATGGTATGAGAATGATGGTGCCGCAGATCCTAGCTTCACATCAACCGAGATTACTGCTACTTTCAGTGACGGTAGTGATGTAAGTGGTGGAAACGGTCTTTTTACAGCCGATATGGATAATGATGGTGATATGGATATTATTTCTCTATTTGAAAGCGATGATACTATTTTATGGTATGAGAATGATGGAGCTACAGATCCGACTTTTACAGCAATAGAAATATCTAACTCTGTAGATGGTCCTGTTTCAGTTTACGCCTCAGATATAGATAATGATGGAGATATGGATCTTATTTCAGCCCTTTTTCAGGGTATGATTGTTTGGTTTGAAAATGATGGTGCCGCAGATCCTGGTTTTTCACTAGAAAATATTGTTACAACCAATGTATTCGGTGCAAGAAGTGTTTTTGTAGCAGATCTAGATGGTGATAGTGATTTAGATATTGCTGCTGCGGCAAGAGAAGATGATACTATTCTTTGGATAGAGAATAGTACTTCTACAACCTGGGATGGTAGTGAAAGTAATGATTGGGGGACGGCAACTAACTGGTCTAATGATATTCCTAATACAAACTCTGATGTTGTTATTCCCATGGGGCTGGCAAATTACCCAACTGCAAGTGCTGCAGTGAGTGTTAAATCAGTAAGTTTAGCTTCTTCAACCTCATTAATTGCGCAATCTACATTTGCCGGATCGGTTACCTATCACCGAACGATTCCAACAGCAGGAACCAGTCCTGCTGATTGGTATTTAATCTCTTCCCCAGTCATTGGTCAAGATATCGATACTTTTGTTTCAGCAGAAGGTTTAGCAACAGGAACAGGAAATAATCTGGGACTTGGAGCCTACAACAATACGACTAAAGCATGGGATTATTATCAAAATGATGCCTCAGGATCAGGGAACTTTATCTCAGGAGATGGAAGAGCGATTAGTTTAGCCGCAGCAGGAGACATTTCTTTTACAGGAACGCTTAATACAGATGGTGTTGGAATCCCAATAACCCTCAACGCCAATGGATATAATTTAATTGGAAACCCTTATACCTCTTATATTCCTGCGAATACAAATGCCAATGCGACTAATAATATTTTAGATATTAATACAACAAGTCTGATACAGGAAACCGTTTGGTTTTGGAATGCGTCAACAGATACCTATGATGAAATAAACCAGACCTCTGCATCAATGTTTATTGCACCCGCTCAAGGTTTTTTTGTCTTATCTAATGGCACAAATACTTTTAACTTTACGGAGGCGATGCAATCACATCAATCATCAGATACCTTTCAAAGAGGAACCACCTCCACAAGACCCGAAATTAATTTGGTGATGACCAACGGAACCGATACCCGAGATACTGATATTTTTTATATTGATGGAACAACTACTGGTTGGGATAATGGATATGATAGTAGTATTTTTGGAGGTGTAGCCAATGAGTTTAGTGTTTATACCCATTTAGTAAGTGACAGTGAAGGACAAGATTTAGGCATCCAATCGCTCCCAAACTCAGGGTTTGAAGAGATGGTGATTCCAGTAGGAATTAATGCAGTTTCAGGAACACAAATAACGCTCTCCGCTACGGTGGTAAACTTTCCAGAAGGAATTAAAGTATATCTAGAAGATAAAGAAGATAATTCATTTACAACTCTTAGTGATTCATCTAATTTTTCTACTACACTTCCTGATAATTTAAGAGGTATAGGACGTTTTTACCTCCATACCAATACCAATACGCTAAGTATAGATGATCCATCCATTAATAAACACGTAAGTATCTATCCTTCAAGTAGGGAGAATTTACATATTGTAGGAGTGCAAAACGGAAAAGCAACAATTCAATTGTATAATATCCTCGGGAAAGAAGTACTAAGAACGTCCTTTGAAGGGCAGGGGGTCAATGATATTACCTTACCCATTCTTTCAAGTGGTGTTTATATTATTCAGTTAGTAACAGAAAAAGGTACCATTAACAAAAAAATTAATCTCGAATAACTCCCAATTTTTATAAACATGAAAAAACAAACAAACAACCAAAGTCAAAACATTTCACGTAAAGATGCGTTAAAAAAAATAGGAAATTACGGAAAATATGCAGCGTTAACTGCCGTAGGAACTTACTTGTTGCTAAACCCTAAAAAATCACAAGCAGGATCTCCTTCTACTCCAGGAAGTGGATTTTAACAAAGAAAATAGTGTTTTAGAGTAAGTAATCAATCGCTCCTTTTGTGAATTAAAATAGAAGAGATTATTTTCTTCCCTCAACGATAATAACAATTTCACCTTTAGGAGGTTTTGCTGTAAAGTGAGATAAGACTTCAGTGGCAGTGCCTCTTATGGTTTCTTCAAAAAGTTTGGTGAGTTCTCGAGAAACAGAGATTTGCCTGTCTGCGCCAAAATAGTCAATGAAATGACCTAATGTTTTTATTAATTTATGCGGAGATTCATAAAAAATAAGGGTTCTGTTTTCTTCCGCTAATAATAGTAAACGCTTGTGTCTTCCTTTTTTAAGAGGTAAAAAACCTTCAAAAACAAAACGATCGTTTGGAAGACCAGAATTTACCAAAGCAGGAACAAATGCAGTTGCACCAGGTAAACATTCAATCTCGATATGATTTTGAATGCAAGCTCTTGTTAATAAAAAACCAGGGTCTGAAATGGCAGGAGTTCCGGCATCAGAAATTAAGGCACAAGATTCTCCGTTTTTTATACGTTGAAGAATACCGTCAATAGATCGATGCTCATTATGCATATGGTGGCTATGCATCTTGGTGGTAATTTCGAAATGTTTTAATAATTTACCACTCGTTCGAGTATCTTCTGCTAAAATAAAAGCTACTTGTTTAAGAACCGATACGGCTCTGTATGTCATATCTTCTAAATTACCAATGGGTGTAGGTACTAAATATAATTTCATGCTCAAATGCTTTCATAAGTTTCAACAGTAATATCAGCAAGTACATCACCTGTATGTTTTGTGCTTAAAGGCTCAAACAATAATAAATATGTTTCTTCTTCGGCAATGGGCTTGTGTTCTACTCCTTTAGGAACAATAAAAAACTCACCATCGTTTACAATTATTGTTTCATCTCTTAACACTAGTTTTAACTGACCTTTCATCACCATAAACAGTTCATCTTCCTCATCATGTTTATGAAAAACAAATTCGCCTTGAATTTTTGCTATTAAGATTTGTTGCCCATTCAGTTCTCCAATTTTTTTTGGAGTCCAATGTTTTGAAAAGAGCTTGAATTTTTCTTGAATATTAATCACCTTGTTCATGAGGTAAATTTACAAAAGTTAATTGAGGTGATGTTGACAGATTTAAACAAGGTAATTTTTTTGTGCAATTCTATAGTGTTTACTTACAAATAAACCTCCTTTTATGTGACCCATTAGGTATTTATGAGGACTATTTAAAATTATTCTATCAATGTATGGCACATGTAAACAAGGAATCTTCTTCTTTTAAATATAAAAAAATGCGAGTGTTAGCTCATTATTATTGCTAGTATTTGATTAAATTTGTCGCCAATAAAATCGTGCATCTTAGTTCGTTTTATAAGACGTATTTTAGCGTCACAAGAAATTAGATAAAAAGAAGGTCGTAAATAAAAAAGCCTATTGTGCTTATCAAATAGGATAATTGAAGGAAAAAAAATGTATAGAACACATACTTGTGGTGCATTAAGAGCCTCACATATAAATACAGAAGTAACCCTTGCTGGTTGGGTACAGAAATCTAGAGATAAAGGATTTGTAATTTGGATAGATCTTCGCGATCGATACGGGATAACACAGCTAATCTTTGATGAAGAAAGAACTGCTGTGGACCTGATGGAGAAAGCAAAAAGCTTGGGTCGTGAATTTGTGATTCAGGTAAAAGGAACAGTTATCGAACGTCAGTCAAAAAATTCAACCCTAAAAACAGGCACTATAGAAGTGTTAGTTTCTGAGTTACTTATTTTAAATTCAGCTAAAACACCCCCTTTTACCATTGAAGATGATACCGATGGTGGAGAAGACTTACGAATGAAATATCGCTATTTAGATATTCGAAGAAATCCTGTAAAAAATAAGTTATTGTTTCGTCATAAAGTTTCTATGGAAGTACGTAAATACTTGTCTGATCACGGATTTGTTGATGTTGAAACCCCCTATCTAATAAAATCTACACCAGAAGGAGCTAGAGATTTTGTTGTTCCATCTAGGATGAATCAAGGACAATTTTATGCCTTGCCACAATCCCCTCAAACATTTAAACAATTATTAATGATAGGTGGAATAGATAAATACTTCCAGATTGTTAAGTGTTTTAGAGATGAAGATTTAAGAGCAGATCGTCAACCAGAATTTACCCAAATAGATTGTGAAATGGCTTTTGTTGAACAAGAGGATATTTTAAATACTTTTGAAGGGCTAACCCGACATTTGTTAAAAGAAATTAAAGGGGTTGATATTGATCAATTTCCCAGAATAAAGTATGATGATGCCATGCGTTTGTATGGAAATGATAAACCAGATATTCGTTTTGGAATGGAGTTTGGTGAATTGAATACAGTTTCTCAACATAAAGATTTTAGTGTTTTTAACAATGCTGAATTGGTTGTTGGAATTGCAGTGCCAGGAGCAGCATCCTTTACAAGAAAAGAAATAGATACATTGGTAGATTGGGTTCGTCGTCCTCAGGTTGGTGCCTTGGGGATGGTCTATGTAAAATGTAATGAAGACGGAAGTTATAAGTCATCTGTAGATAAATTCTATGACCAAGAAGATTTGGCAAAATGGGCAGAAATCACAGGAGCTAATGCAGGCGATTTAATTTGTATCCTCTCTGGAGATACCAATAAAGTAAGAGCTCAATTAAGTGCGCTAAGAATGGAAATGGCAGAACGTTTAGGCTTGCGGAACCCAGATGAATTTGCCCCTTTATGGGTTATAGACTTTCCGTTGTTAGAGTTAGATGAAGAAACAGGTCATTATCACGCGATGCACCATCCGTTTACTTCCCCTAAACCAGGTCAATTAGAATTGTTAGATACTAACCCAGAAGATGTTAAAGCAAATGCCTATGATTTGGTATTAAATGGAAATGAAATTGGTGGAGGATCTATCAGAATTCATGATAAAGAAATTCAAGCAACGATGTTAAACCACCTGGGGTTTTCTGATGAAGAAGCAACGGCACAATTTGGATTCCTTATGGATGCTTTTGAATATGGCGCACCACCTCATGGAGGAATAGCTTTTGGCTTAGATCGATTGGTTGCTATTTTAGGAGGACAAGAAACAATAAGAGATTTTATTGCCTTTCCTAAAAATAATTCTGGAAGAGATGTGATGATTGATGCACCTGCATCAATTGATAAATTACAATTAGAAGAACTTAGGATTAAATTAACCCGTCAATAAAAATATTTTTTTATTATCTTAGAAAATGAATTTTTTTTTAGTATTCATCATTGTTCTTTTTTCATCTAGTAAGTTATTTTCTCAAGAAATTAATGGAAATGAACTCCTAGAAAAGGCAATTCAATACCATGATCCACAAGGAAACTGGAATTCTTTTTCAGGGACTTTATTTATTTCTATGGAAACACCCAAGAAACCTCCAAGAAATAGTGAGATTAAAATTGATTTACCCAAACAGTATTTTTATGTAAAAGCCTATCAGAATCAAAAAACCACTGAATACACTCTTAAGGAAGGTGTTTGTGAGATTCAATTCAATGGAAAAACACCCACTGAAGAAGAATTGACTTCAAATAACCTTAGCTGTGATCGAGCACTGATGTATAATAATTACTATTCATACTTGTATGGCTTACCAATGAAATTAAAAGATTCAGGAACAATCATTCACCAAAAAGTACGACGAAAGAAATTAAAAGAGAAAGAATATTTAGTATTAAAAGTGTCTTATAAAAAAGAAGTAGGGAAAGACACTTGGTATTTTTATTTTAATCCATGGACCTACGCAATGGAACGTTACCAATTCTATCATCATGAAGAAAAAAATGATGGTGAGTATATTTTATTATCAGGATTAGAGACTATAAATGGCATAAAAATGCCTAAAAAGAGAGATTGGTTTTATAATAAAAACAATCAGTTTTTAGGAACAGATTTATTGAGTCTTAAGGAGTAAGGTTTTTTTGATATTACGACTTCTCTTAGGTTCTCATAGAATTAGTAAGTATCTTTGTAATTATGAAAAACGTTGTAAAAATACTTTTTTTCATTTTTATTTTATGGATGTCCATAGGAGGGTATTTGGTTCAGGTCAATCACCAAAAAGGGCCCGTTGTTATGGGGTTAGGAGTCATGTATTTGTCATTTGTCTTTATGCCTATTTTTATTTATTGGAGATACAGAGGTGGAAAATACAAAAAATACATCATCAATGATAAGACAATACTTGGAAAAATGAACGATAAAGAGTAATTTTTTGACACTTAACAAGTAAAATTCTAATCCTTTCAATTATATTTTTAAGGACCTTTACCCACCATGATAGATCAAAAAGAAGCGATATCAGAAAAAACCGTTTTAATAGGTGTGATTACCCAGATGCAAGATGAAATTCAATCTAAAGAATACTTAGATGAATTAGAGTTTTTAACCGCAACTGCTGGTGGGGTTGTTGTAAAACGATTTGTTCAAAAATTAGAAAGACCCCATCCCAAGACATTTTTAGGAACCGGTAAATTAGAAGATGTAAAAGCATATATCATCTCTCATAGGATAGGGACAGCAATTTTTGATGATGAATTATCACCTGCTCAATTAAGAAATATTGAAAAAATTTTAGATTGTAAAATCTTAGACAGAACAAATCTTATTCTAGATATATTTGCTCAAAGAGCTCAAACAAGTTCTGCAAAAACCCAGGTAGAATTAGCGCAGCATCAATACTTATTACCACGACTAACAAAATTATGGACACACCTTGATAAGCAAAAAGGTGGGATAGGAATGCGTGGTCCTGGAGAAACAGAAATAGAAACAGACCGACGAATTATCCGAGATAAAATTGCAACCTTAAAAAAGAAATTGACAATCATTGATAAGCAAATGGCAGTCCAACGTAAGAATCGTGGTAAAATGGTACGTGTTGCATTAGTAGGATATACCAATGTTGGGAAATCAACTTTAATGAATGTCGTGAGTAAAAGTGATGTTTTTGCAGAAAATAAATTATTTGCAACTTTAGATACTACGGTAAGAAAAGTTGTGATTAAAAATATTCCCTTCCTAATGACAGATACAGTTGGGTTTATAAGAAAATTACCCACCCAGTTAGTAGAGTCATTTAAATCAACATTGGATGAGGTTCGAGAGGCAGATTTATTATTACATATTGTAGATATATCCCATCCTAATTTCGAAGATCATATTGCATCGGTGAATACAATTTTAGATGAAATTCATTGTGCTGATAAACCTACTTTGATGGTTTTTAATAAGATTGATGCCTATACTTATAAAACGATTGATGAAGATGATTTAGTCACTCAAAAAACATCCATTCATTATTCATTAGAAGACTGGGAAAAAACTTGGATGAGTGGAGCTACCAATAAAAGCATCTTTATTTCTGCATTAAATAAGGAAAATTTGGATGCTTTTAAAGAGATAACTTATGATATGGTAAAAGAAATTCACATCCAACGATTTCCATATAATGATTTTTTATACTATGAATACAAAGAAGAGTGATACCTGTTAGTTCTTAATAAAATCATCAATAATACCAAGGCGTTTTGCTCTTTCCTCCCAGCTTTTTCTTGCCATAAGTTGTAAGTCTTCAACAGTATCACTTTCATCCATTATTTCAAGACCTAGTAAGGTTTCAATCATATCTTCTTGTGAGACTAATCCACTAACAGATCCAAACTCATCAACAACCAAAGCAATATGTTCTCTTTGATCAATTAGCTTTTCAAATAGATTTGGGATTGGTAAACTTCTTTTCGTAATCAAAATAGTTCGCTTGATTGTTTTTAGCTTTTGAGACCCTTTTCCTTTGATGATTGCTTCTAATAATTGATCTTTTAGAAAGTACCCAGTAATCTTATCTGGGTTTTTTGTGTATAATGGAATTCTTGAAAATCGTAAGATGGGGTGCTCATCAAAAAAAGACTGGATGTTTTGTTCTTCGTCAGCAGATTTTAGCACTGTTCTTGGAGTCATAATATCTTTAACTTGAACTTCTTTAAAGCTCAGTAAGTTTTTAATTACCTTACTTTCAGAGGCACGAAAAACACCTTCCTTTTCTGCAATATCTGTCATGGCTATAAACCCTTCTCTATTTAAGAAATTTTTATGACCTTTAGATCCCAAAAGTTTTGTGGTTCTTTGCAATACCCATAAAACCCCCGAATATTTCAATGGAAATATTAATGCTAATAAAGCTTTTGAAGTAAAATTAGCCAAAATCATCCAATGGGAAGCACCTATTGTTTTAGGAATGATTTCGGATACAACTAGGATTAAAAACGTCATAATAGCAGAGACTATCCCAACCATATTAAAACCAAAAAATTCTATTTTATAAGGGAGTTGCTCAGCCTGAACACCCACTAAAATAGCACCAACTGTATGTGCAATTGTATTAAGAGTCAAAATAGCAATTAAAGGCTTGTCAACATCTTCCTTTAACTGTTCTAAAGTTGATGCATAGGCTAAACCTTCTTTCTTTTTAATCGAAATAAACGTAGGTGTCACACTTAATAAAACAGCTTCTAAAATTGAACATAAGAAGGAGAAGAATATAGAAATTAGTGCGTAAATAAGTAGTAAAGTCATAGGTTAAGTTTAATGAAATATATAATTAACTCCTAAACCAAACGATTGTTTAAATTGAACGTTACTACTGGCTTGTTTGTCTATAATTGCATGTAGATTTAAATTGGTAGATAAATATTTATTTACCTGCATGATTAAATTAATCTGATAATTCAAATCAATATTTTGTGGTTTATCCAAGTAATTAGAATAGGCATTAAAAATATTTTCAACAGTAACATTTTCCATTAAAATAGTCTTGTAATATATCGATGTATAAAAACCAAATTCATACCGAGAGGTTTCTCCAATTCTTGTTCCATATTGACCAGCAAATTCGTTAGTTACAAAAGTAGTTTTTGTCGTAGCTGGTGATAAATTAATATTAAAATTATCTGATTTTTTATAAACTATTCCTGGCCCTAAAGTGATATATCCAGGCGAGAAAAAACCTGAAGTATTTTTTTTCACAGGTGAAGTATAATCGTATCCAACTGTAAATTGAGATCGAATATTGGCAACAAATGAATACGACCAATTTTTAGAAATTATTTTAGAAATTAAAGAAATAAATTCAAAATGGTCATCTGTTTTCCTAGTTCCAGTACCACTAACATTGCTAATTCCATATTTGGTCATTATTTTATTATCCCAAGCCCAATTCTCTTTTTTGTAATTAAAATCGTAATTGATACTGACGGTTCCAGAAATAGCATTTTCACCTCCAGCGATCCAGTTAGAAAATGAAGCCTGATTAAATGAAAATAGTACCGTTCCTTTTTTTGTCCAATTTTTTGTTGAATTAGTGTTATTTTCTTGTGCATTAATAGATATAAAAGTCGAAAAAATAATAATAAAAATAAGTTTATTCATACATCTAATTTGAAATGAAATTATTTTTTTCTTCTATATAGGGGTACTGTAGAACAAGCTTCACCATACATGATGGTCTTAGCAACTGGTTGGAGTTTTTTTATTAAAATAGTAAATGCAGAATCCGGAATTGGTTTGTCGCTACAACCTTTAATGATGACTGGCTTGTTTGTATAGTCTTCAATTGATAAATTTTTTATAATGTCATTAAAGATCAAAGTTTCTAGAAGTTCCAAATCACCAACTATAATTTTGTTTGCAAAAGCTGCTAATTCTGATGAGAGTAATAAATATGCCCATGAGGGGATGATCGCTTCTTCTGAACATGTAAGAGCCACATAACAATTTTTATATTGAGACCAATTATGATTGGCAATAAAATTTCTAAAATCTTTTTCTCTCAGAACTACCCCTTCATACAACCAATCTTTAATGTCAAAAAGAACTCGTTTTTCTTTAGGGTAAAAAGCCTCTAAATCAATAGTAATAATATTGCTTTTAGTAACTCTATTAATGATTTTATCTGACATTATTTTGATTGTTTTTAAAGCAATTAATTATTTTTTAAACTTACAACATTCCAAGTTCAAGCTTTGCTTCTTCACTCATCATTTCTTGAGTCCATGTAGGATCAAAAGTAATTTCTACTTCTGCATCATTAATTTCTTTCAAAGATTTTACTTTATCTTCTACTTCTACAGGTAATGTTTCTGCAACAGGACAGTTTGGAGAAGTTAATGTCATTAGTATTTTTGCATCGTTTTCTTCATTTACAAAAACATCATAAATTAATCCTAGCTCATAAATATCAACAGGGATCTCAGGATCATAAATAGTTTTTAAAACCTTTACGATCTTGTCTCCAATTTCTTGTACTAATTCTTCTGTCATTATAAAAAAAATTTCAATATCAAAGATACAATTAATTCAGTGTATTAGCTTGTTGGGCAATGGCATAAAGTTTTATTTGTTTAAGCATAGAAACCAATCCGTTTGCTCTAGTTGGAGATAAATGTTCTTTTAATCCTATCTCATCAATAAAAAACGGTTCTGCTTCTAAAATATCTTTTGGTGTTTGATGGGTATAAACTCGAAGCAATAGTGCAACCAGTCCTTTGGTTAAAATAGCATCACTGTCTGCAGTAAAATCAATTTTAGATTCGTTGATAGAAGAATATAACCATACTTTAGATTGACAGCCCTTAATAATATTCTCATCAATTTTATGTTGTTGATCAATAATAGGAAGAGATTTCCCTAATTCAATTAGATATTCATAACGCTCCATCCAGTCGTCAAACATCTCAAACTCCTCAATAATTTCTTGTTGTATTTCTTTAATTGTCATTTTTAAAACTTATTTTTGAATTTTAAATACCGCCCCAGAAAACAATACAAAATTACGGTAAAAAAATAAGAAATGAGCAAACTATTAGTAGTTGGAACAGTCGCTTTTGACGCTGTTGAAACTCCATTTGGTAAAACGAATAAAATGCTAGGAGGATCAGGAACTTTTATAGCTTTAGCGGCCTCATATTTTGAAGTTGAAACAGGCATTGTGTCTGTAGTAGGAGGAGATTTTCCTCAATCATATCTCGATATGATGAATGATAAGGGAATTAATACAGATGGTGTTGAAATAATACAAGAGGGTAAAACATTCTTTTGGAGTGGTCGA
The DNA here is from genome assembly GCA_042091515.1 of Flavobacterium sp. Taxonomy (GTDB): domain Bacteria; phylum Bacteroidota; class Bacteroidia; order Flavobacteriales; family Flavobacteriaceae; genus Polaribacter. The sequence goes on along the minus strand of JBELHH010000022.1, from coordinate 33,667 downwards.
TACCATAATGATATGAATTCACGCGATACCTTAGTGACTGAATTAAATGTTTTAGCCGATTTTACACCAGTAGTTCCCGATACGTTTAAAGATTCTGAAATTGTTATGTTGGGAAATCTTCATCCAACAACACAAAATTCTGTACTAGATCAATTGAGTAAAGAACCTAAATTAGTTATTTTAGATACTATGAATTTTTGGATGGATGCTGCACTCAAAGAGCTTCAATCTGTCTTAAAAAGAGTGGATATAATTGCAATTAATGATGAAGAAGCACGTCAATTAAGTGGTGAGTATTCATTAGTAAATGCAGCAAAAAAGATTCATGAAATGGGGCCAGAATATGTGATCATTAAAAAAGGAGAACACGGAGCATTGTTATTTAACAATGAAAAAATGTTTTTTGCCCCTGCACTTCCCTTGGCTGAAGTTTTCGATCCCACAGGAGCTGGTGACACTTTTGCAGGTGGATTTTGTGGTTATTTAGCTAAAACTAATAATATTTCTTTTGAGAATATGAAAAATGCCATCATATATGGTTCGAATCTTGCTTCATTTTGTGTAGAAAAATTTGGAACTGAACAGATGCAAGAAATCACAAGAGAAGAAGTTATAAATCGTTTAGAGACTTTTAAAAAACTGACACAGTTTGATATTAAACTGAATTCCTAAAAATTAATGACACTAGAACGCAATCTTAAATTGTATTTTCCAAATTTAAATGGACTGCGATTTATTGCTGCGTGTTTTGTAATTATCAATCATGTTGAGCAATTAAAACTTTTTTATAAAATTAGTGATCGTGTTTCTGATTTTGCAAAAATTATTGGAAAATTAGGTGTTATGCTTTTCTTTGTATTAAGTGGTTTCTTAATCACCTACATATTATTATTTGAAGAGAAGTCTTCTGGTAAAATACATGTCAAAAAGTTTTATAGTAGAAGGTTTTTAAGAATAGCCCCTTTATATTTCCTTTTAATTTTATTAGTCTTTTTCATCATTCAGAATTTTTCATTTATGAATATACCGCTGATGAAAAATCCACTAAAAGATAACTTTAATAGCATTTTAGCATTATATATTGTCTTTTTACCAAATTTAGCAACTGCTATATTTGGTTTTATCCCTTATATTGCTCAAGCATGGTCTATTGGAGCAGAACAACAGTCTTATATATTGTGGCCTCTATTGTTAAAAATAACCCGAAAAAACAGAGTATTTTTAATGATAGGGATTATTTTTTTTTATCTCCTAATACGATTAGTTTTATCAAATAAGTTTCCTTTGGAGATTCCTAACCAAGAAATAATCAGAAAGTTTTGGAGACTTTTTAATATAGACTCTATTTCTATTGGAGGGATTTTTGCAATCTTTTTATTTAAAAAACATCCTTTATTGAAGTATATAGTTAATAATATAACATTTTGTATTACAGGGTTAATTACTATAATACTTCTATTATTAGCGATCAAAATTCCATTTTTTCATTATTTAGGTTATTCAATACTATTTGGAATTATTATTATAAATTTAGCGGCTAATAAGAGTTTGAAAAGTATTTTAGAATGGTCAATTATTGATTATTTAGGACGAATATCTTACGGAATCTATATGTATCATTTTTTGGTAATGATTTTTGTATTGAAACTAGTCACTGAATTCGAAATAAGAACAAACTGGATAATTTATCCGCTTACAATTCTCGGAACGATAGCGGTTTCATCCATCTCATATCATTTTTTTGAGGTGTATTTCTTAAAACGAAAAGCTAAATACACATTTATAAAAAGTGGTGGTAATAAATTTTAATAGAATGAGTCTTGTATAAAAAAAATGAATTTAATTTAGCATCTTAATAAAACAAATAAAAATGAGCGACGCTATAAAACATGAATGTGGAATTGCCCTAGTGAGATTAAAAAAACCATTACAGTTTTATAAAGATAAATACGGTTCTGCCTTCTATGGGATTAATAAAATGTATTTATTAATGGAAAAGCAACACAATAGAGGTCAGGATGGAGCTGGCTTTGCAAGTGTTAAATATAATGTTTTACCAGGTACTAGATATATTAGTAGAGTTCGCTCTAATAAATCTCAACCTATACAAGATATTTTTGCTCAGATTAATGATCGATTAAATGGTGTTTTAGAAAAAAATCAAGATAAGTTAGATGATATTGCATGGCAAGAGGAGAATTTACCTTATTTAGGAAATTTATTTTTAGGGCATGTTCGATACGGTACTTTCGGAAAGAATAGTATAGAAAGTGTACATCCATTTTTACGTCAAAGTAATTGGAAGCATCAAAATTTAATTGTTGCAGGAAATTTTAACATGACTAATTCTAAGCAATTATTAGAAGAGTTAGTAGAGTTGGGGCAGCATCCGAAAGAGTTTACAGATACTGTAACAGTAATGGAAAAAATAGGTCATTTTTTGGAAGAAGAAGTATCTCAACTATATCAAAAGGCAAAAAAGAAAGGGTATAATAAAAAAGATGCATCACCCTTTATTGAAAAGCATTTGAATTTAACTAAAGTTTTAAAAAGATCTTCAAAAAATTGGGATGGAGGTTATGCTATGGCAGGGCTAGTTGGTCATGGAGATGCCTTTGTTTTACGAGACCCAAATGGTATAAGACCAACCTATTACTATGAGGATGATGAAGTTGTCGTAGTTGCATCCGAAAGACCTGTAATTCAAACAGTTTTTAATATAGACATCCAAGATGTAAAAGAATTAGAAAGAGGTCATGCACTCATTATTAAAAAGAGTGGAATTACATCTATTGAACAAGTAACTGAACAAAGAGAGAAGAAATCATGTTCTTTTGAACGAATTTATTTTTCTAGAGGTAGTGATGCATCCATTTATCAAGAACGTAAAAATTTGGGAAAATTAGTTTTCCCTCAAATATTAGAGTCGATTAATAATGATATCACTAATAGTGTTTTTTCATTTATACCAAATACAGCAGAAACCTCCTTTTATGGAATGACTGAAGCAGCAGAAGATATTTTGAATAAACAAAAAACAGCCAAAATATTATCAGGTGGAAAATCATTATCTGCTCAAAAAGTAACAGAAATTTTATCAGAGAGACCCCGTTTCGAAAAAATTGCAATTAAAGATGCAAAACTAAGGACGTTTATAGCAGATGATAACAGTCGAGATGATTTGGTTGCCCATGTGTATGATATAACATACGGAGTTGTTAAATCAACAGACAACCTTGTTATTATAGACGATAGTATTGTTCGAGGAACAACCTTGAAAAAGAGTATTATTAGAATCTTAGACAGATTAAATCCTAAAAAAATAGTTGTGGTCTCATCTGCACCACAAATTAGATATCCTGATTGTTATGGAATAGATATGGCAAGAATTGGAGATTTTATTGCTTTTAGAGCTGCACTAGAACTATTAAAAGAAACAAATCAATATTATATTGTTGACAATGTTTATCAAAAATGCATTAAACAAGTACAGAATAAAGATATTAATATTATAAATTTTGTTAAAGAGATTTATGCGCCTTTTACCACTAAAGAAATTTCAAATAAAATTGCCCAAATGTTAAAATCACATGAGATAAATGCATCGGTTGATGTGATTTATCAAACAGTGAGTAATTTACACAAAGCATGTCCGGATAATCTAGGAGATTGGTATTTTACGGGAGATTATCCAACCGATGGAGGAAACAGGGTAGTTAATGATGCGTTTATTAATTTTTATGAAGGAAATAATAATAGAGCGTATTAAAAAAAGTGATCTTACAAAAAAAGCATCCAATATTGGATGCTTTTTTTGTGTATATAAATTTGTAATTATCTATTTATTTTCAGCATATCTACTAGCGACTTCATTCCAATTGATGACATTGAAAAAAGCCTCAATATAATCTGGACGTCTATTTTGATAGTTTAAATAATAGGCATGTTCCCATACATCAATTCCTAAAATAGGAGTTCCTTCACAAGCTACTCCTGACATTAGAGGATTGTCTTGATTTGGTGTAGCACAGACAGATACTTTCCCGCCTTTATGAACACATAACCATGCCCATCCAGATCCAAATTGAGTAGCAGCTGCTTTAGAAAAAGTATCTTTAAATCCATCAAAAGAACCAAATTCAGTCATGATAGCCTCCTTTAAGTCTCCTGATAATTCTCCTTTGTTGTTGGGATTCATTACTGACCAGAATAATGAATGGTTATAAAATCCACCACCATTATTTCTTACAGCACCATTACTCAAGTCTAAGTTCTTTAAAATTTCTTCGATAGATTTGTTTTCCAGATCTGTACCAGCGATAGCACCATTTAATTTGGTAGTATAACCGTTGTGATGTTTGCTATGGTGTATTTCCATAGTTTTTGCGTCTATATTAGGCTCTAATGCGTCATATGCATATCCTAATGTTGGTAATTCAAAAGCCATATTTTTATATTTTATGAGATTAGACAAATCTAATTATTATAAACGATCAAAACAAGGACTTTGCTTTTTGATAATTTATAGATGTATAGAAAAAGACTATTGAGAAGCTCTCATAAATTCCTTTACTTTTTTGACCATTTTTTTGTTTCCACAGATAAATGGTACACGTTGATGAAGTTTTGAAGGTTTTATAGTTAAAATTCTTTGTATTCCATCAGTAGCCATTCCATTGGCTTGCTCGGCCAAAAAAGCAATTGGATTACATTCATATAGTAACCTAAGTTTCCCATTAGAATTTTTTGAGCTTTTTGGGTACATATAGATTCCGCCTTTTATCATATTCCTATGAAAGTCAGAAACTAAAGAACCAATATACCGACTTTTATATGGCCTGTTTCCGTCCTCTTTTTGACAATATTTGATATAATTTTTAATTCCTTTAGGAAAGTGATTATAATTTCCTTCATTAATAGAATAAATTGTTCCAATCTTTGGAAACTTCATGTTTGGATGCGATAAATAAAAACTCCCTATAGCAGGATTTAGAGTGAATCCATTTACACCATCACCAGTTGTATACACTAACATTGTTGATGTCCCGTATACAATATAGCCAGCAGCAACCTGTTGATTTCCTTTTTGCAAAAAATCCTGAAGCTGAACAGGAGTACCAATGGGGGTAATACGTCTATAAATAGAAAATATAGTACCAACAGATACATTTACGTCTATATTAGACGATCCGTCTAAAGGATCGATTAAAACGATGTATTTATTTTGATGATTCTCATCTTGACTATTAATAGTAATAAAATCGTTGTCTTCTTCACTAGCAATTCCACAAACAATATTTCTATTTGTAAGGGTTTTTATAAATTTTTCATTTGCATAAACATCAAGCTTTTGCTGATCCTCTCCTTGAATATTAGTTTCTCCAACAGTTCCAATAATATCTATTAAACCTGCTTTATTTACTTCGTGATTGACCACTTTTGCCGCCAAACGAATAGAATTGATTAATCGAGATAATTCTCCCGATGAGTATTTAAATGAAGATTGATTTTCAATAATAAATTCACCAAGTGTTTGGTTCTTATTTGTCATTTAGAAGTTTTTATTTAACAAAGATGTTTATTTTTTAGCGAACTACAACGATTTCGTAAAACTTATTCATAGTCATTTTTCATTCATTTAAAGTATCTTTGATTTTTACTTTACTATGAATTATACAATAAGAGTTGCGTTAAAAGAGGATATGTCTTCTGTTCATCAGTTAATCACTGAATTAGCTGTATATGAAAAAGAACCAGAAGCTGTAGAAATTTCAGTTAAAGATTTAGAAATAGATGGATTCTCCAAACATCCAAAATTTAGGGTTTTGATTGCTGAAGAAAATGAGATCATAATAGGAATGGCATTATTCTATGAAAGATTTTCTACTTGGAAAGGAAAAATAATTCATTTAGAAGATTTGATTGTTACCGAATCTAAAAGAAAGCTAGGAGTAGGAAAAGCTCTATACACGAAGCTGATGCGCTATGCTTATGATCATCACTATAAACGTGTTTCTTGGGAAGTATTAGATTGGAATAAAAACGCAATTGATTTTTATGAATCTACTGGAGCAGAGATTCTTCAAGGATGGTATGTAGTGCATATGAATGAACAAAATTTAGAAAACTTTATTAATAAGTAAGATTGAAAGTATATAAGTTTGGAGGAGCTTCTATAAAAGATGCTAAAAGTATAGAAAATGTTGCCTACATTTTAAATCAACAAGGAACAGATCGTTGTTTAATGGTTGTTTCTGCTATGGGTAAAATGACCAATGCCTTTGAAGATATTATTAATAGCTATGTTAATGAAAACCATAAAAAATTATCAAAATCTATAGAATTTGTTTCAGAGTACCATATAAAAGTCATCGATGATCTTTTTGAACAGAATCATGAAATTCATCATAAAGTACTCTCAACCCTTGGTCAAATGGTTTCTTTTTTAACAAAAATTAAATCGAAAGAGTATGATTATTTATATGATCAAATTGTTTCATATGGAGAGTTGTTATCCACAACTATTGTAAGTTCCTATTTAGATACAGTTGGGATTAAAAATACATGGATGGATGTTAGAGAACTGATTAAAACAGATAGTATTTATAGAAATGCATCAGTTAATTGGGAAGAAACAAACAGAGCAATTAATACACAAATAGAAACATCAAAATTAACAATTGTTCAGGGATTTATTGGTGGAGATTCAGAGGGTAATACTACAACCCTAGGTAGAGAAGGTTCAGATTATACTGCAGGAATCTTTGCGTTCTGTTTAGATGCAGAAAACCTCACTATTTGGAAAGATGTAAAAGGAGTTTTAAATGCAGACCCTAGAGAATTTCAAGAAACATACCTTCTTAAGCAAATTTCATATGAAGAAACAATAGAAATGGCATTTTACGGAGCTTCTGTAATTCATCCTAAAACAATTCAGCCTATTCAAGACAAAGAAATCACGTTGTATGTTAGGTCCTTTAAACACCTTAATTCACCTGGCACAAAAGTAAGCAGAGGACTTGCTATTAACCCTTTATTACCATGTTTTATTGTTAAAAAAAATCAAATATTGATTTCTATCTCATCTCTTGATTTTTCTTTTATGGTAGAAGAAAATATTAGTTTTATTTTTAAATTATTACATCAATATCAATTAAGAGTAAATCTTATTCAAAATTCAGCAATTAGTTTTTCAGTGTGTGTTGATAATGATTTTAATCATTTTGATGATTTCTACGATCGATTAAAGTCATTTTTTTATATCTCTTTCACAAAAGAAGTAGTTCTGTATACTATTAGACATTTTACAGATGAATCATTGAAAAAAATAAATGCAAAAGGAGAATTATTACTAACTCAAATCAATAAAGATACTGCTCAACTAATAGTTCAACAAAATAAATAGGATCCCTTTTGATTTTTTGGTTATGTTTGTTGTATAAGGATGCTTTTTATTTATGGAATTAGTAACATCAAAAGAAATTGCAAAAGTAATAGGAACTGATAAATTTGGTTTTATTGGAACTTTTATTGGGTGGATGTTACTTAGATTACTAAGAATTTCTGAGGTAAATAAAATATATCAAAAGCACAAAAATAAAAAAGACTTAGATTTTTTAAATGGAATCTTAGACGAGTTTAAAATTGAATTTATAATTCCCGAAGATGATCTAAAAAGAATACCTAAAATAGGGTCATTTATTACCGTTTCTAATCATCCGTTAGGAGGGATTGATGGGATTTTATTATTGAAGTTACTAATAGAACATAGGCCAGACTATAAGATTATTGCAAATTTTTTGTTGCATCGTATAGATCCTTTAAAACCTTATATAATGCCTGTGAATCCTTTTGAAAATCATAAAGATGCTAAATCTAGTGTTGCAGGTATTAAGAGTTCACTTCAACATTTAAAGGATGGAAATCCACTGGGAATCTTTCCTGCTGGGGAAGTTTCTACCTATAGAGACGGAAGATTAATGGTAGATAAACCTTGGGAGTTGGGAGCTGTTAAATTGATTCAAAAAGCAGAGGTTCCAGTGATTCCAATCTATTTTCATGCAAAAAACAGTAAGCTTTTCTATATCCTCTCAAAAATCAGTGATACCTTTAGAACAGCAAAATTACCATCTGAATTACTCTCTCAAAAAAATAGAATCATAAAGGTTAGAATTGGAAAACCCATTTCTGTTAAGGATCAACAAGGCTATGATGACTTAAACTCATTTTATGAGTTTTTGAGAAAAAAAACATATATGTTGGCAAATCCATTTGATAAAAAACCACAACATATCCTCTCTAAACAACATTTAAAACTCTCTAAGACTCCCAAAAAAATCACCAGTCAAAAACACACACATGGGTTTATTAAAGAAGTAGCAAACTTAAGAAAAAAGGGTAAAAGATTACTGGAGAGTAAAAATTATGAAGTATTTTTTGCATCTGCCAAAGAAATACCAAATCTTTTACATGAAATTGGAAGGCTCAGAGAAATTACTTTTAGAGCTATAGGAGAAGGGACAAACAAACCGCTAGATACAGATAGGTTTGATAAATATTATCACCATTTATTTTTATGGGATCAGCATAAAAATAAATTGGTAGGTGCCTATAGAATGGGTCTCGGTAAAGATATCTTCAGAAAACATGGAATCACAGGTTTTTATATTCAAACATTATTTCGAATAGAGCCAGAGTTGCACGATATGATGAGCCAAACTATAGAGATGGGTAGAGCTTTTATTATCCAAGAATATCAGCAAAAACCAATGCCACTTTTTTTATTATGGAAAGGAATAGTTCATGTTACATTAAGATATCCCGAATATAAATATCTGATGGGTGGAGTTAGTATAAGTAACCAATTCTCACATTTCTCTAAATCTTTGATGATAGAATTTATGAAATCTCATTATTACGATCCCTATATCGCACAATATATTCAGCCTAAAAAGGAATTTAAAGTAAAACTTAAAGATGCAGATAAAGATTTTGTTTTTGATGCAGCCAATGCAGATTTACAGAAATTTGATAAATTAATCGATGAGGTAGAACCAGGGGCATTAAGAATCCCTGTTCTTATCAAGAAGTATGTGAAACAAAATGCTAGGTTGGTTGCGTTTAATGTAGATCCAAAATTTAATGATGCGATTGATGGACTTATGTATATCAAAGTTTCAGATATTCCTGACAGTACCGTAAAACCAGTAATGGAAGAATTTCAAGCAGAACTTGAAAGAAAAGCCACCCAAGAATTTCAAAAATAAGAACGACGAATCTTTATTCACAAAGTACTCTGAAATAGAAGCATTTAAACATTGTGGAAATTAAGAAAAAGACGTAATTTTGCACTCAATTTTTTAAGAATAATAGGTATAATGAATATTGTAAGAGAAAACATTGATGCATTAAATGCAGTTGTAAAAGTAGATATTGTTGCAGATGATTATCAAGAAAAAGTCAATCAGATTTTGGTAGATTATCGAAAAAAAGCCGATATCCCAGGTTTTAGAAAAGGACATGTTCCTATGGGTATGGTAAAAAAACAATACGGTAAATCTGTAATGATTGATGAAGTGAATAAACTCCTTCAAGATGCTTTAAATAAGTTTTTAACCGATGAAAAAATAGATATTTTAGGAAACCCATTACCTAAAGTTCAAGAAAATTTTTCTTGGGACACAGAATCTTTCTCTTTCGAATTTGAATTAGGACTAGCTCCATCATTTGAAATAGATCTAAAATCTAAAAAGAAAGTAACGCAATATAATATTTCAGCAGATAATACTTTAATAGACAAAGAAGTTGAAAACCTTCAGTCACGTTATGGAAAAATGTCTGCAGTTGATGTAATTTCTGATCAAACTAATGTTACGGGGATATTTGTAAATAACGAAAAAGAAATTGAAAATAAATCGACAATTAATTTATCAGATTTAAAAGGAAAAGCAACCCTAAAAAAGTTTTTAGGCAAAAAGGTTGGTGATGTGTTAGAGCTAAAAACAAAAGGACTGTTTTCTGATGAGCATAAATTAACAGGAGCTCTTGGTCTTTCACAAGATGAAATTCAGGGTCTAGACATAAAAGTATCTTTTACGATTGAGGAAACTACAGAAATTGAATTAGCTGATCTTGACCAAGACCTATTTGATAAATTGTTTACAGATGGAAGTGTTAAAACTGTAACAGAATTAAGGGATAAAATAAAGGAAGACGCAGAAAAACAATTTCAACAACAATCAGATCAACAATTGTTAAATGCTGTTACTGAATTTCTAATCGACTCTACAAAATTTGATCTACCAGCAGAATTTTTACAAAAATGGTTAGCAGTCGCAGGTGAAAAAGAATTAACTCCAGAAGAAGCCACTGAAGAGTATAACAAGTCTGAAAAAGGATTGCGTTATCAATTAATACAAGAAAAAATTGTGAAAGACAATGATATAAAAATTGATTACGATGAGCTAAAAGAGTATGCAAAAGGATTTATTAGATCTCAAATGGCACAGTTTGGTAATACGAATCCAGAAGATGCTGAATTGGAAGATATCGCCAATAGAATTTTAGCAAATAAAGAAGAAGCTACACGACTCCAAGATCAATTATTAAGTCAAAAACTGATGTCTTTCTACAAAGATAATATGACTTTTAAAACAAAAAAAGTTACTTATGAAGGTTTTGTTAAAGAGGCTTATCAATAAATATGTGATATAAACTAAAAAACTCCTCTTGTAAAGAGGAGTTTTTTAGTTAGGGATAGTTTTAAAATTATTCATCAATAGTTAGTATCTTTACTATTATAATTTTTTAAAAAATAAATCAATGGATTACGGAAGAGAATTTGAAAAATATGCAACCAAGCATCAAGGGATTAGTAGTACTTATTTCAATCAATTAATAACTAATATGACTCCTAATATTATTGAAGAAAGACAGCTAAATGCTGTTGCAATGGATGTTTTTTCTCGATTAATGATGGACAGAATTATTTTTTTAGGAACAGGGATTAATGATCAAGTTGCTAACATCATACAAGCTCAGTTATTGTTTTTGGAAAGTGTAGATTCTTCTAAAGATATCTCTATTTATATAAACTCACCTGGAGGAGGAGTGTATGCAGGTTTAGGAATTTATGATACCATGCAGTTTATAAAACCTGATGTAGCAACAATATGTACCGGGATGGCAGCTTCTATGGGAGCTGTATTGATGTGTGCTGGAGAAAAAGGAAAACGTTCTGCACTTCCCCATTCTAGAGTAATGATTCATCAGCCTTTGGGAGGGGCTCAAGGTCAAGCATCAGACATTGAAATCACAGCACGTGAAATCTTGAAATTGAAAGATGAATTATATCAGATTATAGCAAAACACTCTGGACAAACAGTAGAAAAAGTTCATAATGACTCTGACAGAGATTATTGGATGAAAGCAGATGAAGCGAAAGAATATGGTATGATAGACGAGGTTCTGGTAAGAAAATAATCGGATAGTTTAAATTCTAAACAACTTAGAGAATAATGGCAAAAGAAGAAATTTTAGAATGTTCATTCTGTGGTCGAAAAAAATCAGAAACAGATTTATTAATTGCCGGAATGGATGCACATATCTGCGATAAATGTATTGAGCAAGCTCATGGTATAGTAGAGCAGGAGACTGCAGAGAATACATCTGGAAATCTATCTAAAGAGCTTATACTAAAGAAGCCTATTGAAATAAAATTTTTTTTAGATCAATATGTAATTGGACAAGAAGAAACCAAAAAAGCGATGTCTGTTGCTGTTTATAATCATTACAAAAGACTGATGCAGGTTAGTGATGAAAACGAAGTGGAAATTGAAAAAAGTAATATTGTTTTGGTAGGAGAAACCGGAACTGGAAAAACATTAATTGCTCGGAGTATTGCAAAAATGTTGAATGTTCCATTTTCTATTGTTGATGCAACAGTATTAACACAAGCTGGATATGTAGGAGAAGATGTAGAAAGCATTTTAAGTAGATTGCTACAGGCGGCAGATTATGATGTAGAAAAAGCTCAAAGAGGAATTGTTTTTATTGATGAGATTGATAAAATTGCTCGAAAAGGAGATAACCCTTCAATAACAAGAGACGTCTCAGGAGAAGGTGTACAACAAGCCCTGTTGAAATTATTGGAAGGATCTGTAGTTAACGTGGCTCCTAAAGGAGGGCGAAAACATCCTGAACAGAAATTTATAGAAATCGATACTAAAGATATTTTATTTATCGCTGGAGGAGCTTTTTCTGGAATTGATAAAATGATAAGTAAACGTTTAAACATGCAATCAGTTGGTTTTAGCGCTTCGATAGAAGAGGATAAAATTGATGAAGAAAACTTATTACAATATATCATTCCATCAGATTTAAAATCATTTGGGTTGATTCCTGAAATTATAGGCCGTCTTCCAGTATTAAGTTATATGAATCCTCTTGATGAAGATACGTTAAGATCAATTTTAACAGAACCTAAAAACTCAATAATTAAACAATATGAGAAGCTTTTTTTAATGGATAATGTTGTATTTATAGTTGAAGATGATGCTCTAAAATATATAGTGAAAAAAGCGGTAGAATATAAGTTAGGTGCAAGAGGATTGCGCTCTCTTTGTGAAGCAATACTTACGGATGCAATGTTTGAACTGCCTGGTTCAGATCAAAAAGAACTTGTTCTTACAAGAGACTATGCAACTCATAAATTAACAAAAACTACCTTAAAGAAATTAAGAACAGCCTCTTAATTATAAAGGATAGTTAACATAATAATTAATCAATTAAAATATCGAATTACGATATTTATTGTTCATGTCTATTTTAAATGATATCTAGAAGTACCATAGATCGTGTTTTTGAAACAGCTCGTGTTGAGGAAGTTATTGGGGAGTTTGTACAACTTAAAAAAGCAGGAAGTAACTTCAAAGGACTAAGCCCTTTTGCAGACGAGAAATCTCCATCTTTTATGGTCTCACCCGTCAAACAAATATGGAAAGACTTTAGTACTGGTAAAGGAGGTAACGCTATTTCTTTCTTAATGGAACATGAGCATTATTCTTATCCAGAAGCCATAAGATTTTTAGCAAAAAAATATAATATTGAAATAGAAGAGACGGTTCAGACAGATGAACAAAAAGAGCAAATGAATGAACGAGAAAGTATGTTCTTAGTTTCAAACTTTGCAAAAGATTTTTTTCATGATACCTTATTAACTTCTACTCAAGGAAAAGCAATAGGCCTTTCATACTTCAAAGAAAGAGGCTTTAGAGAGGATATCATTAAAAAATTTGATTTAGGATATTGTTTAGATTCTTGGGATTCTTTTACAAAGGAAGCGTTAAAAAAGGGATATGATTTAAAATACCTTGTAAATACCGGATTAACTATTGCTAGAGAAAATAAACAATTTGACCGTTTTAAGGGTCGTGTTATGTTCCCTATACATAGTATGTCTGGTCGTATTTTAGGTTTTGGAGGAAGAACCTTATCCAATGAAAAAAAGACAGCGAAATACGTCAATTCACCCGAAAGTGATATTTATCATAAAAGTAAAATTCTATATGGAATTTATCATGCAAAAAAAGAAATAGCAAAGCAGGATAATTGCTTTTTGGTAGAAGGGTATACTGATGTGATTTCTTTTTATCAATCTGGTATTGAGAATGTAGTTGCATCATCTGGAACCGCATTAACCTCAGATCAAATTAGATTAATAAATAGACTTACAAAAAACATTACAGTTCTTTTTGATGGAGATGACGCTGGTATTAGAGCGTCTATTAGAGGAATAGATTTGATTCTGGAACAAGGAATGAATGTAAAAGTAGTGACCTTTCCCAAAGGAGAAGACCCAGATAGTTTTGCTAAAAAAAATTCAGAGACAGCCTTAAAAGAGTATTTAGAAGAATCCGCTCAAGACTTTATTAATTTTAAAGGATCTCTTTTAATGAAGGAGGCGAATAATGACCCTGTAAAAAAAGCAGGACTTATTCGGGATATAGTAACTAGTATCTCCAAGATTCCCGATAGTATTCAAAGAGAAGTATATGTTCAAGAATGTTCTCGTATTATGGATATTTCTGAACGAGTATTATTTAGTGAATTAGCCCAGTTAATTTCAAAAAAATCAAAAGACTTTACCAATACTAAACAAAAACAAAAAAAATCTTTTGAAGTTGTCAATAAACAACCAGAACAGCTAAAAGAGATTGATTCTTTATTTATTCTTGAAAGAGAAATTATTAGAATTTTATTGTTGTTTGGAAATAAAGAAACAGAGTTTACAGATTTTATTGAAGTTAAGGATGAAGAAGGAAATATTCAATTAGAAAAAGAAAAATATACAAATCATGTTTCAAAAGAATTGTATTTGAATCTTCAGGATGATGAAATAGAGTTTTCAAATGAAACTTTTCAAAGTATTTATTATGAAATGATTCATCAATTAAATCAAGAAAATAAAATTGAAATGGATGCTTTTATTCATCATCAAAATACAACTATTTCGTCAATGGTAACCTCTATTTTGATGGATGATGAAAAATACACATTAAGTGATTGGGAACGAAAAAATATTTTTGTTACAGAATCAGAGGAGGTGTTGTCTAAACTAGTTACTGATGCAATTTTAAACCTTAGAAGAGTTCTTATTAATAAAAAAATACAAGAACTTATAAATCTTAATCAAGAGAGCCCGTCAGAAAATATAGATTTAGAGATGGTCAAAAATTATACTGAATTAAAAAAACGACTGTACAGTAAGTTGATGAGAGTCGTTTAAGAGTTCCTCAAATGTTAAAATATAAATTTTTAATTAAAGGAATTTATTTTTTTCTAAATTAGTGTTGAATTGTTATTTCAACGCTATGAGAAAAATTCAACTTATTATTAGATTGATATTTGTATTATTGGTAATCCCTGCAGAAATTTCTAGATGCCAACGTCGAAGAAGTTTACGAAAAGCGAAAAAGATATTTAATTCGATAAAATTATTTTAAGATTTCAGGGATTTCGCAGACAGGTATTGGTTTCATTTTATGAAGATTTGCTCGATGTAGTGATAGATAGGTTTTATATACTTCTTTTTGTCTTCCAGAAAAATCGTCTATTCTTTTACCAGCAGTGTGTTCATTCATTGCCCATTCAAGTTCATCATAATTAGCTCCCAATTGATCTTCATCAGTTCTATCATCCCCCCACAATCCGTCTGTTGGGGCCGCTAGTTGGATCTCATCATCAACCCCTAAAAACTTAGCAACAGCGTATACTTCAGACTTCATTAGATCTGCAATAGGACTTAAATCTACTCCACCATCTCCATATTTTGTGTAAAAACCAACTCCAAAATCTTCTACTTTATTTCCTGTTCCAGCAACCAGTAAACTGTTAAGTCCTGCAAAATAGTATAAGCTAGTCATCCGTAAACGAGCTCTTGTATTGGCTAAAGACATAAAACGATCATTCTCATTTTCAACAGGAGGTAAAACACGAATTAAGCTATCAAATACTGGACTTAAGTTAACCTGTGTCATTGTTACATTCTTATATTGTTTTTGAAGCCATGCAATATGAGAAACAGCTCTGTTTACTTGACTTTCCGCTTGATGAATAGGCATTTCTAAACATAGAGTTGGAAAACCTGTTTTTGCACAAAGAGTAGAGGTTACTGCAGAATCTATTCCACCAGAAACACCAATTACAAATCCTTTGACACCTGCTTTGGTCGCATAATCTTTCAACCAAGCAACCATATATTCTGTCACCTTTTTAACTTGCATAGAAAACTATTTTAGTATTTTTGACGTTCTTAACAAGTAGCAAATATACAAAGCAAATGCGAAATTATTTCTTGTTTTTATTCTTATTAATATTCGCCTCCTGTCAAAAAGAAGCTGAAAATAGAATTGATACTTCATCGATTAATTTAGAATTCACAATTAATAGATTCGAAGTAGACTTTTATCAATTTAATGGAACAAATCTTGATGTGTTGAAAAACAAATATCCATTACTTTTTCCAGCTAGCACCTCAGATAGTATTTGGATGGCAAAAATTAAGGATCCAGATGAACGAGAATTATATAAAGAAACTCAAAATGTTTTTAAAGATTTTTCTAAAATAGATCAAGAATTATCAACTTTATTTAAGCATATTATATATTATACACCTACCTTTAATCCACCGGATGTAACCACTCTTATCACTAATTTAGATTATAATTACAAAGTTGTGTATACCAATGCTCAGGTATTTATTTCGTTAGACCTTTATCTAGGGGGAAACCATGTTTTTTATAGTGATTATCCTGGTTATATTAAAGAAAACAATAGGCGAGAAAGAATCATAATTGACGTAGCTAATAAAATCATAGAAACTCAAGTACCACCGTCTAATAACAGGACTTTATTAGCAAAAATGATTCATGAAGGAATAAAACTGTATCTATTGGATCTTTATATACCTGCAAAAACGGATGCCCTTAAAATTGGCTATTCAAAAGAAAAATTTGATTGGGCTCTCGATAATGAAGAGCAAGTTTGGAAATATTTTATTGAGAATAAATTACTCTACAGTACGGAGACTAAATTAAACCAACGATTTTTAGATGATGCCCCCTTTTCAAAATTTTATTTAAGTGAAGATCGAAACTCTCCAGGAAGGATTGGTCAGATGATTGGATGGCAAATTGTTCGCTCTTTTATGTACAATAATGATGTATCTTTGAAAGATCTTTTGTCTCTTAAAGAAGAAGAAATTTTTAAAAAATCAAAATATAAACCAAGGAAATAATGGCAATAGCGCATACTTCAAAAATAGAGTTTACAGTTGAATTAGATGAAAATAAAATTCCAGAGAGTATTGCTTGGACAGCAGAAGACGGAGGGGTAAATAATGAATCGTCCAAAGCAATTATGTTATCGGTATGGGATCATAAAAAAAAAGACACTTTAAGAATGGATCTTTGGACAAAAGATATGCCTATTGATGAAATGAAGCAATTCTTTCATCAGACATTAGTTTCTATGGCAGGGAGTTTTGAACGGGCTACTGACGATCAAAAAATGAGCGCTACAATGAGAGACTTTTGCGAATATTTTGCAGAAAAACTAGAGCTTAAAAAGTAATTTCTTAGAATTATTGTTTCTCTATAATTTTTTTCAACACCTTTTTATAATCTCCATAATTATTTACGAAATCTAACTCTGATACATCAATAATAAGAATATTAAGATGTTGCTCAGTTTTAATAAAATTTACATAGCCGTCGTGGATTTTCTGTAAATAACCAGCTTCAATATTCTGCTCGTAATCACGGCCCCTTTTTTTAATATTTTTAAGAAGACGATCTGTATTCTGATATAAATAAATATATAAATCTGGTTTTGTTATTTCTTTATACATGATATCAAACATTTTACGATACAATGCATACTCTTCTTTTTGTAAGGTTACCTGAGCAAAAATTAATGATTTAAAGATATAGTAATCAGAAACAATCAAATTTTTAAATAAATCGAACTGAGCTAAGTCATCACTAAGTTGTTGATATCGATCTGCTAAAAAACTCATTTCTAACGGAAAAGCATACCGTTCTTTATCCTTGTAAAATTTTGGTAAAAAAGGGTTGTCAGCAAATCTTTCTAAAACAACTCTAGCATTAAATTCATCACTCATTAAGTTAGTTAACGATGTTTTTCCAGCACCTATATTTCCCTCAATAGCAATATAGTTGTACTTTTCTGTTAAAAGTATTGGTTTTTTTAATTGTGAAGATGTCTTTTCTATTTCTTCGAGATCATTACAGTTTTTTAAACACCTAATTAGTTGTTTTTTTTCAATAGGATGAATAATATTCTTTGCTATTTCTACCAAAGGGACTAATACAAACTTCCTTTGTAACATTCTAGGGTGAGGAATTGTAATTGTCTTAGAAAATATAATTTCATCATCAAACAATAAGATGTCTATATCAATTTTTCGATCGCTATATTTTTTATCACTACTTCTTTCTCTTCCTAGACTTTCTTCTATAATTGCTATTTTTTTTAGTAATATTTCTGGCGGAAAATAAGTGGATACCTCAATACATATATTGTAAAAATCTTCTCCTTTATAACCCCAAGAGCTTGTTTTATAAACAGAAGAAATTTTATGAATAGCACCAATAGTGTCGGCTATCGTATCGATGGCTTTTTGTAAGTGATCTAACTTTTGTCCTTGATTTGACCCAAGAGATAAATATGTGATGCGTTGTATTTTCATTGAGATATACAAAGAAACTAAAACAAAAGAAGATTAATTGTATGGAAACAAAAAAATCGCCGAAAATTTCGACGATTTTTTATGATATTAAAGAATAAATCTAGTCTTCTTTTTTTTCTTCTCTAGGTCTACGATCATCTCTGCGATTGTCACGTCCTCGATTATCTCTACCTCTATTGTCTCTACCACGATTATTATCACGGCCTCTATTATTATCTCTTGGAGGCCTTTCAACAAATCCTTCTGGTTTTGGTAAAATAGCCTTTCTAGAAACTTTCTCTTTTCTTGTTCTAGGGTCTAAACCAAAGTATTTAACTTCTAAAATATCTCCCATATTTACAACGTCAGTAACATTATTAGTACGTTCCCACGCCAGTTCACTCACATGCAATAAAACTTCGTTTCCTGGAGCCTCGGTATATTCAACGACAGCACCAAAATCTAATATTTTGATTACTTTCACTTCATATATAGAACCTTTTTCTGGTTTAAACATCATCGATTCTATTCTTGCAATAACGGTATCAATTCCTTCGGGTTTGGTTCCTAAAATTTCAATAATCCCTTCCTCAGTTATTGGATCTTCAGTGATCACAATAGTTGTTTCAGTTTCTTTCTGTAATTCTTGAATATGTTTACCACCTGGACCAATAAATGCTCCAATTAATTCATTTGGAATTCTTCTATTGATCATTTTAGGAGCATGAGCTTTCACCTCTTCACTAGGGAGAGCTATTGTATCAGTTAATTTACCTAAGATGTGCAATCTTCCGTCTCTGGCTTGTTTTAGTGCATTAACTAAGATTTCATAACTTAATCCTTTAATTTTGATATCCATCTGACAAGCTGTAATACCTGCTGAAGTACCTGTAACTTTGAAATCCATATCTCCTAAGTGATCTTCATCACCTAAAATATCTGATAATACTGCATAGCGATCTCCATCAGAAATTAACCCCATAGCGATTCCTGAAACCGGTCTTGTGATTTGAACACCTGCATCCATTAGAGCCATGGTTCCGGCACAAACTGTTGCCATAGAAGAAGAACCGTTAGATTCTAAGACTTCAGAGACTACTCGAACAGTATATGGGCAACTATCAGGAATCATTCCTTTTAACCCTCTTTGTGCAAGGTTACCATGACCAACTTCTCGACGAGATGTTCCTCTTAATGGACGTGCTTCTCCTGTACAAAAAGGAGGGAAATTATAATGTAAATAGAAAGTTTCTTCACCTTCGTAAGAAGGCATATCTATTTTATTAGCCTCTCTAGAAGTTCCTAAAGTAACTGTTGCTAAAGCTTGAGTTTCTCCACGACTAAATATAGATGAGCCATGTGTAGAAGGCAAATAATCAACCTCACACCAAATTGGTCTAATTTCATCAGTTTTACGACCATCTAAACGAATTCCTTCACTAAGAGTTAATTCTCTTACAGCTTCTTTTTCAGCTTTCCTGTAATAGTTAGAAATCAAATCACCAAATTCATTTAATTCTTCTTCAGTAAATTGAGCTTTAACCTCTTCTTTAACCTCTGAAAATGCAGCACTACGCTCAACTTTAGAAGTTCCTTTTCTTGCTATTGCATAACATTTATCGTAAGCAAAATCATGAATTTTCTTCTGTAATTCTTCATTTTGCTCTGCTGTTACATATTCACGGACTTCTTTCTTGCCAACGGCTTCTGCTAAGGCTACTTGCGCAGCACATTGTACTTTAATTGCTTCGTGAGCAAATTTAATAGCATCCGCCATTTCTTCTTCAGAAATTTCATCCATTTCACCTTCAACCATCATCACAGAATCTGCCGATGCTCCAATCATCATATCTATATCAGATTCTGCTAACTGCGCTCTACTAGGATTGATAATAAACTCTCCATTAACCCTTGCAACTCTAGCTTCTGAAATTGGACATTCAAAAGGAAAATCACTAAGTTGAATAGCTGCTGATGCTGCTAAACCTGCTAATGCATCTGGCATAACTTCTTCATCATGAGACATCAGTTGAATCATCACTTGTGTTTCTGCGTGATAATCTTTAGGAAATAAAGGACGTAAAACACGGTCTACAAGACGCATGGTTAATACTTCTCCGTCACTTGGTCTAGCTTCTCTTTTGAAAAAACCTCCAGGATAACGCCCAGCTGCTGCAAATTTTTCTCGATAATCTACAGTCAAAGGTAAAAAATCAACATCTGATTGTTTGTAGTTAGAAACTACGGTACACAATAACATTGCTTTACCCATTTGAACAACAACAGAACCGTGAGCTTGTTTAGCTAATTTTCCTGTTTCTAATGTGATGGTTCTTCCATCTCCAAGCTCTATGGCTTGACTAAATACTTTTGGAATCATACTTTAATAATTCGTTCTTAATTAAACTTTTCTTGTTGTGTGTGTTGTTGTAATCCAATGGAAGTAAAATAAAAAGAGGTAGCATTCGCTACCTCTTTTGTGTAGGGATTATTTTCTAATTCCTAATTCTTTGATAATTGCACGATATCTTGAGATATCTTTTTTCTTTAAGTAGTCTAGTAGACTTCTACGCTTTCCAACCATTTTCACCAGCGAACGCTCTGTATTAAAATCTTTACGATTCTCTTTTAAGTGTCCAGTTAAATGGTTAATCCTGTGCGTGAATAACGCAATCTGACCTTCTGCAGAACCCGTATCAGTTTTACCGCTACCGTGTTTCTCGAAGATTGTTTCTTTTACTTCTTTTGTTAAATACATGCCAATATTATTTAAATGATTTTTATGTACATCAATGATTTTTTCATTGAAGTGGCAAATGTACAATTATTTTACATCAGAACCTATAAATTTTACAGGGATAAAAATAAGGAATAAAATATGATAAAACTATCGTAGTGAGAAGATTACAATAAATAAAGACGCTCTATTATTAATTAATAAAAACAGTCAATAAGATACAAACCTTTTTAGGCTCTTATTTGTTGATTTTGAACTAAATCTATATATAAATTAATTTGTTTTTTTAATTGTTTTCTTTCATAAATAGCATCTAAAAAACCATGTTCTAAAACAAATTCAGAACGTTGAAAACCTTGTGGCAAATCTTTTCCCGTAGTATCTCTTACTACTCTGGGTCCAGCAAAAGCAATTAGGGCATTAGGTTCTGCAATATTTATATCACCTAACATTGCAAAAGAAGCGGTAGTTCCTCCTGTAGTAGGGTCTGTACACAAAGAGATATATGGTATTTTTGCTTCAGCTAGTTGCGCTAATTTTGCAGATGTTTTTACTAATTGCATGAGAGATAAAGATGCTTCCATCATTCTAGCACCACCAGATTTTGAAATCATTAAGAATGGAAGCTTGTTTTTAATTGAATAATCAATAGCTCTTGCAATTTTTTCTCCAACAACACTTCCCATAGATCCACCAATAAAAGAGAAATCCATTGTTGCAATCACAATCTCTTTTCCAAATGAACTCCCAACAGCAGTTCTTACAGCATCTTTCAGATTGGTTTTTTCTTGAGCAGCTTTTAAGCGATCCGGATATTTTTTAGTGTCTTCGAATTTTAGAGGGTCTTTAGAACTTATTTTGGGGTTTAATTCTAAAAATTTATTATCATCAAACAGCATTTCAAAGTACTCCTTACTTCCTATTCTTACATGATAACCGTCTTCTGGACTAACATATAAATTACGTTTTAACTCTTCGGTGTCAATTATTTTTCCACTAGGAGTTTTATACCATAATCCTTTTGGCGTGTCTTTTTTAGCTTCAGTAGGGGTGTTAATTCCTTTTTCTTTTCTTTTGAACCAAGCCATATATAGTTAATTAATTATATTTAATTCTAGTATTCTAAATTATAAGACCTTAAACAAGGTTGACAAATTTAATGGAATAATATTAAAATTTGCAATAAAAAAACAAAGTCTGCTTAAAATTTAAACTGTTCTAGTTATTTAAATTTTAAGCAGACTTTGTTTTTATAAATTACTTTCCTAAAGAGTGTCTATGTTATTTAAATCTTCAAAAGCTTTTTCCAATCTAGCTTTAAATGTAGTTTCACCTTCACGCAACCATTTTCTTGGATCATAGTATTTTTTATTTGGTTGATCTGATCCTTCAGGATTGCCAATTTGAGTTGCTAGATACTCAGATTTCCCTTGCATATAGTCACGGATTCCTTCTGTAAAGGCAAATTGTAAATCGGTATCAATATTCATTTTTATAACACCGTACCCAATAGATTCTCTTATCTCTTCTATGGTAGAGCCTGATCCACCGTGGAAAACAAAATCAATCGTATTGTGAGGTACTTGATATTTTTCTGTAATGTATTCTTGTGAGTTCTTTAAAATTTTTGGTGTTAGTTTAACATTTCCGGGTTTATAAACTCCATGAACATTTCCAAAAGCAGCAGCAATCGTAAATTGGGGACTTACTTTCATCAATTCTTCATAAGCATAGGCAACTTCGTCAGGCTGTGTATATAGTTTTGATACATCTACATCAGAATTATCAACACCATCTTCTTCACCACCAGTAATTCCTAATTCAATCTCTAAAGTCATTCCCATTTTAGACATACGTGCTAAATAGGTTTTACAAATTTCTATATTTTCTTCAATTGGCTCTTCAGATAAATCAATCATATGAGAACTATATAATGGTTTACCAGTAGCAGCGAAATGCTCTTCACTGGCGTCTAATAGCCCATCAATCCAAGGAAGTAATTTTTTAGCACAATGATCTGTGTGTAAAATTACAGGTACACCATAAGCTTCTGCTAATAAATTTACATGTTTTGCACCTGCAACACCACCAGCAATAGCTGCCTTTTGATTTTCGTTTGACAACCCTTTCCCTGCATTAAATTGTGCACCTCCATTAGAAAATTGAATAATTACGGGTGCATTTAAATCTCTTGCTGTTTCTAACACAGCATTGATTGTGTTTGAGCCAACAACATTTACTGCTGGTAAAGCGAATGCTTTTTCTTTTGCTAACTTAAAAATAGCTTGTACTTCTCGACCAGTAGCAACTCCTGGTTTGATATGGTGACTCATTTTTTGTTTTTTTTGATTAAAATACGGCTTCAAAAGTAAACAAAATATATGTATAAGAAAGAGATTTTGGTACCGATCAATCTAAAAATCATCGAAATCGTTTTAGAAAACAAAAGTAGATTTAGAAGGGATAATTAATTCCAATATTATAAACAACATTTGAAAAGTTAAAATTTCTAAACCATTTATTACCTTCTAAATAAGGCTCATGCATTTTAAAACCTAGATCTAATCTGAAAACTAAAAAACTAAAATCATATCGAAAGCCAAAACCAGAACCTACAGCAATATCCTTAAAAGAATTAAAGCCTTTTAGTTTGGCTCTATCTTCAGCAAAAATAGAATTAGTAATATCCCAAATATTTCCAGCATCAATAAATAAGGCTCCTTTTAGACTGCCAAACATATCAAAACGATATTCTGCACTTGTTAGGAATTTGAAACTACCAATATTGTATTCTAACCCAGAGTTTCTTCTTCCTGGACCTAGGTCATAGGTCTGCCACGCTCTAATATCGTTTGAACCTCCTGCAAAATAACTTTTTGTAAAAGGAATTGCAGAGTTATCATAAGGGATAATTGCCCCTAAAAAACTTCTAAATCCAAAAACAGAAGAATTATCTATTTCCCAGAACTTTTTATATTCTAAATCTGTTTTAAAATACTGAGCTAAAGGAATATTAAAAATTGTCCTTCTATTATTTTCGTCCCTTTTTTTAGAAACGAAACTTCCAATATTTCCAGAATTAGCGATTCTAATTTTAAAAAAGGAAAAATTATTATCTCTGAAGTCACTTTGATTATTATACGTGAATGAATATGCAATTGATGGAATTAAAAAATCCGATGTAATAATATTATATCGATCCAGAACATTTAAATTATCTCTAAAAGCAATTGGATTATTTGATTGAAAATTACTGTCTGTAGCGACACTATTCATAAAACTTATTGCCTTTTCGGCTTTAGTATTATCGATTGGCAGTGGGTAGTTAGCACCATTATCGTAAATTTCTGCAATATTATTTAATTTAATAAATTCAGAATTATAGATATCAAAGTAATTTCCAATTCTAAGATTACGGACGTATTGTGTATTAAAGATTTCTAGTTGTATGGTTTTCTTTGTATTGTATTGCCATTTATAATCAATTAAAGCTGTAACGGTTTGCCTATCTAATCCAATATTTTGTTGGATACTTGTACCAACTGTAAACATAGTTCTTGGAGACATCATTTTTGGAACCAGTTTATTTAGCCCAAAAGGAGCTAAAAAACGAGGAACTTCTAAAGATGCATCCGCTCCAATTTCCCAAGAATTAAAAAAACTACCCTCCTTATTTGCGTCTTGAGAAGCATTAAAAAAAGAACTCAGAAAAGATAATTTAAAAATCTCGGCACCCTTAAAAGTATTTCTATTAACAATTGAAAATTTTCCAGATACTCCAAGATCTCTTATGTTAGAATGGGTGAGTTCTGTTTCTAAGTCTAGGCTAAATTTTTCCATTGGGGTAAGAAAAATAGCTACATCTAATAGATTGTCTGTCTCTTTTGTTGTGT
This sequence comes from Flavobacterium sp., assembly GCA_042091515.1. Classification (GTDB taxonomy): domain Bacteria; phylum Bacteroidota; class Bacteroidia; order Flavobacteriales; family Flavobacteriaceae; genus Polaribacter. The sequence continues at coordinate 8,790 of JBELHH010000022.1, read as the reverse complement.
TGTATTTAATATTAGTAACTTTAAAATTCCTAAGGGATTTAAGATGCTTTCTAGATAAGTTTCTTAGGGAATCAGTATAAACTTGATTAGGTCTAATAAAAATTGATTCTGAAAGTAGTTTTGGATTGTATTCAATCTTATTATGAGCAAAAAATGTAATGCCTTGATAGTTAATAGAATCTCTATAAGGTGTATCTTTTTTTGTAAAGGAATAGTCGGTATAAATATTTATTCTTCTAAGTCTTTGAATTTTATATGGTTTTAAAACATATTTTCCATTTTGATCCAAAATTCTCCTTTTATCAAAAATAATCAGATCTATATTTGTCTTATTATTATTGGTGATTGTTGAGTCTATATTGTAATATCCTAAATCATTTTCTGTAAAATGATAGATTCCTTGGTTCCTAAAGAGTTTGGTTATTCTCTTCGCTTCTTTGATAAAGTTACTTTCGATAAACTGATCACCAGACTTTAAAAAAGATAGTTTTTTTTCTGATTGATATAAAGAATCTAAAACACGAGATTTTATATTAGTTTTTATAGAGTCTATAAAGGTAGGTCGTCCAGTATTTACGATATAGGTTACAGTCCCTTTTTTCTTTTCAAGAAGTTTTTTATTTGAGGTTGCTTTTACTCTAAAATATCCGTTGGTTTTATAATAAGCAGTTAAATTCTTGATAGTTTTCTCTATTTTCTTATCATCAATTACAACAGGGGCTTGTCCATCATTTAAAAACCATTTATTTAGGCCAATCATGCTGTTTGCGAAGGAGATACTTTGTTTTTCTGAAAAAATATTTTTTATAAATTGATAGGTTTTGGGTTTATTTTGTGCCCATTCAGAGGCGATTGCTGGTTTTGTGTTATCACCTAAATTATAGAAATAAAGCGACAATGGGAGCCCTAATATTTTATTATTAGGTTTTTGAACTAATAATTCATTTAGGGAAGTATTTGTATTCTTTTTATCATTAACAATAATAGTATTTTGTTTTAATAAATACTGATTGTCATTTAGTCTTTTTACAGAGCTGCAAGCTGATAAAAATAATATCAATAAAAAGGAAATAAAGACTTTTTTCATGGAACGAATTCGCAATACAAATTCAAAAATACTACTTTTGAGGCTTTATTATGATAAAAACTCTTGAGAGGTGTTTATAAAACAATAATTCTTAGTTTTTTTGAGTTTATTTACATGTTAACAAAATAGTTGTCAATTTAATAAATTAATGAGTCTATCTAAAAACCATCTTAAGCTAATAACAAGTTTATCTCAAAAAAAGTATCGGCTAAAGCATAAATTATTTATTGTTGAAGGAGTGAAAGTGGTTCGCGAATTTTTGGCTTCATCCTATGAATTAGAAGTTTTATTTACCACAGATCAACATTTTATAACTACACAAAACTGTATTCAAATTTCTGATAAGGAGTTAAAAAAAATAAGTGTTTTAAAAACACCAAACAAAGTCCTTGCTTTATTTAGAATCCCAAAAGAGAACCCAATAATTTCTTCGGGATTAATAGTGGCTTTAGATGCTATTAACAACCCAGGGAACTTAGGAACTATAATTCGCTTATGTGATTGGTTTGGTGTTGAACAACTTATTTGTTCTAAAGAAACGGTAGACTGTTATAACGCAAAAGTTATTCAAGCAAGTATGGGGTCATTAACGAGAGTGAGTCTTTCGTATACAGATTTAGAAGATTATTTAAAAAGCGTTTCTATCCCTAAATTTATTGCAGATATGGATGGTGAAAATATATACAAAACAAAACTTCCTTCTGAAGCTATTTTGATAATGGGTAATGAAGCAAACGGGATCTCCGATTCGATTAGAGCCATCGTTGAGGATAAAATTTCAATTCCTAGAATTGGAAAATCTCCGCAAACAGAGAGTTTAAATGTTGCAACAGCTACAGCAATTTTGCTGAGTGAATTTAGAAAATAAGCTTATTCAAATGCGAAGTTGAGAAATACTCCTCGAGTAGAAAAAACATTGATAGGAGAAGTCCACGGACTATCACTATTATTATCATCAACTAGCTCTCTATTCATGGCAAATACTCCTCGAATTGACGGAGATAGTTTAAAAAAATATAAATAAATATCAACTCCAAGTCCAAGTTCATACATAAAATTGGAGGTTTTCATTCTAAACTCACCACTAAAATTATCATCAGAATTATTCTGATTGCTAGAAAAATTATGATCGTATGATACACCTGCAATTACAAAAGGTCTAACATTGTTCCAACGATCTGTACTGAACTTTAAAACTAGAGGGAGGTGTAAATATGTTGATCCAATTTCTCGAACGCTATCTCTTTTTGTTAATAATAAAGGGCTATTATTAAAATACATTACTTTTGAGTTACTGGCTAAGCCTGGTTCAAATCGAAGGTTTACATTTTTATGTAATCTCAAATCAGCAATTAAACCCACATTAAAACCTGCTGTTGGTTTTACTTCTAGAGTTGTATTTGGAAAATTACTAGGTCTGTAATTTACTTTAAAATCGTTTTTGTTAAGCCCTAAATAAAATCCGTAATGAATCTTTGGATCATCAAATGTAGGTAAATTATCAACATTTCTTCTCTGCTGAGAAAATGCTGAAGTAAGTGTAATTGTACAAATAAGAAAGATAAGTATTTTTTTCATATTATTTTGAGGCTGTATATATCGTAGCAACTCCAAATGTAACAGGCATATATTCTGTAGATATAAACCCATTTTTTTTCAAAATATTGTCAAGATTTTTTCCAAAAGGGAAAAAATTAGCAGATTCGCTCAAGTAAGAGTATGCTATTTTGTCTTTTGAAAATATTTTTCCTATGATTGGTAATATGAATGATGTGTAAAATTTATATCCTTGTTTAAAGGGAAATGTTGTTGGATTAGATGTCTCTAGGATTACAAAAGTACCTGATGGTTTTAAGACACGTCTGATTTCTTTTAATCCTTTATCTAAATTAGCGAAATTTCTTACCCCAAAGGAAACAGTAATAGCATCAAAAGAATTATCTTGATATGGCATGTTTTCAGAATCTCCAATAACCATCTCTATTTTATCACTTAATGCTGCTTTTTTAATTTTTTGCTTCCCTACTTCAAGCATCCCTTCAGAAATATCCAGCCCAATTATTTTTTTTGGATTTAGTGAAGACATCATCAATGCTAGATCTCCTGTCCCTGTTGCGATATCTAAAATTATTTGTGGATTATTTTTAGAAATAATTTTAACAACTTTTTTTCTCCAACTTACATCAATTCCAAAGGATATCACTCTATTTAAGCCATCGTAGTTTTTAGAAATAGTATTGAACATCGTTGCAACTTGTTCTTTTTTTCCTAAATCTGAATCTTTATATGGTTTGATTATTTTTGACATTTCAGTTATCCATTTATCGCAATTACCTCATTGATTTTATTAGGGAGCATTTCCTTTAACATAGTTTCAATTCCGTTTTTTAAAGTAACTGTTGAAGAAGGGCACCCACTACAAGCCCCTTGTAAAATTACATTCACTACCTTGTTTTTTTTATCATAAGATTCAAAAGCGATATTCCCACCGTCTGCTGCAACAGCAGGACGAATATACTCATCCAAAATAGCTGAAATTTTAGCAGCCGTTCCTACTAAGTCTTCAACGACAATTTTTTCTTTCAAAGCTTCTTTTTTGTTGGCAGATGCTTGTTCAGTCTGTTCAATAATCACCTTGCCTTCTTGCAAATACTTACTGATAAAATTTCGTAGTTCAGAATAAACATCATTCCATTCAATAACATCGAATTTAGTTATTGAAATATAATTTTCTGAGATAAAAATTGATTTTATAAAAGGAAAGCTAAACAATTCTTTTGCTAGAGGAGAGGATTTACTAGCCTCTTCAATATTCTCATATTCCTCATCTGATGATGTTAGAGGTTTATTGGTTCCGAATTTCATTACTGATGGATTAGGGGTTGCTTCAGCATATACCTCTACAGGTTTTTTTCTTACATGTTCATCTTCGCTAACAGCAATCCCGCCACTTTTAAAATGAGTTTCTATTTGCGCCCTTAACTCTTCTTGAACATCTTCCCATTCAACAATATCAAATCGTTGAATAGCAATAAAGTTGGCAGTAATAAATATTTTCTTAACAAATGGGAGATAAAATAATTGCTGTGCTAAAGGAGATTTCTTAGCTTCATCTATATTATTAAACTCATAACTTCCATCATCAATTAAAATTTGATTACTTACAAATTTTAATATGGTTTTATTATTGGTAGACTGTATTTTAATTGATTGTGAATCCATTTATTCTCATTAGTACTATGAGCTGCAAAATTAAGGCAAAAAAGTGAATAGAAATACTAATTAAAGATAGATATAAGTTAAACTTTTTAAAAAACAACTTCTTACTCTAATTTTTTTTAAAAAATGATTTCATTCGAAGCTTTTTAATGATTCATTTTAAGAGCTGTAAATTTCATTTATAAAGACATGCAAGAACCTGACGTTATAGCTTACAAAAATGAATTTCAATAGACTTTTAAGAATAAAATTAATATTAGAGACTAAATGAAAAACCAACAGCAATATTAGTATTGGTAATATCTAATTCAGCTGCATTAACCTGATTGTATTGAGGATAGAAATTATAAGCAGCTGTTTTATTGCTTCTAGAATATGATAGATTACATTTCACAGTCCCAAAATTATATCCAAAACCTAAAGAATATCTCTGTAAGTTGTCTGAATTTAAAGCATTACTATCTGGGCTTTGTTCATAGGAATACCCACCTCTAATACTTAGTTTTTTAATTCTCCATTCAGTTCCTGTATTGATGGAGTGAGTTTTTCTTAATTGATTATCAAAAAAAAGATTTTCATTAGAAAAATCGTCTCCTGACAAATTAAGGCCATTGTAATTTCTTGAGGTGTAATCAATACTGATAAGCCCTACTTTACCAAAAACTACAGCAGTACTAGCTGTAATTTTGCTTGGAGTCTTTAATTTATAAAGAAGCCCTTGAACAGGCAAGTTGCCTCCTACTGTATTGTCATAAATCGTTTCATCATTACTTACTTCAATTTCCGTATCTCCTAAAAAACCATCATTATCCGTAATGTTTGTGTTTTCAATCATTTCAGTAAACCATGTAGGTGATTGATAACTGAGTCCTAAACGTATTCCTTTTGTTAGTTTATAAATGATTCCTGCACTTAAAGAAAATCCAACACCAGTTGTAAAATTTTCTTGATAAAATCTAGCAGCTAAAGTATTGTTATTGCCATCATTGTTAGACTCTCTTAAAATGGTTTGCTGACTAAAAGTTAGATCATAAAAATTCAGACCAGCACCAACATGAAATGTTTCTTGATATACCCCAGAAAAAGCAAAGCTTAATTCTGAAAAATCACCGTTATAAAAATTCGAAAATTGTTGATTTTCTGCAACATCATATACAAGTGTAGGATCGTTATTGTCTAAAGGGAATTGATCAAATGAGGCAAAATTACTATTTCCTTCGGCAATAAATGAATTTTCAAAATCTGCTAAAATTCTATAATTGATTCCCAGGGCTAATTTAGACCAGTCATCATTGTAATTATTATCAAAAGTAAAAACTACTCCAGCATTAGACACTTTAAAAAAGTCTTCCCGAGTCTTTATGGAGTTTCCATAATAACTAGAAATATTATTTGATGTTCTTGATTGAAATGTAATAGAGGCATTACTTCCATTGAAAACAGAGATTCCAGCAGGATTAATAGTCATGGCTGTAACATCTCCACCTACCGCTCCAAATGCACCAGCCATAGCAATAAATCTAGAGCTACCATTTCCATCGTTTCTTGAAAAAATCAATGATAAATCTTCGTATCCAAGTGCTTGAGAATAGGATGTAAAACTAAGAGCAGTTAATACCACAATAAAGAATATTTTTTTCATAATGTGAAATATTAGGTCTTTTTATCCACCTCTTCTGGAAGAACTTCTCCTACTGGAACTAGAGCTACTTCTTCTGCTTGAGCTGGAGCTACTTCTTGATGATGGACTACTCCTTCTGCTCGGTGAGTTTCTCATCGATGAACTTCTTGAAGAAGGCATATTAGTTCTTGTCGTTGATGCTCTCCTGTTATAAGTTGATCTATTGTTTGTTCTTTGAGGACGAGTATTTGTTCTTCTACTATTTCTAGTTGTTGACACTCTTTCTCTTGATGCACTAGTAGATCTTCTTGTTCTGGATGAAGTACTATTATTGTTTGCAAACGTATTTACTCTTCTGGTCGTACTACTAGTTCTTCTTCTATCATATGAATTATTAGACTGTATTCTTCTACCATAATTATAACGACTATTAGTGTTGTATGCTAAGCCATATCCATAAAGAGCTCCTCGTCTTGAAAATCGATAATTTCTATATCCTCTATAAAAAGGGTTATAAAACCCATAGGAATAAAAATATGGATTGGTATAATAATCATATCCTCCCCAAAAATAAGGATTACCCCATCTATTTCCCCATCCAAGTCGCCAAGGTCTTCCATACCAATAATTATTAAAATACCCATAACTATAATAAGGATCATAAATATTCCAATAGTTATTCCATCCAAACCCATTATTTCCTAGGTTAATGTTAATCACAACATCATTACTATCTGAATACCCCCATGCTTTGTTTGTAGCATAGTCGCTAATCGTATCTAATGAATTAGGAATTGTATCATTTATAGAATTATATGTCTCGATATCAGTAAAAATATCTGTTCCGTTAACCTGATCAATTCTCTCTAACTCTTTGGTGAAATAGTTGTTTTCATAATCTCTGTATTCATCACTATGAGCAGCAATTACTTTAGTGCGATTTGTTTCTGAAGAATAAATACCATCATTTTCAGGTACATTTTGATAAATAGTACAAGAAGATACGAACATAATCGTAAAGAAATAAAATAAATAAGTCGAAACGGATTTAAGGGTATAATTTAATTTCATAATGATATTTTTAAATGTTTGTAAAAATATAAAAGTGTACAGTCAAAAAATAGAAAAACGATATTCTCTATGTGCCTAAAATGCTTTAGTTTTGTTTCATATTTAATGATAACACAAAGTTACTGTAAATTTTATAATTTATAGTAAACAATATCTGTGCCAAAGTTCCAATTATGAGTAAGAAGTTAACAAAACGAGAAGAAGATTATTCAAAATGGTATAATGAAATTATTCTCAAAGCAGACTTAGCAGAAAATTCAGCTGTTAGAGGTTGTATGGTAATTAAACCATATGGTTTTGCCATTTGGGAGAATATGCAGAAAGAACTCGATAGGATGTTCAAAGAAACAGGGCATCAAAATGCATATTTTCCGTTATTTGTTCCAAAAAGTTTATTTGAAGCAGAAGAAAAAAATGCAGAGGGTTTTGCAAAAGAATGTGCTGTTGTAACTCATTACAGATTACAAGACGATCCTGATAATGCAGGGAAACTACGTGTAGACCCTCAAGCAAAGTTAGAGGAAGAGTTAATTGTTAGACCTACCTCTGAAGCGATTATTTGGAATACCTACAAAGGGTGGATTCAATCCTACAGGGACTTACCTCTGCTAATTAATCAATGGGCTAATGTTGTTCGATGGGAAATGAGAACAAGGTTATTTCTAAGAACTGCAGAATTTTTGTGGCAGGAGGGGCATACGGCTCACGCTACCAAAAAAGAGGCTGTAGATGAAGCCAAACAGATGCAAGAAGTATATTCTGAATTTGCTGAAAAATTTATGGCAATGCCCGTTGTAAAAGGATATAAATCTGAAAGTGAACGATTTGCGGGAGCTGAGCAGACTTATACAATAGAAGCACTGATGCAAGATGGGAAAGCTTTACAAGCAGGAACTTCTCATTTCTTGGGTCAAAATTTTGCCGAAGCATTTGATGTTAAATATACCTCTAGAGAAGGAAAGCAACAATATGTTTGGGCTACTTCTTGGGGAGTATCAACTCGTTTAATAGGTGGTTTAATAATGACACATTCAGATGATTATGGACTCGTATTACCTCCAAAACTAGCTCCAATACAAGTGGCTATTATTCCAATTTATAAAGGAGAAGACCAATTAGCTATTATTTCAGAAAAAGTTAATATAATTGTTAAGTCGATACTAAAAAAAGGGATTTCAGTGAAGTATGATGACCGAGATACCTTTAGACCTGGCGCCAAATTTGCAGAATATGAATTAAAAGGTGTTCCAGTTAGAATTGCAATTGGAAATCGTGATATAGAAAATAACACCCTAGAAGTTGCCAGGAGGGATACCTTAGAAAAACAAACTATTTCACAAGATTTAGCGCCTGATTATATTGAAAATCTTTTGCATGAAATTCAAGAAAATTTATTTCATAAAGCTCTATCTTATAGAGATAAGCACATCACTGAAGTTACTTCATTTGATGAATTTAAGGAGATTATTGAAACTAAGGGAGGGTTTGTTTCAGCTCACTGGGATGGAACCATTGAAACTGAAGAAAAGATCAAACAGTTAACAAAAGCAACGATAAGATGTATCCCTAATAATGTTCAAGATGAGCAAGGAAATTGTATCTTAACAGGGAAAGAATCCAAGAGACGAGTCTTATTCGCAAAGGCCTATTAAATTTTTTAAAAAAATATTGCAGAGTTTTAAAAACGTTGTATATTTGCATCCGCAATCGGAAGATCAATTTTCTTTCTGTTTGCAACTGGTCCGTTCGTCTAGGGGTTAGGACGCCAGGTTTTCATCCTGGTAACACGGGT
>JBELHH010000021.1:0-50104 GCA_042091515.1 Flavobacterium sp. | reverse complement strand
ATCTATTGGTGTAGAAAATAAGCAAGGAATGATTGGGGTTGATGAAGCTTTAGAGGTTGTAAAAAAATTACACCTTAAATCTTATGAAGGTGGTTTTAAAATTATGATCATTTGGATGGCTGAAAAAATGAATAGTGCAGCTGCTAACAAATTATTAAAGTTACTTGAAGAACCCCCAGCTAAAACAATTTTTTTATTAGTTGTTGAAAATGAAGATCTTATTATCAATACCATTAAGTCTCGATGTCAGTCATTATATTTTCCTGTTTTAAGTGATCATGATATTATGAAAGCTTTAATTCAGCGAGAACAGTCCTCAGAAAGTAATGCTTTAAAAATTGCCACACAAGCTGCAGGAGATTATAATAAAGCAGTTCATCTTTTACATCAAGATTCTAATGATGTCCTTTTTGAAGAATGGTTTATTACATGGATTCGTAACGCTTTTAGAGCGAAAGGAAATGCAGCAGTCATTCAAGAATTAATTGTCTGGTCTGAAACGATCGCAAAAAGCGGAAGAGAAAATCAAAAACAATTTTTAGCTTATTGTTTACAGTTTTTTAGACAAGCATTGTTATTAAATTATAAGTCTCCAGAACTTGTTTTTTTAGAAACACAAACGGCTGCATTTAATTTAGAAAATTTTGCTCCTTTTGTTCATGGCGAAAACATCTTACTTATAGAAAAAGAATTAAATGATGCAATCTACCATATAGAAAGAAATGGAAATGCTAAAATTATTTTGCTAGATCTTTCTATGAAGTTAACCCGTTTTCTCCACAAAAAAGAAACATCGATCTAGTTAACTACATTCCTTTACTTATTCTTTTAGCACTATATAAATCTGCAATAGTTGGATTTTGATAACATTTTTTTATCAATTCAAATGTATCTCCAGTAATTACATTTCCTGTTTGGAGTATTTTAAAATAGACCCCGCACATCGTTGTATTCCAAAACTGTTTTACAATTTTCATGTCATCAAATCGAACTCCTAACTTTACACAAGGATTTCTCTGTTTAGTTGCCTCAATAATACATTCTCCAACTTTATACATATCTCCTACATGTATTGTTGTTTCGTCTAAATTATCTATTGTTAAGTTTTCACCAAACATCCCATATTGCCAATTTAAATCTGGATAACGCTCTTTCCAGAAGCTATAGTGTGTTTCTGAATATCCATAAACCGCTTGCTCTATACCTCCATGATGTGCTCTATTGCATATTTGATCTCCCTTTACATGTTCGTGGTCTAAAAAAACAGGTCCATCAACTGGAAATTTATAAATTCCTGTTGTAATTGTCTTTCCTTTCCAATCTATGTCTTTCCTTTCTCCTATGTTGGTTGCAATAATTTTCATAGTGTATTATTTAATAAGTATTTTGGTGCTAAATGTATGATTCTTTCAAAAAATCTTGCAAGACGTTTGCAATTTTTCTGTTATCTGATAATTGAGGAATCTTATTTTGTCCGCCAAACTTTCCAATGGACTTCATGTATCTGTGAAAGCCTCCTTTACTAACTTTTCTAATCACCAATGGTTTTAATATTTTTCCTTTTATTAAGTCTCGATAATAAATATTTTGTTTCTGCATTGAAGCATCAATTTTATTGGCGAACTCGTCTAAATAATCGGGTTCATTTTCAAATTCTATAAACCATTCATGGTATGGGAGCCCTTTCTTTGGATTTACCTGTGGTGCTACAGTAAATTCACTAACAGTAATTGCTGAATCTAAAATAGCATCATTTAATGCTTTTTCAACCTCTTTACCAATCACATGTTCTCCAAAAGCAGAAATAAAATGCTTAATTCTTCCTGTTACTTTTATTCGGTACGGAAGTAGCGACGTAAATTCTACTGTATCTCCAATATTGTAGCCCCATAAACCTGCATTTGTGTTTAAAATAATGACATAATTAACTCCTAGCTTTACCTCTTCTATAGATATTCTAGAAGGGGTATGGTCAAAAAATTCGATTGCTGGGATAAATTCATAAAAAATTCCACTATCGAGTTGCAATAACATCCCTTTTTCTTTTTGAGAATCTTGATAGGCAATAAATCCCTCTGATGCCGGATATAATTCTATATAATCTATTTTCTTTCCTATGAGATTTTCAAACTTATTCTTATAAGGTTCAAAATTAACACCTCCGTAGATAAAGAAATTGAAATTTGGAAAAATCTCAGAAATTGTCTTCCCTGTTTTTTCAATCAATTTTTCAAAATACATTTGAACCCAAGAAGGGATTCCACTAATCACAGACATATCTTCATTCATTGTCTCTTCAACAATAGCTTTTACTTTGGTATCCCAATCTTCAATACAATTAGTTTCCCAACTTGGTAATCTATTTTTTAATAAATATGCTGGTACATAATGCGCAACAATCCCACTCAATCGACCTACTTTAATTCCATTTTTATCTTTTAAAACTGGACTCCCCTGTAAAAATATCATCTTCCCATCAACAAAACTTCCATCATTTTTTTCTGCAATATAAAATAACAATGCTTCCTTTGCCGCTTTTGTATGAGTAGGCATAGATTCTTTTGTAATTGGAATAAATTTTGCGCCAGAGGTTGTTCCCGAAGTTTTTGCAAAATAAAGAGGTTTTCCTGACCATAAAACATCCTTCTCCCCCGCGATAATCCTATTTATATAGGGTCTTAATCCCTCATAATCAGTAACTTTTACTTCTTTTTTAAAGTCTGAATAATTTGTGATTTTATCAAAATTATGGTCTTTGCCAAAAGCAGTACTTGTTGCTTTTTTGATAAGCTTTTTAAAAACTTTCTGCTGTGTTTTATGAGGATTATAGGCCCATTTATAAACTTTTTTTCGAGTTTTTTTTGCAAATTGAACGGCTAAAATAGATTTAAGGCTCATTTATTCGAAATCAATATAATTTGAAGGATTCACTGCGTACCCATTACTCCAAAGTTCAAAATGAAGATGAGGCCCAGTTGTTAATTCACCTGAAGATCCAAGATTTGCAATAGCTTCTCCCGACTGAACAAGATCTCCTTGTTGTTTTAACAAAGTTCCATTGTGTTTGTATACAGAAATATAATTATTTGTATGTTTTATAATAATCACATATCCTGTTTCTGTTGTCCATTCTGAAAAAATAACTGTTCCGTCTGCAACGGCTTTTACAGGAGTCCCTTTTTTAGCAACAACGTCAATAGCAAAGTGTTTATTTTCGGAATTATAGGTTTGAGAAATTGTTCCTGTTATGGGAGCAAAAAAAACAATATTAACTTTATTTTGTAACACCTCTGAAAGTGGAAAACGATCGTTACTTTCTATTTTTTCTCTAAAAATTGAATCTTGTTTTGAGGCATTTAACAAGTTCTCATCTATTTGAATTCTTTTAGATTGTTCTTGAATAGAATCTATTTGCTTCGCAGACGTAATATCACCTGTAATTACAGATTTTATAGATTTTGTGTAATTTTCAATAATTGCCAATCTGTTTTTTAGAGAATCTGTTTCTAATACTAATTTAGTTGCTTCCGTTTGTAATTTCACAGATGAATACCCAGGGATATATTCTCTAATGGGGGTGAAAGCAATTAATAATATCGTTATTGAAATTAGAAGAACAGAAAATATCCCTCCAAAAAGATAGACATACAAACGTGATAGTTTTAGTGAAAATCTCTCCTCAAATGTAGTTTCATTTAAAACAACTAGTCGGTACTTATTGGTTAACTTTTGCTTTAATTTTCCTTTCTTTTTTTTATTCTCAGACATTAATAAAAAATATGATTTCACAAATATACAACGAAACCATGATTGATATGTTTGGTATCGTCTGTTAAAATTATCTAATAACTTTAATTTTTATTTTTTGTAAAAATTCATCTCATCGATATAGTTCCATACTTTTGAAGGGATCATCGCTTTTACATTTTTACCATTTTTAATTCCTTGCCTAATGAATGTTGATGATATTTCAATTATTGGAGCGTCCACCTTAAAAATTTTTTGATGCTCATTAAAGCGCACATTCATCTTTCCTTCTGCAATTCTAGGATAATAATAAATTTCATGATTTTCTAGAATTACTTCATAATTTTTCCATTTGTGAAAACTATTTAAGTTGTCTTCGCCCATAATCAAACTAAAATGGTGTTGTGGATGTTTTTCGGAAATATGAGCTAATGTATTGATCGTATAATTAGGTTGGGGCAGTTTAAACTCTATATCTGAAGGTTTTAATTTAGAATAGTTCTCGAGTGCTAGATATACCAACTCATATCGATGATGATTTTCTAAAAGTGACTGTTTCTTTTTATGGGGGTTATGTGGGGTTACCACGAGCCATACTTCATCTAAATCAGAATATTCAACCAGATGATTAGCAATGATTAGATGTCCCACATGAATTGGATTAAATGTTCCAAAGTATAATCCGATTTTCATCTTTTAACTGTTAAAAAATCATCTACTAAATTTTCTGCATCATGAAGAGCTGTTTGTAAATCATCATTTAGAATAATGGTATCAAACTGAGGTGCTGTAGCCATTTCAGTTGGTGCTTTTGCAACACGCATAGCTATTTTCTCTGGAGATTCCTCTCCTCTTTCTTTGAGTCTTATAATTAATTCATTAATATCTGGAGGCTTTACAAAAACAGCTAATGTTCGCTCAGGGAATTTTTTCTTTATTCTTAAACCACCTGCCACATCAATATCAAAAATTACATGCTTCCCTTTGTTCCAAATTCTAGATACTTCTTTTTTTAAAGTTCCATAAAAATTATCTATGTACACCTCTTCCCATTCTAAAAACTCATCAGCTTTTATCTTCTTTTTAAAATCTTCAGCAGAGATAAAATAATAATCTTTACCTTCTTGTTCTACCCCCCTTGCTTCTCTAGAAGTTGCAGATATTGAGAATTCTAAACCAAATCTTTCTTGTTGTAACAAATGTCTAACAATGGTTGTTTTTCCAGAACCAGAAGGAGCAGAAAAGACAACTAATTTTCCTTTAAATTGACTCATGTTTTAATTTATATGCTCTTGTATAAACGATGCTCTAATTGATTGATATAAAATATATAGGAAGCATTATAATACATTTAATATTTGTTCTTTAATTTTTTCCAACTCATTCTTCATTTGAATTACTGCTTTTTGCATCGGTGCAAAATTAGCTTTAGATCCAATAGTATTAACCTCTCTTCCAATTTCTTGAACAATAAATCCTAATTTTTTTCCATTAGAATCTTTGGTCTCTAATTCTTGTAAGAAATATGATAAATGATTGGCTAATCGCACCTTCTCTTCATTAATGTCTAACTTTTCTAAATAATAAATTAGTTCCTGTTCAAAACGATTGTTGTCTATTGTTACTTTTAAATCGTCTATTGCCTTTTTTAAACGCTCTTTTACACGATCTATCCTTAAGGTATCAAATGACTTTACTTCTTCTAAATAGGAATGAATATTTTTAATTCTTAGTTTAAAATCTTTTTCTAAAGAAGTGGCCTCATCAATCCTGTATTGAATAATCTCTTTAATGGCTTCATTTATATTCGAATAGATCTGACTCCATTCTTCTTCATTTAATTCTTCTCGTTCCGTTTTTAAAGAGTCTGGCATTTTTACGGCCATTTTTAATAACTCAAGATTATTTGAGGAGCCTGTTTGAGTAATATTTCTTAACTGTTGCATATAGTTTGAAACCACTCCATTATTAACTTTTGTTGAAGTTTCCTCTGCGGTCATTTCTACATAAATTGAAAAATCTACCTTACCTCTAACTAAATTAGATGCTAATAATTTTCTAACACCCAGCTCTTTTTCACGATAATAAGAAGGGATTCGAACATTCAAATCAAGATTTTTACTATTCAGGGATTTAACTTCAATTGTTACTTTTTTATCTGCCAAATGCAATACCGATTTGCCGTAACCGGTCATGGATTGAATCATGAATTATATTTTTAATTTCTAAACAAATATACATTTTTATTTAGCCTGTGAATTTGTTCTCTTATTAGTTTTATAAATCAAAAAAAACTTCTGCCCATTTTAATTATGATGAAATAGCTACATTTACATTCAAATATTTAGTGTGTATACTCAGCAACATATTTTAATTATTAGGCTCTCAGCTATGGGGGACGTGGCGATGACGGTGCCTGTTATAAAAGCACTTATAACTCAATATCCTAAGTGTAAAATAACTGTAGTTTCAAAGCCATTTTTAAAACCTCTTTTTGATGGACTACTCAATGTCTCTTTTGTAAAAGCAGATGTAAAAAATCGTCACAAAGGACTCATTGGTCTAATTCGTCTATTTTGTGAACTTAAAAAGAAAAATATTACGTATGTTGCTGATTTTCACGGTGTTTTACGTTCTAAAATATTAACAACTTTCTTCAAATCATATCGGGTTCCCACTGCTTCTATAGATAAAGGTAGGTCAGAAAAAAAAGCACTTACTCGTTCAAAAAATAAAGTGTTTAAACAGCTAAAGACATCACATCAGAGATATGCAGATGTGCTAAATAAATTAGGGTTTCCAATCAATTTATCAAACCCAAAGCCTATGACAAAAAAGTTTCTTTCAAAAAAAGTAAACTCTTTTACAGGGTTGAAAAAAGAGAAGTGGGTAGGAATAGCTCCCTTTGCTGCTTTTGAAGGAAAAATATATCCATTTCACTTGATGGAAAAAGTAATTTTAACCCTAGCAACTAATGGGCTTAAAATCTTTCTTTTTGGTGGTGGAGAAAATGAAATTAAACAATTGAGTCGTTTTGAAAAAAAACATCATAATGTCATTAATATCGCAGGAAAGTTTTCTTTTGCAGAAGAACTAGAATTAATTTCTTCTTTAGATCTTATGATTTCTATGGATTCTGGAAATGCTCATCTAGCAGCCGTACAACAAATAAAAACGATAACCCTTTGGGGGGTAACGCATCCATTTGCAGGCTTTGCCCCATGGTATCAACCACCTGATTATTGCTTGTTATCTGATATAAAAATGTATCCAAAACTTCCATGTTCTATCTATGGAAATAAAGTATTTGAAGGGTATGAAAATGTTATGGAAACAATTGATCCTAAAAAAGTCATTAATAAAGCAATGGCAATTTTAAACTCATAAAAAGAATCAATTTTGTTTTGTATGTGATGGTTTCTTGATGTAAAACCTTAACGAGCATATTATTAAATACCATTTATTGATAATGATAAAATAGTATATTTATAAAAAACTCTTTTTATAAAAATAACGCTGCTAATTATGACCGTTCATCATTTATTAAAAAATAATTCTATTTTAAATACTTTCGTTAAAGAAATAAGAGATCGCTCATCTCAGAGAGATTCGATGCGTTTTAGAAGAAATATAGAACGAATTGGGGAAGTTTTATCATATGAACTCAGTAAAGACTTGGAGTATGAAAATACAAAAATTCCAACCGTAATAGGAACTAAGCATTCTGATATCATAGCCAGTAACGTCGTTATTTGTTCTATTTTAAGAGCAGGCCTACCTTTACATCAAGGAATCTTAAATTACTTTGATACGGCGGAAAATGCCTTTATTTCTGCCTATCGTTTTCAACCTGATAATAATGAAAATTTTGAAATCAAAGTGGAGTATTTTGCGTCACCATCATTAAAAAATAAAACTTTGATTATTGCAGATCCTATGTTGGCAACAGGAAATTCGATGGTGACGGTATATGAAGCAATTAAAAAAAATGGACAGCCAAAAAAAATTCATCTCATTTCTGTAATTGGCTCAAAAGATGGCATTAATTTTATACAAGATCATTTTCCTGAAAACACCAATTTATGGATTGCTGATATTGATGAAAATCTTAACAGTAAAGGATATATCAATCCAGGGTTAGGGGATGCCGGAGATCTTTCTTATGGTGCTAAACTATAAAAAAAAAGAAGATAGGGAACCCAATAAATAATAGTAAAACAACTTCTTTATAAAAAGTTTTCTTTATACCCTCTAACCAATTTGTTATGATTAAAGATATTGGGAAAAATAATACAATTATTTTTTCTATTTGATAATTCTTTTGAATTAAAAAAGCTACAATAGCTGCAATCAAATTAAAAATGATTAGCACCCAGTATTTTCTGTAGTCTCCACTTACGGAAGCTATTTTTGGTGTTTTGACGACAATAGAGATTCCTGTAAAAAAACCAATGAATAGTAATGGTATAATTAAATTAGGATTATTAAAAATTTCAAAATTATAATTAGAATACCATAAAAAAAGTATTGTAATTTCTTCTGATTTTCCAATCCAAAAGTAGTATGAAAATATGGAAAAAACAGGGGCTAAAAATCCAACCATTGGGATCAAAAATATTCTAACATTAATTTTTTGAAACAACACAATAGAAATAAAAATTAACCCTCCAAAAACAGCAGTAGTTGGATCAATTAAAAACAAAACCCCTAGCCAAAACCCACTGTCGAATATTTTTTTATAAAGATCTTTACCACTTTTAAAACTGTAAACTTTTCTCAAAAAAATAAATAGTAATAGGTTTAAAATAACCTGATTGATATCCAACATTGTTTGAGGAAAAAATCCAAAAAATAAAACAAAAAATAAAAACCCATACGAATTATAGAGCGTCAATTTATTTTTTGCCAAAATAAAATTATAAAAAAATAACATCAAAAAAAATAAACCGATCCTTAATAAGAAATCTTGTATCGAGATATCTACTGGGGTTTGTTCAAAATTTAAGAAAATACTGACTGATAAAAAAAAACATATAAAGAGCAATAAAATAATAATGATATTTACTGGGTTAGATTTCCC
The DNA here is from genome assembly GCA_042091515.1 of Flavobacterium sp. GTDB lineage: Bacteria > Bacteroidota > Bacteroidia > Flavobacteriales > Flavobacteriaceae > Polaribacter. Next base: position 41,277 of record JBELHH010000021.1, on the reverse strand, counting down.
AAAAAAATTGGCTAGCATATTTTGTTTTTATATTTTTGCAAGGTAAATATACTTAAGATATGATAGCATTCAATATTTTCAAATGGATTGGTGATTTTTTTACACAGGTTTTATTCTTGCCTTTCAATTCCCTCCGTCACATCGCTCAAGAAAATCTTGGATGGTGGAAAGCCAATTTAGTGAATTGGGTGTTTTTATTTATTCTTCTAATCCTTCTTGGATATTGGATGAAAGAATCTCGTAAATTCATCAAGGAAGGAACTGAAGATAGAGCCTAACTTACAATCATTTTGGGAAGCAAAAATAAATTAAAACGTTTTAAAGAAAACGAAACGTTTCCAAATGTTCTTCAGCCAACCAGAGAAGAGGTCCTAACTAAGTTCTCTCACAAAGGGAAATGGCAAAAGTTTTTTAAAAATAAAAACCCTATTGTAATAGAGCTAGGATGTGGAAAAGGAGAGTACACCATCGCTTTGGCAAAAAAAAATCCGGCCATCAATTATATTGGAATTGATATTAAAGGAGCTCGTTTTTGGAGGGGTGCTAAAACCGCTATTGAAAAGAACCTAACTAACGTTGCATTTATTAGAACTCAAATAGAGCTGGTAGATTGTATTTTTGGGGAAAATGAGGTCGATGAAATTTGGATTACTTTTCCAGATCCTCAAATAAAATATAAACGTACTAAGCATCGAATGACCAATCATACCTTTCTTTTAAAATACAATTATATTTTAAAAAGTAGTGGTCTTATAAATCTTAAAACTGATAGCGAATTCATGCATGGATATACATTAGGTTTATTGCACGGTGAAGGACATGAAATTTTGCATTCCAATCACGATATTTATAAAGATTATTATGCTCCTGAAGAAGTAACAGAAACCCAAACTTTTTATGAAAAACAATATTTAGAAAAAGGAAAGGCCATTACTTATCTCAAATTCAAATTAAATTTTAAACCTGTTTAAATCATTTTTTGTCTTTCTCTTTTTAATGTAAATTTGAATATATTTCAATTTTAATCACTTCCTCTTATGAAAAAATCGGATAATTTTTTTGAAAAAGTATATGATGTTGTTCGTTTGATTCCCTATGGCAGAGTGACCAGTTATGGGAATATTGCTCGGTACTTAGGAGCCGCTAGATCTGCTAGGATGGTTGGATGGGCAATGAATAATTCGCATTCACAAAAAACAGAAGTCCCAGCGCACAGGGTGGTTAATAAAAAGGGCTTACTTACTGGTAAGCATCATTTTGATGGGACTAATCTAATGCAACAATTATTAGAAAATGAAGGAATTATTATCATTGATAATAAAATCCAAGAGCTCGAAAAAGTGTTTTGGGATCCTCAAAAAGAACTTTTATAGTGATCATTTATTTTTTCTAAAGATTTGAAATTCACACCCTTTCCTATCTGAAGCTTTAACGTTATCTTTGCAGTATAAAATGAATTATAAAAATAGCATGTCTATTAAAAAACAAGATATACAAAAAGTACTAGAAACCATTACCGAACCTGGTAAAGGGAAGAGTCTCATTGAAAACAATAATATCTCTAATGTTGTTGTTTTTGGAAAAGAAGTAATTATTGATGTATCGATCAGTAATCCAACATTACAAGCAAAGAAAAAAATTGAATTTGAAATTATAAAAGCCATTCACTCTCAAGTTAGTGAGGATAGTAAAGTGAAAGTAAATGTAACGTCTATTCCAACCTCAAAAAAAGAAGATAATTCAAGTCTTATAAAAGGAAAAGAAATTCCAAGTATTAAAAATATAATCGCCATAGCATCCGGTAAAGGGGGTGTTGGAAAATCTACGATTACTGCTAATACAGCCATTAGTTTAGCAAAAATGGGATTTAAAGTAGGTGTCTTAGATGCAGACATTTATGGCCCTTCGATGCACTTAATGTTTGATGTAGAAAAAGAAAGACCTATTTCTGTAAATATCGACGGTAGGTCTAAAATGAAGCCCATTGAAAATTACGGAGTGAAATTACTCTCACTTGGATTTTTTACAAACCCTAATCAAGCAGTAATATGGCGAGGCCCTATGGCTTCTAAAGCATTAAATCAATTAATCTTTGATGCAGATTGGGGAGAATTAGATTTCCTACTAATCGATTTACCTCCTGGAACTGGCGATGTTCATTTATCGATTGTTCAAGCACTCCCTATTAATGGTGCTGTAATAGTGAGTACTCCTCAAAATATTGCTCTCGCAGATGCAAAAAAAGGAGTTGCAATGTTTCAACAAGAAAGTATTCAGGTTCCGGTTTTAGGAATTATAGAAAACATGGCCTATTTCACTCCAGAAGAACTCCCTGAAAATAAATATTATATCTTTGGTAAAGACGGTGCTAAGCATTTAGCAGAAAATATCGAAACAAAATTTTTAGGTGAAATTCCTTTGGTACAAAGTATTCGAGAATCTGGAGATGTTGGATATCCTGTAGCATTACAAAAAAATACTCCTTTAGAAAGTGCTTTTAAAAATATTAGTAAAGAAATGCTTTCTGAGTTATTGAAAAGAAATGCTAATTTGCCGCCAACAGAAGTTGTAAGAATTACAACAATGAGTGGATGTAGCGCCGTAAAAAAGTAAAGTTTATGACATCACAAGAAACATTAGAAAACGTTGAAAAGGCATTAAACGAAATTCGTCCTTTCTTAGAAAGTGATGGCGGTAATATTAAATTACTGTCAATAGAAGATTCAATTGTTAAAGTTCAGTTAGAAGGTGCTTGCATTGGCTGCTCTGTAAACCAAATGACTCTTAAAAACGGTGTAGAAGCTACTATTAAAAAATATGCCCCTCACATACAACAGGTCATTAATATAGATTAGACCTTAGTAAATAAATCAATTTTCATCTGATTTTTAGTTAAAAAATGATCAAAACAGATATTCTAATTATTGGCGCAGGACCCACGGGCTTATTTACAGTTTTTGAAGCTGGTTTATTAAAGTTAAAATGTCATTTAATAGATGCTTTGCCTCAACCAGGTGGTCAGTGTTCAGAAATATATCCCAAAAAACCTATTTACGATATTCCTGCATATCCTGAAATTTTAGCGGGCGATTTGACCGATAGGTTAATGGAACAAATTAAATCATTTGAACCTGGATTTACCCTTGGTGAACGAGCAGATACAATAGAAAAGTTAAAAGACGGGACATTTATTATAACTACAAATAAAGGAACAAAGCACAGCGCTCCTGTGGTTGCTATTGCTGGAGGATTAGGGAGCTTTGAACCAAGAAAACCTCCAATTCCTAACCTCTCTAATTTTGAAGATCATGGAGTAGAGTATATCATCCGTGATCCTGAATTCTATAGAAACAAAAAGGTAATCATTGCTGGAGGAGGAGATTCTGCATTAGATTGGTCTATTTTTTTAACAAATGTAGCCTCATCAGTCACCTTAGTTCACAGAAGAAACGAATTTAGGGGAGCTTTAGATTCTGTAGATAAATTACAAGAATTAAAAAATTCTGGTCGTATCAATTTGATTACTCCGGCAGAAGTAAAAGAAATTACTGGTGATCAAAAAGTAACAGGAGTATCCATCATAAAAAATGGTTCTGAAAAAATAGAGATAGAAGTAGACCACTTTATTCCATTATTTGGCCTGTCTCCTAAGCTAGGACCAATTGCTAACTGGGGTTTAGAAATTGAAAAAAATGCTATCAAAGTTAACAATGCATTAGATTACCAGACCAATATTCCAGGAATTTACGCCATTGGAGATGTAAATACCTACCCAGGAAAATTAAAACTGATTTTATGTGGGTTTCATGAAGCAACTTTAATGTGTCAGAGTGCTTATAAACGTATTTTCCCAGATAAAAAATATGTGATGAAATATACGACAGTTGGTGGTGTTGAAGGATTTGATGGGACTAAAAAAGAAGCTCCTAAAGCTGTTGTGAAAAAAATTAAATAATGGCAGACATTACACTTAAAATAACAGACAGAGAGGGTGTTCTTCATGAAATTCAAGCACCTACAGATATGTCAATGAATGTCATGGAAGTTGTTCGCTCATTCGAATTAGCTCCTGAAGGAACCATTGGTATTTGTGGAGGTATGGCCATGTGTGCTTCTTGCCAATGCTATGTGAAATCTAATCATCAATTACCTAAAATAAGTCCTGATGAAGACCTAATGCTTGCAGAAGCTTTTTATGTAGAAGACAACAGTAGGCTGGGATGTCAAATTCATATTATTCCAGATTTAGATGGATTAGAAATAGAATTAGCTCCCGAAAGTTAGTGATATCGCTTGCCCGTTTTTTCTATTTTTTTCAATCGCATATAGTTTTAAAGAATTCTAAGGGATCTCTCAAAAATATCCCCTGTTTAAAACTTTAACTAACAATCGTTTAACTTTTAACTATATTTGTAGAGAGTCCTTGTAAAACACGTTAAAATGTATTGGTTAGAGTTACCTATTTTATTAAAAAACCTCATAAAAAGAAACCCTGAGTAAGAAATCAAGTGTAACAATTGATCAATTTAATACTGTACCAATTTTTTCAATTTGAATATTGTTACATTTAGTCATTAATTCATTTTTACATTAAATACTATGCCTTATTATCACAAACTTGGGAAAATCCCTCCAAAGAGACATACACAATTCAGAAAACAAGACGGAAGTCTTTATTATGAACAATTATTCGGCACAATAGGGTTTGATGGAATGTCTTCAAATTCTTATCACGAACAAAGACCTACAATGGTCAAAGACATTAAAAATCAATATTCGGTAGCTCCTAAAGTTGTAAAAGTAAATAACATTCAATCCTATAAATTTAAAGGGTTTCAAGTTCCTCAAGAAAAGGATTATTTAAAAAGCAGGAAAATAATTTTAACAAATTCCGATTGTAACATAATTTTAGCAGCTCCCAGAAACTCATTAAGAGATTATTTTTATAAAAATACAGATGCAGATGAATTAATTTTCGTACATCGTGGTACAGGGAAACTTAGAACACATCTAGGGAATCTTAATTTTAAGTACGGAGATTATCTTTTAATTCCAAGGGGAATTATTTATCAAATAGATTTTGACTCAAGTGATAATCGGTTGTTTATTGTTGAATCTTATAAGCCTATTTATACTCCAAAAAGATATCGTAACTGGTTTGGACAATTATTAGAACATTCTCCTTTTTGTGAACGAGACCTTCGTCAACCTCAAGAATTAGAAACTTATGATGAAAAAGGTGATTTTTTAATTAAAGTAAAAAAGCAAAATGATCTTATAGAAATGGTCTATGCTTCTCACCCTTTTGATGTGATTGGATATGACGGATATAATTATCCATATGCTTTTTCAATTCACGATTTTGAGCCAATTACTGGGAGAATACATCAACCACCTCCTGTTCATCAAACCTTTGAAACAGACGCTTTTGTCGTTTGTAGTTTTGTCCCTCGTTTGTATGATTATCACCCAGATTCTATTCCTGCACCATACAATCATAGCAATATAGACTCTGATGAAGTATTGTATTATGTTGATGGAGATTTTATGAGTCGAAATGATGTAGACGCAGGTCATATATCATTACATCCTGCAGGAATTCCTCATGGGCCACATCCAGGTGCTACTGAAAGAAGTATTGGCAAAAAAGAAACGGAAGAACTTGCCGTTATGGTTGATACATTTAAACCCTTAATGGTCACCGAAGAAGCACTAAAAATTGCCGATAATAAATATTATAAATCTTGGTTAGAGTAGTTATGTTAGGGAAGCGAATAGACATCACGGCTCATTTAAGAGCTATGTGGTAATTGATTGTTGAGATTAGATCAATTATTATAATAACAATTAATTAAAATAGTATGTCAAAAGAACTAAAATCAGTCAACTACGGTCTTGAAAAAATATTTGAGGATGCTGAAGACTTTCTCCCTTTATTAGGAACAGATTATATAGAATTTTATGTAGGAAATGCCAAACAATCCGCACACTTTTACAAAACAGCTTTTGGATTTCAATCCTATGCATATAAAGGATTGGAAACAGGATCTAAAGATGCTGTAAGCTATGTGTTAAGTCAAAATAAAATTCGATTGGTACTGACCACTCCATTAAACAGCAAATCACCCATTAATAATCATATCGTAAAACATGGTGATGGCGTAAAAGTAATTGCCTTGTGGGTAGACAATGCAAAAAGTGCCTATAAAGAAACTATAAAACGGGGTGCCAAATCTTATTTAGAACCCATCGTTGAAAAAGACGAATACGGAGAAGTAGTAAGAGCTGGTATTTACACCTTCGGAGAAACTGTTCATATGTTTGTAGAGCGTAAAAACTATTCTGGTAAATTCTTGCCAGGTTTTACAGAGTGGGAATCAGACTACAATCCAACATCTGTGGGCTTAAAATACATAGATCATATGGTTGGAAATGTTGGTTGGGGTGAAATGAATACTTGGGTAAAATGGTACGAAAATGTGATGGGGTTTGTAAATTTTCTGTCGTTTGATGACAAACAAATTCATACAGAATATTCTGCATTAATGAGCAAAGTAATGAGCAACGGAAATGGAAGAATTAAATTTCCAATTAACGAGCCGGCAAAAGCTGCTAAACGCTCTCAAATTGAGGAATACCTTGACTTCTATGAAGGTTCTGGTGTGCAACATATTGCTGTTGCTTCCGACGATATTATCAAAACAGTTTCAGAACTAAAGGACAGAGGTGTTGAGTTTTTACCCCCACCTCCACAAGCGTATTATGATGATATCCCAAGGCGGTTAGGAATGCATATGGAGGTTATGAAAGAAGACATTAAACAACTTCAAAAACTATCAATTTTAGTGGATGCTGATGAAGAAGGTTATTTATTACAGATTTTCACAAAACCTGTGGAAGATAGACCTACTTTGTTTTTTGAAATTATTCAACGAATGGGGGCAAGAGGTTTTGGAGCAGGGAATTTTAAAGCATTATTTGAATCCATAGAAAGAGAACAAGCAAAAAGAGGAACATTGTAAATCATTATGAAGAAAGACGATATCTTAAAAGCCATTGAAGAAAAATACCAGAAATTAGGGGTTCCTTTAGATTCCATGCTAGAAGGATTACTTTGGAGTACACCCATAACATACTGGGATTATATACAAACAGATGCGCTATTAGGGCTTCAAATCCCCAGGACAAATCAACCCGATGAAATGGTGTTTATTATGTATCACCAAATTAATGAATTATTATTTAAAATGATTTTATGGGAAATCGATCAAGTAGCAAAAGCAGAAGAAGTAAGTGCAGAAAAATTTTCTATGCATTTAATGAGAATCAGCAGGTATTTTGATATGTTGAGCAACTCATTTACGGTAATGGCAGACGGGATGAAACAAGAACAGTATCTAAAATTTAGAAATACCTTAACCCCCGCAAGTGGTTTTCAGAGTGCGCAATACCGTAAAATAGAGTTTGCATCTACAGAACTAATCAACTTAATAGATGCTCGGTATAGAGACACGATTGATCGTAATTCTCCATTTAAAAATGCATATGATCATTTGTATTGGCAAGCCGCTGGGAAAAACCATGTGACAGGGGAAAAATCAATTTTAATTAAGCTTTTTGATAAAAAATATATGGGTGATTTTATCGATTTCATGGAAGATTATAATCAATGTAATCTCTCAAAGAAATTTAAACAACTTCCTAAAGAGGTACAAAAGGATGAGAAATTAATTAAAGCCATGCGGCATTATGATTACACAGTCAATGTTACTTGGGTCTTAGCGCACTATAATGCTGCGGGTAAATACTTAGGAGGTGAAGAAAAGAAGATTGAGGCTACTGGAGGAAGTAGCTGGAGAAAATATTTACACCCCAGATACCAACGTAGAATTTTTTATCCGTTCCTGTGGTCTGAAGAAGAACTCAAGAATTGGGGAACGTTTTAATAATGATAAATTTAAGTTAAAAAAGCCAACTATTTTAAAACAGATGGCTTTTTGGTTTGTTTTTAGAGCAGAATGTCATTCAATTTTTATATGTTTGATATATATGAAAAGAACAATTTTAATCAGCTCTTTTTTGATCATTTCTTTTGGTCTTTTTTCTCAAGAAAATACAAGACCCTATAAGAGTGGAGAATGGTTAAAATATAAAATGAGCTATAGTGGGTTTTTAAAAGCTGGAACAGCAGAACTTAAACTAGAGGAAAGCCTGTTGGGCGAAAAAAAAGTTTTTTATGCAAAAGGCTATGGAGAAACAAGTAGCTTTATTGGATTATTTTTTAAAGTAAAAGACACCTACGAATCCTACTTTGATTATGATAAAAACATCCCCTATTTGTTTAAGCGAGATGTTTATGAAGGTGGATATACTATTAAAAGAGATACACGTTTTAATCAAAAAACAAAAGTTGCAACAGTCGAAGATTATAAATATAAGACAGTAAAAGAGGTTCCTTTTGATAATGTACAAGATATGATCTCTGCATTTTATTACTTAAGAAATATTAATTTAGATACGATAAAAAGCGGAGATGAAATTGCTTTAAGTATGTTTTTTGATTCAAAGACATATGGTTTTAAACTACTTTTTTTAGGGCATGAAATCATTAAGACAAAATTTGGAAAAATAAAAACACTTAAATTGAGACCTTTTGTTCAGGCAGGAAGAGTTTTTAGAGAAAATGAAAGTGTAACTATATGGGTGACAAATGATGAAAATAAAATTCCAATTAGATTAAAAGCCTCCCTTGCTGTTGGATCTTTAAAAGCAGAATTGATTGCTTTTAAAGGATTAGCAAATTCATTTAAAATCATGTTTGATTAAATTGTATTTTTACCTCGTTTTTTATGAAGTATAAAATCAATATCATTTGAAAAAAACAAGTATTTTATTATTCACTCTTTTCCTAGCTATAGGATGTGGTAACAACAGCTCTAAAGACATCGAAGGAGAGTCTTCAGAAACAGAAGCTATCTTGCCAAAAATCATTTACGAATATGGCTTTAGATTAAATGATTATAAGGTTGTATATGATACTATAAATAAAGGTGAGAGTTTTGGGATTATTCTAGACAGGCACCATGTATTTTACCCAAAAATAAATAAAATTGCAAAAAGTATCAAAGATACTTTTGATGTAAGAAGAGTGAGGGCTGGAAAACCTTACATGATTTTAGCCAGTAAAGATTCTCTGGAAAAAGCTCAAATATTTATTTATAAGAATAGCAAATCTATGGCTACTATTGTAAATTTTAAAGATTCTACAATTACAGCATATAAATACAGAAAACCTATAAAAATTATAGAAAAAGAAGTTGCAGGAAAAATTTACTCAACACTATCTGAAGCTATGGATAGCTTGCATTTAAACCCTAATTTAACATATAATGTTGCAGATATTTATGCATGGACGTTAGATTTTTATAAATTACAAAGAGGAGATCAATTTAAATTAATTTATGAAGAAAAGTATATAGATGATACTACCTTTGTTGGTTATGGCAGAGTAAAAGCTGCGTTGTTTAATCACAATAAAAGAGATTTTTATGCCTATCGATTTATCCCAGATTCCATCAAGGGAATTCCGGAATATTATGATGATGATGGAAATATGTTGCGTAGTCAGTTTTTACGTTCTCCTATTAAATTTCAATACAGAGTTTCATCAAGATTTAATCTTAAAAGAAGAATTGCTTATTATGGGAATAAAGTAAGACCTCACAAAGGAACAGATTTCGCTGCTAAAGTAGGCACCCCAATTATGGCAACAGCCAATGGAAGGGTTACAGAGTCCAAAAGAAAAGGAGGCAACGGAAATTATGTAAAAATTAAACACAATAATATTTATTCAACTCAGTATTTACATATGCGTAAACGAAAGGTTAAAAAAGGGCAATACGTAAAGCAAGGAGATATAATTGGCTGGGTTGGGATGACAGGAAATACGGGAGGACCCCATGTCTGCTATCGTTTTTGGAAATATGGAAAACAAGTAGACCCTTTTAAACAAAAACTACCCGCAGCTAAACCCTTAGAACAGCGTTTAAAACCTATGTATAAAAAATTTATTAAGCCTCTTAAAAATCAACTTGACAATATTCAATTCCCCTCTCAACCCAATCAATTAGTTGCTAAAAAATAAAACATAATGCCATTACAAAATATAAATCCAACATCAACAAAAGCCTGGAGGAAATTAACTTCTCATTTCTTAGAAATGGATTCTTTTTCACTTCAAAAAGCTTTTGAAAAAAACCCTCACAGAAAAGAAAACTTTTCTGTTTATTTTAATGATCTTATTTTAGATTTTTCAAAAAATAAAATCGAGAAAAAAACCCTTAATTTATTGATTGAATTAGCAAATGAAGTTGATTTAAAAGATGCTATAAACCTTTATTTTTCTGGAGATATTATTAATGTAACTGAAAATAGAGCTGTCTTGCATACAGCTCTAAGAAGTAATTCTGAAGATCAATTATCAGTAGACAATAAAGATATCAAACCTGAAATTAAAAAAGCGCTTCGGAAAATTAGAATTTTTTCAAACAAAATAATTTCTGGAGAATGGAAAGGATTTACTGGAGAAAAAATCACAGATGTTGTGAACATAGGTATCGGAGGATCTGACCTTGGTCCTGATATGATTGTGGAGGCCTTACAATTTTATAAAAATCAACTCACTACGCATTTTGTCTCTAATATTGACGGGGATCATGTTTCAGAAATTTTAAAAAAATTAAATCCTGAAACAACGATATTTGTAATAGTTTCTAAAACATTTACAACTCAAGAAACCATTACCAACGCAAATACAATTAAAAATTGGTTTTTAAAATCTGCCTCACAATTTGATATTGCTAAACATTTTGTAGCCGTTTCTACCAATTTAGATGCTATTGATGCTTTTGGAATTGACCCTAAAAATGTATTCCCAATGTGGAATTGGGTTGGAGGACGTTTTTCTTTATGGTCTGCTGTTGGGCTTTCTATTAGTCTATCGGTTGGTTTTGATCATTTTAAATCTCTTTTAAATGGTGCAGAAAAAATGGACTTGCATTTTCAAAATTCAGAATTTGATCAAAATATCCCTGTAATTTTAGCCCTTTTAAGCATTTGGTATAATAATTTTTATCGTGCAGAGTCTGAAGCAATCCTTCCATATACTCAATATTTAACCAAACTAGCTCCTTATTTACAACAAGCCATCATGGAAAGTAATGGAAAAAGTATAGACAGGAATGGTGATCATGTTAATTATCAAACTGGAACCATTGTTTGGGGAAGTACCGGAACCAATATGCAACATGCATTTATGCAACTAGTTCATCAAGGAACAAAACTAATTCCTTCAGATTTTATCGGATATAAGAGTTCGCTATATGGACTTACCGATCATCATCAAAAATTGATGGCGAACTATTTTGCTCAAATGGAAGCACTGGCATTTGGAAAATCAAAAGAAGAGGTTCTCCATGAACTAAAATTAGCTGATGACACTTCCAAGATGAATTCACTAATCCCTTATAAAGTTTTTAACGGTAACAGACCGAGCAACAGTATTTTATTTGAAAAATTAACTCCAGAATCTTTAGGTGAATTGATTGCCATGTATGAACATAAAATATTTGTACAAGGTATTATTTGGAATATTTTTAGCTACGATCAGTTTGGTGTAGAATTAGGAAAAGAATTAGCAAAAAAGCTTTTAAAAAAAGAATAAGAACTCTTTTATTTTTTTTTTATACTTTTGCTAAGGTTTCGTTAATAACCTAATTAATATTTAGCCTGTTGAAAAACAGATTTTTAACAAAAAAAAGTTATTTTTACCAATATTATTAATAAGTGAAAATTAACATTAAATTAACATTACAGCTCTGAAAATAAAAGACTTTTGCAGAGAATTAATAACATTAATAACCAATAATGAAAAACTTAAAGAATTTATTATTTGTAGCTTTGTTTTTTACTGCAGCTACTTTAATTGGACAAACAAAAATTTCTGGTACCGTCGTAGATGACTCTAACGAAGGATTACCCGGAGCAAGTGTTGTAATTAAAGGTACAACTAACGGAACTGAGACTGACTTTAACGGAAAATTTATGCTAACTGCAAAGACAGAAAGTGGAATCATCGTTATTTCTTATTTAGGTTTTAAAACCAAAGAAGTTGCATTTACAAATGCAGGAGATCTTGGAAACATCGAACTTGAAGAAGATGGGAACATTTTAGAAGAAGTTATCCTTAAAGGAATCGTAGATGTTGCCAAAGACAGACAAACTCCAGTAGCTAAATCTACTATTAAAGCTGCTGAGATTCAAGATAAGTTAGGATCTCAAGAATTTCCTGAACTTCTAAACAACACACCTTCTGTGTATGCTACCAAGTCTGGTGGAGGTTTTGGAGACGCAAGAATTAATATTCGTGGATTTGCACAAGAAAATGTAGCCGTATTAATTAACGGAGTTCCTGTGAATGACATGGAGAACGGAAGGGTTTATTGGTCTAACTGGGCTGGTTTATCAGATGTAGCTACTGCAATGCAAGTTCAAAGAGGTCTAGGATCTTCTAAATTAGCAATTTCTTCGGTTGGTGGAACCATTAATATTATCACTAAAACTACCGACCTTAAAGAAGGCGGTTCAATAGTATCTTCTGTTGGAAACGATGGCTATTTTAAAAATCTAGCAACTTACTCTACAGGGAAGAACGAAAATGGTTTTGCAGCATCATTCCTAATGAGCAGAACTGCTGGTAATGGATATGTAGACGGAACTGAGTTTGAAGGATTCAATTATTTCATTGGTTTAGGATGGGATAAAGGAGATCATAACTTCCAATTTATGTTAACAGGAGCGCCACAAACACATAACCAAAGAACAACAAGTTTCTTTAACATGGCAAATCTTGGTGACTATTTAAAGTATGGTAAAAAATATAATTATAATCACGGATATTTAAATGGAGAAGAATTTAACTGGAGAAAGAATTTCTACCACAAACCTATCTCTTCTTTTAACTGGTCATGGGATATCAATGACAATTCATCATTAACAACATCTGCGTATGTTTCTTTCGGACGTGGAGGAGGAACTGGAGATATCGGAAGACTTGATGGTAATTTTGCCAGCTCTAGTAAATTTAGAGACCCTGATACTGGACTCGTTTTATGGGATGAAATTGTAAAAGCAAACTCTGGTTTAGGAGGTACTTTTAGTAACGGATTCTCATACACAAACCCTGCAGATCCATCAACTGGATTACAGATTGTAAACGATGACGAATTAAGAGATTCTAGTTTGCCTGCTGGTTTAACTCGAAGAAATGGTTTCATTAGAAGAGCTTCTGTAAATTCTCACAATTGGGTTGGGATGTTATCTAATTACAATACCCAATTAACAGACAACTTATCGTTAGATGTTGGTGTAGATATCCGCTCTTATACAGGATTACACTACAGAAGAATTGATAACTTATTAGGAGCTGATGGATATCGTGACAATGATGATATTAACAATCCTTTAAATGTGTTATCGACACAATATAGCTCAGATTTAGCACAACAATGGAATGTGTTTAGAAGTACCGAAGATGAGCAAAAGATTAACTATAACAATGATGGTAAAGTTCGTTGGCTAGGAGCATTCAGTCAGTTAGAATATACAACTGATAAACTTTCTGCTTTTGTCCAAGCAGGTATTTCTCAACAAGGATTCAAAAGAATTGATTATTTCACTTATACCAATGATGATCCTAATAGAGAAACCGATTGGCAAAACCTTATCGGTGGGAACCTTAAGGGAGGAGTAAACTGGAATGTCAATGAAAATAGTAATGTATACTTCAATACTGGATACTATTCTAAACAACCTTTCTTTGATGCTGTATTCCAAAACTTCAGAAATGATATCAATCCAAACACTAGAAATGAAAAAGTATTAAGTGCAGAATTAGGGTATGGATATCGATCAGATAAATTAAATGTAAATGTAAATGTTTACAGAACACAGTGGAGAGACCGATTTATAACTGTTGGATTCCGTGATGGAGATCTTAGAGGTACAGCAGATATTCAAGGAGTAGAGCAATTGCATTCTGGAGTTGAATTAGACTTTACCTATGATATTAGCGATAACTTTAGTATTGTTGGGATGGGGTCTGTTGGAGACTGGCAATATTCTGGAGATGTTTCAGGAACTGCATTTGACGATGTAACTCCTGTTGGAACTGTAAACTTATTCTTAGACGGTATTAAGGTAGGAGATGCTGCTCAAACTACTGCTAGACTAGGATTTGACTGGGATATAACTGATAAATTTAGTGTTGACTATAGTCACCGTTATGCTGGACGTTTATATGCACGTATTAATGCAGACGACTTTGATAGTGAAGACAATATGGGATCTCTTCAGTTACCTAACTATTTCTTAGCTGATTTAGGAATGTCTTACCAATTTGATTTTAAAGACGACTCTGATTTAAAACTAAGATTAAATATCAACAACCTAGGAAATACTGAATATATTTCTGAATCATTAACCAACTATTTTGCTGAGCCAGGTGATGATACTTATAGAGGTATTAGCACAAGTAACAAAGCATTCTTTGGTTTTGGAACTACATGGAACTTTACGGTTCGATATAATTTCTAACAAGAAATTAAAATAAAATAAAAACCACCTCAAATGAGGTGGTTTTTTTATGAGTAAAATTTAGTACTTTTAAAATCTATAAAATGACATAAATTATGATGAAAACTATCCATTCGTACCTAGCCTATCTAGTCCTTATTATTTTAATAGTCACAGTAATAAACGCAATCTTCGGTTTTATAAAAAAAAGAGGGTTTTCAGAAAAAGATCTAAGACTGGGCTTATTTACCTTAATACTTTCTCATATTCAGTTACTTATTGGATTAGCTTGGTATTTTTCTAGTCCATATTATAACGCACTAAAAACTAATGGTCGAGAGGTAATGGGAGATGCTGCATCAAGGCTTTTAGCTATAGAACATCCTGTCACCATGATTCTAGCCATTGTTTTTATAACCATTGGTTGGTCTAAACACAAAAAGAAAACAGATGATCTTGCAAAATTTAAAACGTTTATTATATTTTATGGTATTGGACTGTTATTAATAGTCTCAAGAATTCCATGGAATCAATGGCCGATGGGCTAACATATCTTTTTAAATCACCTTACAGGTTTTGTTATCATGAAGTTAATAAGCTATTTGTTTTCTTCCATTTTTGGAATTGTTTTTTTTGGAACTCTTTTAATATTTCATCCTCTTCAGTGGATTGGATTAAAAATAGGGTATCAATCTCACAAAAATATTGTAGACCTTCTTAACTGGTTTCTTACAAAATCATTACTTATCCTTGGCAATAGAGTCTACTTTATAAAACATCATCCTATTCCAAAAAATAGAAATCTTGTTTTTGTAGCAAATCATCAGAGCTTGTTTGATATCCCTCCAATGATTTGGTACCTTAGGAAATACCATGCTAAATTTGTTTCTAAAATAGAATTAGGTAAGGGTATTCCAAGTGTTTCTATCAACCTAAGGCATGGAGGAGCTGCACTTATCGATAGAGAGAATCCCAAGCAATCACTCGTAGAATTAAAAAAGTTCAGTCAACGAATTCATAAAAACAAATGGTCTGCAGCTATTTTTCCTGAAGGGACTCGAAGTAGGACTGGAGCACCAAAAAGATTTTCACTAAATGGATTAAAAATGATCGTGAAACATAATCCTGAAGCATTCATTGTTCCAATCTCAATCAATAATTCCTGGAAAGTATTTCGGTATGGAAAATTCCCTTTTGGGATGTTTCATAAAATCACCTTAGAAACACATCAGCCAATTCCTTTAAAAGATGCCAACATAGATGATGTTTTTAATAAAATGGAAACTACCATTAAAGAACATATCAAATAAATTGAAAATTATCTTTATCGTTTAAAAAATTTAACGATCTATGATTGTCAAGAACCGTTTTAGATAAAGTACATGATACAACTCCTTCTTCTCCATGAATTGTCTTGGCAATTTTTTCACCTAAAGGATCGTATATAGCGCTATGACCATTATATCGGTAGCCATTGTTATCTTCTCCAACTCTATTGACTCCTATACAATAACTCATATTCTCAATTGCTCTAGCTTTTAATAAAGAATCCCAAGCAATACTTCTAGTTTCTGGCCAATTAGCCATATAGAGTAAAACATCGTAATCATTATTGTAACGAGACCAAACAGGAAATCGTAAATCATAACAAATTAAGGGGCATATTCGCCAACCTTTCACCTCTACAATAATTCTGTTATTCCCAGAATGATATACCTTATCTTCTCCTGCCAGGGTAAATAAATGTCTTTTATCATAGGTGTTAATTTGTTGATTTGGATGAACAAAAACAGCTCTATTGTAATAGTTACTATCTTCTTCAACAACGATACTTCCCACTATAGAAACTTCATAAGAGCTCGCTATTTCTTTCATCCATCGAACAGTAACACCATCCATTGTTTCTGAAACAGAAGCAGGGTGCATAGTAAAGCCTGAAGAGAACATTTCTGGAAGAACAATTAGGTCAACTTTAGCAACCATTGATTCTATTTTTTGTTGGAACATTTTTAAATTTTTATATGGATTTTCCCAACATAACTTGGATTGAATCCCAATGATGTTTAATTCATTTTGCATGAGGTTAATTTTTAAATATTATGATAAAAATAGTCATACAATTTTGTACATTGTTAAAATAAGAGATTTTTTATTCATGCAGACTTTTATTTCGGAGACAATTAACAATATCCTATTTGACCACGATTCTTTTGAAGACTGTTTTTTTATTTTACCATCTCAACGATCTGGGGTATTTGTAAAAGATGTCATAAAAAAGAAGATCGTTTCGGGGTTTTTACCAGAAATTTTAACAATTGAATCTTTTGTAGAAAAAATATCTGGGATCTCTAAGTCAGAGACTATTCAATTATTATTTGATTTTTATACAATATACTGTGACATAGAGGAGCATCCCGATTCTTTTGAGATTTTTTCATCTTGGGCTTTTGTAGTGCTTCAAGATTTTAATGAAATTGACCAGTACCTTATCAACTCTAAAGATATTTTTTCTTATTTAAGGGATATTCAGCAAATGAAAAAGTGGTCTGTAAAAGGGAAGTTTAAAGAGACTGAACTGATTAAAGATCATTTGATTTTTATGGAACGTCTGGGAAAGTATTATACAAAACTCTCTCGTTTTTTGTTAGATAAAAAAACAGGATATCTTGGATTAATGTATCGAGAATCTATAAAAAAGGTTGCTCACTTTATTAATAAAAACAAACAAACAAAATTCTTTTTTATAGGCTTTAATGCCCTAAATTCTGCCGAAGAAAAATTATTTCAAACATTTCTAGAATCAGGTAATTCTGAAGTGTATTGGGATCTTGATCGAACTTTTTATGAAAGCAACCATAGTGCTGGAAATTTTATTAGGAAATACAAAAAAGAATGGCAGTATTATGAAAAAAATGAACTAAAACAATTAGGAGACCATTTTTTAATTGACAAGAATATTGAGGTGATTGGAGCTGCTAAGAATATTTCACAATTAAAATATTCTGGAGAAATTTTAGAACGTTTTTCTGATCATAAAAAAACAGCCCTAGTTTTAGGAGATGAATCATTATTATCTGTTGCATTAAATTCTATTCCAGAAAATGTGAAAGCTTTAAATATAACAATGGGATATCCATTAAAAAATGTCCCTCCTTCTCAGTTAATATCTACTATTTTTCAGCTATTTATTACACAGAATAAACTTTTAAAAAATGAAACAAATGAATTTTATCATAAAGATGTCATTCGATTTTTCAAAAACCCAATTATTTTTCAATTATTTAATAGAGAAGATCATCGAGCGATCTTTGAAATCCAAAGATCTATTTCAAAAGAAAACTCTTCTTTTATCTCACAAACAACAATCGCCAAATATCTAGAAGTTCTAGATCAAAATACAAGCTCATTACTTCTTTCAATATTTAAACCATTTCTCTCCGTAGATGATTTTATTAATCGAATTTTAATACTGATAGATGCTACAAAAGACCATGTTTCTGTCCTTGAAAAAGAATACCTATTTCGTTATTTCAATGCGTTTAATCAATTACAAAACTTAAATCGTTCTAAAAATTATTTCCAAAGTATTAAAACATTATTTCAATTTTATAAACAAATTATTGCCAATGAAAAATTATCGTTTCAAGGAGAGCCGTTAAGCGGACTCCAAATAATGGGAATGTTAGAAACTAGAGTTTTAGATTTTGAAAATGTAATTATTACTTCGGTAAATGAAAACATAATTCCATCCAGTAGTACTCAAAATTCTTTTATACCATTTGATGTAAAAATTGAGTTTGGCCTTCCAACCTATCGAGAAAAAGATGCTATTTATTCGTATCATTTCTTTCGGTTACTTCAACGAGCAAAAAATATTTATATTCTATATAATACTGAAAATGATTCATTTGGAAATGGTGAAAAAAGCAGATTTATCTCTCAATTAGAATTAATGAGAACAAACATTCGTTCTAAGATAATTAACCCGAAGGTTATTACTGAGACAAAAGAGCTCATGGAAATTAACAAAAATAAAATCCTTTTGGAGCGTTTAAAAGAACTCGCTAGCAAAGGAATATCTCCTTCTACAATGACCAATTACCTATACAACCCTATTGCTTTTTATAAACAGAAGGTTTTACGAATTAATGAACTAGACTTTGTTGAAGAAACTATTGCTGCTAATACAATGGGAAGTGTTATTCACGATTCCTTAGAGGCGCTTTATAAGCCCTACATAAATCAGTTTTTAACTCATGACCATATTACTTTAATGACTAAAAAATATAAAGGATTGATTAAAAAATACTTCCTGAAATATTTTAAGAATGGAGATATTGATACTGGAAAAAATCGATTAGCTTTTGAAGTATCAAATCAATTTGTGAAGCGTTTTCTATTGATGGAAAAAAAAATGTTAGATGAAAATAACCGAGTAAAAATTTTAGGAATCGAAATCGAGTTAGAAGCAACCATTTCGGTGCCTAATATAGATTTTCCAATTAAAATAAAAGGAATTATAGACAGAATAGATGAACTTAATGGAGTAACAAGAATTATTGATTATAAGACAGGTCATGTAAAACCAGGTGATTTAAAAATTTTGAATTTTGAAGAAATAATTAATTTTAAATACAGTAAAGCCATTCAACTATTATTGTATGCTTTTTTGTATACTCAAAAGCACCCTACAGAACTAAATAAGCCATTAGAGGCTGGTATTATCTCTTTTAAAAACTTAAAAAGTGGTATTCTTAAAACTAATTTTTCGTCAAAAATTAAACAGCCTGACTATCATATTACAAATGAAAAACTCAGTAAATTTATGCATCAAATAGAGAGTCTTATTCAAGAAATATACGACTCAGAAATTCCATTTAAAGAACCGATTACACTTCCCTTTTAGTGGGGAAATAGTGAATAAAATTATAAACAAATTATCCATTTATTTCTTAAATTTGTGTAATTTTCATTTGATTTTTACTAAAGTCATAGTATCTAATTTTAATATTTTAACCCTACTAAAATGAAAAAAACTGTCTTATTGTTATTAATAGCTACATTTATGGTTTCTTGTCAAACACCAGAACCCCCTTCTAAAATTACTAATGATGAAGTAATGAATACTTTTAATGATTTTTTTGATAAGTTGGATAACGATTTGAATCAATTAGAAAATCTAGTCACTGATGATTTTTATATTTTTGAAAACAGCAGAAAGTACACTAAAGACCAGTTTATAGAGTTTGTGAAAAGTTTTGATATCGTCTCGTCAAAAAGAGATTTTAAAGACGTAAGGATTCAAACCGACTATCATTCTGCTCACATTACACTTCGACAGCTAGGTGAATTTCTTGTTAAAACAGATGAGGGATTGGTTCAAATGAATTTTGACTGGTTAGAAAGTGCCTATTTAATTAAAGAAAATGATTCGTTAAAGTTTTCTTTTTATTTTTCTGAAGCAGTAGGTAATACAACAAATAATATTGAGTAATCGTAAGATTTTACAAATTATTTTGAATAATAATAGATGAATTTAATCCTTTATTTAAAAAAGAATCTCAATGAAAAAAGCGCTCATAATCCTTTTCTTATCTCCTTTGCTAATGGCAACCCAATGTGATCCGTATGAGAAAGTAATTGAATCTTGCATAGATACTTCTTTAGTAGATTTAGAAGCTATTTGTACTCAAGAATATGATCCTGTATGCGGCTGTGACGAAGTAACATACAGTAATGTTTGTGTAGCAGAAGTTTTTTACGGAGTAAGTTCTTATTCTAGTGGAGCTTGTGACTAATAAACAATCATTGATCATAATCTTTCTGAAAATAGTCTGCAATTTATTTAAAATTAGTTGAGATGCTGTAAAGTGGAGGTAAATCGAACTATTTTGGAGAGGATTTATGTAAAATTGATTTTTAATGGTAAGACTAATCGATAAAAATTAATATGCAAACAAGAATTGAACTCACCACCCCTAAAATTTGATATTTTGTAATACGTTCATTAAATAATAAGATTGACACAATCATACCGCCTACGGGATGAAAGTTTGAAATTAAATTTACTTTATATATTTCTATGACCGTGTAGCTATAAAAAAATAAAATTACTGCAATTGCAGACAAAACACTTAATGCCAAAATCTTAATATCTAAGTATATTTTTAGATCAATTTTTGTTTTTTTTATAAAATATCCAAAACAAAGAAACATACATAAGATAGTTATCTCTTGAATAAATATAGTTGTTTTAAACCCAATTTCTTTGATTGGAATACCTGATAATGGATATGCAATGCCAAAACAAATAGAAGCTAAAAGCCCATAAAACAAACCTTTTCTTAGTTTAAAGTCAAAACCGTTAAAACATAATACTGTCAATATAGAAAGCCCTATTTGGATAGGATAATATTCCCATTGGATTGATTCTTTGAACAAAATAAAAGAGAATAATTGAGCAATTAAAAGTGTAAATATATTTAAAAAAAGCACATTTGTTGTTGTTTCCAAACTAAAAGCTTTTACTAGGAAATAGAGCCCAAAGCCCGCGATAATACCACTTAGTATCCCTACAATTATCATTAGTATATTAAATTTAAAGTGTTGAATATCTAAAAGTAAATATAAACCCAATATCAAAGTGGTAAGTCCAGTTCTGTGCAACAAGACTTTATGTTGTCCATGATGTAAAATACTAGGTCTCCACAGTGCATCTCCTATGCCGAATAACAATACCCCAGCAATTGCTGTAATCATAATTTAAAATAGTTGATTAAGTAGTCTTCATTGAAAAATTTCGGGTACAAATATTTAGCCGATTCTAGGTATTTTGTTTTATAAAAAGCCTTATTTTTTTTTGTGTAATGGTATTTGAGAATGTAAACGTATTGGAGCATAAAAGTTTCATAGGGTCTTGAGAAATTATCAAATGAAATGGACTTGAACCATATGGCTAGGTTCTTATCATCTTCACGGTATTTTAACAAGATCATAGCCAATAGACCAAAGTGTTCATAATGTTCAAATTTATAAAAATTATCATATTTTGTTTTGATTTCAAACTTTTTAAAAATCCATGCCATAACCTCAAATTTTTTTGTAACAATTGCTGTAGTAATGATTTCAAAATAATAATCTATGTTAATTTTGACCTTTTCCTGTGACTGTTTATCGTAGTTGTTCAGAATTTCAATTAAGTTGTTAGACTCAAAAAATAATTCCTGTGCAATTACCCTACTTTTAAGTATGGGGTGAAAATTCGAACTTAATTTTAGTTTAAACATTTGATTCTTATTTTCATTATTGAGGTACATTTTTAAATTTAAGACTCCTTTACAAAATTGGCTAATATTTTCTCTTTCACAGTTGGCGTTGACATATCTTAGGTATTCTCCATAATAATTATTTAAGTTTTTATAGTCTACAAAGATGGTTATTACTATGTCTAAAAAGTTATTATTGAGTATAAGCCTATGCACCCCACTAGATTTTAATTCAAATGTTTTTAGAAGTGGACCTGTGCAGTTACCAATGTATGCAACATCATCAAAATTGAAATAATTAAAATTCATTTGATCCAAACTAAATATCCGCACCAAAAAATTATAGTCCTTAATCAACATTAACTCTCGAATGATTTGCGTTAATTTTAGAACGAATTCTCTGTTTGAGTGTAAATTAGTTTGAATATATTCTAATAATTTTTTTTTTCGATCATCCAGCAGAGAAACCATATGAAACTCTTCCTTCCATCGATTTTTCAAATGGAAATTAATTACAAAATCATTGTAACTTTTAAAACCATTAAATACTGCCAAAGTGTCTAGGGTGTAATCACTAGGTTTAACGGATTTTACAATTCCAAAAAATCTTCTTAGTGTATTATAACTGATTTCTATTCCAGTTTCTGTATAAATAATTTCACTTAACCTTCTTGAACTATTATAGTTTTCAATTTTTAGACCTAATTTTTTTTGAGTGATTGTTTTTAAAATGTTAATCATCGTATAAATGTACAAAACTTGTACAAAAATTAGTGATAATATGCTTTAAATTTATATTTTAAATTTATAAATCCATGAAAAAATTTAGTGTACTTATCTCAATTGTTTTCTTATTTGCTTGTTCAGAAAGTAAGACACCTAATTCGCAATTTACTCAGCTTGAAGAGCAATTAGAAAATTCCAAAACAACCAATAAGAACTATTTAAATCTTGAAGCTACAATCAAGGTGATTTTCACTTTAGATGAAGCGATAAAAAATGTAAAAGATGTTCAAGAGTATACAGAATATCTTTATAAACAAGATATGACTGGTGTAGCGCCTGATGTTATTAGTAGTTATCAGAAATTATTACCTGTATTAGACAACCTTTATGATGCAGAGGCAGAAAAGGAAGTTGGAGAATCTGTATGGACTGCATTTTCAGAATTTGGTAGTGTTACTGCTGTTGCAGTAAATTCAGGTATTCAAATTTATGAAGGAGATATAATTAAAGGTAGTTTAAACCTTGCAAAAGCAGGTGCTGATGCGATGAGTATAGCTGGAGACCGATATGAAAGAGAAATTGAAGTTTTAAAAAAAATAAAAAAAGTAAAAGAGGCCTATTTGGAGTATGTTAAATTTTCAAGCCCAATATTCCTTAAATACATGTCCCAGTGGGACAAGCTTTGTGCTCAAAGAGATCAGGCCTACATATCACTTTATAATTCTAATTACCTAAAAGCTGTAGAATTTGCTAATACTGCCTTAGAATTATCCCCTAATGATCGTGAGTCTATTTTACTAAAAGGCTTTGCTTTACTTTCATTGAATAATAAAACCATATCTAATGACGAACAAAATCTCCCTCAATTTGAAGAAATAGAAACCATTTTAGCTTCTTATTTTGAAAAATTTCCCTCATCTACTGCACCTGCTTTTGTTTTGAAGGGTATTTTAGAATATCAAAAAGGGGAAATAGAAAATGCATTCACATCATTTGATGAAGCCTCTATCTTATATCCAAAACAAAGTGAAGCACTTCTGGATTTAATGAATATTTTTAAAATCAGAGGTTCTATTTTTAGATCTGTTGAGTCTGAATTCATTATTAAAACCTACATGAGTACCATGGAAGGATTTGGTAATTTTAGTCCAAATTTTCAAAAAGCTATCATACACCGAGACCTTGGGAACAATTCAAAAGCAATCGAAGAAATTAAACGTCATTTTTTTAGACGAGGCAATCAGGTGGTTCAAGATTATTTGCCAGGTGATTTAAATTTTTGTAACAAATATTTACCAACTGTTTTTTCTAAAATGTTCATTGAGCGTCCTTTTGTTGATATTCAGGTTTCAGAGGGTTCTATAATTGACCCTAAAAATTCTTTACGTGTTAAAATGACTAACAATTCCAACCGGACTATAGAAAACGTTCGTTTGTTCTTATGTATTCATTTTACTGATAGTTACAAAGATAATTATCAAGTTTTTAAAGTACCTGATGTATTAAATAATCTTCCACCATACTCAGAAAAGGACTATGAAGAACCACTCGAAGTCACTTATGAATGGTTAGGAAATAAAAAAATAGTACCTGAAGATATTGTAAAACTTAGAGGTGTTATCATCACAGACGATATTGTCTCTTGGATAGATGAAGAAGGTTTTAAATTTCAAACAGCAAAAGAACGCTCTCAGGAACAAAATAAGCTAAAAACAGATTTCCCAAAAGAATTGATTTCTGATTTAGAAAAAACAGAAATTTCTGTTGACCAAGGCTATGTGTATAATGATATTACATTTTCTGTACCAAAGGAGCTTATTAATTTGGAACCTTATGTTACAATAAATGACATAAATTCTATAAATCCAATTCAACCCAAATCTAAACAGATTGATGCACAAAAATTGGTTTATAAATTTCGAACAAGAGTTAATCTGGATAACTTGAAAGAGATTCACATAATAACAAAATCTGGAAGTTTGAAAATTCCAATACCAAAATCGTAACAGTATGGCTATTATTGATGTATTAAAATATGAAGGGCCAAATGATGAGCTTGTTTGGAAATGGTCTCCAAAAAATGGAAATAAAAAACGTGAAAATCAACTAAGAATTGGCACTCAATTGGTGGTCAATGAAAGCCAAGATGCTTTTATGTTTAAAGGCGGTAGGTTATTAGATGTTTTTGGAGCAGGAACCCATACACTTACAAGTTACAATATCCCTTTTCTAGCGGATGTAATAGGTCTTGCTTTTGGAGGAGACACTCCTTTCACTGCCGAAGTTTTTTATGTAAATAAGGCGCTCTCACAGGATGCTAAGTGGGGCTTGATGCCTTTTAATATTGTTGAACCAAATTTTAAGGTTCCTATTCCAATCACCTGTAGAGGAAGTTATTCGGTAAAGATAGTAGACTCTAGAAAATTTTTAACTGAAATTGTAGGAGTATCTAACCTCTACAATCAATTAGAGTTACAAAAATTATTTAGAGGAATTATTACTGAATCAACCAAAAACTCAATTTGGAAACTATCCAAAGACTTAGGACTAGGTCCTTTAGAACTTGAATATATGGTTAAAGAGCTTAGTAAAAGTATTCAGCCAGCTATAAAATTTGCTATGTCTAAATATGGTTTAGAGATTAGTTTTTTTAGTGTTGAAGGGATATCGGTAGTTGACGAAGATGAGCGAGTAAAAAAAATTGTAGAGGATTACCACCGTATTATGTCTGAAAATATGGAGGAAAAACTTCGACTCAAACGTCGCGCCGACCAACTAAATGTGTATAAAGTTGAACGAACTTTTGATACAACTGAGGCAGCTGCAACGAATATTGGTGGTGGTGAAGGGGGCGATGGTTCTGGAGCTTCTGGCATTTTGGGTACCGTTGTTGGTCTTGGCATGGCCATGCCCTTAGCGAATCAAGTAGGAGGGATGGTTCAAAACCAGATGAATACTGGTAATTTAGCTAACCCCACAAAGCCTTGTAATAAGTGTAAGACTGCTCTGCAATCTACTAATCTTTTTTGTGGAAACTGCGGTACAGCACAGGTTAATTCTTCAACCTTACCACAACAAACTATTGAGAAAACAGTAAAATGTGATCAATGTGCTACAGATTTTTATGCTAAATATAAATTTTGTCCAAATTGTGGTGATAGTTACAATCCATGTCCAAAATGTAAAACTGATTTACATGTTAATGCAACAATTTGTAATGCCTGTGAATATATTTTACCAAAAGTTTGTGAGTGTGGAAACGAATTTTCTGCAGAATCAAAGTTCTGCTCAAATTGTGGTAAAAAACTACCTAAATAAATGAATGTTTTTTCAAAGAAAATAGTAGCTTCTAAAGCCTTTAATATTGCAGTAGCAATCATCATTCTTATTAATTGTATACTCATTGGTATTGAGCAATCTTATCAATCTGAGTTAATTTCTTTGACTCAAGATCTATGTATCGTTCTCTTTATCATTGAAATTTTAACTAGATGGTTCGCTAGAAATACCGTTATTTCTTTTTTAAAAAAAATTTGGAATATTATTGACTTAACCTTAATAATTGTCTCATTAGTTCCAGAAAGTTTGTTCCTAAACTCTGATTTACTCACTATGTTTAGAATCGTAAGAGTGGTGAGAATTATAAGACTTATAAAAGTTTTTCCAGAAACTCTTGCTATATTAAAAGTAGTTGAAAATTCTTTTGCTGCGCTGCTTAGAATTATTTCTTTACTTATTATTTTGATGTATTTCTATGCCTTAGTAGGAGTAATATTATTTAAGGGTAAAACACATGTTTCAAATAAATTTAATGACACATTTGATCCTTTTGGTAATATCTCTGAGGCGCTATTTTCCCTTTTCAGAGTTACTACAGGAGAAGACTGGACAGATCTTAGATACGATTTATTAAGTTCAGATGTATCAAGTTGGATTGTAAACATCTATTTTGTTTCATGGCTAATTTTATCTGCATTTTTTCTGTTAAATATTATCATTGGTGCAGTTGTCAAAAACTATGATAATGAGTACAGTAAAAACAAAACGCAAAACAAGATGAACAAGTAAATCAATTAAAAAATTAGATTGATGAATTAAAATACGCTGAGAATGAAATGTAACCATTGTAAAAATCCAGTAAAAGAGCAAGATGTTATCTGTGAATGGTGTGGTCGAGAAATTAGTTTATTTCAAAGTACTGATATTGATCACCCCATAAACAATTTTGAGGATGAACTTAGGGAGATTGAAATTACAGTAAGAAAAGAAATCCAAACACGCATAGACAATAAAAATACTAACACTAAGGAAGGGTTACTAGGTAAAATATTTGGTACTACTAATTTTGAGGAATGGAATGAAGACTATGAAGAAGAAGTGAGGCAACAAGTCTATAAATTACAAGCCAAAGCAGTTACAAATTTTATTTTGCCTAAAAATCCAAAACTTTTGAGAGAAATTAAGGAATTTTCAGATAACAACTACAGGCTCAATAAGGTTAGTTTTTGGGATATCGATGATGAAAATAAAAATAAACAACAATTATCTTTAGCTTGGTTACATTTATCTAATAGGGCTAAAAATAAGCTTGGTGTTAAAAATAGTAAAAGTACTATCAATAATGTGATCACATATCTAAATAAAAATTCTACCCTAAAGTTGGGCATTATTGTCTTTGCTGTGTATGTTTTATTATTTATTATAATAGCAGTAATGAATTATTTTCAAGAATGATTTTGTGAAACCAAGAGGAGAATAGTCGAACTATTTTGGGGAGGATTTGATCGCTTTAAATTGTTTTGAGTAAATGTTTTTTTAGAATTTTTAGCCCTTAAATTTATAGAACCCTTGCGATGATCAGACTGCCTATCAAGTTAAAGTTCTTTGCTATTTATACACTTTTTCAATATACTTGCATGATTATCCTAATAATGTTTTTTTAAATAGGTTAATAGTGTTGTGATCAGGTTTAAGAAGACTCCAGCAGACACATTCGCTCAATATTACAATGACACTCTATTTCTAAAGCCTAACAGGAAAGGATTCGATTCATAAAATCATAAATAAAAAGCTTTAATAGGTCTCAGGGTTCTATGACAGTGTGTCTATAGAGGAAATTTATTTATACCTAACATCGATCCTTTTAAGACTCTCTAAAAGACATCAATAAATTAAACAGTATTAGCTTAATCAATCATGCTGTCTAAAGCTGTGAGGGAAAACTAAACTGATCACTTGGTCTTATTTTATCGGTTCCTTGATAATAATATATAAAAATCATAGCTATTAATAAGAAAAACAAGAATAGTTTTAAGATAGTTCGACAATCTTATATAAGATTAGTTGCGTGGTTGAAGTATTAAAGTTATAAAATAAATGACAGTTGAAAAATTCAGAAGGATTTTTGGTTTTAGGCTTAGACTAGTAATTAATTTCATACTGTGTTGTAAAGTGTTTTTAATTTATCGATCGTTATTTAGGAATCCTTATCTTCATTTCGTCTTATAATAAGTTCTTCAAACCATAATCCTTCTTTTTTGTAACTAAAGCTCAGATTTAAAGACCCAATGTTACTAAGTTTAAGAATAGCCCCATAATTAATAAAAGACATTTACTTAAATAATCTATCTTAAAATGTTAACGTTAATTTAATTCTCCTAAATAATATTTACTGCTAATGGTCGGTCTAGGTCATGAGTTGGGAAAATAACACAATCCACTTTTTCATAATCAGATGCTATAATCTTTACGACTCCACCCGGATCTGAATTGCTGGTACCTCCTACAACAAGTAGGATTGATCCGTCTTCATCCAATACCATGTCACCAAGGTATTGATTCGAAATACTGGTTGTATTACAGGCTAATCCTATGTCTATTTTTATTGTACGTTCTTCTTTTCCACTATTTGAGTCATAGACCCTAACCAAATTAGCCGTAAAATCAGAAACGAAAAGCTTTCCATTTGGAGCCAGGATTATACCTTCTAGGCTTGGTGATTTTTTTGGGTTAGTTATTGATGGAACCGAAAAGACTTCACTTGAGCCATCTGAAATATCATATTTTTTAATCAAACTAGGAAACCCGGTAAATTCCACGACACAATTATGCCCTAAACTGTCACAAACGAAGCTTGCACCTTCGGTAGTAACATAGAGATGACTCTCATCAGCGTCAAAGGCAAGACCATTGGGACCATTGAGTCCAAGAGAATCTTTACCATCTGAAATAGCAAAAACATCATGGAATTTTCCTTCTTTATCATATCTAAGGATGGAATTGGTCACTAGTGATGCAATATATACCAGCCCATCTTTACCAACCACAGTTCCATATGGCCTATTTAGTAGTGTGGATGCTTCCGTACTTACAAGTGTCCCTAAGAATTCTCCAGAAACTTTATCGTACTTCAAAATAGAAGACAATTCTTTCATGCATACAGAGTCCACTTTTGTACGACATCCACTACTGACTATCAGACTTCGGTTATCAAGACTTGTAACTGCATCAGGATAGATTAATCCACCTTCCCCTTTGGGAATAAATAAGCCGAGATATTGTCCACTATTTAAATCAAACTTTGCTACTCCGCTACTGCCGCTGTTACTTACAAGAAGGATTTTTGTCTCTATTGTTTGAGTTTTTTTGCAAGAAAAAAATAACATTACAATGGATAATACTAAAAGTTTAGTTTTCATAATTATGGTTTATTTATAAAGTGTTATTAATTTTTTAAATTTATAAAAACTTATTCTTTCTTCTTATAATGTGTTCTGCCATTATTTATATTTGCATTAAAATATATGTGAAGTAAATGCACTATCTGGTCTTGTTAGTGCAATTGTCTTTCATTTGTGCATTGATTGTTAATCCAAATATAATTACTAAAAGTGTAAAAAATTGTTTCATTGTGTTGGTAAGTTGTTTTATTATGATTGTAATTTGTTGCAATATAAAACTTACTAACCCAATGAAATTCAAATTTTAGTATAAATATTATATTCTTGCACACTTAATTTTAACAACTTTGCTCTTGTACAAATATTTTATGATTCGTTGAGGTTTGGGTTATTTATGACGGAGAGGGAGGTAAATGTCTTAAATGAAATGAACTAGTCTTACACTTGTTCTAATTTTGTTGACTAATCATTACTAGAAAAAGCCTCAACCAATGGATTATTAATTAGTTGAGGTATGTTAAAGTGGAGCATATCGGATTCGAACCGATGACCTCTACGCTGCCAGCGTAGCGCTCTAGCCAACTGAGCTAATGCCCCAATAAATTAACGTCTCCCACTTAAAATTAATAGCGGAACCGTACAATGAAATTCAGACTTTAGAATCGTATTTTTCTCCCAAAGCTTTTGGAAAAACCCTCTTTTGCGTCTAAAAACACATAACAAGTCAGGATTATTAGACTGAAAATGTTCTAATACCCCTTGAAAAGTTGTCACATTTTCCGAAGCAGTAAATGTATGTTGAATCGCTTTTAACGATTTATCAATCACTAAATCCTCTTCTTGATAATCTGGAGTTTTTACCAATAATAAATGTACAGTGGTATAAAACTTCTTAATAATTTCTTGCAGAGGGAATAAAACCCCATCCTTTTCAATTTTACCAGATTTAAATGCTGTTAAAGCTACCTTAAAAGGTGAAAATTGAAAATACTCAGGAACAATTAAAACAGGAATTTGCGTCTGTTTTACAATACTCCCAGAGGTTGATCCTAAAAACACTTCTTCTTTGATAGAATTACTTCTAGGACCAACAACAATTAAATCAATTCCTAATTCTTTATTAACTGCTTGAATACTATCTAAAATACCTCCTTTGGCAGAAATCATTTTTACATCTACTGCTTTTGTATCAACAGATTGAATCATTGTCTGAATATATAACGTTGTTTCACGTTCTAAAATATCGTTCATATTGATTAGGGTTCCTACCTTAGAGAACACTTTATATGCTCTAAGGACAAATACTTTTGCTTCTAACTCTTGTGCTAAATCAATCGCGTATTGAAGAGTGTTCGAAGCATTTTCTTTGGAACCGATGGGGACTAAGATATGATTCATCCTTTATAGAGATTTATTTTTTTAACAAAGGTACATTTTTTTGTATGATCTAAATTTCTTCCAAAGTCAAATTGTAACTTTGTCTTAGAATTTTTTTCCTTGAAAACAGATATCAGTTTTAAACGAATTAATACACTTGCCATTCCAGCATTGATTGCTGGAATTGCCGAACCATTTTTATCCATCACAGACACTGCTATTGTTGGAAATATTGAAGTAAATGGAATTGAAAGTCTCGCTGCTGTTGGCATCGTTGGGGCATTTATATCCATGTTGATATGGGTGTTTGGTCAAATAAGAAGTGCTATTTCTTCAATCATCTCTCAGTATTTAGGAGCCAATAAATTAAATGAAATTAAAACATTACCCGCTCAAGCTATTGCTATTATGGTTACTGGGAGTTTTGTGATTCTCTTCCTAACCTATCCGTTTGCAAAAGAAATTTTTGAAATTTACAATGCCTCAGGGATCACCTTAGAGTATAGTACCG
Source organism: Flavobacterium sp. (assembly GCA_042091515.1). Lineage (GTDB taxonomy): Bacteria > Bacteroidota > Bacteroidia > Flavobacteriales > Flavobacteriaceae > Polaribacter. Next base: position 10,087 of record JBELHH010000021.1, on the reverse strand, counting down.
AATATTATAAAATTAGAATATTTGGTTTTCCTTTCTCTTTATTTATCTTCGCTGTTTTTGGAATATTTAGAGGCTTGCAAAACACTTTTTATCCCATGATTATTGCAATCTCAGGAGCCTTACTAAATGTTATTTTAGACCTTATATTAGTCTACGGGATAGATGGAGTTATTCCTGCGATGAATATTAAGGGAGCAGCCTATGCAAGCGTTATTGCACAAATTTCCATGGCTTTATTATCCGTTATCTTTTTACTTAAAAAAACAACCATTTCGTTAAAAATAACAGCCCCTTTAAATAAAGAGGTGCCTACGCTTTTAAAAATGGTATTAAATTTATTTGTGAGGACTATTGCATTAAATATAGCACTTTATTTTGCTACATCCTATGCCACTAGTTATGGAGAAGAATACATTGCTGCTTATACAATAGGAATTAATCTTTGGTTCTTAGGGGCTTTTATTATTGATGGTTATTCTGGTGCTGGAAATGTGTTAGCAGGCAGATTACTTGGTAGTAAAGAGTACAAAAAACTAGTTCAACTAAGTCATAAATTAATTGTTTACGGGATTATTACTGGATTGATACTTTCTCTTTTAGGAGCTGTTTTTTATGATAATATTGGGCCACTTTTTATCAAAGACATTAGGGTTCAGCAAGAATTTCAAAAAGTGTTTTGGATCATTTTACTCATGCAACCTTTATGTGCCATTACCTTTATTTATGATGCCCTATTTAAAGGAATGGGAGAAATGGCATTATTACGGAATATTCTTTTATTTTCTACCTTGGTAATTTTTATCCCAACTTTATTAATTTTAGACTACTATCATTTTAAGCTTCAGGGAATATGGAGTGCTTTTTTCTTATGGATTTTTGCTAGAGGTGCTCCTTTAGTTGTGAAATTTAGAAGAAAATTTTTACCCTTAGTTGAAAAGGGTTAATTTTGAAGAAATACTTTCTATGAGCACTATTAGAATTACTAAACAATTTAATTTTGAAACGGGCCATGCCTTATATGGATATGACGGGAAATGTAGAAATGTTCATGGTCACAGTTATAAACTTTCCGTAACAGTGCTAGGAACTCCAATTGATGATTCTTCTCATGTAAAGTATGGAATGGTGATTGACTTTTCTGATTTAAAAAAAATTGTTAAAGAAGAAATTGTAGACCAATTTGATCATGCGACTGTTTTTAATAAAAATACGCCTCATATAGAATTGGCAAATGTATTAAAAGACAGAGGTCATCATGTTATATTGGTAGATTATCAACCTACGAGTGAAATGATGGTTATTGATTTTGCTGAGAAAATTAACCAAAGACTCCCTAAAAATATCAAGTTATTTTCGATAAAATTACAAGAAACCGAAACCTCTTTTGCAGAGTGGTTTGCCAATGAAAATTAAAGTAAAAAATCATTTCAATAAAAAATTATATTGTAAACATTAATCTTAAAAACATCATGAAAACAGTTAAATTTATTTTATTATTATTCGCAACTCTATCTATTATAAGTTGTAATGATAATCAAAGTGACCCCCAACTTAGTTTAACAACTGATAACTTAGCTGGGCTCTATCATATTTCTAATGTAGAAATCGATTCTGAAATTTCTGCGATTACTTCTGGAGTTTCCGTGACTATCTCTAACGCTACAAGCGTGGGCGATACATTTCAAGTTGATTTTGATATCAACCCAAACGGAACATATACAATGGATGGTCAATACAGAGTTGTAACAACAATTACTCCTATTGGAGCTGACCCTATTACTAATTCTGAAATTATTATTGTAAACGATGCGGGTTCTTATTCGCTAAACCCCTCTGAGAATACCATCACTTTCCTTTCTCAAAATAGTGACTTTTTAGAGGGTACTTTTAATGTTACTATGTTAGACGAAACCTCTTTCTCTATTAGTCAGCAAATAGAACAGACCGAAGGAAGTTTATCGTCTTCTATTAATGCGAATGCTAGTTTTGAAAGACAATAGCTTTTATTTTTTTTAAATGCTATTTGATTTTAAATTATTACTTGCCGTTAAATGCGTTCATGGTAGGGTGCACACCATCTGTTCCAAACGATAGTATAGCTTTTACTGCTAATGGAATCCTTTCAATAAGTTGACTTTCTTCTTTTTTGGTCCAAGAACCAAGAACAAAATCTACTTGACGTCCTCTAGGGTAATCTCCACCAACACCAAAACGAAAACGGGGATATTGTTGTGTGTTTAATTGATGCTGAATATCTTTTAACCCGTTATGACCACCAGCACTTCCCTTTACTTTAATTCTTATTGCACCAAATTCAATATTTACATCATCCGTAACAATTAATATATTTTCTAAGGGTATTTTTTCTTGTGTCATCCAGTACCTTACTGCTTTTCCGCTCAAATTCATATAGGTACTTGGCTTTAACAACATAAAAAACCTTCCTTTATATCTAAAACTAGCCAAATCCCCTAATTTTTCTGACTCAAAATTAACGTCATGATCTTTTGCTAAAGCATCCACAAGTTGAAATCCAATATTATGACGTGTCCTTTCATAGTTTTCTCCAATATTACCAAGACCAACAATTAATAATTTTCTCATGATTTCTTATTTAATTTCTTTCTATGTTTTGGAAATAATTAAAAGTATTTGATGTGTAAAAATAAGAAAATAAAAAAGCGCTACACATGGGTAACGCTTTTCACTATGAAGTTCTCACTTTTATTTATTCTGCTGCTGCTTCAGTTACTTCTTCTGTCGCTGCTTCAGTTGCTTCTACATCATCTTCTACTGCATTACGAGATGTTCTAACTTGAACAACTACCGTATTGTCTGGGTGCATAAATGTATAATCATCATTAAACAATTCAGTAACAAATAATTTATTACCTATTTTTAATTCAGAAATATCAGCAATCACAAAGTCTGGTAATTTAGCAGGAAGGGCTTTAATTTTTAGCTTACGGTTTGTAAAACGTAACGAGCCACCATTTAAAACACCAGGAGAAGTTCCTGTTAATTTTACAGGAATATTCATGGTTACTTCTTTATCATCAAATAACTGATAGAAATCTATATGTAAGATTTTGTCTGTGACTGGATGAAACTGAATATCTTGCAAGATAGCAGCAAATGTGTGTCCGTCGAGCTCAATCGTTGCCGTATATACATTTGGAGTATATACCAGTTTTTTAAATGCTTTTTCTTCTGCAGAAAAATGCACTGGCTTATCTCCTCCGTATATCACACACGGAACCATACCAGCATTACGTAAGGCTTTCGTTGCTACTTTACCTACGCTTTCTCTTTTTGATCCTTTGATTGTAATTGATTTCATTACTTTTTTACTTAAATAGTTGTTACATTAAAAATTGATCGCTTATCGATGTGTTGTGTTGGACTTTGTCCATAACATCAGCGAATAAGGGGGCGCAAGTTACAACTTTTATTTTAGAAATCTGCCTCTTTAATGGGATAGTATCAGAGACAATTAGCTCTGTTAATTGAGAGTTTTGAATCTTATCATATGCATCACCAGAAAGGATTGGATGTGTACAGATCGCACGAACACTTAGTGCTCCTCTTTCCATCATTAAATTTGCAGCTCTCGTAAGGGTTCCTCCAGTATCAATCATGTCGTCAACAAGAATTACATTCTTCCCTTTTACATCACCTATCAGCTCCATATGACCTATAACATTTGCTTTTTTTCTTTGTTTATAACATATGACAACATCAGACATTAGATACTTAGAGTAAGCATAAGCTCTTTTAGATCCTCCCATATCTGGAGAAGCAATTGTTAAATTTTCTAGTTTTAAATTATTAATGTAGGACATAAAAATTGTTGAAGCATATAAATGATCAACAGGTTTTTCAAAAAACCCTTGAATCTGATCGGCATGTAAATCCATGGTCATAATTCTTGTGGCTCCTGCTGCTTGTAATATGTTGGCTACTAATTTAGCCCCGATTGCAACTCTTGGCTGATCTTTTCTGTCTTGACGAGCCCATCCAAAATAAGGCATTACAGCAGTAATATGTCTTGCGGAAGCTCTTTTTGCCGCATCTAACATTAAGAGCATCTCCATGAGATTATCGGCCGAAGGAAAAGTAGATCCAATAATAAAAACTCTTCTTCCTCTGACAGACTCTTCAAAAGCCGGTTGAAATTCTCCATCGCTAAATTTGGTTGTTTTTACTTTTCCTAGAGGAAAACCGTATTCTTTCGCAATTTTTTCGGCTAATACCATGCTTTGGGAACACCCAAATAGCTTTGGAGATAATTGGTTTTTTGACATTTGTCTTCGTATTAGTTAGGTTTAAGATGTTGTGTTACACAAAAGTAAAATTATTTAATGAGTTTTACAGTTTAAATCTCACAATCATAAAATATTTTTTAAATTTGCAAAACCTCTTAATTTTATGCTCGAGTGGCGGAATTGGTAGACGCGCTGGATTCAAAATCCAGTTCTTTCGAGAGTGTGGGTTCGATTCCCACCTCGAGTACAATCAAAAACCCTCAACCCTTTTTATATCTGGGTTTAGGGGTTTATTTTTATAAATTGTACCTAATTTAGTACCTAAATAAGGTTTTTTGACTATGATTTCGGCAGATGAATTACTCTAGTATCATACAATATCTAAATATTGTAGTAATAAAGTTTAACAAAAAAATATTAGTTGAATAGTGAAATATCTTTTTGATATAAAATGAATATTCCTGCTAGAGAATTTAGAAAATAGTAAAATAAAAAAAACCCTACATTTCTGTAGGGATGTTCTGTTAAATTGATAACTAATTAAAGTTCTAAAAAGCTCGAACGGCACGCACGCTACTGGAGATGTAGGCCTTATCGGAGTTGAACTGAATACCACCATTGCCAAAATACAGAATCACCGCGTAATAGTTATCGATCTCCGAAGAACTCCAGTAGTCATCAGTAACAAAATCACTACCACCATTTGCTGCAGCAGTAGTGTTTATATCTCCACTTTTTAAATACATTTTGTTTAACTCATCTATTGAAGGTAAAAACCAATCAGTATATCCTCCTCCAGTATAGGCCCTTGCCAGTCCTGCTGCATAAGATGTTTCTGTAGCGCCTTGTACAGCTATAATAGCATCTGTATTTGCGCTTCCTACACCTACAGCTGTCCCTGTTGCACCTGTACTAGAATAAAAACCATTATACCATTGTATACTAGAGCTCTGGTCTTCTACTGCTGCAATCAAACCGTGGGTCTCTCCCGCAACATAACCTGTATCTCCAGCTTCAAATAAATAAAAAACAACGCCGCCTTGATAAAAATCACCTACCTCTGGAGGAGGAGATGGGTCATTTACATCACCACCTATTGTGTTTTTCCAACTGGATGTAAATTTAACCTGCAACTCGCCTTCGCCAGACGCACAGTCCGTACAAAAAATAATTAGACCTTGAGCTGGTGAAGTAATCGCATTACGTTGGGCTGCTGTCATTCTTGGTATTAACAACCCTTTTGTGGTAGAGGTAATATCCAAAGCTGATGAAGAATTCGGAGAATAAGTATTGATACCTATTTGAGCATAGGTTGTTGCAGTTAGTAATACTACTGCTAAAAATGTGAAAATTTGTTTCATAGGTTAATTTTTTAAAAATGATTAGTATTCAATAACTGAAATTGCCGCAACATTTGACCCTGGGGCTATTGTTGATCCAGCCGGAAGCCATAACTCAAATTTATGAGGAAATGAGGTTATTTCTCGTTCTGTTGTATTATTCCCTGCTGATCCTGTTTTAATTCCACCAATATAAACATTATTATTATTAATAGAAATTATTTGATCCAGCGTATCTACAAGACTATTCCCTGCTAAAACAGCCTCAACTTTCCACATTTTATTTGCTGGAACAGTAGATGATGCCGTGATTAGTTTTGAATCTATTGTTGAATTATCATACACCGCAATGTTTAAGAAAGAAATATTTGAAACAGTACTAATGGTTGTATTTTCAGGTAGGTAAATACTATTTTGACCAAGGAAAGCTTGTGAATTAATCCCATGCCAATTATCTGTTCCAGTGCTTCCAACACTTGTACTACCAAGGTACATATTTACCCCGTTTATCTGAACTATAAAATTATCTTGTCCTCTTAAAGATACTGAAGGCAGAAAACTACTTATTTTCCATGTCTTTCCTGAAGGAACAGTTCCTGAGGTAATTAATGATGTACTTTCTATTCCCGTCTGAGGACCTGGAGTGGTTGAAGCAGCACTTTCTATTATTGACCAATCTATTCCGTTGTAAAAATAAAACCCTGTTGTTGCATCTGTTTGATAAATCATTAACCCTTCAGCTGGGGATGAAATAGCCTCACGCTGGATTTCTGTCATTCTTGGGATCAAAAGACCTCCTGTTTCAGAGGTAATATCCAGTGCCGATGAAGTATCTGGATTATAATTGTTAATACCCACTTGGGCATAGGTGCTAGCAGTTAAAAATACCACAGCTAAAAGGGTGAAGTATAGTTTCATTGGTTAGTTAATTTATTGTAAAAATAGTTGTTTTTTATTAAAAAAAATTGATAAAATTTTAATTCTGACACTAACACATGCAATTCCTCAAAGTCATTTAAGAAAATTCAATCCTTCAAATAAGTTGTTTATAAATGATCCCCAAGAATAAACCCCAGAGATTTAAATAATCTATTTATGATTCTATTTTTAAAACTGATATTTAAGAATCAATTCTAGTGAGCCATCATCATTTACCAAATTGACATCAGAAGTAGTCATATCATAGGCAGCTCCCAATTTTAACTTATCAACCACTTGCAAAAGTAAATAGAACGATGTCATTTCATCTACTCTAAAATTTATTCCTGCCTGAAATTTGTTTTGAATATCTAAAGAGGTTCCCACGTCATAACTTGTTGGGGCTCCTTCAACAGTTCGAATCATAAGTCTTGGCATAAGTGATAAATCTTCATTAATACGAAAGTTATAACCTCCACCGATATAATAATGAGACTTATCAACTGCTATACTAGGTGTATTTCCTTGTTTCTCATATCTTTTCCCCATTAATAAATTAGGAGTAGATATTGAAATAAAATACTTTTCATTCTGAATATTAATTCCTGCACCAATATGAGGGTTGAAAAAATCTTGATTCTCCGAAAAAAGAGGGTCAATTCCTTGATTATTGGCTCTTGTTAAATCGATATTAGTAAAACCTCCTCCTGCTTTTAGTCCAAAATATAAATTTGTCTTTTCTCCTACCTGTATTTTATAAGAAATATCTATTGCGAGATCTGTTTGATTTAACACAAACACTTTATCGGTAATTACCGATACTCCAAATCCAATATTTTTACCCATGGCCTTAGAATATGCCATAGAAATTGTCCTTGGTGCATCATCTATTCCTAAAAATTGACTTCTATACACTAGATTTAACTCTGGGCTTTCTTTAATTCCTGCAAAAGCAGGATTAATAATGTTCATGTTAAAATTATACAAAGTAAAGTTGGGATCTTGTTGGGCTGTTGCTTGCTCGAATATTAGTATGAAAGCAGCAATGATTATGATAATCGATTTTTTCATATGTGTTGTTTTTTGAAATTGACTTATCATACCACTTTGATTAATAATTGATATAAATCCAGCCCTTTATGAGCTTACTCCCATCTGATAAATCTATTATGAAAATATAAGGTCCAACCGGAAGCTTATAGCCTAACCTATTACTACTTAACTGATTTGATTCTCCGTTCCAGTCATTTTGATAACCTCTTTGCTCAAAAACTAACTTCCCTGATCTATTAAAAACTTTTACAATATTATTTGGGTAAGCTAAGATCTTTTCTATAGTCCAAACATCGTTGATACCGTCTTCATTTGGTGAAAACCCATAGGTTGTAATCTCTTGTATAGAAGATGAGCATGCACTATTATCCAAATCTAGACTGTCTATAATTCCGTCTCCATCACAATCTTCATCTGGATTTGTGATATCTGCGTAAAGGACGGGCTGGATTAATATATAGTTTCCACTGTCTGTTCCGGTAATGATATATCCATTGGTGGTAATCATAATAAAAATTCCTGGCTCAGCGCTTTCAAAAGTAAAAACTGGCGAACCTCCTAGGGTCACATCGTCATTTATTATGACTCCGGAAAGAACCGCAGTACCTGTGGTAGTGGCTATTGTTGTTTCATCATACACTTTATTCTTTCCAACCAATCCAGTAATTGTTAAAATAGCTGGTGTAATAGCAAATGTACTTGGCACAAAACTAATACTGTAGTTTAAATCTGCTGCCCCTGATGGGGTGATTACATAATCTCCCACAGTCTCTCCTGAGGCTCTTGTAATTGTTACTGCTGTATCTAGGTCGGATTCTGAATCTCCATTTACAAAGCCTGCAATACTATAAGTGAATATTGGGTCTGCTTCTCCATACACTTTGGTTTGTCCTGAACTTACAGTTACTGTTAATGAAGCCGGGTTAATTATTAAATCTCCTGATTGATAGCCAATCTCATAGTTTTCCTGTTCAAATCCATTTGACCCTGTTAATGTACTGGCTCCTGAGAGTGATGGGGTAATTGAAATCTCATCAACATAGGTCCCTACATCTGCTGTGGTAGAGGCATCCACTCCATTTATACTAACTAAAGTTACTGCATCTATAGTCTCACCATTTGGTAAAAGTGCATCTAAATCATTATCTGTAATTAAAAATGAAGTATTATCTAGGGTTAGTTCATCTCCATAAATCTTCCCTTGGGTCATGGCAGTAAGTGTAATTGATCTAGGACTAATCAATAAATCTCCTGATTGATAGCTAATCTCATAGTTTTCCTGTTCAAATCCATTTGACCCTGTTAACGTACTGGCTCCTGAGAGTGATGGGGTAATTGAAATCTCATCAACATAAGTCCCTACATTTGCTGTGGTAGAGGTACCCACTCCATTTATACTAACTAAGGTTACGGCATCTATAGCCTCCCCATTCGGTAAAAGTGCATCTAAATCATTATCTGTAATTAAAAATGAAGTATTATCTAGGGTTAGTTCATCTCCATAAATCTTCCCTTGGGTCATGGCAGTAAGTGTAATTGATCTAGGACTAATCAATAAATCTCCTGATTGATAGCTAATCTCATAGTTTTCCTGTTCAAATCCATTTGACCCTGTTAATGTACTGGCTCCTGAAAGTGATGGGGTAATTGAAATCTCATCAACATAGGTCCCTACATCTGCTGTAGTAGAGGCATCCACTCCATTTATACTAACTAAGGTTACAGCATCTATTGTCTCTCCATTTGGTAAAAGTGCATCTAAATCATTATCTGTAATTAAAAAGGCAGTATTATCTAGGGTTAGTTCATCTCCATAAATCTTCTCTTGGGTCATCGCAGTAAGTGTGATTGATCTGCGGTTAATAGTGAAGTTTTCTGTAATATAACTGATCTCGTAGTTGGTTATTGATGCTCCAGAAGGAGTAATGGCATATGCTCCTGCAGATTCTCCAGGTGCTCTAGAAATCGATACTGGGCTATTTAAATTAAGCTCAGTATCTCCATTTACAAACCCTGTGATGGTATACGTTAGTGTAGGATCAGTTTCTCCATAAATTTTTGTTTGTCCAGCATCGGCGGTAATCATTAATCCCGCAGGAGTAATGTCGGCTGAAAGTATAAGTTCTGCTAAGCTATAATTCTCAGAATCAGTTCCTAAAATGAAATAACCAAATGTGTAAACATCTATGTCAGTCCCTACATTGAAACTTGCAAAAGCAAAGACTGGAGATCCTCCTAAACTTATATCGTCCCCTATCACTACTCCTAATAATGATGGAGTCCCTGATGCTGTTCCATTAATGTTTCCATCATAAATTTTACTCTCTCCTGACAGACCAACAATGGATAGTGTTTTTGGGGTAATATCAGCCGAAAGCACGGGTTGAGTAAGTGTATAATTCTCTGAATAGGTTCCACTGATCGTAAAATCAGTAGTGTTTATTGTAATACTTGTCCCTACGTTGGAACTAGCGAAAGTAAAAACCGGTGACCCTCCAAGGGCAACATCAT